>NZ_CALPCC010000005.1 GCF_943192905.1 Adlercreutzia murintestinalis | reverse complement strand
TAAAACCAGCGCTTGCTCGTATCTTGATACCACCCTGTCTTCATGGCACCCGCATTGGCAGGATCGAGGTAGTACCAGGTTTTCCCCAAGAGCAACCACCCTGTTCGCGCACTCCCATCCTTGTTGCCGTAATGCCAGATACCCTTCGCATCTTTGCTCCACCCTACTGGATACTTTGGAGTTGCAGGCGTTGTTTGAGCAGGCTTGGTAGGCTTCCCTTGTGTCGACTGGGAGCTGCTTGACGTGCTAGATCCTGCAGATGATGATGAGCTTGAGCTCGAACTTGCCTGAGTCCCCTGCTCCGACGAAGGCTCTACGGATGGCTTCGTTGACGTCTCATCGATACACCCATCCACTTTCGAGCTGTCAAGAAACGTCTCCTGGCTCAGCACAGAAGCAGGTGACGCTTGTTCAACTGCCCACGCTACCGCAGGTGCACCAAAAAGAATGCATACCGAAGAGACCAGCGAGAGAATTAGGGAAGACGTTTTCAACATATAGAACCACCTTCATAGAACCGACACAAGAGATTCTACGCCAGGGAGCACCAATATCAAAATGGAAAACGATGCAAACCGTTCGTTAAACGGCAGCATGCTACAAAAAAGCCGGGGAAACCCCGGCTTGATGCGTATGGAGCCAGTGACAGGAATCGAACCCGCAACCCACTGATTACAAATCAGTTGCTCTACCGTTGAGCCACACTGGCATTGTCCATCATTATACCCGAATCAGATCACGCGTCTCGCGTATGTAGGCGCATAATAATCAAACGTTGCCACCACGACGCCCTTGCCGCTACCAGCCGCGTGAATGTATGCGCCATCACCAAGATAAATACCTACATGGTGCGAGCTTCCCGGACTCCCCCAGAACAGCAGATCACCACGCCGGGCATCCTCAAGTGCCACATCAGTGCCGCACGTTGACTGTGCATAGCTCGTCCGTGGCAATTCCATACCAAGCGCTTCGCGAGCGCAGTACTGGACAAGACCAGAACAGTCGAACGCATCCGGCCCTCTGCCACCGCGAGCATATCCTTTGCCAACCTGCTCTTGAGCCACCGCCACCAGCGCCTCGATCTTCGCTTGCTCGGCAGTTCCCTCAAGCTGACTTTCCACCATATCGCCTAAGGTGCGACCTTCGTAGGCTGGCTGTTCCATCTGGCCGAAATGCAGCGTATCAGCAAAGGCCATCTGGACAAACGGCATATTCAACGATTGCGACGCATACAGCATCGTCGTCAGCACTAGCACGAGCGCAACCCCGCTGGCTACGATGCGCTTGCGCGCCATACTCAGCATCTCCAAATAGACTTCCTTACCTCGACAACATATGCGCAAGGAAGGCTATCGCTCCTTATAAGAATGAAACGATCACGTGACCGAACACCACGATTCGCGTACAGCTTGATGACAGTTTCTTCACAAAAGACCAGTATATGTGTACTTTTTGCGGCGATTCAGCGAAGGGTCCTCCATATCTTTCAGCTAAATCCAGGTATGAAACTCTCGCTTGCCGCACCCTCTTCTTGCCAGAAATAATCAGAAACACCCATGCGATCGGCAGCATCCAGCACGCGCTCGTAGTCGGTCTCATCAACGGTATGGGCCAACTCGGGAAAACGCGCAAGGGTTGTGCAAGCCCGCTTGTCACCCAGAGCGGCCGCACGAGAGATGGTAGGCGTATACTGCCGCATGAGCGACAGACGAACATCATCCCCGAAGCGCTCATGAACGTGACGCACCACTTCGATCGAATCTTCCGCATGCCCTGGCAATACCATATGACGCACGATCACGCCGCGCGTCATGCGCATCTCGCCACATCTCTCATCGTAGACAGGAGACCCCGTGCGCTGCACCATCGCCTCCAATGCCTCAAGCGCCACCACCGGATAATCGGCAACCCCTGAAAGAGCTCGCCCCAATCTCGCATCAGCGTATTTCATATCCGTCAGATATATATCAACCGCCTCAGCATGAGCGCGAATGGCCTGCACTGTTTCGTATCCGCTCGTGTTCCACACGACAGGGATCTCAAGGCCTCTCGTACGTGCTATTCGTATCGAAGCGCACACGCTGGGGGTGAAATGCGTTGGAGTAACCATGTTTATGTTCAGCGCATGCTGCGCCTGAAGGTCCAGACAGGCTTGTGCCAGCTCGAACGTATCCATTACCTGACCAGCCCCACCGCGCGAGATAGCAGCATTCTGGCAATAGATGCATCCAAGCGAGCATCCCGAGAAGAAGATCGTGCCGCTGCCAGCGTTTCCGCTGATGGGAGGCTCTTCCCATGCATGAAGTCCCACGCGTGCAACGCGCATCCGCGCATCAACACCGCAGGAACCATGCTCACCCTTCTCGCGTGCCGCGCCGCACGCGCGCGGGCACAACGAGCATGCAGCGTATGCGCTCACCTTAGTTCGCAGAATAGCCGAAGCCTACCTCGCCGGAAGCCTCGTCATCATCGAGATAATCAAGAAAGTCGGCGTCATGGTAGTCAGCCTCATCATCGAAGCCCTCTTGGGCATACAATTGCTCTGCGCGCTGCCAATCCAGACCGTACTCGGCGCATGCCGCCTCATCCCCATACACAAGCGAGAGCGCAGCAGGTGATTTATCGGCACCCCCGATCACTACCAACAACTCCAACAGATGCAGAGCAGATTCAGCTTGCGGAATGATCAGCTCATAGTCATCGGCCGCCATCAGTGCAGCCGTCAGTTCCCCCATCAGCATCTCACACGTGAAGTCACCCTCGAAACGGCCCGCATCAATCGCCGCCAGCATCGTCTGCGCAGCATAATTGGCGGGTTCAACACGCGTCGCCCCCATCTCCATGCTTGAGATGGATCTTCGCGATGCCGCAAAAAGAGCATGCGCCTCAATGGCCGCAACCGCTTCAGCAACGCACTGGATGGTATGAGACGCGCGCGCCAGCTGCGCCGCACCACCACCGCCCATCACGCGAACATCGCAGAACAACGCATCAAGGATATCGTGCACGCCGCGCGTGCTATCTTCTTCGCCTGCGGCATAGCACATCAGGTTAGCGTGGCTGAAAGCATCCAGCGCAACCATATCCTTGCACGCCAGGGGCGCTTCCACAAAGCGAAGATCGGACAGAGTGGCAATGGCATTCATCTCACGCGCGAAGTTCGGCGTGACCGCCGATAGGTCGATCAACGTTGCGCCGGGCCGCATCAACTGCATCAGCCCATCGTCACCAAAGCAGAGATCCTCCAGATCGTTCATAGAGGGAAAGAAGGTGATAACGGCATCCGCTGCGGCGATCTCTTCGCTTCGCTGCCATCCGGCCTCATCCAAACGCGCCGCTACTGCCTCGATGAATGCGGGGGCGCCGCGATATGCGTAGATACTCAATCTATTCCGCCTTTCTGATGCGCTTGGCGATGCGATCCGCTACGCTCAGATTCTCGCGCTTATCGGCACCCCAAAACGCCACCGCCAGCATGCCCGGTCCCACATGAGAACCGATCACCGGCCCAATGCTTGCCGTCACCACCAGAAGATCTTCGTCATCTTTCGTGATCATATCCTTCAAGCGAGCCATATCCTTCTCGCAGTCAGCATTGCCCAAAACAACGTATTCGGACCCACCGTGATCCGATCCGTTTTTCTTGTAGTACTCAGCAAGCTGCTTGATGCCCTTCTTGCGTCCCCGCGCCACACCCACCAGCTTGAGCGTTCCATCAGCATCAATGGTCAGGAGCGGTTTCACATCGAGCGCTGAACCGGCCACGGCCACCGTAGCGGGAATACGGCCCCCACGGCGCAGCGTATCCAGATCCTCCACCATGAACTCGCAATCCACGAAGTAGCGCGCTTCCTCGGCCCATGCAGCTAGCTCAGCTGCGGATAGCCCCTTATCCATCTGGCGAATCGCCTCGAAGATCAACACCCCTTCCGCGATGGATGCAAGATAGGTGTCAACGACGTAGAGCTCAAAGCCCGGATGACGCTCAAGCACTTGATCGCGCACCATGCACGCCACATCGAAGCTACCCGAAAGACCGCTCGTGAACGACAGATACACGCAGGGCACGCCCTCAGCCGCTGCCGCCTCAAACGCTCCGGTCAGCACGGGCACCGTCAGCTGGCTCGTCGATGGCTCTGACCCCTTTTTCATCGCGCCATAGAACTCCGCCGCCGACGCCGTCTGGAACAAATCATCCTCAAAGGTCCGCTCATCCATCAGATAGGGAAACTTGAGCAGGGTGATCTCGGGACGATCCAGCAGCTGCGCTGGTAGGTCACAGCATGAATCAACTATCAGATGACACTTCTTCATGAATCCTCCTAGACCGCCACGACCAGCTCGCTGGCGTCTCCGCTCAACTTGCCCCGGATCATATCGAGGCATTCATACGCGATGCCGACCGCCGGCCCCACATGAGCGCCCAGCACCGGGCTCACCGGCAGCACCTCAACCGCACGACCGACAACCTCTTCCACCGCCTCGCGCAGCTGATCGAGCGCCTTTGACTTCTTGCCGATATAGTGCACGACAACGCGCTTCAATCCGAACTGCTGCATATCCTGTCGCAACTGGTCGACCATCGCAGCGAGCGCCCGCTTATGGGTGCGAACCTTGGCGAACGTATCAGCGTATCCGTCCTTTACGGTAAGAATGGGCGAGATGCGCACCACTTGCCCCAGAAGGGCTGCCGCCGATCCAATGCGGCCACCCGCTTTAAGGAAAGCCAGAGAGTCCGGCACGAACAGAATACGGCTCCGCATAACAGCCACTTCGGCTGCAGCAACCACATCGGCAAACGATGCACCCTGATCGCGCGCGTCGGCCGCATCCAGCGTGCAGAATGCTTCATCGTATCCGGCTGACGCAGAATCGATCAGCACGCATTCAAAATCGATATGGTGACTCTTCACCATGCGCGCTGCGCGCACAGCACCCTCGAACGTGCCAGAGAGCGCCGATGAGAGGAACGCACCGACAACACTCTCGTCCGCCTGCGCCGCTTCCTCGAACAGCGCTTCGAGCTGATGCGCCGAGGGCTGGCTCGACGTAGGAATGGCATCGATGCGCTCTTCCAACGTTTCATAGAACGCTGGAATATTCATCTGGGTCTCCACGTGCTCAGCGCCATCGAAGTGCAAGAACAGCGGCACTACCGTGATATCGCGCTGTGCAGCCACCTCAGCCGGCAGAGATGAGACCGAGTCGGTAACGATTCGTATCATCGGCCACGCCCTCCTTTCATCAGGGACGCTCGGGCACATGACGCAACTGCGCCACCAGATTCTGTCGCCGCTCGTGAAGCCCCCGCTCTAACCCTACCGGATAGGTATGGGGATTCAACATGCGCAACTGGCTCTCATCGAGCGTTTCAAGTCCCGCGCACGCCCGATGACGCGCCGCGCGCGCATCCGATGGATCGTAGTCGGCCACCATACGACCTTGTCGCAAAAACGGCGCAAGGAGCACCTCGAAACGTTTGCCCGCAAGCTGTTTCTGGCGCAGCGCATCAAGCGGATCAACGATCACTTCGCCCGCATCAACATCGCTGTTGATATCGTAGATCATATCCCCGGCCACATGGCCATCGTCGTTGAAATAGCGGCGCACATTCAAGACGCCGGGCAGCGTCAGCTTAGATGCGCTTTCCGATATCTTGAGCTTGTCTTCCCAGATATCTGACCCCGCCGGACGAATCGCCGAGAGCTTATACACCCCGCCGAGCGTCGGCTGGTCATACGCCGTGGCGAGCTTCGTGCCCACCCCCCACGCATCCACCGGCGCCCCTTGATCGAGGATGGATTCCACCGTGCACTCGTCCAGGTCGTTCGAGAGCACGATGCCAACTTCGGTCAGTCCCGCTTCGTCCAGCATCGCGCGCGCTTTCGACGCGAGCCAAGCCAAGTCTCCCGAATCAATGCGAATCGCAGCGAGCGCCTCTCCCCGCGCCCGCATCTCCTGACCAACCACGATCGCATTGCGCACGCCCGTTTCAACGTCGTAGGTGTCCACCAACAGCGTGCAGTTAGAAGGGAAAGCATGCGCATATGCCCGGAACGCTTCAAGTTCGCTCGGAAACGACATGACCCATGAGTGCGAGTGCGTGCCCGACACGGGAATGTTGAAGATCTTTCCCGCGAGCACATTGGAAGTAGACGCGCAGCCGCCAATATAGGCCGCACGACTCGCCCAGACTCCACCCATGCCCTGTGCTCGCCGCAAGCCGAACTCCGCCACCGGCGCACCGCCCGTAGCGCGACACACACGAGCCGCTTTCGTGGCGATCAACGTCTGGAAGTTCACGCAATTGAGAAGCACCGTCTCCAGCAGCTGGCACTGCATGATAGGACCGCGCACCACCATAATGGGCTCATGAGGAAACACCACAGTCCCCTCAGGCACCGCGTCCACATCGATGCACAGCGACATGCTTCCCAAAAAGGACAAGAACTCAGGGTCGAACATCGGCGTTCCGTCAGATGATCGCACCTCGGTCAAATATGCGATATCGTCTGCACTGAACGAATAGTCGGCAAGGATCTCTGCCACTTGCTCCATCCCGCACGCGATGGCATAGCCTCCTCGGAACGGATAGTCGCGAAACGACATCGTGAAGGCAGCTCGATCGTCAAGCTTGCCCGCGCTCCAATATCCTTGGGCCATGGTCAGCTGATACAAGTCGGTGTACAGCGCCCAATCCGTGCCCGTCATTCAGAGCCACCCTTCGCTGCGCCAGATGCGCTTTGCTCGCCTTGCCCTTGCCCACGACCACGCCTTCTCCGTCGGCGGCGCGGCTTTCGGTCTCCCTGCGCCTGAGCATCCTCATGCGCGAGCGATGACGAGCGCTGCCCCGGACGCACCTCTTTGCTCCCAGCATTCTTCGCCTTCGAAGGCTTTGCCCCCTTCTTCTGCTGAGGTTGCTGCACCTTCTCGGTCGTCGCTTCGCCCCCCGATATCTTGGTGGAGCGGCGACGGCGCGGTTTGCGAGCTGACTCGGTCTTTGTTGGTTGCTTATCCTCGCCTTGCTTACGGCGTCGCTGACGGGGCTTTCGGTGGGTGTTGGCCGACGATCCAAGCGCGCCTTTGCTCTCGCGATCCGCTTTCGTGCGGTGTATCTGACCTGCCTGCGCCAACGTGTCGGTGCCGGTGAACTTCGCGGTTTCAAAATTGGTCGGCAGCCCTAACATGGCGGCGCCGGAACCCTTCGCATCCTCCCAGGCTTGCTCACCGATCTCATGAGGACGTGCGCCATCCTCTCCAGGCTCAAAGGCAGCGAGCGGCACCTTGACGGGCTTTTCGTCGCCCACGCGCACCACTACCAGCTCGCGCGGTACGTCAAGCTCCACCACCTTGCCTTCACCTTCGGGCGTCTTCACCGTCGAGCGCGCTTTAGGCGCACGGCTCTTGAAATCTTTGTAGGCTTCATCCTCGTAGCGCAGACAGCACATCAACCGCCCGCAAAGCCCCGATATCTTTTGAGGGTTCAGCGAGAGATCCTGGTCCTTCGCCATGCGAATGGATACCGGATTGAACTCACCGCCCAAGCGTTTGCAGCACACCATCTGCCCGCAATGCGCAACTCCACCCACGATGCGCGCCTCGTCGCGCACGCCGATCTGGCGCATATCGATGCGCACATGGAAACGCGCCGCCAGCTTTCGCACCAGCTCGCGAAAATCGATGCGCGCTTCGCTCTCGAAATAGAAGACAGCCTTATCGCCGTCGAGCAGATATTCCACCGACACCGGGTGCATATCCTCGCTGGTCTGGCGCGCCATCTCGCGAAACACCGGCATCGCCTCACGGCCCAGTTGCTCCATACGCTGCGCCTGTTCGAGATCCTCTTCGCTCGCCACGCGCACGACCGGCTTGAGCGGGCTTTTGAGCTTCTTGATCTCCTCGTAGGAGACCTCTTGTATATCGCTCGCACACACGCCCAACTCAAGGCCTCGCGCGGTTTCGACCACAACTCGGTCTCCCGCGGATAACTCGAGCTCCCCTGGGTCGAACCAGAGGGTACGTACGTTGTAGGCGAGGTTAACTGGCGCTACTCGTGCCATTCAAACCGTCCTTTATTTCGAACAACAGCATGTCCATGCATGTTTCTGGAGATACATTATAGGCCAGCATGCCCTGCAAAGCTTCGATCGCCACCAGCGCGCGTCCAAGACGCGCCAGATCGGCGCCCGCCGCTGCCGCGTGGATGGCTGGTGCCGCATCGGTATTGATGACGAGCTCAGGTGTTCCCGCACACACCGCCATCACATCGCGCAACCAGCTTGATGCGATATGGATGGTCTGCTCGAGACATTCGCGCGTCTTCGCGGAAAGACGACGCTTATGACGAGCCTCGATCTGGCGCAGAGCGCTCTTCTCAAGGAAATCCGCATGCTCTGCGATCTCGCGCTCTTGATGCGCGCGCACCGCGTCGAGGGGCGCCCTCGACAACCGTACGAGCTCGCGAGCGTGTTCAACGATCTCCCAATCATCGGCTCGATCGATGCTCGCGAGCATGGTGAGCACCCGCGTGCGAAATCCCAGTCGCTCATTGCCCGATTCGCGCAGAAAGGATACCGCCTCGGAAAGCGAGCCGCCGCACGCTTCGATGGCCTGGCGCGCCTGGTCACTCCCAGCGCCCGTGTTCTGAGACACGATGCCCGCAGCCTCGCTGGGGGGAATATGGCGAAACGGGACAACCTGACAACGCGAGGCAATGGTCGGCAGCACCGTATCACGCGTGCGACCGAGCAAGATGAACACCACATCCGCGGGCGGCTCTTCCAGCGTCTTCAGGAAAGCATTCGCAGGAGAGGTGCCCATGAGGTCAACACGATCGAGAATATACACCTTGCGAGCAGCTTGAATGGGAGCAAGCGGCACATCGGCGGCGATATCGCGAACCTGCTCGATCAACCAACCATTCGCTCCGGCGGGCTCCATATAGTGCACATCGGGATGGCTCTTGCGACCGACCCGGGCACAGCTGTCGCACTTGCCGCACAAACCGCCTCCCGCGGTACGGCTCTCCGGACAAAGCAGCGCCCGCGCCAGAGCATAGGCCGATGCCGTTTTGTTGGAACCCGCAGGTCCCAAGAACAAATATGCGTGGGTGATATGATCCGATCGCACGCTCGCACGCAAGAAATCGCGCACCTGCGGCTGACCCAGAATACCCTCGAACGCGTCAGCCATCTCACGCCACCGCCAGCTCAGGAAACCGCGTGATGACCGCCTCGAGGATGGCGCGGGCCGTTTGGTCCTCATCCTGCGCTGCGAGTATCTCCACCACCCGATGAGAAGAGCGCTCAGGCAGCTCAGCGAACGAGCGACTCACGCGATCATGGAACTGCTCACCAGCGCGCTCCATACGATCGAGCTCCCCGCGCTGCCCTATACGACGGGTTTTCTCCTGGGAGTCGGGAAGGCTCAGCAAGATGGTCAGATCGGGCTCAAGACCGTCCGTAGCAAAGCGATTCAGCGCGCACACCTCGTCAAGGTCAAGGCCGCGCCCCGCTCCCTGATAAGCCACGGTCGAATCGGTGAAGCGGTCGCAGATGACCACCGCACCCGCCGCCAAGGCTGGCGCGAGCACTTCATGCATCAGCTGCGCTCGAGCAGCCTCGTAGATCAAAAGCTCGCAGGCAGGAGCCATTTCAGCATTCTTCGGATCAAGGAGCACCTCTCGCAGCTTCTCCCCAATGCGCGTGTTGCCCGGCTCGCGCACGCAGAGCACCGCGCGGCCCGAGGCCTCGATGATCTCGGCAAGGTGGCGTGCGTGCGTGGACTTGCCCACGCCATCGTCACCTTCAAACGTTATGAGGATACCGCGACTCAGCGCTCGCTCGCTTCCACGCATGCCCGCACAGCAGCGGCCACCGCCGGTGCCACCCGCGGATCGAACGGATCGGGCATCACAAAATCAGGCGCCAGCTCATCAGGGCCCACCAGCTCGGCCAATGCGCGCGCTGCCGCCAGCTTCATCGGCTCGGTGATGCGCTCAGCGCGAGATTCCAGCGCCCCTTTGAAAATACCCGGAAACGCGATCACGTTGTTCACTTGATTGGGGAAGTCGCTGCGCCCCGTGCCGACAACCGCTGCACCGGCCGCCAGTGCTTCATCGGGGTAAATCTCAGGCACCGGATTGGCGAGGGCGAATACGATCGGATCGGATGCCATCGTCTCCACCATGGCACGGCTCACGATTCCCGGCGCGCTGACACCCACGAACACATCCGCACCCACGAGCGCATCGGCCAACGTGCCAGCCATATCGCAGCGATTCGTCACCGCCAACATAGCGCGCTGCGCATCGTTGATGCCCTCAAGGCTGCTCGAGATGATTCCCCGGCTCCCGCACATGATGATATCCGTGAACCCATAGGACAACAGCAGCTTCGCAATGGCAATACCAGCAGCGCCTGCCCCGCTCATGACCACGCGCACCTGCGCAGCCTCTTTGCCCACCAGCTTGAGCGCATTGATCAGCGCTGAGAGCACCACGATGGCGGTGCCATGCTGGTCATCGTGAAACACCGGTATATCCAGCGCATCGTTCAGGCGCGCTTCTATCTCGAAGCAGCGCGGGGCGCTGATGTCCTCCAGATTGATGCCGCCAAACACCGGAGCTAACTTGATGCAAGCATCGATGATCTGGTCGGTATCTTGCGTGTCAAGGCAAAGAGGAAATGCGTTCACATCGCCGAAGGCCTTGAACAGCGCGCATTTACCCTCCATGACCGGAAGTGCGGCCGCAGCCCCGATGTTGCCCAGTCCCAGCACGGCGCTACCGTCCGTAACCACGGCGACCGTATTCGCCTTGATGGTGTAGTCATACACTGCCTGCGGGTCGTCCGCGATCGCGCGGCACGGCTCAGCGACCCCAGGCGTATAAGCCACCGCCAGATCGTGACGCGTGGCGATATCCATCTTAGGCACGGTGTCTATCTTGCCGCGCCACCGAGCGTGCTGTGCAAGCGATTCCTCTGCTATCCCCATGACCTCTTCCCATGCTCCATTCGCATCTATTCTGTCCCAGCGATTATACCGCTTCGCTCTCAGGCCGTGCGCGCATCTCGTCTTCGCGCCTCAACTCAAACGTTCGGGTGGCAAGGTGAGCTGCGAGAGCATTCGAATGAGTGGTGAACAAGAGACCCGCATCGTGCTGCGCGCACCAGGCCAAGATCGTCTTCCACACCTGTGCCTGCGCGAACGCATCGAGCATCGTTGATATCTCGTCTGCCACCACATAGCGCGGGTGAGCCATGAGAGCGCGTACGATGCAGAATCGCTGCATCTCTCCCCCCGAAAGCTCATGTGGAAAACGGCCCAACCAGCGCGATTCGATGCCGAGAGCTTCCATCAGGTCCACATCCAATGCGCCCGCCTCCCGCAGCGTCTCGCGCATGCGCATGCGTGGGTCAAGCATGCGTTCTGGATGTTGACCGATCAACTGCACCGGGCACAGACCGCGATCGGGCAGCGGAGCCCCATCAACGAGCACGTCTCCCGCACACGGCTTGCGATACCCCGCGATCAGCGAGCATAGCGTGGTCTTGCCCGCCCCCGAAGGAGCGCTGATGCGCACGCGTTCTTCAGGATGCACGCACAGCGACACACCCGCGAGCACTGGGGTGCCCGCTCGATACGAAAAGCTCACATCGCGTACCTCAAGCATCGGTTCCCACCTTGAATCCGTTCTGTGGCAGAGCGCGCCAGAGCCGCCGCGCCGTCTCTGAACGCAAGCGCTCTTCGCAGCGAAAGCTTTCCACCGAAGTCTCTTCCACCACGGTGCCACCATCGAAAACAGCCACGCGATCCGCTACGTTCAGCGCCAGTTCGATATCATGCGTGATCAAGAGCACGCCGCCCCCCTGATCTGCGAACTGGCGAAAGTCGGCAAGCGCGCGCATCGCGAGATCCGTATCCAATCCCGGCGTCGGCTCATCCGCCACGATCAACGACGGATCGTCCATGAGCGCACAGCACAGAAGGACCCGACGCGCCATACCCCCTGAAAGCTCATGCGGATATCTGCGCGCAGTCGCCTCATCCAAGCCATAACGCGCGAACAGCTGACGCTGGCGCTGCGCTCGTGCACGCGCATCAGCCCTACTGGCCGCAACACCGCGCACTTGCTCGCCAACGCGCATCAGCGGATCAAGGCTCGCAACGCTTTGAGGCACGAGCGATATACCATGCCCGCGCAATGCGACGAGGTCGCGCGCAGTACAGCGCTGCCCCTTGAACCAGATATGACCTTCAACGCGCGCGTTCGGCTCAGACAACCCTAAAAGAGCATCCGCCAAAAGCGTTTTACCTGCGCCCGATGCACCCACTACGGCAACGATCTCGCCTTCATGAACGGCAACGCTCAGATCTCGTACGGCAAAGACCGTGCTCTGCGGCGCTGTCAAGAAATCGCGCAGACCCTCTCCGCGCGTCTCATACATGCGAAAAGACACGCTCAGATGCTCTACCTGAAGCAGATGACATCCTTGTCGGTGAACCGATCCCCGCGCATGCGTGTGGTGGTGATGCGACTCGCCTGAAGCATGTGCGCGTGCCTGGGCATGCGCGTCTGTGCCCATCTGATCGCCCATCATCACTCCTGGCTGCTGTTCGGATCCACCAACCGACGAATACCGCTCCCGACCACATCGAACACCATAACAACTCCGATCAACGCCAGGCCCGGGAACACAGCTAACCACCACATGCCCGCAGAGAGGTACGACATGCTCTCAGAGAGAATGATGCCTATGGCGGGCTGCTCGGGAGAAAGCCCGAAACCGAGAAACGTTATGGCCGCCTCATGCAGGATAGCATGGGGAAACATCAGGATGAGACCCACGATGAACTGCGGAAGCACTGCGGGCAGCATGTGCCTGAGGGCAATACGGGCCCGGCTTGTTCCCAGCGAACGCGCAACCGATACGTATCCCGATGTTCGGCATTGCAAGACCTCAGCTCGGATCACGCGCGTCAGGGCCGGCCAATGGGTCAACGCCACGCCCACGCTCACTCCCCAAAATCCCTTGCCGAGCGCAAACGAGATCAAAACGAGCAGCACGATATGGGGTATGCCCTGCATGAGGTCGATCAGCCACAGCACTGCCGCATCGACGCGCTTCCCGCAGAGCGCCGCAGCCGATCCCAGCGCAAGAGCGATGACCGAAGACGCGCAAGCAGCACCCAGACCCACCAGTATGCTCAGCGAGAGTCCCGCAATGGTCCGCACCAGCATATCTCGCCCCATCTGATCGGTGCCAAACGGATGCCCGAGACATGGGGCGATATCCTTGTGCGCGAAATCGGTCTGCGTGGCCGCAGGCGCGAGCGCCTGTCCTACGACAACGATGCTTCCCAACAGAACCACGGCTGCGATGACCGCACATAGCGTTGCCCTCCGATTGGGAAGACGACGCGTGCGTGGGGCATGAAGGAGCACGGAGACGGCCTCAGCCATGGTGCACCTCCCTCAAGCGCGGGTCGATCACGCCATAGAGAATGTTCGCGATCAGATTGCCTCCGAAAACAAGCGCTGCGGACACCAGTGCGATGCCCGCAAGGAGCGCTGCGTCTCCGCCTATGCCCGCCACGACCGCCGCCTGCCCAAGACCGGGATAGCTAAACACCTGTTCCACCAGCACGCTTCCTCCGAAGATTTCAGCGATCTGGGTGAATTGCAGCGTTATGGCCGGCAGCGCGAGGTTGCGCAGACCATGGCGCACGATGACGCGCGCATTCGATTGCCCGCGGGCACGAGCAAGGCGAACGAACGGTTGCGCCATCACATCGATGGTCTTCTCGCGCGTGTGCAATGCGACATTGGCCACGCCCACCAGCGAGAGCGTGATCGCTGGCAACGCCAGATGATGCAGCGCATCAAGAAAGGTCACCTCCGATGCCGCCTTGCCAATGGGCGCTGAAAAGCCCACCGGGAACCATCCCAACACCACGCTGAACACGATCAGCATGAGCAGCGCCACCCAAAACGTGGGACTCGCTGCCAGTACGAAGCAGTATGCCTTCGTGAACCGATCGATCATCGAATCGCGATGCGCGCCCGCCACCACGCCAAGGGTAAAACCGAGCACCCCGCTTGCCACCCACGCAAGAGACATCAATGCAAGCGAGTTGAGCGCGCGTTGCGCGATCACCTGCTCCACTGGCGCATTGAAGCGCAGTGACATGCCCATATCTCCGTGCGCGAGCGCACCGATCCACGACGCGTAGCGCTCCCAAAAGGGCGTGTCGCTTCCCCAATACTCGCTCAGTTCGGCGCGCTGCTCGACGGACATGGTCGCAAGAGCCGCTTGCCCCACATTCGCTGACACCGGGTCAATCGGAGATGCGCTGACGAGCGCAAACACGACCAGGCTTGATGCCAGCATCAGGAGCGCGAACTTGATCGCTACATGCGCCAGGAACCTCCCCATCAATTTCCCCCGGATCTCTTCGGAGAAGACGGATGTTGGTCGAGTGTCCATACGAAAGGAATGCGAGGGGCGCTCGCCAAGCAAGTTCCGCAGGCGCGCAGCGCCGAGGACTGATCGAGCGACCTCGCATTCCTTTCGCGTAGGGCGGTTTGGCGCATTTCTTTCATCATTCCCAGCACCACTGATCCACGTTGTTCACCAGCGACCACCCATGCCCATGTGGATGGGGTTTCTGAGCAGCCACCGACAAAGCGGTTCGCTTGAAGTACAAGTGATCAACATTGCACAGCCATACCCAGCTCGCACCTCCCTCAGGTGCGAAGCCTTGCGTTCCGTCCCACTGGGCCGCCTGCCAAAACGGATACGACGCCTCCACCGTGTCGGCCGCGAGCGCCGCATCCATATGCGCATCCACCTCAGCGTTCTCGTAACATGCATAGTTGCTCTCCGAGGGCCCATAGTGAAGCGCGTACATCTGCACGGGACTGTTCGCGCCCCATCCCCACAAGACCGGATCGCTGTATTGATGCATATAGATGCCATCTGCGTCATACGTCCAACCCGATCCCTTCGGCGTTACCTGAATGCCCACGTCTCGCATCTGATTAGCGAACTCATTGGCCAGCGCCTGCCGCACCGAGTCGCCCGCGCTGTAATACAGATCGAACGCCGCGCGTATGCCGTCCTTCTCGTATACGCCGTCTGCACCGCGTTGCCATCCCGCATCCTCAAGCTGGCGCAAGGCGTCCTGCCGCGTGAGCATCTTCTCCATATCAGGGTTGTACCAAGGCATGCCGTCAGAGACGCTATAGGCAGGCGTGCCGTATCCGTTCAGCACACTATCGATCATGCTCTGCCGGTCAACCGCCGCATTCATCATCCGCCGCAGCGCAATGTCGTAGGTCACATCGTTGCCCACCGAAAACGCCATATCGCCCTCAACGACGCGCGCCTCACCTGACGCGATGGAAGGCAGCGAAATGCCCCGCGAATCCACCGATTCGCAGTTGAGGACGTCATAACCTGCTGGCTGCGCAGCATCCACCAACGTGGCAGCCGTGTAGGCCACATCCACCTGCGCCGCACTCGCCGCCGCGAGCGAGGCGTCCTCTTCCATGAACACCACCACGACCCGATCCATCAACGGCGCTTCACCGTAATAATCGGGATTGGCCCGCAAAATCACCTGCTGGCCCCGATCCCACTGCTCAAGCATGTACCGCCCGCTCCCAATGGGATGCGCCCCGTACGTTGCCGCATCGTAGGCATGCTCGGGAACAATGCCCACCACAGCAAGCGTGTACAGCATGGCGTTGTAAGGCTTATTCAGGTGAAACACCACTCGCGTGTCGCTGAGCGCTTCGGCCCGATTGATCATGGAGAGGTCGGCTTGGGCAGCCGCGTTCGCATTGATGCCGTTGATGGTGAAGGCGACATCATGTGCCGTGAGCGGCTCTCCATCCGTGAAGCGCACGTCATCGCGAATATCGAAGGTCCACGTCAGACCATCCGGCGCGCACTCGTACGACACTGCGAGATCGTTAACGAATGCAAGATCAACATCAGTCGTTACCAGCGTTGACTGGATTAGCGGTTCGTGCACATGCTCTCCGCATCCCCAGCTGAACAGCGGATCGAAACCCGCCTCCGGCTCAGACGAAGGCGTCATCGAGACGATAACCTGGTCGCGATCTCCTGAAACAGGACCTCCCGACAGTTCATCCTGCGCCTCGCTTGCGCCGTCAGACGCACATCCGTGCAAAGACAATCCCACGGCACCTGCGGCCGCTGCTCCCAAGAAACTCCTTCGGGTAAGAGATGCCATCCCCATCATCCTTCCGGTAGTGTTACGTATTGATAAATCGTAACACATTCATGACACGATACCGCGCCTCCTTGGATTTTCGCCGCTTACGGGGGTATCGATGCCGCTCCCTGAAGTCACCCCACAGATACCGCGGTCATGCCGTGCATGCCTGCCCAAAGAGCCCGCCCACGTCTCATGCGCTGCTTGCAACCGAAACGTCTTCACTCAACGCAGAGAGCGCTTCGGCTTCGCTACCACAGCACCGCTAAGGCGATGCAACACGCGCTACCAAGAACGGTGATGGCAATCTCTTTGCCTCCAAAGGCATGTTCCACCAAACGTGTGCGCATAATGCCGGGCAGCCCATAACAACGTGCATCCATAGCCATGGCAAGCGTATCGGCACGGCGGAACAACCCCACGAAAAGCGGGATCAAGATGGAAGTGTGCGCCCGGAGACGCGCCAGGATCGGACCATCGGAGAGCGGTGCCCCGCGCGACCATTGCGCATCGCGGATGCGCAAGTACTCGTCAGCGGTCACGGGGATAAAGCGCAGCGCGATGCTGAACACCATGGCCACATCATCGACAGGCACCTTCCAGCGCCGCAAAGGCGCCATGAAGCTCGCGAGCGCATCGGTCAGCTGTGTACTGGTAGAGGTATAACACAAGATCAAGCTGGCCCATACAAGGAGCAGGATGCGCACCGCGAAGAAGAATCCGCGATCAAGACCCTCAAGACGAAATGCGAAGCTGCCGTATTTGAACAAGAACGCATTCGCGAGCACCGTGAATACGGCAATGACGTATACCGGTAGCGCTACTTTGAAGACGGGTCCCCAAGGAAGACGGCTCAACAGGAGCGCACCTACGAACAGCGCTGCTGCTGCGAACATACCTTCCCAGGAGTCGATAAAGAAAATGCTGATCGAATAGACCAGCAACAAAATGATTTTCGAGCGCGCATCAAGATGATGCACGCTCGACTCACGCGGTATGTATGTGGATACGCTGAGCGCAGCCACGAAGCCTTAGGCCTTCTCGCCATCCTCAGCCTTCAGGTCGGCAGCCTCGGCGTTCTCGGCGCGAGCTTCCTCGGCTTTGAACTCCTCCTCTTTGACCTTCTCGGCTTCCTTGGCATCCTCGGCAGCAGCTTCTGAGCGCTCTTCGGTCAGTTGCTCCTTGCCTTCTTCTTGCACCTCTTCGGCGAAATTCTCCTCAGCAGCCTCAACGGACTCATGCAGCTCTTCGAGCACGGACTCGCTTGTCTCATCGTCCTTCTTCGCTGCCTTCTTAGGAGCGGCCTTCTTCTTCGGTGCGGCCTTCTTGGCATCATCCTTCTTCGCCTTCGGCGCAACCGTCTCGTTCACCAGCTCCATGATGACCATGGGAGCGTTGTCGCCCTTGCGCGGACCTAGCTTCATGATGCGCGTGTAGCCACCGTCGCGGCCCTCGAACATGCCCTGGTTCACCTTTTCGAAGATCTCACGCACAAGATCTTTATCATTGAGCTTCGCGATGGCAAGACGGCGGCTATGCAGGTCGCCCTTCTTCGCCCACGTGATGACCTTGTCCACGTCACCGCGGATCTCTTTCGCGCGGCTCTCGATGGTCTTGATGCGATCGTTTAAGAAGAGCGCCTGCACCAGGCTGCGCTTCATGGCCTGAGTGTGGCTCCAGTCAGTGCCCAGCTTGCGCCCTTTGTACTTGTGTCTCATTGCATTGCTCCTATAGTTTCAGATTCAAGTCCATGCTGATCAGCTTGTCCTTGACCTCTTCGATGGACTTGGCGCCGAAGTTACGGATGTTCAGCAGATCGTTCTCGCTGAATTCGACCAGCTGACGCACTGAGTGGATACCGGCGCGCTTTAAGCAGTTGTATGAGCGCACCGACAGATCGAGATCCTCGATCTGCTTGTCCAGCTCTGCGTTGGTCTCGGTGCCTTCGGGTGCGAAGATGGAAACCTCTTCCACCTCTTCGACGCCCTCGCGCTCAGAGAGCGCTAAGAATGCGCCCATGTACTGATTGATGATATTCGCAGCACAGCACACGGCATCAGTGGGGCTCACCGATCCGTCAGTCTCCACCTCGAGCACCAGACGATCGTAGTCGGTACGCTGTCCAACACGAGTGTCCTCCACGTTCATCGTGCAGCGCTTCACCGGGCTGAACAAGCTATCGACAGGAATAACCCCGATGGGGTCTTCCGTGCGCTTATTGTTGTCAGCGGAAACGTAACCGCGGCCAACGCCAATGCGGATGGTCATGTCGAGCTGACCACCATCAGCGACCGTGGCGATCACGTGCTCAGGATTGACCAGCGTGAAGCCCGTTGGCACCGCAAGATCGGCACCGGTCACCGTGCAAGGGCCTTCAGCGGATACGTGCGCCGTTGCCTCTTCTGCATCATCAGTCTGCTGCGAGAACACCAAGCCCTTCACGTTGAGCACGATATCGGTGATATCTTCGATCACGCCCTCGGCTGTGGTGAACTCATGCTGCACGCCCTCGATCTGAATGGCGGTTGCCTTGGCGCCATCCAAGCTAGACAGCAGCACGCGGCGCATAGAATTGCCGAGCGTCGAGCCATAGCCGCGCTCCAGCGGCTCCACGATGTAACGCGCTACCGTGTTGTTCACTTCTTCCGTTGTAACAGTAGGCCTCATGAACTCTGTCATGTGCAGGTAGCCTCCTTAGATAGCGGCGATTACTTCGAGTAGAGCTCGACGATGAGCTGCTCGCGGATATCAGAATCGATCTGATCGCGCTGCGGCAGCGAGAGAACGCTTCCCTGCAGCTTCTCGATATCGACCTCAAGCCATGCCGGAACGCTCGTGCGCTCGTTAGAGATAAGGGCGCTCTTGATAACCAGCATATCGCGAGCCTTCGGCGCCACTGCCACCAGGTCGCCGGGGCGCACGCGGAACGACGGGATGTCGACGCGACGGCCGTTCACCTGGATGTGACCATGACGTACCTGCTGACGCGCCTCTGCGCGAGATTTCGCGAAACCGAGACGGTACACCACGTTGTCCAGTCTGCTCTCGAGAATGCGTAGCAGATTCTCGCCGGTAATGCCCTGAGCACGGCTGGCCAGGTCGTAGTAGTGGCGGAACTGCTTCTCCAACAGACCATAGATGCGCTTGGTCTTCTGCTTCTCGCGCAACTGCTGACGGTATTCGCTTTCCTTCACGCGCTTCTTGCCGGCATCGCCCGGCGCATATGCGCGGCGCTCCATGGCGCACTTATCGGAGTAGCAGCGGTCGCCCTTGAGGAACAGCTTGCATCCCTCGCGACGGCACAGCCTGCAATCCGGTCCTGTGTATCTTGCCATTAGATGATCCTTTCAGTTACACGCGGCGACGCTTCTTGGGGCGGCAGCCGTTGTGCGGGATGGGTGTGCAATCTTGGATGCTGGCGATCTCGAGACCTGCCGCCTGCAACGTACGGATGGCCGTTTCGCGACCCGAACCCGGGCCTTTCACGTAGACAGCCACCTTGCGCAGACCGTGCTCCATAGCAACCTTGGCGCAGGCCTCAGCCGCCATCTGCGCCGCAAAGGGCGTCGATTTGCGGGAACCCTTGAAACCAACGGTGCCAGCGGACTGCCACGCGATCACATTTCCCTGAGGATCGGTGATGCTGATGATGGTGTTATTGAACGTAGACTTGATGTGAGCAGCACCCACAGCAATGTTCTTACGCTCAGAGCGCTTGACGCGCGTTGCAACGTTTTTCTTAGCCATGATGCTCCTCGCTTACTTCTTCTTGCCGCCGATTTGCTTGCGCGGGCCTTTGCGCGTGCGCGCATTGGTATGCGTGCGCTGGCCACGAACCGGCAGGCCCTTGCGGTGGCGCAGGCCGCGGTAGCACCCGATCTCCATCAGACGCTTCACGTTCTGAGAGACCTCGCGGTGCAGGTCACCCTCAACTTTCAGATTGTTCTGGATGTAATCGCGGAGCTTCGCTAGATCATCCTCTGTCAGATCCTTCACGCGAATGTCCGGGTTGACACCGGTGGCGGCTAGGACCTGCTTGGAAGTGGTGTTTCCGATTCCGTAGATGTAGGTCAAGGCTGTTTCGATGCGCTTTGACTGCGGAAGGTCTACACCGACAAGACGTACTGCCATTGAATAAACCTCTCTTTACCCTTGGCGCTGCTTATGACGGGGGTTCTCGCAGATGACGAGCACCTTGCCATGGCGCCTAATGATCTTGCACTTGTCGCACATCTTCTTGACCGAAGGACGTACCTTCATTTCAATTCCTTTCGGTTAATGCGTCTTCTCTATCTTCCACGCCCAGCCGCAGGCGTAATCTTCTCGGCTGCACCGCTTGCGCGGCCCGTACTTCGCTATTTGAAACGGTACGTGATACGCCCACGGTTCAGATCGTACACGGAAAGCTCCACCGTCACTTTGTCACCGGGAAGTATCTTGATGTAGTGCATGCGCATCTTGCCGGAGATATGCGCGAGGATCTCATGGCCATTCTCGAGCTCCACCTTGAACATCGCGTTCGGCAGCGCTTCGCGAACGGTGCCTTCAAGCTCGATGACATCTTCTTTAGCCAAAAGTGGTCCTTTCGTGTCATGCCACATACCTGGGCGCATGCTAATAATGCCGCGCGAACGCAGCGAATACTTATGCTATCAAAAGTGCACCAGCTTTGCCAGAGGAATCTGCGACCGGCGCGAAGTCTTCCGCTTTGCCGTTAGATCATGCACAACGCCGCCGCGTTATGACCAAGAACAGCACGAGCGCACAGAGACCCACCCCTGCCAACGCAAGGTACATGCAGCGGTATCCGATAAGCGGCACCACCGCACCAAGCAGCAGCGGCCCTATTCCCACCCCTGTGTCCAACAAGATGTAGAACGTGGCATTCGCTAGGCTCAGACGAGCATCAGTTGTCTGGCGCACCGCCATGGCCAAGCCGCACGACTGGATGGTGCCGACCCCAAATCCCAGCAAAAGCGCGCTTGCGAGTAGCGCCCAATCGTTGTTGGCCGCAGAGAGCACCACCATGCCGACCACAAACGAGATGAACGCGGGAATCATGATCGGACGCGGGCCTCGCCGATCGAATGCGCGACCGGTGAACGGGCGGGTTACGAACATGGCGATCGCATAGACGATGAAGAAGACGCTCGCTGCTCGCGTCAGATCGATCTGAGAGGCGAAAGGCTGAAGGAACGTCAGGAGCGCCGAGTACCCGAAGAAGATCAGGCCCGCCACACCTGCGATGGGCAACGCACGAACCTCGATCAACCGGTCGAGCAGACGAGAGCGAACAGCGGGTGCGGAAACGTCGCCCGCTGCGGAGAGACGCTCGTATTCTCCTTCGAGCTCGGGCGCGTCAAGCACCGAGGCATCCGCCATGTCATCCGCAAGAGCATCGGTGTTCGCACAGGGCCTATCCGGCACCGGCACGGCCCGCATGAACAGGGCGCAGAGCAGCGTTGCGCCAGCGCACACCATGGACAGGATGAACAGCACGCAAAAATCGAAGCGAGCAGAGATGAAGATGCCGAGAAACGGTCCCAGCGCCGCCGCCATGGTCACCGACAGCATGTAATAACCGATGCCCTCGCCTTTGCGCTCGTGCGGAATGATGGAGGTCACTAAGGTGGCCATGGCCGTGCTGAACACGCCATAGAAAAAGCCGTGCAAGAAACGCACGGTCATCAACAACTCCAACGTGCTGCCCATCAGGTATGCGCCATTGAGCACGATGGTGAGAGCTGCACCGATCAACGCAAGGCGCTTGCGCCCGATCCGCTCCATGAACGCACCGCTTGCCAATCGCGCAATCAGCGTTCCGATAATGAAGATGGATGCCGTGAAGGCTGCCACCGCTTCTGAGGCGCCATAGGTAGCCATCGTGTATGAGGTCATGACCACCATCAACATGTAATAGCCGACGGACATGGCCAAATTGGAAAGCGTCCCTAATACGAACGGGGCACTCCATAGTTTCTCTTGCGCCGCACGCGCCACTGTTTCCTAGTCATCTTCTTTCGCAATAAGCACAGCTACCGGGCTTTCCTTGGTCACCGCATAGCTCACGCTTCCCAAAAAGCCCTTCACGCCACCCTGACCGCGGCTGCCCATCACGATGAGGTCGCAGCCCTCTTCACGCGCGCACTGCACGATCAGATCGGCAGGCGAGGTGCCGATGAGCACGCGCACCTCAGTGGGGTTGCTCACGGTAGCCGCCACCCGCTCAAGAGCTTCGCGCACCTCCTGCGCATCGGCGGCGATCATGGCATCAACGCCTGCTAAGGCCGACCCCGTTCCAGCCATGCGGGCCACATGCACCAGCACGAGACCTCTGCTGCGATCCGCCTCGACGATGCCGAGCGCCATGTGCAGCGCACGCTGCGACGCCGCCGAGCCATCATAGGCTACCAATACCTTATTGCACCACATGCCTGCTCCTTGTTGACCTACGGCGTCCAGTCGGTACCCACGATGGCGATCACATTCGAGGCGGAGCGGTAGAAATCGCCGCCGTTCACGACGCGACCGCCTCCGATGGAGTTCGCCACCGCCTTTGCAGCGCCTTCGTAATTGGGATCAGTATAGATCACCAGCGTTTCCTTATAGACGGTATCGTCGTTGGTGTTGCCCACGTTACCGATTTGAAAACCATCCTGCTCGAGCATGGAGGCCATCTGCGCCGCCGCACCCGCCGTTGACGTACCGTTGCGCACTTCCACGCTAACCGAGGCCGCATCAACGCTCTGCGCGCTAGATTCCAAGCTATCAGGATCTCCGCCCTCCTTGATACGCTCGATCATGACCTGCCACTCTTTCGTCTTTGCATCGAAGGCCTGCCGTCCATCTGAGATGGTCGACTCCAAGCCAGGCACCGCGCACACGTACACCGTTGCCGTATCGAGCGGACGGAAGACATCGGCCAGCCCCATCAACTGAGATGCTCCGAGGTCGGTATCGAGATATCCGCTCGCGTCGCCGATCGCTGCCGCCAGATTCAAGCCCTCGGCCGCCAGCGCTTGGGTGAGCAACTGCACGGTGAACGCCACACGGTTGCGAGCGACCGTATCCCAACCGCCCGTCACATCCATCGCGCGTAAGAACACGATCGCTTGCTGTCCGCTGAGCACCGTTTCTCCTGCGAAGAGAACCTCGTTGCCGGCATATGGATCGTCCACTTCCGCATCGAGGGTCATCTTCACGCCGCCGATCAGATCGACCAGCTGCTGAATGCCCGTCTGCGTCGTGCGCACGAAATGACTGATGTCCACGCCCGCGAAATCCGCCACGCGGCGCACGAGCTCGGCTTCCCCGCCCTCTGCGAGCGCATCGCAGAGCGGATGATATTCGCCATTCTGAAAGCGCACGAGCGTATTGGCCGGAATGCTTATGAACGTGAGTGTTCGTTGCGACTCGTCTACCCGCACCAGCAGATATCCCTGGGTATTCTGCGGCACGTCATAGCTGGCAGGAGCGCTGGGAGAAAGACCGAGGTCAACGGAGCAGAGCATGAAGAACGGGTTGTTCTCCTCGGCGGGCTTCAAAGCCTCGGCAGCATTCGAGGGTGCCAGATCGAGCTTTGCGTTCGTCGTGGTGAAATAGGCATAGACGCCTACCGCGACCGCGATCGCGAGGATGGCAGCGCCAATGCCCATACCCACAGCCCTCGCATGCCTGCGCTTGCGGCGGCGCACCTCTTCGACGAGCGTGGAAGAGGTCGGACGTGCTGCTGCCACGCGAGCACCGGCATGCCTGCCACTTGGAGAGCGTCTGGTTGGGCGGGAAGCCATGGCGTCAAGCGCTCGCAGACACGCGCTTCACATCGGCGCCGAGCGACGAGAGCTTGCCCACATAGTCCTCGTAGCCGCGATCGATATGCGCGATACCATGTACCGTGGTGTCTCCCTCTGCGATGATGCCCGCGAGCACCAAGGCGGCTCCAGCGCGCAAATCGGTTGCGGACACCGGCGCGCCCTGTAAACCATCTACGCCGCGCACCAGCGCATGATGCTCTTCAAGATCGATATCGGCGCCCATGCGCATAAGTTCCGCAGCGAACATGAAGCGATTCTCGAAGACGTTCTCCGTTATGACCGACAGCCCGTCGCCAAGCGCTGCCAACAGCATGAACTGAGCTTGCAAGTCGGTCGGAAAACCCGGATGGGGCAGTGTCTGGATATCGATGGCGTTCAGCGGCGCGGTGCGAGATACGCGAATCCAATCCTGGTCCGTCTCCACCTCGCAACCCAACGAGCGCAGCTTCGTGATGGCCATGCGGAGGTAGTCAGGGTCAATGCCTCGCACGGTCACAGGACCACCCGTCAAAGCGCCTCCCGCCAAGAACGTGCCCGCCTCGATGCGATCCCCGACCGTGGTGTGGTCGCAGGGATGAAGCTGCGAGACGGGAACGCCTTCTACGTGGATGCTCGACGTGCCGATGCCCGATATCTTGGCACCCATCTCGTTGAGCATGTTGCACAGATCCGCGATCTCCGGTTCGCGGGCGGCGTTGTCGATGACCGTTTCGCCCTCGGCGCACACCGCAGCCATCAGCATATTCTCGGTAGCACCCACGCTGGGGAATTCCAAGGTTACCTGAGCGCCATGCAGACCCTGGGGCGTATGCGCCACAATGATGCCGTGATCGACATCGAACACGACGCCGAGCGCTTCGAGTCCAACCAGATGCATGTCGATATTGCGGGCGCCTATCTGGCATCCTCCGGGCATGGCCACGCGCGCCTCACCGAAGCGCCCGATCAAAGGTCCCAGAACCGCGATGCTCGCGCGCATCTTCGTGACCAATTCATACGGTGTCTCGTTGCGCGTCAACGATGCGGTGTCGATCGTCAGCACATGATCGGTGCGCGACACGGTGGCACCAAGGTATGCCAGCACCTCCCCCATCACATCGATATCGTCGATCAGGGGCACATTGCGCAACGTGGTGACACCACGCCCGAGCACCGACGCGGCCATCAGCTTCAACGCGCTGTTCTTGGCACCGGAAACGGCAACCTCGCCAGCGAGATTGCCGTTTCCATGCACCACTATGACTTCATTGGCAGAACCCATGTAAAACCTTACTGGTCAAAACAAAGTCAGGAAGACGCTTCCCTGAGAAGGCTCGCGCGCAATGCGCAGCCGATCAACCTTGCCTACGGCAGGATGTTCGCGCAGGCGCTCGGACACACCCGGGAACGCGTCACAGCATCGAGCGATTCCGGTTGCCTAAGGACAACCGGAACAGCCTTACTCACCCAACGCGAAACGAATGAAGCCGACGATCTTGATGGTGCCGCCCAGCTCCTTAGCGCACTCATCGACGTACTGCTTCACGGTCACATCGCCATTCTTCACGAAATCCTGCTCGGCCAGGCAGTTCTCTTTGTAGAACTTCTCCATGCGGCCCTCGGCGATCTTCTCCTGGATGTTCTCCGGCTTGCCGCTCTCAGCCGCCTGCGCCTTGTAGATCTCCAGCTCATGCGCGGCCACGTCAGCGGGCACGCTCTCGCGCGTGGCCGAAACAGGATTGATGGCGGCCACCTGCATGGCCACGTCGCGCCCGCAAACCTGGAACGCCTCGCAAGCCGGATCGATGCCCTCCACCGCAAAGTTCACCAACACGCCGATCTTGCCGCCGCCATGGATATAGCTGGCAACACCGGGCGCCTCGACGGTTGCTACGCGAGAAAGCTGGCAGTTCTCGCCCATCACGTGGATGCAGTCGGTCAGCACCTCGTCCACCGTCATACCATCAGAGTCGGCCTGCTTGAGCGCATCGACGCTCTCGCCAGGATTCAGCAGGGCCGCCGCCGCGATGCGCTCGGCGTATCCCTTGAATTTCTCGTTCATGCCCACGAAGTCGGTTTCGCAGTTCAGCTCGATGACGGCACCCTTCGTGCAGGTCTCGTCCACGATGGCCATGACGGTACCCTCATTGGTAGCGCGTCCGGCCTTCTTCGCCACTGCTGCTAAACCGCGCGTGCGCAGCACGTCGACAGCAGCCTCCATGTCGCCATTCGCCTCAGCGAGCGCCTTCTTGCATTCCATCATGCCTGCGCCGGTCATCTCGCGCAGCTCTTTCACCATAGAAGCGGTGATCTCGGCCATGATTCCTCCTTATCGGATAAGGCTTGAAAGCCCGAAATGGTATCTAGTTGGTGCCCTCAGCAGCATCGATCGCAGCGACCTCTTGGTCGGCGATCTCAGCCGTGATAGCCTTCGCGTCAACATCGGCCTCAACGGCGCTGACCACGTCAGAGCCCTGAGCATCGTCGGCCACCTTCTGCTCGTCCTCTTTCACCAACGCTTCCTCTTGCGCATCCGCCTTGGCCTCGGCAGCCATGTCGGCCGCGCTCACCACAGCACCGGTGCCCGCGATGACCGCATCGGCCACGAACTCGCACAGAAGCTTCACGCTGCGGATGGCATCATCATTGGCCGGAATGCCGTAATCCACGTCGTCCGGGTCGCAGTTGGTATCCAGCGTGCCCACCACCGGCACGCCCAGACGATGCGCCTCGTGCACGGCGATCTCCTCACGGCACGTGTCGATGATGAAGATGGCGTCCGGCACGCGCTTCATGTTGCGGATGCCGTTGAGGTTAGCCTGCAGCTTCGCCAGTTCCTTGTGCTTGAGGATCTGCTCCTTCTTCGGCAGCAGCGCCATGCGGCCATCCGCATCCTGCGCCTCCAGGTCCTCCATGTAGTTCACGCGGCTGCGGATAGTGGCGAAGTTCGTCATCATGCCGCCCAGCCAGCGGTTGTTCACGTACGGCATGCCGCAACGGTTGGCAGCATCGGCCACGCTCTCTTGGGCTTGCTTCTTCGTGCCCACGAACAGCACGGTACCGCCCTTGCGGGTCAGCTCGCTGATGTAGGTGTAGACGCGGTCAAGACCGACCAGGGTCTGCTTCAAGTCGATGATGTAGATATCTCCGCGGCTTCCGAAGATGTAGGGTTTCATCTTGGGGTTCCAACGGCGGGTCTGATGCCCGAAGTGTGCGCCGGCATCCAGCAAAGACTGGATGCTGACCTTGGTAGGTGCAGCCATGTTCACTCCATTCGTTAATCCTCTGCCCGAGGTCTTCCCGACAACCGCAGCCTTTTCTAGTGGCCACTAGCGGCGATCGGTCGCCCGAGCATGCGTCAAAGTAAAAAGCCCGAGTAGTATAGCACTGCTCGGGCCTACGCGCTATCGAATCGCTGAGCTATTTTTTGAGTTGGCTCTCATGTTTCGGGAAGAAGTCGAAACGCGGTGGCAGCGGGCGCACCTGATGGCGTCCCTCGTCGATCTCGCCTGCCCCGCACAGCTCGTCGTTGCTGGCGAAGTCGTAGTTCCAGCTGAAGAAATCCTGTGCGTCAAAATCAAGATAGTCGCAGATGGTCTCACACCCGCGCGGGCAGATCGGATGCATCAGCAGCGCGCAGACGCGCAACAGATAGAAGCAATCACACAACAGCTGACGACGTGCCTCGCTCGGCGGAACGTCAGTGCCTTCGCGCTCGACTATCGCCTTGATGCCGTCGGCCCATCGCTTCTGCGACCACCGGATGAACTCATCAGCCAGCTGCATCACCGAATGCAGTTCGACCCGATACATCAAGGCGTCGTAGCGCTGCATGGTGCGCTGAGCGCGCTCGAGAACATCTGCGCTCACCGGACCTACGGGCATGAAGCCCTCGAAGCTGTTCGCCGCCTCGTACAGGCAACTGCGCGCTAACCGATTGAACACGTTGGTCAGAAGCGCGCCCTCTTTGAGCACGGGATCGGCCACGCGCGGGTCGGATTTCTGCTCGTCGGTGAGCCGGGGGTCGAACGGCTTCGGGGAAAACGCCACCGACTTCTGATCGAGTCCCAGCGCCAGGAAATGGGCGCGCAGCTGCTCTGCTGTGTAGTGTTCGAGCAGTTCAGAGCCCGTCGGCGGCTTGACCGCGCCCGACGAGGACGCCTTGGTCTTGCCGAAGAGCAGATGGTGGTTCGCGATGAGCTCGGTTTGGCGCAGGGGGCGCGCCTCGGCACCGCCGAAGATGCCATGACTGCCGAGCGCCTCCCACAGAGCCGGTTGCGCTACGCCGTAGAAGTACAGATTGTCCTGCCCGATAAACTGGTAGACCTTCGCCGTATCGTCGCACCAGAAATCACGCCACGTACCCCGCGGCAGCCCGAGCGCATCATTGCAAGCGATGGTGAACGAGATGGGGGCCCACAGCGACTCAGGCCAGCACCACACCGTCAGATCGCGCACCTCATCGAGCACAGGCGCCTTCACGCCCCACTCGATGTTGCCCGTGATGCGGAAGGGCACGAGCGTTTTCGACGTGCGGAAGCGAATGCCTGCCGCCGAGAGCTTGGTGCATGCCTCTTCGCGCGCATGCACATCGTCGAACTCGAGACTGAAACTTTGCTTGTTGCCCTCCGCCTCGCGCGTCGTATGCGAGGGCAGATCGGCCATGATGCGCTCGTATGCCTCGAACAGCTCGTTTTTCACGAACACGATCGGCGCACCTAAAAACTCCGCGATCGTCTGAGGCACGACCCTGCGCACCTCTTCGTCCGCTTCAAGTTCGGACACGCGCTGTTTCAGGAAAGCACCATACGACGGCAGATCGAAATACCAGTTGCTGACCGGACGCATCTCGGGCATCGTGCCGGTCAACGTAGAGACCGGCGCGATCAGATCGGTCGGTTCGTATTGGTGCCCCAGATCGCATTCGTCGGCGTAGCCGTGCTCGCTCTTGCAGCCCTGCACGGGACAATGCCCCTGCACCTGACGACCATTCAGGAAGGTGTTGGCCTCAGCATCGAAGAACTGTAACGTGGAGGCCAGCTGCAAGGTGCCTTGCTCGTAGAGTCCGCGGATGAAGGCATCGGTGAGCTCTTGATGCACTTCCCCTGCATGCCCGATGCCGCTTCCCTCGAAGATATCCAACGACACCCCGAAATCGGCAAGCGCGGCAGCCTGAGCATCGTGGTTGCTCTGCACGTATTCAGCGATGGTGCCCGAAAACGCGCCGGATTCAACCGCTTTCCGATACCCCTCGTTGATGGGGCTACCAAAGCAATCGGTGCCGCTCACGAAGCGAACGTTGTCGGCACCGATACGATCGCGCAAGAAGCGTGCGAACGCATCGGCGGGAATG
Organism: Adlercreutzia murintestinalis; assembly: GCF_943192905.1. Lineage (GTDB taxonomy): Bacteria > Actinomycetota > Coriobacteriia > Coriobacteriales > Eggerthellaceae > Adlercreutzia_A > Adlercreutzia_A murintestinalis. Next base: position 85,302 of record NZ_CALPCC010000005.1, on the reverse strand, counting down.
AACACGCCCCCCAGGTGTCCGAAGTGCAGCGGCTTGTTGCCGTAAGGCATGCCAGCGGTAACGACCGCGCGATGCGGCCACACCATATCGGCGTCCCTATCCCAGCGCACGGCCATCCTCCAGCGCCGCGATCAACGTCTCGAGCTTGGCCGCGTCTCCCAAGTCGCTCTCGCTGTACCCCAGCATATCGAGCAGGCCCAGAAGATCGCTTCCCGCATAGGTCAAAGACACCGTAGGCAGTCCGATGCCATACCCTGCCTCTTCGCTGGCTGCCGCCACGGCATCCTCGAGCAGGCCGATCTCGTCTGCCAGCCCGTTTTCCACCGCATCAACGCCGGTGAAGGGCAGCCCTGTTGCCAGCTTGCGAACCTCATCCTCTTTCATACCGCGCCCCTCGGCCACCGTTTTGACGAACAGATCGTTGATCTGATCGACCATGGCTTGGTAGTAGGCGCGCTCATCCTCGGTCAGCGGGCGGGTGCCACCACCGGCATCCTTGGCATCGGCCGAAGTGATGTTGTCGATGCGGATGCCGAGCTTGTCATAGAGCCCCGAGAGATCGCTGACCTGCAAAATGACACCAATGGACCCGATCATGGTGGTCTTATCCACGAAGATCATATCGGCCTGGCTGCTGATCTCATACGCTGCGCTCGCATTGGTGGCCGCGCTCGAAACCACGATCGGCTTGCTGAAATCGGCGACGTATTGCGCCATCTCTTCGCCTGCGGTCGCCACGCCACCGCCTGAGTTCACCCGCAGCACGACGGCAACGATGTCGTCGTCATCCTCGGCCTGGTCGAGCAGCTCCTTCAATCCCTCCGGACTGCACACGCTGCCGTCATATTGAATGGTGCCATCAAGTTCAATGATGCCCACGCTGGGCTCATACACCGCATAGCCGCCCTCGTCCTCGTAGAGCGAGCCGAACGGGTTCATCATGGCCGACATCGTCGTGGAGCACGACGCCATGCCGACGATGCAAACGATCGCCACCGCCACGATAACCACGATGCCGACGATCCAGCCTTTGCCGCTCTTCTGTGGCGCAGCAGGTGCCGCATACACCGGTTGAGGGGTCGCTTGCCCAGCATCGCTGAACGATTGGCTGAACGCCTGCGTTTGAGAAGGTGCCGTCTGCGCCGCTGACGCGGTCGGCTGAGCTTGTGGCTGGGCAGCTGCATCGGTTGTTGGCATGGCAGTTTGCCCCGCTACCGGAGTCCCGCCTGGCGCAGCGGACGGTTGGCTTGCGCCGTAGGTCTGGTCATATGCGTTTTGAGGTTCTTGGCTCATGGCGCTTCCTTAGAACTCGAAGTTCTCATCGGTGCGACCCTGATGCGTCTGCGCCTTCTTGGCAGTGCGCAACAGGAACTCAGCATTGGTGTCGGTCTGCTTTAACGACTTGATGAGCATATCCATCGCGCGCTCGGTGTTGTTCATGTTCGCCAAGATGCGGCGGACTGCCCAGATGAGCGGCGCTTCCTGCGGGTCGAGCAGCAGCTCTTCCTTGCGCGTGCCCGACGTAATGGGATCGATGGCCGGGAAGATGCGGCGATCAGCCAGATTGCGGTCGAGCTTGAGCTCCATATTGCCCGTGCCCTTGAACTCTTCGAAGATCACCTCGTCCATCTTCGAGCCGGTATCGATCAACGCCGACGCCAGAATGGTAAGACTGCCACCATGCTCGATGTTGCGCGCGGCGCCCAAGAAGCGCTTCGGCGGGTAGAGCGCCGTCGAATCCACGCCACCAGAGAGCACGCGCCCGCTGGCAGGTTGCGCCAGATTGTATGCGCGCGCTAAACGCGTGATGGAATCCAGCAGGATCACGACGTCCTTGCCTTGTTCGACCAAGCGCTTTGCACGCTCGATGACCAACTCGGCTACTTGAATATGGTTTTCGGAGGGCATATCGAAAGTGGACGAGACCACCTCGCCTCTGATGGAGCGCTCCATATCAGTTGCTTCTTCGGGGCGCTCGTCGATGCCAAGATACATCAGGTGCGCCTCGGGGTTGTTCGCAGTGATGGCAGCGGCGATGTCTTTCAACACGGTGGTCTTGCCCGCCTTCGGCGGCGACACGATCAGACCGCGCTGGCCCTTGCCGATGGGTGCTGCCAGATCGATAACGCGGGCGGTGGTGGTGTTCTTGCCGTGCTCCATAAGCAGTCGCTCGTCAGGAAACACCGGCGTCAGATCGCTGAACTTCGGGCGATGCCCCAGCTCGTCGATGGGAATGCCGTTAACCGTGAGCACTTTTTGAATGGCGGCGAACTTCTCGCCTTCGCGGGCTGGACGGGTCTGTCCCGTGACGAGGTCGCCCTTGCGCAGACCGTTGCGGCGAATCGTGGAAAGCCCCACGTACACATCATGCTCGCCAGGCAGATATCCGTCGGTGCGCAAGAAGCCATAGCCATCCTGCAAGATATCCAAGATGCCGCCCACTTCCAAGAAGCCCTCGGCGATGGCGAGCGCCTTATAGATGGCCTCCACCATGTCGGCCTTCTTCATGCCGGATGCATCGATGCTCAATTCGGCGGCCTTCTCGCGCAGCTCGGGAAGCTTCAGCTCTTCAAGCTCTTCCCTGCTCACGCTTGGCACGTACTCCCGGTTGCGATCGTTGCGGTTACGGCGATTGCGATTGCGATTGCGCCCGTTGTGGTTAGCATGACCGTTCTGGCTGTTCTGGCCATTTTGGTTGCTCTGAGTATTCTGAGCGCCCGAGTTCGCAGCATTCCCACTGACCTTCACCGAGCGCTTTGGCGTGCGCTCGTCGCCCTTCTCGGCTTTGTCAGCATCCGTTTTCTCAGCTTTGCTAGCCTCTGCCTTGTCGGTCTTGCCAGCCCCATCAGAGGTTGAGGCATCGTCGGCCTTCGCAGATGTGGCAGCATCGGGCGCATCGGACGGTTCAGCCGCTGAAGCTGCTTCGGTCTCGGCCTTCTTGGGACGTCCGCGTTTCTTCTTCGGTGCGGGCGCCTCGTCTGCGGGCTGCTCTTCTGTTGCGGGCGCCGCTTCGGGCTCCGCCTTCTTCGCCGTCGTCTTGCGCGTGCGCTTCTTCGGAGCGGCCTTTTCGGGCTCGGGTTGATTGCCAGCCGCTTCTGCGGCCGCAGCCTCGAGTGCCCGGCGCGCTTCTGCCTCCGCTTTCGTAGGACGACCGCGCTTGCGCTTCGGAGGCTCTACCGGCGTCTCTTCAGTCTTCGCTTCTTCTGCCATCTACTTTACTTTCTCCCAATCGTTCAAGAAGCTCTCAATGCCCGCCGTTGTCAGCGGATGCTTCACCATCTTCTTCAGCACGCCGAAGGGCACGGTGGCCACATCGGCCCCCATCAGCGCACACTGGGTCACATGGTTGGCGCTGCGAATGCTCGCGGCGATGATCTCGATCTGCTCACCGTTTACCGTGCTATCCGTGAAATCGTAGTTGCCTACCGCCTCTGCGATCTGGGCCACCTGCGCGATGCCGTCTTCAGAGATATCATCGAAGCGACCGATAAAGGGCGAGATGTACCGAGCGCCGCTACGAGCAGCGAGCATGGCTTGCGGCACAGTGAAGCACAGGGTCATGTTGACGCGGATGCCATCGTCTGCCAGCGTGCGCGTAGCCGCTAGGCCCTCTACCATGGTGGGCACCTTCACAACCACGTTCGGTGCGAGAGCGGCCAACCGGCGCCCATCGGCCACGATCTGGTCGCGCGTCATGGCAACGGTTTCGGCCGACACGGGACACTCCGGCCCCACCACATCGCAGATGCGCTTGATGTGGTTCTCGAAATCGGTCAGCTTGCCCCCTACCCGGGCATACAGCGTCGGATTGGTGGTGACGCCAGCCAGTACGCCCCACGCGGCTGCCTCTTCGATCTCTGTCAGATCAGCGGTGTCAAGGAAGAATTTCACTACGTTCCCTTCGTTTATGCCTGCACGCGCACACGGAAGGTGCGAATCTCGGCAGGTGGAATCCATCAGACTATTCACATGGAATATGGAACGGGTTCACGATAGCACAAATCAGCCCGTTTGCCGCAATGATTTCCCAGACTGTGATCGATTCAGCGCAGCTTGGCGCGCCGTGCTCGCCAATCGGGCATGAAGGTGTCCATGAGCGCGCGGAACCGAGGACCGTGCCCGCGCTCCAGCAAATGGCACAACTCGTGTACGACCACGTATTCCAAGCACTCCGGCGGATAGAGCGCCAAGCGCGTATTGATGCAGATGCGTCCCGTAGCGGGCTGACAACTGCCCCAGCGGCTCTTCATGTTGCGGTAGACGAGGGTGCCAGCGCGCACCCCCATAAGAGGCTCCCATGCCGCCACGAGCGGCGGCACGCACGCGCTCACCACCGCCTTCCACGCCGCCTGCTCTTCAGCAGAAGCGCTCTCTGCCACTGAGAGAGGCGCTTTGGCGATGGCGTCTTGCTGTCGAGCGATCCAAGCTGCCTTCTCTTCCACGAACGCCTCGATCCGAGCAGCGGGCATGCGCAAGGGAGCAGATATCTCGATGTGCCCATCGGGCGGTTTTATGCGCATATGCAGGTTCTTGATGCGCTTGCGGGTAAGCCACACGTCCATACCGCTGATGCAGACGAGCTGAGCACCCGTTGACGACGCAGAGCGCACAGCGCCTCCGGATGCGAGGGCGCAGGTGCGCAAAGCTAAGCTCGCGCTAGTCACGTGCCGTCTCCAATGCCATCGCATAGGCGGCATTGCGAGACAAGCCCGCTTGCTCTTGGAGCGCCCGACGCACCTCCTGCACGCTTGCACCCGACGCAACGAGCGCACGAGCCAACTCCTGCGCCGCCGCCACGTCCGGCTCTCCTTCTGCTGCCGCGGGCGCGTCGATCACCAGCACGATCTCACCTTTGACCTGGGTGCGCTCGTTGAACTGAGCGCACAGGCGGACAGCGGTATCGCGCACGACCTCTTCATGCAGCTTCGTCAGCTCGCGACAGACCGCCACCTGACGCGCGGGATACGCGCGCGCGATCGCCTCGAGCGCATCGCAGAGACGGTGCGGGCTCTCGTAGAACACGAGCGCAGCGTCAAGCGTGCGCAGGCCTTCGAGCACGCGCTCGCGCTCGCCGCTCTTCCGAGGGAAGAACCCGCCGAAATAGAAGCGCGGGCAGACGGTGCCGCTGGCCACGTATGCGGTTGTGACCGCGCTTGCGCCGGGCAGCACTTCCACGTCTACGCCCGCCTCGCGTGCGGCCAGCACCAGCCGTAACCCCGGATCGGACACCCCTGGCATGCCAGCATCAGAGCAATAGGCGATGCGCGCTCCGGCCGCCGCACGCGCCACCACATCGGCAGCGCGCTGATCCAGCGCGTTCTCGTCAAGACGTTCCAAGCGCTTCGAGATGTCAAGCCCCGCGAGCAAACCACCTGTCACCCGCGTGTCTTCCGCGCACACTACATCGGCCTCGCGCAGCGCCTCCAGTGCGCGCAGCGTCATATCGCCTCGGTTACCGATAGGTGTTGGCACGATGGTGATCTTTCCCGCATCTCCCATGGACATCTACTTCTCTCCTACGATGCGCAGATCGCGCGTGCGCCGGTGCTGGATGGCCTCGTGCAGACCGCCCGCAAGCGCTCCGCCTTTCGTACGATTCAGACTGAACGCGAGCGGCATCGCATCCACCAACGCGCGCTCGAGCTCTCCCGCACGCACCTCATCGGCCGCACAAGCGAAGATGCGCGTGGTGTCGAGCATGCGAAACGCGTCGATGGGCAAAATGGATTCCTCGGGCTCGCCGGAGAGCAGACGATCGAAGGGCACCGCATTGCGCCAATGACGCACGATGCGATGCTTGATGCCATGCTTGCCGCACGCCTTGCCCACATACGCCTGGCGATGCTTATCGAGCACCATCAGATACACGCCTTGCACCCCCTCAAGCGTCCGCAAATCCTCCACCGCCTCAAGCTGCGGAAACGATGCCCGCACGTGCTCGATCGCCGCATCGAACGCCTCGGGAGAGAGCTGCCGAAAATACGCCATGGATAGATCGTAGTTCAACAAACAGCGTCGCCGATGCTCAGCCCACAGCCGCCGATCGGCGCGCAGCCAGGCATCTTTGAACAAGTAGCGCCCACGGCCCGTCCGATAGATCAGATTGCGCTTCGAGAGGCGCAGATCGCGCAGTGGAAGGCGCGTCGCTATGCCGAAATGCACGCGGGTCACGCCACGGATTCCTCTTCGATCTCCAGCTCGGCAACCCGCTCAGCATGGTCGATCCCCTGCGCATGGGTAAGGCGCACCGTACGCGCCTGTCCTTCCTTGGCCGCCAGATTCGCCTTCGCCACCGCGATCATCAGCTTGATACGATTGAGCTGGTTCACCTCGCTGGCGCCCGGATCATAGTCGACCGCGACGATGTTGCTCTCCGGATAGCGGCGGCGCAGCTCCTTGATAACCGCCTTGCCCACCACGTGATTCGGTAGGCAGGCGAAAGGCTGCGTGCAGACGATGTTCGGACAACCCGACCGGATGAGCTCCACCATCTCGGCGGTGAGCAGCCACCCCTCGCCCATCGAGTTGCACAGGCTCAAGATCTCGCTGGCGTATTCGGCTAGCTCGTAGATGTCCGCTGGAGGCTCGAAGCGCTGAGCGCGCCGCAGCGCCTCGGTGACCGGGCGTCGGAGCTTGGCGATGGCCGCAAGCCCGATGCGACTGCCCAGCGCGCTTTTGGCCGATTTGCCGATCTGGCGCTGGAAGATACCGCCAGCCATGCCGAACAAGAAGAACTCAATCAGCCCCGGCACCACCGCTTCGCAGCCCTCGGCTTCAATCTGGTCGACGATCTGATTGTTGGCAGTGGGATGGAACTTCACCAGGATCTCACCGACCACCCCAACGCGCGGCTTAGTGCCCTCGCCTACCAGCGGCAACGTGTCGAAATCGTCCACGATGCGCCGCACCGTGCGTTTGAACTCGCCCATCTTCACGCCACGTGCAAGTTGTTGCTTGCAGTGGTCCACCCAATGGTCGAACAGGCGCGTTGCGCTGCCGGGCTCCGCCTCGTAGGGACGCGTGCGGTACAGGCACATCATCAAAAGGTCGCCATATTGCAACGCGAAGATGGCTTGATAGAGCATCTGCGGAGTGATGGAGAAACCCGGGTTGTCCTCGCCGAGGTCCTTGAACGAGATGGCGATGACGGGAATATGCGCAAGACCTGCGGCCTTGAGCGCCTTGCGGATGAGCGAAATGTAGTTGGTCGCGCGGCACCCGCCGCCCGTTTGGGTGATCAGCACTGCCAGCTTGTCGGTGTCGTAGCGCCCGCTCATGACCGCTTCCATGATCTGGCCGGTCACCAGAATGGACGGATAGCAGATGTCGTTATTGACGTACTTCAACCCCGCATCCACCGCACCGGTGTCCACCGATGGCAGCAATTCCACGTTGTAGCCGAAGCGATGGAAGATCGGCACGAGCAGCTCGAAATGGTACGGTGCCATCTGCGGGGCCAAGATGGTGTAGCCTTCTTCTTTCATCTGCTCGGTGAACTGGGCGCGCGCGAACTCAGTAGAGGTGCTTGCGCGCTGTTCGAGCTCGGCGGTCACCACCCCGTCGGCCTTCTGCGTGAAGCTATCCGGCACGAGCGCATCCACGCCGATATCGGTGATGCACGCTGCCGGGCACGGGCGAGAAGCAGCGGCTGCATCGGCGGCAGCCTCCGCTTCTCGGTCTGCTTGGTCCTTCAATGCCGCCAGCAGGCTGCGCACGCGGATGCGCGCTGCGCCCAAATTCGACACCTCGTCGATCTTGAGCACGGTATAGACCTTCCCCGCCGCTTCGAGCACTTCCTGCACCTGATCGGTGGTCAGAGCGTCCAGTCCGCATCCGAAGCTGTTCAGCTGGATCATGTCCAGGTCGCGGCGTTGCGTGACCACTTTAGCCGCAGCATAGAGACGCGTGTGATACATCCACTGATCCACCACGCGAATGGGGCGCTCAAGCTGGCCGAGGTGCGCTACGGAATCCTCCGTCAGCACCGCCAACCCGAAACTTTGCAACAGCTCGGGGATAGCATGGTTGATCTCGGGGTCCTGGTGATAGGGGCGTCCTGCCAGCACGATGCCATGCGTGCCGGTGCGCTCCATCCATGCGAGCGTCTCGGTGCCCGCACGGCGCACATCGCGCTTGAACGCCTCGTCCTCTTCCCACGCCGCATCGACGGCCGCTTCCACTTGCGCGCGCGTGAGCGCAGGACCCTTCGCCCCCACCTGCGCACGGAAGGTGTCGGAGAGTTCCACCCACAGGCGCTCTTTCAGCTTCTCCTTGTTGTCATAGGGAAGCCAAGGGGCCACGAAGGCCACATCGCTGTCACGCAGCTCGTCGATGTTGAGCCGCAGCGCCTCCGGATAGCTCGCCACGATGGGGCAGTTGAAGTGGTTGCCCGCCGTGTCGTCCTCTTGGCGCTCCCACTTGCTGCACGGCATCCAAATGAAATCCGGATGCTTGTCGAGCAGATTCATGATATGGCCATGACTGAGCTTGGCTGGATAGCACACGCTCTCAGACGGCATGGATTCGATGCCTGCCTCGTAGGTCTTCTTCGTGGACGGGTCAGAGAGCACCACGCGGTAACCCAGCTTCGTGAAGAAGGTGAACCAAAACGGGTAGTTCTCGTACATGTTGAGCGCGCGCGGCATGCCCACCACTCCCCGGGACGCATCCTCTTCCGAGAGCGATTCGTAGTGCTTGAAGAGCCGATCGCTCTTCCAGGCGAAGAGGTTAGGGACGTCAGACGATTGCGTGCCGGTGCCAAGGCTCTCGCCCTTCTCGCAACGGTTGCCAGTGATGAAGCGCCGATGCTTGCCCGTGGCTTCATCCACGCCGAAGTCGTTCACCGTGAGCAAGCAGCTATTGGAGCACCCCTTGCACCGCACCGTGCGATGCGTCGGTGCGAGCGCCTCGATCTCTTCGAGCGACAGCAACGTGGAGCGCGTCTGCTCTTGATCGCTCTGGCGTTCTCCCGCAGATGCCGAAGCTGCGCGATCGCGTGCCAGCAAGGCCGCACCGTAGGCGCCCATGTTACCGGCTATGTCGGGACGCACCGCGTGCACGCCCGCCAGCTGCTCGAAGGCGCGCAGCACCGCATCGTTCAAGAACGTGCCGCCTTGAACGATCACCTTGGTGCCCACATCGTGAGGATCGCGTATCTTGATAACTTTGAACAGCGCGTTCTTGATGACCGAAAGCGCTAAACCCGCTGCGATATCGCCGACCGTAGCACCTTCCTTTTGAGCTTGCTTCACGCGACTGTTCATGAATACGGTGCAACGACTCCCCAGATCAACCGGCGCGCTTGCCTGAATGGCGGTTTGAGCGAAGTCGGCCACTTCCAGATTGAGCCCGCTTGCAAAGCTCTCGATGAAGCTACCGCAGCCAGACGAGCACGCCTCGTTCAGCATGATATGGTCGATCACGCCGTCTTTCACGCGCAGGCACTTCATGTCCTGGCCACCGATGTCCAAGATGAACTCAACGCCGGGCAGCATCTCTTGTGCGCCCCGCAGATGCGCCACCGTCTCGATCTCCCCCGAATCAACGCGCAGCGCCTCGAGCAGCAGCCCTTCGCCATAGCCGGTGACCGTCGCATGCCCGATGCTCACGAGCGGGCGGCCCGCCTCATCGGTGGGAAGCACACGATAGAGCTCTGCGATGGCCGCCTTCGCACACCCCAGCACATCACCCTTATTGGATGCATACGTTGACCAGAGCAGCTCGCCATCGCGCCCGACCAAAGCCGCCTTGAACGTGGTGGAGCCTGCGTCGATACCCAGATAGGCGGCACCGCGATACGCCTCAAGGTTGCCACGGCGCACGCGCTCGGCATTATGGCGCTCCTTGAACGCAGCATAGGTCGCATCGCTCTCGAACAGCGGTGCCAAGCGCACCACTTCACTGCCCTGCACGTCACCGAGCCCTTCTAAACGCGCGAGCACCGCACGGAGCGGCTCTGCCTTCGCGCCTTCCACCGCACCTGCGATAGCGCAGCCCGACGCAACGAACAGATGCGCGTTCTCAGGCACGATGATAGCGTCATCGGCAAGCTCAAGCGTCTCATAGAAACGATGGCGCAGCTCAGGCAGGTATTGAAGTGGTCCGCCCAAAAACGCCACGTTCCCCCGAATGGGGCGTCCGCAAGCCAAACCCGATATCGTTTGCGTGACCACCGATTGGAAGATGGAGGCCGCGATATCCTCCTTGCGCGCCCCTTCGTTCAGAAGCGGCTGCACATCGGTCTTGGCGAACACGCCGCAGCGGCTCGCGATAGGATAGATGGTCTCATGCGTCTTGGCCAGTTCATTCAAGCCGCCCGCATCGGTATCGAGCAACGCTGCCATCTGATCGATGAACGCGCCCGTGCCACCTGCGCAGGTCCCATTCATGCGCTGCTCGATGCCGTTATCGAAATAGATGATCTTGGCGTCCTCGCCGCCCAGCTCGATAGCGACATCCGTGCGCGGGATGAAGGCTTCCACGGCTGTTTTGCTGGCGATGACCTCCTGCACGAAGGTGATGTCCAGCCACTGAGACAACAAAAGGCCGCCCGAGCCCGTGATGGCGATCGTCATCGCTTCGTCGGGAAACTGTGCGGCTGCTTGACGCAGCACGTCCATGATGGTGGCGCGCACGTCAGCATGGTGGCGTTGATACACCGACCAAAGCACGGTGTTCTCGTCGTCAAGAACCGCCAGCTTCACCGTCGTCGAGCCGACATCGATGCCAATATGCTTGTTCTGTTCTGCCATACTCTCTCCTGGTTAGTTCATACCGTCAGGGATTCACCGGGCTTGATGAGCAACAATCGCATAGCGATGCGCGCCATGTCCTCCGAGCTTTCGCGCATGCCCGTCTGCAACCATCGCGTGATAACGCTGAGATAGGCGGCGGAATAGAATGCGATGTAGTACTCCACGAACGGCGTGGGATCGCGCCGATAGCGCTCGTGCAGAAGCCCCCGGATCAGATCGGCACACAACCCGTCACGCAGCTGTTGGCAGAACTTCGCATCCCCGGTCGGGCCAAGCATGGCGCCGAGCAGATCACTCTGTTCACGCAGGTAATCGAACAGTTCGACCAATACCGGAAGGGGCCGACGCGTCACCTTGATCTTCGCAAGGTCCACCAAGGTGAGCTCTTGCATACGATCGCGAAAGCGGCCTATCTCATCCATGAACTCTTGCTGCAATGTCAGAGTAAGATCGTCTTTTCCCTTGAAATGATTGTAGAACGTACCGCGATTCAGATCGGCGCGCTCGCACAGGTCGTTGACCGTGAAACCATCCATCCCGCGCTCGGTCGCCAATTCGATCAGCGCCATGCGCAAGGCGCGCTTCGAGCGGGCGATGCGCCGGTCAACCTCCGCACAAGGCATCTGCACCGATGCCGCCATGGCTGTTGTCATCCGCACCTTTTCAACGTTGCGTGCACAAATCAACACTCTGTTCAATAGTGATTTTAACGCGCGGATCACGCTCTGTAAAGATGCCTCGCAAAAGAGCGTGAAAACGAGCGATTCCCAAGCTGAGAAATGCCCGGATCCGAGAGCGGTCAAAACTTGAGAGCGACCAAAAAGAGCAGCCCCGCAAAAGGGACTGCTCATGCATGCGGACTCTCAGATGAGGTCATTGCGATGTTCTTGCGCGCCCGCCGACGCGCACGACGCAGCGAGCGCAAGCGCGCTGCCGATACGGGCACCATGCGCCACTGATGCGCCGTTAGAAGCGGGCGCGACGCTCCTTATGCGAGCACGCGCTCTTCCTCCTCGAACAGCTCGAGGTTTTCCGACTGAGGCTCTGGCTGCGCATCGTCGATGAACGCACCGAACAGCGGCTCGCCATCCTGGGAGAGCTCGACCATGCCCGTCAGCACATCAGCATACTGGTAGGATTGACGTGCCGTGCGCCCGCGTTTGCGCTCCACCTCCATGATGAACAAACGTGGATGCACCTGCGTGAGCGTTCCTTCGGTCTCAACGATCTTGCTGCGGCCCATATTCGCGCGCACCTTGATGCGTTGCCCGACGAAATCGTTCAGCGTGTCATGAATAGAATCGACAATGCGTGCCTGTTTTTGCAGATCCATGATCCCCTCTTCTTCGCCATGCGGTCCAAACCAGAATAGTTCAGCCCGCGATAATACGCTGGAAGCGGCGAAATGCCGTTCGGGAGGTGCGAACGGCAGGAAAACCCGCTATCTTTCAGGTTTTTTTCAGGTTAGCGGCGCTCAGGTCCACTCGAGAATGTCCCAACCATGGTCTGCGGCGTAGCGGCGCAGCTTATTGTCGGGCGTCACCGCGCACGGATGCGCTGCGGCCTGCAGCATGGGAACGTCACTGTAGTGATCGCCGTACGCCCAGCCAAGCTCCCATCGACCAGCGCCGAAGTAGCTATCCGCGAACTCTTCCAGAACCGCAATCTTCTCCGGGCCTTCGGTCGGCAACCCATCGACCTGATCGGTATAATCGCCTGCCGCGTCGATCTTCATGCGGCTTGCCAAGGCAAACTCGATGGGATGGTCCACCATGGCTGCTGCGATCATAGGCTCAAACGATGCAGAAACGAGCACGACCGCATGCCCTGCCTCAAGGTGCGCCATCATGGCAGCATCAGCGTCCGTGCGGTACAGCGGTGCGATGCGCTGATGGAAGAAACGGCACAGAAACGCATTCACCTGCACGGCCGGATCGCCCTTGAACGCGCTGAACACACGCGTGCGCACCCCTTCGGCATCCTTAGGCAGATTCAGCTTGTACGCAAGCCCCCAGCATCCAATGCGAAAGAGCTTCCAAAGCGACAAGCGGCCGCTCCGACCGAGCGCATCCACCAGCTTCTTAGGCGATGAGCCGCTGATGCAGGTTCCATCGAAGTCGAAAGCGGCAATGGTGACCTTCTCTGATGCGTCTCCATGAAGATGCGCGAAGCGGGCAGGCACGAGCCGCTCAGCGGCGAGCGCCTCATCGGCCACGCGCACCACCCCGGCAGGAAGCAACGTAGATCGGTCGCATACCGACACGCACTCCGTCGGTTGCATCCGATACATATCGCTCATCTGACGGCGTTCTCTAAACACCCTCGTCCTCCGCCTCGTCGTAGCCTGCGAACTGAGCATTATACAACTCCGCATAAAAGCCGCCCTCTGCGAGCAGCTGATCGTGGGTACCCTGTTCCACAATGTCACCCTGCTGCATCACCAAGATCAGATCAGCATTCCTGATGGTGGAGAGCCGATGCGCGATGACGAAGGAAGTGCGACCCTCCATGAGATTATCCATCGCTTGCTGGATGCGCGCTTCAGTGCGTGTATCCACCGAACTGGTCGCCTCATCGAGGATGAGCATGCGTCGGTCGGCAAGAAGCGCACGGGCGATGGTGATCAGCTGCCGCTGCCCCTGGCTGATATTGCTGGCTTCCTCGTTGATCTCGAAATCGTAGCCACCTGGCAGCGTCATGATGAAATGATGAGCGCACGCACCTTGCGCCGCGCGCTCAACCTCATCATCGGTAGCGTCAAGCTTGCCATAGCGGATGTTCTCGCGAATCGGGCCCTTGAACAGCCAGGTATCCTGCAGCACCATAGCGAACAAACCGCGCAGATCGCTACGAGCGATGTCACGGATATCGGTGTCGCCCAGACGAATGGCACCCGCATCCACCTCGTAGAATCGCATGAGCAACTTCACCATGGTGGTCTTGCCCGCGCCGGTGGGCCCCACGATGGCAACGGTTTGACCTTCGCGCACCCGAGCAGAGAAGTCGTTGATGACCGGCTTGTCGGGAGCGTATCCGAAACGCACATGATCGAAGGTGACGTCACAGCGCATCTGCGCCGCCGAGACGAGACCGCCATGGGCGCGCGTGTCGTCGGAGAGCTCGGGCTGATCGAGAAAAGCGAAGATGCGCTCGGCTGCCGCAGCCATCTGTTGCAGCACGTTGCCCACCTGAGCCAGCTGCGTGATGGGCTGCGTGAAATTCTTCACGTACTGGATGAACGCCTGAATGTCGCCTACCGTTATGGCGCCCCGCACCGCCAGCAGCGCCCCTACCACCGCCACCGCCACATAGCCTAGATTTCCCACGAAGCTCATCACCGGCTGCATGAGACCCGAGAGGAACTGCGATTTCCAACCCGCTTCATAGAGCGCATCGTTCGCCTGATTGTACAAGCGAACGGTCTCATCCTCCTGCCCGAAGGCCTTGACCACCGCATGCCCCGAAAACGTCTCTTCCGCTTGCGCGTTCACCTGCCCGAGCAGCCGTTGCTGCGCGAAGAAGTGCTTCTGCGACAGGCGCACCACCACCATAACGAGCACCAGCGACACCGGTACCATGACCAGCGTTATCAGCGTCATCAGCCAATTGATGGAGAGCATCATGGCGATGACCCCCACGATGGTGACCGCCGAGGTGATCATCTGGGTGACGCCTTGGTTGAGGCTTTGACCCAGCGTATCCACGTCGTTGGTGATACGGGAGAGCGTGTCGCCGGTGGCGCTCTTCTCGAAATACCCAAACGGCATGCGGTCGATCTTGCGCGCAAGAGCACCGCGCAGCCGATAGCATATCTGTTGGGACACGTACGTCATCGTCCAGCTCTGCACCCACGAGCACACCGCCGAGAACACGTAGAGCACCAGCGTCGTTATGAGGATGCGCCCGATCAGCGCGTAGTCGATCGTCGACGTACCCGCGATGGTGCCCACGACCCCCTCGAACAGCGCAGTGGTTGCCTCTGAGAGCACCTTAGGCCCGGCAATGTTGAAGAGCGTGGACCCGATCGCGAAGATGAGGATCACCGCAAGATGCACCTTGAACTGGCCCATGAACGCGAGCAGAGCGCGCATGGTACCGCGAAAATCAGCCGGCTTCTCGCCGGCGGGCATGCCAGGGCCCCCGCCCGGGCCATGTCCGTGTCCCGGTCCGGGCCCTCTTCTGCCGCGAGCCTGGCGGCGCTTTCCTTCCCATGCAGCACCCTCGGCGTCCTTCACCGCCTGCGCGCGAGCGTGTCGGTGGCGAGCGCGCTCTTGGCTCGTCAGACGATCGAAAGCCGCATCAGCGATCTGAGGCGCTTCGGACTCGACAATGCCCGGCGCATCCATGCGCACCGCGTTCCCTGCGCTCATGCGGCATCCCCACCTCGAGCAAGCTCTGCCTCAGAGAGCTGCGAAAGCGCAATGTCGCGATATTCCGGACACGAGCGCATCAGATGCTCATGGGTACCCTGACCGACCACCCGGCCCTCATCAAGCACCACGATGCGCTCTGCCCCCATGACCGTTGCGATGCGCTGCGCCACCATGATGCACGTAGTGCCTTCCAGCTGGTCGCGCAGGGCCGCCCGTATCCGCGCGTCGGTCTTGTAATCGAGCGCCGAAAAGGAATCGTCGAAGAGCAGGACCCGCGCGCCCCTCGCGAGCGCACGCGCGATGGCAAGCCGCTGACGCTGCCCACCTGACACATTGGTGCCTCCCTGCGCGATGGGCGCCTCCACCCCTTCTGCGCGCGCAGTCACCAACGCAGATGCTTGCGCCACCTCGAGCGCCCATCGGACGCGCGCCTCGGGCATCCCCTCATCGGCATAAGCCACGTTAGAATCGATCGTACCCGAGAATAAGAACGCCTTCTGTGGCACATAGCCGAACGTAGCGCGCAGATCAGCTTGTCGCATCTCGCGCACATCGACGCCATCAACGAGCACAGCGCCCTCTGAGACGTCGTAGAAGCGCTCGATGAGCTTCATCACCGTTGACTTGCCCGCACCGGTGGCGCCCACCAACGCAAGCGTGGTGCCCGGCTCAGCCGTAAACGACACGTTCGACAGCGCGCACTCGCTCGCCTCGTCATAGCGAAACGACACGTTGCGAAATTCAATGCGCGCATCGCCTAGCCTCCGAGGCGCACCCTCTGCGGGTACCTGCCACGCGCGTTCGCCTTCCGCAGATGTCGCATGCCCCCCTTCCACAGGTCCCACCGAAGCCTCTTTCCGCTCGTCAGAATCGGTGATGGACGGCTCGCACGCGAGCACCTCGTTGATGCGACCCGCGGCAACATCGGCCCGCGGCAACATGATGGAAACCATGCCGATCATCAAAAAGCCCATGATGATGACCATGGAATACGTGATGAAAGCGATGAGGTCGCCGGTTTGCAGCGTTCCCTCTCCCACCAGCAGACCGCCGAACCACACGATGGCAACGCTGGTGACGTTCATGACGAGCATCATGGTCGGCATCATGAAGCTCATAGCGCGATTGGTGAATAGCTGGGTGCGCATTAGCTTGACCGATGCATCGTTGAAGCGCTCTTGCTCGAGAGTCTGGCGATCGAACGCGCGCACCACCGCAATGCCGGAGAGCATCTCGCGCGCGATCAGGTTCACCTTGTCGATCAGCTCCTGCATGATCTTGAACTTCGGCAGCGTGAAGCGGAACAGGATGCCGATGACCACCGCAACGACCACGATGGCCACCACCACGATCCAGCCCAGCGCCGCGTTCGTCGTCAGCACCATAACGATGCCGCCGAGCGCAACGAGCGGCGCATAGAGCACCATGCGCAGCAGCATGATGGAGACCATCTGTATCAATTGGATATCGTTCGTGCCGCGCGTGATGAGCGACGCTGCTGAAAAGCGCCCGATCTCGGCTTCGGAGAAGCGCACGACCTTCGAGAACAGTTGACGGCGCAAGTCGCGTCCGATGCCCGCGCCCGTGCGCGCCGCCACAAAGCCCACGGCAACGTTGAGCACCATGCTCACAGCCGTCAGACCCAGCATGATCGCACCGGTCATCAAGAGGTAGCGCATCTGCATGGCAGTCAGGTCATAACCGAGCGCTGCATATTCCCGCACCGCCGCAGCAAGGGCACCTTGCGTGGCGAGTGGATCGTCAGCACCGCTTGACAGACCGTATGCGCGCGCTAACGGTGCTGCCACGATGGTATCGAGCTGATCGAGATGCGCGCGACCGTATTCGTTGAGCGCGAAGCGGTCTGCGCTCGACGGCGCATACGATTCCTCGAAGATCGCTCGATCGTCTCCGCTCAGATCATCGCGAATGGTCTCGTAGGTTGCCGACGTCAGCTCATCGGTCGCCACATGCTCGACACCTGATTGCTGAATGCCCACATCCACTATGTTCGAAGTGAGATTGGGGATAGCGAGATCGCAGAATACAGCGCCAACGAGCAGGAGCACACATGCCAGAAGCGCTGCCTTATGCGCGCTCAGATATCCGAGCACCTTCATGAGAGCCTCAACGCGTACGACCCGCTCAACCGGATAACCCTCATGCGTTCATCGCCGCGATGGCATCCGTTGATTGCTGTATCTTGGCATCGATGCGCTCTTTCTCGGAGCCTGATGCGGGCGTAGGCTGGTAATTGTTGTACCCAGAAGCGCTCGATATGCTGCATGCGATGAACGCTACGTCGTTATTCTGAGCCACCTCATCGCCAGTCACCGTGAACGTCTGTTGGAAGATCATGCAATCCATATCAGAAGGCCCCGAATTGCCACCGAAACAGAAATTGCCCAGGCTGTAGACGATGTAGCGCCCGTTATACACTTCCCAACCCTGTATGACATGCGGGTGCGAGCCCACCACGAGGTCGGCACCAGCATCAATGGCTGCATGCGCGAGCTTCACCTGCGTGGCATTCGGCACGTACTCGCGCTCGATGCCCCAATGGTAATACACCAACACCACCTGCGCGCCCGCGTCCTTCGCCTCGACGATACGGGCCGTCACCTCCGCCTCGATGCCTTCATGCTCGGCAAGCTCATAGGCGCCGATGAGCGCGACCTTCACGCCTTTCACGTCCCGATACGCGATGCGATCGTAGCCGAAGGTCTGCACGCCCACCTCTTCTACTGCCGCTATGGTATCGGTGTAGCTCTGATCGCCGTAATCTTTGGAGTGATTGTTCGCCATGCTGGCTGCCTCGACGCTCGATGTGCTGAACACCTTCGCGTAGTCGGCATCGCCTTTGAAGGCGAAGGTCTTATCCTGCCGCGTCGTGACGTCGGTGAGCGTGCCCTCCATGTTCACGATGGTCAGATCGTCCTCGGCGAAAATCGGCTCTACGTTCGCCAGAAACCACGCCGGGTCGCCCACCGACGAGAACTTCGCGTTGAAGCTGGTCGAGCGATCGAATGCCTCATCGGTGCCCAGCGTGCAATCGCCTGCGAAGGTGACCGTGAACGACACCGGCACCGGAGCCTGATCGGCAACCTCTAAGTGCTCAGTTGGCGCATCCGACAGCTGATCGTTTGCGGTGCCGCCCGATGCCGATCGCGTGCATGCGATACCAGCGATCGCGACCACCTGAACGACGATCACCAGCGCGAGCAGCACCTTAAGTCGGTTGTAGCCAACCTCGCTCAACCTTCTCCTACCGTCTCCGGTTCA
Source organism: Adlercreutzia murintestinalis (assembly GCF_943192905.1). GTDB lineage: Bacteria > Actinomycetota > Coriobacteriia > Coriobacteriales > Eggerthellaceae > Adlercreutzia_A > Adlercreutzia_A murintestinalis. The sequence continues at coordinate 66,893 of NZ_CALPCC010000005.1, read as the reverse complement.
AGGTCAGCATCGCTCACACGTCCGCGGAACGTGCGATAGATGACCACATGATAGAGCAGCACCAGCGGCAATCCGATGCATAGGATGATCGTCATGCACAGAAGCGAAAGCTCGCTGGCTCCCGCAGATGCAAGCGTGATGGCCTCTCCTATGCTGTCGGCTGATGCGTTCACGAGCACCGGGAACATGCTGCACGCGCCCAAGAACACAACAGCACCCGCTGCAACGCTCTGGCACAGAAAGCTCCACAGATCAGCACGAGAACGCATCTGCCGATCGAGCACGATGCCGCCGATCAGACATGCCAGCACCACCAATGCCAACAGCCAGCGCGCGAAGAACAGGTGCTCCGGCATGCCGTCAGTGCCCATGATGCCAAGCACCCACCCGCTCAGCAGGATGAAGAGCACCACGGCCGCCACCTGAAACGGCAGACGCAGCGCGCCTACCCGCGCCTGCAAGGCAGAGCCCTCCGGCGCTTTCAAAGCGAGCCAGCAGGCTCCCGCTGCGATGAACATGACCAGGCCAAAGATGCCGCACAGCAGCGTGAACGGAGTGATCAACCCGAGCAGCGGCACACCGTTGTAGTTGCCCGCAGTATCCATAGGGATGCCCGCGATGACATTTCCTGCCGCCACGCCGAACAACAACGCTGGCACGAGCGACCCCACGAAGAAGCACACGTTCCACACCGGGCGCCATGAACCCTCGCCCGCCCAGAACTCGAAGGAGACCGCACGTACGATCAGACCGAACAGAACGAGCATGATGGCCAGATAAAACCCGCTGAACGTGGTGGCGTACGCATCAGGGAATGCCGCGAAGAGCGCGCCTCCTGCGGTGAGCAGCCATACCTCGTTGCCATCCCAGACCGGACCCAAGGCCCGCCGCACGATCGCCTGCTCGCGCTCATCCTTCGCGATGAAGGGATAGAGCACGCCCGCTCCCAGATCGAACCCATCAAGAATGAAGTATCCCGCTATCAGCAAAAACACCAGGAAGTACCACAGCACTGCCAATTCCATCACCGCTCACCCCCTTCCAGAACCACCTCTTCGACGACAGACGCACCCGCGTTGTCCGAATCGCCCACAGAAACAGCGGGGACCGTAGTCGCATCCGCATCATCATGCACGGGGCCTTCCTTGATGAAGCGCCCGATCACACGGGCCCAGCCCACGAACAGCATCAGATACACCGCGAAGAACAGCACCAGCGTGATGACCAGCTCGAAAGGCTGCACGGAGACGCTCGTGCCGGTATTCGTCAGCATGAATACCCCTTCTGGACCCGAGGTGCTCGGATAGACCACATAGGGCTGGCGCCCCACCTCGGCGGTCAGCCAACCAGTCTGGATAGCTATGAAGGGGAAGAGGGGCGCGATGACGAGCAGCCGCTGCAACCAGCGCATATTCTGGATGCTGCCACCCTTACGCCCGAAGATGAGGGCCAGCAGCAAGCACAAGCAGATCAGCCCGAACCCGGCCACCATCAGATGGTATGTCTGGAACACGAAGTTCACGGGCATCTCTTCGACCACAATATCGCCGTACTGCTCGGTGGCAGCCAGCTCGTTCAAACCCGGATACTCCGTATCCCACGTGCCGGTGGCCAAAAAGCTGGTCCCGCCCGGAATCGAAAGCGCGGTGAGCTCTTGAGCCGCCTCGTCCACGATGCCCACCGCAGCAAGGCCGGGCACTTCGCGCTCGTACATGCCCTCCATCATGGCAAGCTTGGTAGGCTGCTCTTCCCACACCTCCACCGCAGAGGCATGAGCGAACACTAGAAGCCCTGCCGTGGACAGCACGCCCACGACAGCGCCGGTCATCAGCATCTTGCGCGCCGCGTTGCCATGTTTTTTCTTGAGCATATACCACGCGGCCACCGCCATCATGAAGAAGGCGCCCATCACCAGCACCGCGAGCACGGTATGACCGTAGCGAGGCAACGTGGAAGGGTTGAACGCCGCAGCGAAAAAATCGGTGATGACCGCTTGCGAGCCGTCGGCGGAAAGCTCAGCGCCAGCTGGCGTTTGCATCCACGAATTGGCGATGAGGATCCAGAGCGCCGAAAGCGCTGAACCGGCAAACGTCAGCCATGCAGAGGCCACGTAGAAGCCCGGCCGCACCTTCCCGCGCCCGAAGATGACGATGCCAAGGAAGATGGATTCCAAGAAGAACGCGAACAGTGCCTCTGCGGCGAGCGGCGCACCGAAGATATCTCCCACGAACCGGGAGTAGTTCGCCCAGTTCGTGCCGAAGGAGAACTCCATGGTGATGCCGGTGGCCACGCCGATGGCAAACGATGCGGTGTATATCTTGACCCACATGCGCGCCAGCGCGTCGTCCTCGGGATTCTTCGTACGATGGGCCCGTGTCACGAAAATGGACATCAACAGCCCGATGCCGATGGTCAGCGGCACGAATATGAAGTGATATCCGGCCGTGAACGCGAATTGGATCCGCGACATGAGTACTTGATCAGCGAATAGATCCATCTCACCCTCCTCTTCCTTGCTGCCCCGATTGTAGCGCACCGTGCGGCGCGACAACGTAACGCTTTGAAGAACATGCGCGCGTTGCTTTAGAATCCTGACAGAGACGCGCCGTAGGCGCACAAGCCGAAGCACGAGAGGCGACAGGAGCACCGGAAACATCGTGGCGAGCCTTTTCAAGATCGAAGGAGCGAAACGCATGCTCGCTCTCGCATGCGCGTTCGCGATGGCGCTGGGAGCGCTGTGTGCCGGGCAGGCCATTGGTCTCGCGCAGGCTCTCGTTGGGCTGTGGAGCGGTGCGAGCATGCACGAGCAGCTTGGCTGGATCGCGCTGTTCGCCGGCTGTTTCATCGGGCGGAGCATCGTGGGAAACGGCGAAGAGGCGCTCATGGATGGCTTCGCCCGCCGCAGCGCTGACCGTCTGCGGCGCACCTTCCTGGAGGCGCTTTGGCAGGGCGGTCCTGCGCTCGTGCGCGCGCACGGCAGCGCCGCCTCCACAGCCGATGCCCTCGAAGGGGTGGATGCGATCGAAACCCTCGTTCGCATCCTCATTCCCAAGATGGCGAACGTCATGGTCGTACCCGCTGTTCTGCTCGTGTGCCTGTTCTGGTTGGACTGGGTGAGCGGACTGATCGCGCTTGCGTGCTATCCGTTTACGGTGCTCCTGATGCGCCTCATCGGGCAGAGCGCCGGCTCCGAAGCGCAGCGGCGCTATGCGCAATTCGAGCAGCTCTCTTCAAGCTTCGTCGATATCTCCTCGGGTGTGGGCACCCTGCGCGCGTTCGGTGTGGAAAGGGCATTCGCTGAGCGGATCTTCACCGTATCGGAGCGCTTCCGAGCGTTGACCATGAAGACGCTGCGCATCGCCATGCTCTCCACCACCGTGCTCGATCTGTTCGCCACCTTGTGCTTGGCAGGCGTGGCCATCATGTTGGGATTTCGCCTGGTGGAGGGCACTATGGCCTTCTTCCCGGCGCTTGCATCCCTTATGCTCGTGCCGGAGTTCTTCAAACCCATCCGCGAATACGGCGAGGACTACCATGCCACGCTCGAGGGCAAGGCGGCGCTGGCCTCGATCGAAGAGTTGATCCACCGCAGCGCCCACCCAGACGATGTCGAGCGCACCCCAGAGTTCTCTTGTCGCCTCGATCGGGTAACCGCTAAGATCGAGGTGCTGCTCGCAAAACCGGGCATCATCGGCATCGTGGGCCCGAGCGGATCGGGAAAAACCACCCTGCTCGCTCGCATTGCCGGATTCGCTCCCTCCGGCGGAATGCGCAACACCGCCCGGGCGCGACACGTTGCCTACATCCCCCAAACCCCATACCTTTTCCGCGCGAGCCTGCGCGACAACGTGGCATTCTATCGGCCCGACGCAGACGATGCAGAGGTCCGCGACGCCATCGCACGCGTTGGTCTCAGCGACGTGGTGGCCCAGCTGCCTTACGGGCTCGACACCATCATCGGCGATGCGGGTCGCCCGCTTTCGGGCGGTCAAGCGCACCGGGTTGCGGTAGCGCGCGCCCTTCTTGACCCTACGCGCGATCTTTGGCTGCTCGACGAGCCGACCGCGCATCTCGATGCCTGCACCGCACAAGAGCTCATCGAGCACATAGCGCCTCTCATGGAAGGGAAAACGGTGCTCGTTGCCATGCATGACGATGCGTGGCTGCCCCATGTGAGCGAGGTGATCGAGCTATGAGCAAACCTCGCGACACGTGGGTGCGCCCCTACCTGCGCCGCTATGGAAAGGTGCTCGCGCTCGCCATCGCGCTCGGCGTTGCAGCTTCCCTGTTCGCCTGTGCGCTCATGTTCACCTCGGGCTACATGATATCGTTGGCCGCGGCAGTGCCGCTGACCGTGCTCGCGCTTCATGTGCCTTCCCTGTTCGTGCGCATCTTCGGCATAGGAAAGCCGCTCTTGCGCTATGGGGAGCGCCTCTCGAGCCATAATTGGGTGTTCCGCATGATGAGCGAAATGCGCCGCAAGCTCTACCTAGTGCTCGCGCAGCGCACGAGCGCATTGGGCGACGGCGCGGGGCAGACCACGCTCGGACAGGTGCTGGCGCTGCTGACCGACGATATCGGGCATGTGCAAGACTTGATCCTGCGCGGGATGCTGCCGCTTGTAAGCGCATGGCTGCTGAGCGCGCTCATCCTCATCGGTTGCGGTGCGCTGTCGTGGCCGCTGTTCGGTCTCATGGCCGCAACGCTCAGTATCGCGGCGGTGGTCGCGCCGCTGATCGCCGCGCTTACGACGAAGGCGCGCATCATGGCCGCCGCCTGCGCTCAGGAACGCCTCTACGACGAGCTGACCGACGATGTGCTCGGCATAGCCGACTGGGTGCTCTCCGGACGCCACGGCGACTATCTACATCGCATAGACGACCAGCTCCGCACGCGCGATGATGCACGCGCATCACTGCGCGCCTTCGAGCGGCGCATGCGCCTGGCCACGCAGATCCTCTTCTGCCTCTGCACGATAGGCATGCTCGTCTGGGCCAGCAGCGTTTTCTGCACCGATGCTTCCGGCTCGGCGCTGCTAGGCGCGCTTGCGACGTCTGGCTCCGAGAACGCGCCCGCCTACGCACCGAATTGGATCGCTGCTTTCGTCTTGTGCCTGTTCCCTCTGATGGAGGCGCTTGCACCCCTGCCCGATGCGGCGATGAGCTTCGTGGCGCAACGCGCCTCCCTTGAACGCCTCAATGCCGCAAGCACGCGCGCCGCCCACGCGCGAGCAGGATCGACCTGCGAACAGCGCATCGACGAGCGCCCTCTGGAAGGCGCCGCGCTCGCCCATCCTGCCATCGAACTCCACGACGTTGACTTCGCCTACGATCAGGCGCATCCGGTCATCGAGCATCTCTCGCTTTCCATCCCCTTCGGTCATAAGGTCGCCCTGTGCGGCGCGAGCGGCGCGGGCAAGACCACGCTAGCGAAGCTGATCTATGGGGACGTGGTGCCTTGCGCGGGGAAGGTGCGCGTCGGCGGCAGCGACCCCGCAACGCTTGGAGCAGCGCGCTGTCGCGCTTTTGGCGTGCTGGAACAGCAGCCCAAGCTCTTCGACATGACCCTGCGTGAGAACCTGCGCATCGGCAAACCGAATGCGACCGATCAGGAACTGCTGGATGCCCTGCACAGCGTTGGTCTGGCAGCGCGTCTTGAACAGATGCCGCACGGCCTCGATTCCCGCATCCAGGAAGGCGCCTTCAACCTCTCTGGCGGCGAAGCGCATCGCTTGGCCTTGGCACGACTGCTGCTCGCCGATGCGCCCATCATCATCTTGGACGAACCGTTCGCGGCCCTTGATGTGGCAACCGAGCAGGTGGTGCTCGACACCATCATGAACACCTTTCGCACCAAGACGGTGATCGCCATCACCCACAGCCCCACCAGCACCGCAGCCTTCGACCGGATCATCACCTTAGAGACCCCCTAGCCCGCGCGCTGGAGCAGCCCTGACCGTGCGATCTTGCTACGGAATGCTCAAGCGCAGACCGTAGTACTGCGCTAAGCGGTTCACATCCTCGTCGGTGATGCGCTGATCGGGGCGCGGGTCGCCCATTGCCAGCACGCGCACTTGCACCGCAGCCGCCTTCTCTATGGTATGCATCAGCCCGAACGCATCATCGAAGGTGGCGCCAGCACAGAGGATCCCATGGTGCGCCCACACCACCGCATGCGTGCGTTCCATCAGATCGGCGGTAGCCAGCGCCAACTCCACGCTTCCCGGCACATCCCATGCGAGCACCCCGACACCATCGGGAAAGACCAGAGCGCATTCGCTGATGGTCGCCCACAGCCGCCGCGTGAACGTCTCGCTGTCAAGAGGGAGCGCGAACGTCAACGCATTGATATCGACCGGATGCGCATGATGCAACACGCGGTCGATTCCTCCTGAGGCGAGCGTGCGCACTTGATGGTTCAACAGATGAGTGGGCAGCTCGCTGGTAGGGCAGCCACCCTCAGCGAAACCCCAGCACTGCCGATAGGCGGTGCCCGTCTCATCCAGCTGGATGATGCCCACGCATCGCTCAGGATCCTCGGGGATGTTGCGGAAATAGCTGCCCGCCGCTGTTATGGCGAAGAACTCCCCCGCGAGCATCGGCACATGCACGCAGCACGGGCGCCACACACCAAGAACCAACTTGTCGAAGAGCGGCTCGATCTCGCTGTGGCGAATGCGATACGACAGATTACCGCCGTTGCGCTCATGCCATCCTTGTTCCCACGAATCGGCGGCCATGCGAATGAAGCGGCGCATGAACGGAGCTTTGACCACCTTCATCAGGCACCCACATGCGCGATCCAGACAGCATCTTCAGGCGCCTTATCGCAGAACGCCGAGGCGAAATAGCGCACCAAAGCCGCACCGGTGGGTGTGGTCAGCTCGCCTTCCACATCGCCTGCAAACGAAGGGGCACCCTCCAGCACATTGGCTGTTGCCGGTGCGGGAATCGGCAGCGTACCATGCGCGCAATCCACGAAGCCGAAACCCGTGCAAACCGGCGATGCCACGATCGTCTCCGCACCCACCGCGAGCACCGACGCGCAGGCGATGCAGACCCAGGTGATGGCCTCATCGGAGCCCACCTCATGAAAATGAACCTCATCTATGGACACGCTGTGCGCCTTCGCCTCCGCGCGCGCGAGCACCTCATAGACACCGAACGCCGCCGCACGCTCTGCCTCGGAGAGCTGCTTGGCAGCTATCTTCTCGCGCACCTCAGTCACGCTATGATGATGGCGGTGATCGGCCCCGCAGCAATCATCAGCCTGCGTCTGCTCGACACCAGCCGCCTGCGCGATGCGTTGCCGCTCTTCTTGAGCGAGCAGCTGCCCTACCCCGATCGCGAAGGAATCCTTGCGCGCGCCGTGCATGCAATCCAAATACAACGTCTTCATCGCAGTCCTCCGCATTCGGTATCAACATGCGTCGCTTCGACGACCGCATGTCCGCCTTTCACGTCCATATGGTTGATCATGCTGGCCATATAACCAGCGCCGAACCCATTATCGATGTTGACCACGGCCACACCGCTCGCGCACGAATTCAACATGCTGAGCAGCGCAGATACGCCCCCGAAAGAGGCACCGTAGCCCACGCTCGTCGGCACCGCGATCACAGGGCTATCGGCAAGGCCTCCCACCACGCTGGCAAGCGCGCCTTCCATGCCCGCCACTGCCACGATCACGCTGGCATCGGCGATCAGGTCCATCTTGGCAAGCGTGCGATGCAAGCCCGCCACGCCCATATCGTAGGCGCGCTGAACCCGATTACCGAGAAACTCCGCGGTTTGCGCCGCTTCCTCAGCCACCGGGATATCGCTCGTACCGCCCGTGACCACCAGCACGTTGCCCAAGCCATCAGGCTCGGGAAGCGCTCCTATCCGCCCAAGGTGCGATACCTCATCGAAGGTGAGGGGCACCTGATCTGCCACCGCCTCAGCCTGAGCAGCGCTGAGCCGCGTTACCAGAATGCGTGTGCGGCCATGATCGAGCATGGTGCGCGCGATGCCCGCGATCTGCTCGGCGGTCTTGCCGGCGCCGTAGATCACCTCAGAGGCGCCCTGCATCACCTCACGATGCAGGTCTACCTGCGCATACCCAAGATTCTCGAACGGCTTTAGCTTCAGCCGCGAAAGCGCATCGTCAGCTGACAGCTCTCCCGCCTCTACCGCCCGAAGAATATCGCGTGTTTGGTTCATAGTCCCTCCAAAACCTCATCGGCGCTGCCCGTACGATACCCCAGCAAATCTGCCGTCACATAGGAAAACCCTACATCTTTGAGAGCGGCATGCACCTGCGCGCGCATGCTCGCATCCAGCAGACGTGGCAACTGATCGGGCATCACCTCGATGCGCGCCATTTCGTCATGAACGCGTACGCGCACTTGATCAAATCCCGCCTCGTGCAGCATGCGCTCAGCCTCGTCTACGCGAGCAAGCCCCGCGCGCACGATGCGCGTGCCATACGGAAATCGCGTGGCCAAGCATGCCATGCTCGGTTTATCCCACGTGGGAAGGCCCAGCTGACGAGACGCTTCCCGCACTTCCGCCTTCGTTAGCCCCACCTCCGCGAGCGGACTGCGCACGCCCGCTTCACGCAAGGCGCGTGCACCTGGCCGATACGCCTCAGCATCGCTCGCGTTCGACCCTTCCACCAACACCGCACCGACCTGCTGTGCTGCTTCCAGCAGGTGCGCGAGTATCTGTTGCTTGCAGCGGTAGCAACGATCAGGGGCATTCTCCACTACCTCATCGACCGCCAGGATATCGAAGGCGACGATTCGCTGGGGCACCCCGCATCCCTCGCAAAAAGCAGTGGCTGCTGCGGTCTCGCTGGCCGAGAAAAACGCTGTGTCAGCCGTCAACGCGAGCACTTCGGTGCCAAGCGCTTCACGTGATGCGGCCAGAAGCAGTGCCGAATCCACGCCCCCCGAAAACGCAACGGCAACGCGCTCCATATCGCGCACTATGCTGATGAGCGCCTCGTATTTGATCTGCAATTCCTTCATACCAAAGATTATGCCGCATCGGTCAAGAGCACGCGTGCTGGCATGCATCCCTCTTGTCCCGAAGATGGTGTCACCGAATGCGACCTCTGATCCTTCGCGCACATCCTCAAGCGTTACTCGGGGAAAAAGACATCCATCCGAGCATTCTTCGCCTGAGCGCCTATCCAGCTGCCCACTGCCATCAACACCCCTGCCACCACGATGCCGATGACGATCTGGTGCATCCCGGCCACCTTGAAGCCTGCTGCCATGCACGCGCAATAGGCAGCGACTCCGCCTATCATGCTGGCGAGCGCGCCCGTCCTGTTCGCCCGCTTCCAGAACAGCCCGCATACCAGCACGAAGAAGAAGGCCGTTTCAAGACCACCGAATGCGAACATGTTGATCTTCCAGATAAGGTCGGGCGGCACCACCGAGAGCGCGAACACCAGTGCACCGAGCACCAGCGTGATAACCTGACTCGATGCCGCCACGCACCGCTCGGCCGGTTGACGCCCGCGATCGGCGCACCAGTGCAGATACAGATCCTTCACGATGGCCGAACTGGCTGAGATCAACAACGAAGAAACGGTTGATATGGAAGCTGCGATGGGTCCGATGATGGCAAGCCCTGCCAACACTGCCGAAAGCGTTCCGACCGTCACGAGCGGAATGATGTTATCGACACTGCCACCGTAGGTTGCTAAATCTTCTGTGAGCACACCTGATGCCAGCACGCCCAAACTCGTCATGCCGATCATCATGATGCCGATCACAACGGTACCCACGATCATGGCGTTATGCAAGGCTTTCGTGTCTTTGTATCCCATGGTGCGCACCACTGACTGCGGCAACACGAACGTGAAGACGCCCACGAGCAGCCACTGAGTCAGATACAGCGTCCACGGCATGCCGCCGCCGCTGAACGGCTCGAGCTTGTGAGGGGCTGTTTCTTGAATGGTCTGCATGATGTTCTCGTAGCCGCCACCCGCATTCAGAATGCCCAGCGCGAGCACCACCATGCCGATAATCATCATGATGCCGCACAGCGCATCGGTGACAGCGACCCCACGAAAGCCTCCGATGGTGGTGAACAGAATAGCCGCAATGCCGAACAGTGTCAGGCCAACGAGATACGGGTATCCCGTCACCGCCTCGAATATCTTGGCCCCTCCCACAAATTGCGCGACCATGGTAGCAACGAAGAAGACGACCACGACCAACGCGGACACATTCGCCAAAGCGTTCGATCCGTAACGCGCCCGCACCACATCCACCACCGTCACCGCATCGAGCTTGCGTGCGATCAGGGCCATCTTCTTGCCCATGATGCCATAGAGCAGCACCAGCGCCGTCACCTGCACGACAGCCATGTACACCCAGCCAAAGCCGATCTCCCACGCCTGGCCCGGACCGCCCACGAACGAGCTGACCGAACCGTAGGTAGCCACGGTGGTCATCGCCAGCACGAAGCCACCGAGCGCCCGATTGCCGATGAAGTAATCCTTCACAAAGCCGCCACCTGCGCGGGCAGCGCGCCTGCGCACGATCACAGACGCCACGAGCGTCACCACCAAGAAGAGCGCAAGGGGCGCCAAACCTATCAGATCAGTCATCCCCATCCGCCCTATCATCTAAATCAAAATTCGCGAACACCCGCTTGGCCAGCACCACCGCCACGATCACTGCCACCAACCATGTGCCCACCGTGCCACCAACGATCCACAGAGGGGTTGACGCGATGCGCACATCACTGTCTGCCAAACCGAACCCGAGCAACAGCCATGCAATGGCTATCACCCCAAGCGCCACCACCGTATAGGCTGCCTCACGGTTCGCGCGGCGCAGTTTGTCGCGATAGGTCCTGTATTTACGTCGATCGCGATCCATGGCCGCCTCCTTCCTCAGCACTACGGGCTGCGTCCTCGCTTGCGCCCGTCGGGTCGCCCGCAGACTGACAAGGAGCAATATCCATACCACTGCCGCACCGCGAAGCGCCCGCATCGGCCATGCGGTCGCAGTGTCGGGATACCTGATCAGAGATCGTGCGCACCACCATGAAGATCAACAACACCGCACCAATATAGCCATTCACCACGTACACGACGTTCACCAGCATGCGATACGGGAAGAACAGCCCGATCACCAGCCCGGTGACGCCCAGCACCGCCGCCAGCACGCGAAAGCGCAGCGTACCCTCTTCGGCAAAGCGCGCTACCGGGTTGTAGAGCAGCGGCACCGATGTCGCGCATGCCCCAATAAACACCACCACCGCATAGATGAAGGCGAGGGGCGGCCAGATGCGCTCAGCCAAGATCAGATTGGGAATGGGCGCATTCCATACAAACAGATCCCCCGTACCGGTATTGATGTTGGCCACCTGCGCCATGAAGATGATAGCGATGGCAGCGCAGATAGCCACCACTGCGATGATGAGGCCCGCACGCAGCGTACGTCGCTCGTTCTTCGCTCCCAAAAGCGTCATGAAGCTCGCGAACCACAGCAGCACGAACCCCGCATACGACAACCCCGCCACCAGCCAATGCTCGCCTGCGCGCACGATGCCCTCACCGTCACGCGCGCCAGCGAGCGTGCTCGCTTGGATAGCAGCAAGATTATCAGCGATCTGCGGCCAATCCATCACCACTACGATGAGCCCCACCATGATGAAAAATGCTATGTTGATCGGTCCGATAACGCCGATGATCTCGATCAGGCGATTGAGCCCCAGGCTCACCACGAGCACCACGATGATCGTCAGCAAGGTTGCGCCAGCCCATGCAGGAATGCCGAAACCCTGCTGCAAAGCCGAGGATGCCCCACCCACCATCACGAAGAACGACAGATAGCAGAACAGCGTGGAATAGTAGTCGAAGAAGGCGCCGATGCGCTTGCCGCAGTAGTAGCGAAAGACATCGTTGCCGCGTTCGTAGCGCTCGCGAGCCCCTACCTGCGCGAAGTTGAGGTTGTAGTAGATAAAAAGCGCAGCGAACACCGCGATGACCGCGAAGCCACCTAAACCGTACGCGGTGAAGTACTGAACCAGCTCTTGTCCAGTCGCAAAGCCCGTACCCACTACCAGCGCGATGATGGCGCCCGCTAAAACGAATGCCTTCCTGAGACTGAACCCTTCGCCCGATTCCACACGCATCTCCTTTTCGATCGAGATAGCAAAAGTCTAGACCATAGCCGCGCCGCCTTTTACGAGAAGTAGCCCAGATGCCCGATGCATTGGCAGATGCTTCGCCGTTCAACCATACGTGGCAACAAGTTCACGGATCGGTGAAGCATCCGAGCACGCCTGTGCTTTGCTGCGTTCAAGCTTATACACTTAAGGCAAGTCCGGAGTACGGCCGGATACGAAGATGGTTCTCTGCGCTGTCAGAGAAGAAAGAAGGTACACGAAGATGGCTGAATCAACGAAGGCGATCGCCAGCCTTAAGAAAGCGGCGAACTACACCAAGCTCGCCATGCGTGCCGAAGGTCCGCGCAGCTTCAAGCGCGGCCAGGGTGCTCTCATCAAGGTCATTCACAAATTTGGCAATGGAACGCTTGGCAAGGACGAAGCGAAGAAGGCGCTTGAGTGGCGCGGATGCGATGTGCGCACCGTAGCGCGAAAGGCCGAAGAGAACGGATATCTAACCATCTCCGATGCCGAGGAAGGCTTTCAGATGACGCTTACCAAGCTTGGCACTGAGGTAGTGAAAAAGCGCCTTGCAGCTGAGGATAAGGCAGCCGATGCGGTGCTGGCGGGTCTGACCGATGCGGAAAAGGAGCAACTGGTTGCTCTCTGTGACAAGATCAGCGCAACTGCCGAAGAGATGGGCATCAAGTACGCCACCATCCATAAGAAGCGCGGTCGGCGCTGCGCGCGCAAAAGCGAACATGCGGGTACCGAGAAGTGCTGTCGGCGCAAAAGCCACGGGTGCAAGCACCACGGGCACCACGGGCACCATGGCGCCCCTCAATACGTGTTCGTTTTCGAGAACGGTGACAAGCCCGATCATAGCAGCAAATGTTGTCGGCGCTCGCGCAGATAGCATCGCCTCGCACGAAGGCAACCCTAGAGCGCGCCCATCACGCTCATCGGTCATCACGCAAAAGAGCCGCCCGTGGGCGGCTCTTTTCATGTCTGAGATGGTGCGGGCGAAAGGACTTGAACCTTCATGAGCCGAAGCTCACATGGACCTGAACCATGCGCGTCTGCCAATTCCGCCACGCCCGCACGAATCGATGCTCCTCAACGAAGCGTTGCCCATGATAACCCACCGTCTAGCTGCGGGCAAGGGCTTTTTCTTGTCCGGTCGGCAAACCGGCTAAACAGCTCTCGTCTCATGCCGACACAACCTCCTCGCACATGAAGATGTCTCACGCAAAGCTGCCTTCACGGGAAGCAACGAACGCAAGGAGAACCATGCCTCGCATTGGCTTTCACCGCATCTTCTTGCGTTAGCTGCGCTCGAACAAGACGATGTTCTCCACATGGTCGGTATGGGGAAACATATCCACCGGCTGGATGCGCACGATGCGGTAGCCACCCTCTAACAGAATGCGGGCATCACGGGCTTGGGTAGCGGGGTTGCATGAGATGTAGACGATGCGCCCGGGCGCGAGCGCACAGGCGGCTCGCAGGAACTCCGGCGTAGAGCCTGCGCGCGGCGGGTCCATCATCAGCACGAGACCGCCTTCGCTCGAGGTGCCCGCTTCCCCAACACCCTCGCAAGAGGAAGGTACCCCCGAAGAGGCGGAGATGTCGCGCGGCACAGGCGGCCCCTCCGCTGCCATGCGCTTCAGAAAATCCGTCGCATCCTCAACGAAGAACTCCGCATTGTCAATGCCGTTGTGGATCGCGTTCTGACGCGCATCGCGGACAGCGGAGCCCACACTGTCAACGCCTATCACGCGCACAGCACCACGGCGGGCAGCCACCAAGCCAATGGTTCCTGTACCGCAATACGCGTCGATAACGGTCTGGCTGCCATCAAGACCGCACAATCGCACTGCTGCCTCATACAGCACAGCAGCCTGCTGCGCATTCACCTGATAAAACGACTGCGACGAGATGCGAAACGACAGCCCGCACAGCTCATCCAAGATGAACCCAGGCCCATAGAGCGTGCGCTCCTTCTCGCCCAGGATAACGTTCGTCTGTCGCGTGTTCACGTTCTGCACCACGGTGGTCACCTCGGGCACGCGCCGTACCAATTCGCGGCAAAACGACTTCGACGAAGGAAACTCATCGGTATTGGTAACGATGGTGACCAGCACTTCCCCGCTCTGCTGCCCCGCGCGCACCACCGCATGGCGTAAAAAGCCCGCATGAGCATCTTCGTCGTATGGTGCTATCTTCCATTTCAGCATGAGAGCTCGAATGGCTGCAACGACGCGCTTGCCGATCTCGTTTTCTATCACGCAGCTGTCGGTGGGAACGAGGCGATGCGTGCCCCGCTGATACATGCCCGTTGCCACTGCGAAGGCACCTTTGCGTTTCCCGCGTCCCGGTGCGAAGGGCGAGGCCACCTTGTTCCGGTAATGATATGGTTCGTCCATTCCGATGATCGACTGAAAGGCGTCATCGGGTGCCATGCCTTCGAACAACTCACGAATGCGATGCTGCTTATCGGCGAGCTGCTCTTCATACGGCACCGCGAGCAAGCTGCACCCGCCGCATTTCGAATTCACCTCGCATTGCAATCCGAGAGAGGATTCAGAAGCCTTCAGTCGCTCAGACAATCCTCGCTTGAGAAGAGCGCCACTGGCGCTCTTTGTCGCTGCGGAACTCGCTTTATGAAGGCCACCGGAACCCCTTGAATGAGTAGCACTCGAAAGTTTTCTGGAGGCCTTCGAATAATCTTTGCGCGATGGCATCAGTGGCTTACTCCGAGAAATCGAACATCGCGGTGGTCAGATAGCGCTCGCCTGTATCAGGCAGAATAACCACAATGTTTTTGCCCTTGTTCTCTGGTCGCTGCGCCACCTTCGTAGCGGCTGCTACCGCAGCGCCGGAGGAAATGCCAACGAGCAGCCCGTCGTGCGCCGCCAACTCGCGGCCTGCGGCAAAGGCTTCTTCATCCTCGATAGTGATGACTTCGCCGTATATCTCGGTATTGAGCGCCTCCGGCACAAAGCCCGCTCCGATGCCTTGAATCTTATGCGAGCCAGCGCATCCGGTAGAGAGCACCGGACTTCCGGCAGGCTCCACCGCGATCACCTGCAGATTGGGATTCCGCTCTTTCAGATACGCACCGGCGCCGGATATGGTGCCACCGGTACCCACGCCCGCAACAAGAATGTCCACCTTGCCACCGGTCGCTTTCCAAATCTCTGGGCCGGTCGTCTTGTAATGAATCGCCGGGTTCGCCGGGTTCGTAAACTGCGATGGAATAAATGAATTTGGAATCTCTGCCGCAAGTTCCTCGGCGCGGGCGATAGCGCCCTTCATGCCCTTGGTGCCATCGGTCAGAACGAGCTCTGCCCCATAGGCGCGCATAAGGTTGCGCCGCTCGACCGACATGGTCTCAGGCATGGTGATGATGATGCGATTGCCACGCGCTGCTGCAAGAGCGGCAAGCCCGATCCCGGTGTTACCCGAGGTGGGTTCGATGATGACGGTGTCACGGTCTATCAGGCCGTCAGCCACCGCCTGGTCGTACATAGCCTGCGCTACGCGGTCCTTGACGCTGCCGCCCGGATTGAAGCTCTCCACCTTGCCGACGATGGTGGCATCAAGCCCATGGGCGCGCTCATAGTGCGTCAACTCGATCAATGGGGTGTTTCCGATCAGTTCGGTCATGCTCGTGTAGATGGTCATAGCAGCTCCCTTATCTGCGCCAACAGTGATCTTGCCAGCATCCTAACGGCATGGGGCAGCTTCGTAAACCATCTGTGCCATAGGCTTTTTCTATGCCAGCGTTGCCTTCTCGACCTCGGACAGGAGCGCAGACGCCTCGCCCACATACAACATCCAAACCTGGTGCGTTGCCCGACTGATGGCGGTGTACAAACGTCGACGGGATGCATCCGTTGCAGGGTAGACCGCATCGCTCACATCCGGCAGAATCACCTGGTCGAACTCCAGTCCCTTCGCTAACTTGAGCGTGATGGCGAACGGACCGCTTTCGGGCAAGCTATCTCGGTCCTCGACAAGGGGCAGCGCATCGCCGCACACCTCCCGCAACCCTTTCAGATGCGCTTTCCACGGCACGATGACCGCGGTCAACCCGGTGCGCTCGTGCGCCTCTTCGATCAGATGCATCAGGCGCATCCGATACGCGCGCGCATCATCGCACGCCACAAGAGCAGGCGCTGGCCCGTCGGGATGAACCGACTGGATCTGCATGCTCTCATCGCGCGCCAGCCGAGCGAACAGCGCTGTTATCTGCGGGGTCGATCGGTAGCTGATCATCAGGTCGCACCGGCTCACCGCACCGCAGAGCCGCTCGAATACGGCGCGCACCTGATCGAAGGTGATGGCCGTATCTTGGATCGCCTGGTTCTCGTCCCCCAAGAGCATGAAGCGCGCACGCCGGAAGTACTTCGCCATGCAGGCAAGCTGCGCGGCCGTGTAATCCTGCACCTCATCGATCATGACGTAGCGCGCATCCGGCTCAGAGAGCCCCGTGAGCGCCATCTTCGCGTACAGCCACTCCACCGGCGCGGCACCGCTCGTCTCCGCAAGGCGCGCGGCGATGCGGTCGATGCGCAGCCATTCATCGCGCTCGAGAGCGGCGCGCACCCCAGCGTAGCGGTCACGTAACATGCGCAGCGCCAGATCGCACACCTCAGCTTCGCTTTGAGGGTGCAGCGTTTCATGGAATATGCGCAGCTGTTCTTCGATGCTGAGCGCTTCAAGGTCGTCTGCCGCACTCTCGCTTGCCGCCATGCGCTTCAAGCGTTGATCGAAGCGCTTGAGCAGCTCTTCGCGCACGAGCGTGACGCGTCGCGGTCCGAGCGGCACACGATCGAAGCGCCGCATGAGCGAATCCACCTGATTGGGAGTGACGAAACGGACCTTGTCCGCGCGAATCTCAGCGTAATCGGCATGCGTGAGGCGCAACGTGCTCACTCGATCGTCCATGCGGTAGAGCCGCTCGACGTCCACCTCTCCCTTGCCCGGGCTCATGCCCGCCGGTAACAACGTGCGCGCCAGCTCGTCCCACGTGCACGTATGGGGGTTGCGCTCGCCCATCTCGGGAAGCACGTTTTGAATATAGGAGGTGAACACCGGATTTGGCGTTATGAGATGCACCTGATCGGGCACGAGATCATCACGATGGGTGTAGAACAGGTACGCGATGCGCTGGAGCAACACCGATGTCTTCCCGCTACCAGCCACGCCCGACACCAGAAGCGTCGGCACGTCAGCATGGCGAATCACCGTATTCTGCTCACGTTGGATGGTCGTGGTAATGGCTTTCATGTGCGAAGAGCGCTCAGCGGAAAGCGATGCGAGCAGCAGCGGATCCTCGATGGCCACCGTGGTATCGAAGCACGCGCGCAACACGTCGCGCTCGATATCGAACTGACGGCGCAACTCAAGGTCGACCTCGATGGTGCGCCCGTTCGCCTGGTACGAGGTGCGCCCGTTCGCCTGGTTGTAATACACCTCGGCAACCGGGCTGCGCCAATCTACCACCAGCCGCTTGAAGTTCTCGTCGGCCACACCGGCCGCCCCGATGTAGAGTTCGCGCGGCTCTTCGTCGGCCTGATAGCACAGGACGACCTTCGCGAAATACGGCTGGCGCAGCAACAGCTCAACATCGGCCAGCTTCGCTGCCGCGGTCTCCGCAGCGATGTTGTAGCCCTCTATCACCCGGTTAGCGGCATTGATGGCCGCATAGGTCTCCAGCGCCTCGTCGAAACTGGTCGCATTCAGGGTCATCTCTTCTGCCATGACCCCTTTGTCAGCTGCTGCATCCGCATCGATCGCAGCGAGCTTGCGCACGAGGGCATCCCGCATGCGCACCAGATCGCCATAGACCGCACTGAGGTGCGCCTGCTCGGCAGCCATCACCTCTTCGTGTGCTGCGCGGGCGCTCTTAGAGTCCTGAATAGCCAACCTGATACTCCTCTATGAACAATTGCAGCTTCTCTATGTATTTCAAGGCCAAGCTAGAGAGCTGCCGCTCGTTATGAACGATATATCCCACCGTCATGATCTCTTTGGTGTCTACGGGCACCGCCACCACGCCCGTGTTCATCTCCGAGGACATGACGCCTGTGGACACGATGTAGCCCATATGGTGCGTGAGCAGGTTCGACAGCGTTCCGCGGTCGCTGACGATGACCCGCTTATTGGCAGGCAATTCAGCGAACGGCTCTTCGGAATAGTAGAAGGAATTGGCGTTGCCCTGCTCGAAGGTGTAGCGCGGCCACGTCGCCAGATCGTCAAGGCTCACCATCTTCTCGGATGCCAGCGGATGCGCCGCGTTCACGAAAATGTGCGGGCGAGCGGTGAACAGCGCATGGAACGCGCAGTTGGCATCTTCTAGAGCACGCCCGATCACCTGTTTGTTGAACGACGATTGGAACAGGATGCCCACATCGCTGCGAAAGTCACGGACATCCTCGATGATCTCAGCAGTGCGGCACTCGCGCAAGGTGAAGGTATAGCCAGACCCCTCATACTCGTCGACGAATTCCAAAAACGATTCCACGCAAAAGGTGTAGTGCTGGCTACTGACCGATAGATGCTGCTCCACCGGCTCGGCAGTGCGGCTGTAGCGCTGCTCCATCAGATCGGCTTGCTCAACCACCTGACGCGCATAGCCAAGAAACTCCATGCCTTCGCGCGTCGTGGTGATGCCGCGATTGCTGCGCTCGAAGATGGTGACCCCCACTTCGGCCTCAACATCTTTTACGGCAACCGACAGGCTGCTCTGCGAGGTGTAGAGGTTATGCGCTGCCTGACTAATAGAGCCGCACGCGGCGATCTCTATCAGATATCGGAGCTGTTGGAGCGTCATGGATCCTCGCCTTTCGCTGTCGTGCGCTTGCAGTGCAGGCTATTATAGTCGCACCCGCTGCGCGGAACCATCCTTCCTGCGGCTGCTCCTTGGGCTATAATCGGGCCGAGCGGGGCCTGTCCCCGCTTTTGCATATCATCAACGCAGGGAAGGCATCATATGGAACGCGAGCGATTCAGCAGCCGACTCGGATTCATCCTCATCAGCGCCGGATGCGCCATCGGACTGGGCAACGTGTGGCGCTTTCCCTACATCACCGGCCAGTACGGCGGTGCGGCGTTCGTGATCATGTTCCTGATATTCCTCGCCGTGTTCGCATTGCCGATTCTGGTGATGGAATACGCGGTGGGGCGCGCGAGCCAGCGCGGTGTGGCGCGCAGTTTCGACGACTTGGAGCCATCAGGAACGAAATGGCATTGGTTCAAATGGCCAGCGCTCGCAGGCAACTATCTTCTCATGATGTTCTACACTGCGGTGTGCGGGTGGATGCTCGCTTTCATGGTCAAGAGCATCACCGGCACGTTCGACGGGCTTTCCTCATCTGAAGTGGAGGGCGTGTTCAATACGCTTTTGGCGAGCCCACTCGAGATGGCAGCCTATACCCTCATCACCGTCGCCATCGGCGTCGCGGTCACGAGCGCTGGCGTGAAGAACGGCGTTGAGCGCGTCACGAAGCTCATAATGGTGGCGCTTTTCGTCGTGCTCGCCGTGCTGGTGGTGCGCGCGGTCACGCTTCCTGGCGCAGCCGACGGCCTTGCCTTCTACCTCATGCCCGATTTCGGCAAGCTGTTCGCAGGCGGGCCGAGCGGCTTCTTCGATGCAATGCTGGCCGCTATGGGCCAGGCGTTCTTCACCGTCTCGGTAGGCATTGGTTCCATGTCGATCTTTGGAAGCTACATCGACAAACGCTACGCGCTCACCGGTGAGGCGGTGCGCATCGCCGGTCTTGATACGCTCGTTGCCATCATGGCTGGCCTCATCATCTTTCCGGCCTGCTTCGCCTTCGGGGTGGAGCCGGGCAGCGGTCCGGGGCTGGTGTTCATCACGCTGCCCAGCGTCTTCAACCAGATGCCGTTAGGAAGTTTGTGGGGAGCGCTCTTCTTCATTTTCATGAGCTTTGCAGCTCTCTCTACTGTTATTGCGGTGTTCGAGAACATCATGAGCTTCAGCATGGATCAATGGGGTTGGTCGCGCGGGAAATCATGCGCCATCAACGGCGTGGCGCTTGCCGTGCTGTCCATGCCCTGCGTGCTCGGGTTCAGCGTATGGGCCGGGGTGGAGGTTCCGGGAATCGGCAACATCCAAGCCATCGAGGACTTCATTGTGTCGAACAATCTACTGCCGTTAGGCGCGCTGGTATTCCTGTTATTCTGCACTTCGAAGATCGGTTGGGGCTGGGATAAGTTCCTGGCCGAGGCCAACACGGGCCAGGGCATGCGCTATCCGAAGATCCTCAAGCCGTATTTGCGCTATGTGCTGCCTGTGCTCATCGTAGTGGTCATCATCACCGGATACGCGCCCATCATCCAGACCTGGCTGGCATGATCGCTCTCTGATATGCACCTTCCCTCTGAGGCGCGCTTGCCCCTGATACGCTGCCCGGGATGACCGCACACATGCGCACATCTGAGCACGGGTGCACTTCCGAAAAGCCGCAGCCGCACCCTCTCAAACACACATCTCTCAAACACACATGAAAGCGAACGGCGCCCCCGAAGGGGCGCCGCAGAACAGGGAGCGCATCGGAGCGCTCATGGGCAGGAGCGCGAGATCGGATCGGTTATCCAACCACCGGCCCTGGCACAACCATCATGGCTATGGTCAAGATGATCATGCAGACCACACCCAGTATCAAGAACAGCTTCCAGCCGAACTTCAACCACGTGGTGTATTCCACCTTCGCCAGCGCCAAGCCGCCCATGATGGCGCCCGATGTTGGCGTGAACAGATTCACCAGGCCGTTGCCTGCGCTGTAGATCATCGTCATAACATCAGGCGAGAATCCCAGCTGGTTGGCCAGGCCACCCATGATGGGGATGGATACCGTCGCCATACCCGACGAAGACGGAATCAGGAACGACAGCACCACGTAGAGCAGGAACGACAGTGGTGCGAACACGATGGCCGACAGGCCCGTCAAAGCCGCAGCCGCATTGGTCAGAATCCACATATCCAGACCGGTCTCGCCCATCAACACCGTGATGGAGCGCGCCAGCGCGATGATGAGCACGACCGACATCATATCGGCAGCGCCGCTGATGAACGTCTTCACGAAACGGCTCTCAGAAACGCCACCGATGACGCCGATGATAAGAGCCATGATGAGGAACCAGGTGGATGCCTCGTCGAAGTACCATTGCCCCAGCGGAACGCCTGTCAGGAAGGACGACCAACCAGCGTTGACTGTCTCTTCGGTGGTCAGGGTGCCATCAACGGTGCCGTCGAACTCAACCGTCGTAGCATCGCCGTCGATAGCGTACACCGTCGGGCTCGCATCAGGATCTTCGGCATCGGGTATTGATATCTCGGTAGCCATAGAGCTATCAACGGTCTCGGTGATCGTTTCGGTCTCAGAACCGGCTACGAACACATCGACGCCCAGGTCTTCCCAAGGAATGAAGCTCACGATCATGACCACGAACGTCAGCGCGAACACGATCAGCGACCACTTCTGGCGGCCGGTCATCTTCGGAGTAGCTGCAGCGTCATCGGTGGCAGCCTCTACCTCGGACTCGGCCATGCCCCACTCGTTCATCATGTCTTCCTGCTCTTGCAGCGATAGGATGGTGGAGCCTTTGTCGGCCTTGACCTTCTTGGCATAGCGCATGACGAACACGATGGCGATGGCCAGCGTTGCGAGCCACAGCACCACGCCCAAGCCCATGACCACGATCTGGTTGGGCACGATGCCCATGCTAGAGAGCGCGTCGTTTGCAACACCTACCGCGAACGGGTTCACCGTAGAACCCAAAACGCCGCAGCCAGCGCCTAAGAGCACAACCGCCGCGCCGGTGATGCTGTCAAAGCCCGCAGCCACCATGGTCGCTGCCAACAGCAGATAGAACGGCACCGTTTCCTCGCACATACCATAGGTGGTGCCGCCAATGGAGAAAATGAACATGAGGATAGGAATGAGGACGAGCTCATTGCCCTTGAGCTTATGGACGAGTGCCGCGATGCCCGCATCCAAAGCGCCCGTCTCGGTGATGATCCCCAAAAAACCACCAAGGATCAACACGAACAAGCACACGCCGATGGCGTCTTGGAATCCGAACACCGGTGCGGTGACGACGTTGGCAAGTGTCGCGCCCTGCACGCCTTCCACCCCAACAGCGCCCATGATCATGGTGATGACTGCGAGCACCACCAAAATGATAAGAAGAATGGTAAACGCCGATATGGTCGAACGCTTTTTCTTCTGCTTCGTGTCAGTAGTTGCGGCTGACATGATCTTCCCTTTCTACTATGCGACCCCAGCACGCGCCCGGGATCGATTCGGCACGCGCGATCAACCGGCGGTGATGATGGTTCCCGTCTCGCCGCGCAGGCCCTGCGCCGCCTTCTCCAGCGACGTGATGAGGGCGGTGCCCTTCGGGTATTCAGTCAGGTACTCGATGCAAGCCTGAACCTTCGGAAGCATAGAACCGGGTGCGAATTGACCCTCTTCTATGTAAGCCCTGGCCTCAGAGATGGTCATGTGATCGATCTCTTGCTGGTCGGGCTTCCCGAAGTTGATGGCTACCTTCTCCACTGCGGTCAGGATGACCAGCATATCGGCATCGAAACCTGCTGCAAGCTTAGCGCTCGTACGGTCTTTATCGATGACGGCGGGAACGCCATGGTAGGAGTCGTCGTACTCGAATACCGGCACACCGCCGCCGCCCGCTGCGATGACCACATAGCCATCGTCCATCAGATCCTTGATGGCATCCAGCTCCACGATGCGTTGAGGCTTCGGGCTTGCTACCATCATCCTCCAGCCGCGCCCCGCATCCTCGGCATACGTGGCGCCCGTTTCGGCGGCGCGCGCCTTCGCCTCATCCTCGGTCAGGAACGGACCGACCGGCTTGGTCGGATGCTGGAATGCGGGATCTTCGGGATAGACGACGGTCTGAGTGATAACGCATGCGGTAGAGCGCAGGATGGACCTCCGCTTCAGCTCGCCGAGCAATGCCTGCGAGAGCTGATATCCGATGTATCCTTGGCTCATTGCTCCGCACTCGGGGAACGGCATCTCAGGGATGGAGCTATCGTGCCCGCATGCCTCGGAGAACGCGTTGGATATCATGCCGACCTGCGGTCCGTTACCGTGGGACACCACAACATTGATGCCCTCGGCGATCATGTCCACGATATGCACCGCGGTCTCTTCGACCAGCTGGAGCTGCTCTTCCGGGGTGTTCCCCAAAGCGTTTCCGCCCAGAGCGATCACGACGCTTTTGCCATCGCCTTTCTCATATGCCATCTGTCTCACCACCCTTCCTGTTCATGTTGGATACTTCAAAAAAGAAAGGGAGCCCGCTGCCCCTCTGGCCGCGAGCTCCCGATAAGCCTTACCTCAAGGTCGCGTACATGATGGCCTTGATGGAATGCATGCGGTTCTCGGCCTCGTCGAACACACGGGACTGACGGGACTCGAACACATCGTCTTCCACTTCCATCTCGGTAACACCGAACTTCTCGGCGATATCGGCGCCGATGGTGGTGTTGGTGTCATGGAACGACGGCAGGCAGTGCATGAAGATGGCATCCTTGTCAGCAAGCGCCATCAGTTCCTTCGTGACGCGGAACGGCTCGAGCTCCTTGATGCGCTGCGCCCACAGTTCTTCCGGCTCGCCCATTGACACCCAAATGTCGGTGTAGAGGACGTTGGCATCCTTGGCGGCTGCCTTCGGATCGTCGGTGAACTCAACCGAGCCGCCCGTTTCCTTGCAAATATCCTTGCAGGTATCCACCAGACTCTGCTCAGGCATGAGCTCCTTCGGACCGCAGCCGACGAAGTGCAGGCCCAGCTTCGAGCAGGCGACCATGAGCGAGTTGCCCATGTTGTTGCGGCAATCGCCGAAGAATACGAACTTCAAACCCTTGATGCCCGTGGGGAAGTTCTCCTTGATGGTGAGCATGTCGGCGATCATCTGCGTGGGATGGAACTCGTCGGTCAGACCATTCCAAACCGGAACGCCCGACTTCTCGGCGAGCTCTTCCACATCGGACTGCTTGAAGCCGCGGAATTCGATGCCGTCATAGAAGCGGCCGAGCACGCGAGCGGTGTCCTCGATGGATTCCTTTTTGCCCATCTGGGAGCTACCAGGATCCAGATAGGTCACGCCCATGCCCAGATCCATGCCTGCCACCTCGAATGAGCAGCGAGTGCGCGTGGAGGTCTTCTGGAACAGCAGGACGATGTTCTTACCCTCAAGATAGCGGTGGGGCGTTCCGGTGCGCTTCAGGTTCTTGAAGTCTTGAGAGAGATCGATGAGATAGTTGATCTCTTCGGGGGTGAAGTCGAGCAACTTGGTGAAGCTGCGGCCACTCAGATTGACTGGCATGATGGTTCCTTTCCTTGGGGGCCTCTGGCCCGTTTGATATCCGTACCGCCTTGGATGCTATCGCGCTCGCGTTGCGTTCCGCGGCGGTACGTCAATTCGAATACCGAGCCGTTTCCGCTCCGTGATGCTGTTGCAAATGACTACTTATCCTCGCGCCAGATCGGCATGCTCATGCAGCGCGGGCCGCCACGGCCACGGGAGAGCTCAGCCGAGGGCATCTCCAAGACGTTGATGCCTTCTTTGCGCAACACCTCGTTGGTGACGTTGTTGCGCTGATAGACGACTACCGTGCCAGGACGCACGCACAGCGTGTTGCTACCATCGTTCCACTGCTCACGCTCAGCTGCGATACGATCGCCGCCACCGCACGGGATCAACTGCACCTTCTCGCCCACATACTCGGTCAGGATCTCTTCCAGCGTCTCGTGGCGCTCGCGCACGTGGATGCCACCGTCGCCATCAGGCTTGATCTCGAAGACCGTCAGCGGTCCCATGATGCCTGGGTGGATGGTGAACTTGTCATGATCGATCTGCGTGAACACCGTGTCCAGATGCATGAATGCACGGGAGTTCGGAATGTTGAAGGCCAGGATGGTCTCCACCGGAGATGTGTTCGAGTAGAAGATGTCCTTGGCGATCTGATCGATAGCATCGGGCTCGGTACGCTGCGAGATGCCGATGGCCAGCGTCTTCTCGTTGATGTTGAGGATGTCGCCGCCCTCGATGTGGAACGTGTAGTCGCGCTCGTAGTACTGCGGCACGTTCTGATAGTCGGGATGATACTTGAAGATGTAGTCGCCATAGATGGTCTCGCGGTTACGCGTCTGGGAGTACATGCGGTTGATGGACACACCATTGCCGATCATGGCGAACGGGTCGCGTGTGAAATACAGATTGGGCATGGGCGCGCACACCAGCTTGGAGGTGTCGCTGACCAGATCGACCAGCGAGTTGCTCTTGTCGGTGTGCAGCTCTTGCAGGTTCACGCCCGCCATGGTTTTCATCACGAGTTCTTTGTTGGTGGGATAGTTGTCATTGATGTAGTCGTAGATGATCTTCTGGTAGCGCTCGGTGCGGATGCCCGCCTCGAAGATCCACTGCTTCAGGAACTTATCGCGCAGTTCAGGATACTGGTCGAGCACTTCTGCCATGAGGTCTTCCAGATACACTACTTCGACGCCCTCGTCGCGCAGGATCTTCGCAAAAGCGTCGTGCTCTTGCTGTGCCACCTCCAAGAACGGGATGTCGTCAAAGAGAAGCTCTTCTAGCGTATTGGGGGTAAGGTTGAGCAGCTCGTCCCCAGGTCGGTGCAGAAGAACCTTCTTCAGCGGCATGATCTCACTTTTTACGTTCACGCCTGACATGGTTCCCTCCTTCTTTCAACAGTGCTTCTCGGATACGTTCGCGCCCCTGCACAGGCGCGTTAACTCTGACATATATTGTAGGAATATGGCATTTTCATTACTATGTGCGACAATAACAGCATTTCGTTATTTTTATGGTTACAGTACACATGAGTTTTTGCTTTTCTTACGCTAAACTGCGCACAAGGAAACGCTCCGTCAACAGCGAAGGAGACTGCTGCAGCTATGATGTTCCCTCTTGATATTATTGTTGGACTTTGCGAGCGTGTAGGCATCGCTGTCGTCAAGGCACCCAAGCATCCCGAAAAGCTCTTCAGTTGGATCTCGGCCATACCAGAGAGCGGTCGGACAGGATTAGCGGTGGCTGAATCAACCGTTTCCGTTGTTGAGCGCTTCGCAGACGCTCCTGAAGGCGCCATCTGCCTGATCACCCACCCCGATGAAGCGCACGTCACCGATGCGAACTCCGATCACATCGTCATCAGCACCGACCTCGCTCCCACCGTGATCGCCGACCGCATCCAGCGCAGGCTGATGAACATCATCCAATGGAACGACGAGATGGCTCAGATGCTGGAAGAGGGCTGCATCAACCAGGACTTGCTGAAAGCAAGCGAGCCGGTGCTGGAATGCTACGTGGGACTCTCCGACTCCACGTTCTCTCATATCGCGCACACGCCCAACATTCCCGCGCTCGACGATTACAGCCGCTTCTTCGTAGAGCATGGTTACTACGAGCAGCGCGTCGTTGATGCCATTCGCCACTCCGGCGTCATGCGCAAGTGGAACCTGCAAGACTGGACGGCAGTAGAGAACGACTCGAACATTCCCGGTGGTTTCCCCTACGCACATCGCGTAATCAAGCAGCAAGGGCGCTACGCTGCCCACCTGATCATGGTGTCACCCAGCCGCATCGGACCTGAGCATGTGTTCTTGTTCAACCTGCTCGCGAAAAAAGTGGAAACGTGCCTTGCGCGTCACTGGCGCTTGGAAAACCCGCTCGAGCAGCGCTATACCTACTTCTTGAAAGAGATCTTGAGCACGAATGCCTATGAGGCCAGCAACATGGAAGAGCGGGCGCGCATGCATGGGTTATCCATGACGGGCCGCTTCGAGCTGTGCCTGGCCGACAATGCATGGAAGACGATGCCCACCGAGTATTTCGCCAAAACAGTGCTCGAAGAGATGCCCGAATGCAAGGTCGCCGTGAACAACGAGCAAGTGGCTATGCTGCTCTGCGTTCCCGAAGAGCACGAGGATCGACTCGACCGCATCGAATCCCAACTACGGGCGCTCGCCTTGAAGATGGAGGTGCAGTTGGGCATCTCCGAGCGCTTCGATAGCTTGGGCAGCGCCGCCTTCGCGCTCGAGGAAGCGCGCATCGCCCTGCGCTATGGGCATCGGTATTCGCGGCGCTACATCTCCTTTGACACCTCCGATGTGCAGGCAGAGTCCATTTTCCGGTTTCGCCGCTACTTCCCCTACTTCGCAGTGGATCCCTTCGCGCGCTCGGAGAAATTCATCACGAAGCTTCTGGCCAGCAACAATCCTCTGGTGCGCCTGCGCGCCGCCGACCGCGAGAAGGGCGCGAACGACTGCGAGATCCTGCGCGTCTACCTGCGCAGCGAGGGTCGTATCAGCACCGTGTGCGATGCCATGCACATGCACCGCAATACCGTGACGTATCGACTTGAGAAGATACGCGCCCTTGTAGGAGACGATCTGGACGATGGCGATATGCGCATGTACCTCCGTATGCTCTATCTGCTGTCAGACTAGAACAGCCGACCAACTGTGCCAACATGCCCCTCTTTCAGGAGCCATCTCCAAATATGGCCTCGTCGTCTGCGATCGCCTGCTCAACCACAGCCTCTTCTGTCTCCATCACCCATTGAGCCGACTGCTTGCGTCCAGGCAGTATCAGATTCAGGATGACCGCCGTAAATGCAGTGCCTGGGATACCGCAAAGGAACATCGACACCCAGAAGGGGAACTGCGCGAGCGCTTCAGGGAATGCGTTGAAGCCAAGCCCGATAGCGATGGAGACCGCCACGATGGTCACGACGCGCTCGTTCGGGCGCGACTCCATGATGATCTTGATGCCATTCACCAGGATCACCCCGAACATGAGCAGCACTGCGCCCCCGAACACCGCTGTGGGGATGACCGAGCACAGCGCGCTCACCTTAGGGCAGATACCGGCAAGGATCATGATGGATCCTGCCAGCGCCACCACGTACCGGCTGCATACCTTGGTGAATCCCAACAGCCCCACATCGGCGCTCGCTGAAATGGTGGGACCGCAATTGAACAAGCCCGACAGGCCGCTCGTGATCGCCTGCGTGAAGATGACCCCGCGCGTCTCGCGCTTCGTCGGCATCCGGTCAGCCGCTATCTTCGTCGTCGCCGATACGTCACCCAACAGTTCTGCGACTCCGCATATAGCCAGGAATCCGATCGTGATGCAAGCATCGAGCGGGAATTCGATGCCCCAGTAGAGCGGCTGCGGGAATCCGAACCAAGCCGCCTCTGCCACCGGAGCGAAATCGACGCGCCCCATGCAGACCGCCACGATGAAGCCGACGAGCAAGCCGAGCAACGGTGCCGCCCCGTGCAAAAAGCCCTTGCCGAGCACATGGAAGACGAGCACGGTGACGAGCGTGATCCCTGCAAGGGCGAGATTCATCGGATCTCCGAAATCATCGTTGCCGCTCCCGCCACCGCAATAGCCGAGCGCCACGCCGATCAAAGTGGCGCCGAGCACGAACACCACCGAGCCGGAGACGAACGGCGGAAAGATATGGCGCAGCTTATCGGAGAAGAGGAAGAACACGAGCCCGCATATCAAGCTGCCTACCAGACATGCACCAACATAACCCGCATACCCCACCTGAGGCGCGATAAGGAGCGCGGGCGAGACGAACACGACGCTGACCGTCATCGCGATGGGCACCCTGCCTCCGATCGGCCCTATGCCGATGGTCTGCAAGATGGTCGAGAGGCCGGCCACGAAGAACGCGCACGAGACCAGCACGGCAGTCTGCACAGGATCGAAGCCCAAGCCCGCCGCCACGAGCAGCGGGTAGGGCAACGCTTGGAATGCAATGAGCAGCGCATGCTGGATGCCGAACGGGATCAGCTCTCGAACAGGCGGCCGATCGTTGATGCCATAACCTTCGGCTTTCATAAGCCCATCCTTACGTCGCGCCGGTGCGCATAAGCGCACCGGCTATCCATCGTTCACTTCTTATTCACGGGTTCCTTCTCCGCTTCAAAATCGATCGGAGAGATGACCTCGCCCGGCTCAGGCGCCTTCAGGTCGCTCACATCCACTTCCACGCCCATCAGATTCTCGCGATGATCGGGATCATCCGATAGCGCGACAGCCTCGCCGACGCTCTCCTCTTCGAGCGACTGCTTTTTCAGGTTCCTGCCAGGCAGCAGCACGTTGAGGATGACCGCGACGAACGCCGTGCCGGGAACGCCGCAAAGCATGGTGGAGACCCAGAACGGGAATTGAGCGAGCGCATCGGGAAACGAGTTGAAGCCGATGCCCACCGCGAGCGCCACCGCGAGGATGGTCTGAGTACGGCCGGTCTGCTTGCTCTCCATGATGATCTTCATGCCGTTGACGAGAATGGTGCCGAACATCATGAGGACCGCACCGCCGAACACCGGGTTCGGGATCACTGAGAAGATCGCGGAGAATTTCGGGCAAAGGCCCATGACGAGGACGATCACGCCAGCGCAGGAGACCGCGAAGCGCGAGAATACCTTCGTGATGCCCATCAGGCCGATGTTAGCTGAGCCGGAGATGGTGGGCACGGCGTTGAACAGCCCTGCGAATACGCTGGTCACCGCCTGCGTCAAAACGGTCTTGCGCGTCTCTTCGAGCGTTGCCGGACGATTCGCCGCAGTATCCACGGTAGCCGAGGTGGTGCCCAAGATCTCGACAACGCCGCAGACCGCCACCAAAGTCATGACGAGGCAAGCATCGATAGGGAACGAGATACCCCATGCCAGCGGCTGCGGAACGCCGAACCAAGCAGCTTCCTCAACCGCAGAGAAATCGACCATGCCCAAGCAGATGCTGATGATGAAGCCGATGACCATGCCGATGAGGGGAGCGGCTCCTTGAATGAACCCGCGCCCGAAGATACTCAGCACCAACGTGATCAGGAACGTGATGCCAGCGAGCGCCAAGAACATCGGATCGCCGTAGTTCTCAACACCGGCACCACCAGCGCAGTTGTTGAGCGCGTTGCCGATCAGGCCGGTTCCCAGCACGAGCAGCACCGCACCGGAAATGAACGAGGGGAATATGACCTTGAGCCATCCTGAGAACAGGACGAATATCACGCCGCACACGATAGCTGCCACGATGCACGCGCCCATATATCCGCCGAATCCCGATTGAGGGATGATGAGCGCTGCAGGCGCGATGAACACGAAGCTGCCGACCATGACCATGGGTATCTTCGCGCCGATAGGACCTACGCCGAAGCTCTGCACGAAGGTGCAGATACCGCTCACGAAGAGCGCAGACGCAACCAAGAGGGCGGTCTGAACCGCATCCATTCCCACAGCTGCGGAGATGAGCAGTGGAGCAGGCAATGTCTGAAACAGAATGATGAGCGCATGCTGTAGCCCGAACGCCAACAAATGAGGGGTTTTGGGCAGCTGATTCATGCCATACCCGCGCTCCAGCTTCTGCTTCTGTTCCACCTCTACCGTTTCTGTCATTTTGATATCAACTCCTTAGGTTGATCGCATCAACAGTCCCGCCGATGCGATACCGATCATTTGCGAACAGGGACCCTGAAAAACGGGAGCTCGGGGATAGCGTGGTCCCCCTCTGTGACATCCGCATCAACGGCCTGATCGAGGTATCCTTCCTTTTTGAGCCACAGACGATACGAATCAGGCGCAACATCCTCGAACCAGATATCGCCGAACTCATCCGTTTCAGCCGTCATGACCACCGCGTCATCGCTTATGCGCTGCAGCAAGCCAGTCGCACCCTCCACCACCTCATCGGCATCCAGATCGACCACGGTAGCCGCCACGAAGCGCTTCGGCTTGTTCAGATAGTAGACGCGCGGCACAGTGCCGAAATCAGCGCCCAACACCTCAGCATCCTTCAACTCATCGCCGAAATCAGCTTCCTCACCGAAGCGGAGCGCCCCAGTGCAGCATGCGTCAACGCAGCGGGGAGCGTCCCAACCGTCATCAAGCAGATGCGCGCACCCCGTGCATTTCTGGGGGATCTGAAGCTCCTCGTTCCAATAGATGTGGCCATACGGACACGACGCTACGATATCCTTCTGACCCTTCGCCTCTTCGGGATC
Source organism: Adlercreutzia murintestinalis (assembly GCF_943192905.1). Lineage (GTDB taxonomy): Bacteria > Actinomycetota > Coriobacteriia > Coriobacteriales > Eggerthellaceae > Adlercreutzia_A > Adlercreutzia_A murintestinalis. Next base: position 35,678 of record NZ_CALPCC010000005.1, on the reverse strand, counting down.
GATGACCACGAGGCCATCGGCGCGCTTGTGCACCGCAGGATGCCCCTTCATGCACGGCGCCTCATCGCAATGGTTGCATTGGACGGGCAAGTAGTTCACGCGTACATGGGGAACCTTGCCGCACACCTCTTCTTCCACTTTGCACCAGAACTGGCCCGTGTCAGGCTGCGGCATCGCATAGGGCAGCCACTCGTTGTCGACATGCTCATCTTTGCAAGCTATCTGGCAGTTGTGGCAGCCATTGCACTTTTCAAGATCGTACACGAATACTTTCATCATCAGCTCCTCTTGCACGTCTCATCTGCGATCCACGCAGATACGCGCAGACCGTCTTCGGGTTGGTATTCACGGGAGAACTCCTCGGGGTACTGAGCCGCCAGAGCCTCCACGTCCACCTTCCTCACGTTCACCAGAAAGCCGTTCGTGGCTTCGGAGAGCGTGTTCTCCGAAGCGGTGGCGAGGGGGCAGATGAGATTGTTGGCACCGCCTCGATCGAGGCCACCCTTCCCACGGACGATGGCATCAACGCGCGCTCCATGATCCTGATAGACCGAGCCCGGCATGATCCGCTCGGTGACGATAGCGCCTCCGAGCACGCTGCCGCGTTCGTTATAGACGCTCACCACATCGCCATCGCTGATGCCGAGCTTTCCCGCGTCCACCGGATTCAGCCACACCGGCTCATAGAGATAGCCATCCGGCCCCTTGACCTTGCACGTGGATATCTCCCGGAGCCATGTGATATCGTCGTGTTCTGAATGGACTCTCCAACGCGGGTGGTTCGTTACCATCAAGAACGGATATTCCTGCGCGCGGGCGCATGAGAGGCGCTCTTTGAGGTCGTCGGATTCCTCGATCCAGTGAGGCACGACCGGGCGGGTCTTGTCGTCGGGGAAGAAATCCGCGAGCCCGGTGGAATAGATCTCTATCTTTCCTGTAGGAGTTTGCATGGGCTGCGAAGCGAAATCCTCATACCAGGCCGCGAGGGCGACCGGGTCGTCTTCCCATCCTTCAGCGGTCGGCGCAAGGCACAGCTTCTTCTCAGCGAATTCCTCATACGTCATGAGCGACGGATCGACGTTCGCGCTCTCGAACCCCGCCTTGATCCATTCGTCAACATCCATGCCCTTCGTGTAGCGCTCGACCAGATTCTCGTATATGCCGCCGAACCTCTCGAGCTTCTTGGCCACCTCGATCGCGCACTCCCAGTCGGACTTCGACTCGCCGATGGGGTCGATGCAGTGGTCTTGGATGTACATCATGTTGTACTGGCCCGTCCAGTTATCAACAGCGATATCCTTTTCTTCGAACATGGTGTTGACCGGCAGGATGAGATCGGCGAACACCGCATCATTCTCGAACCACGGATGCTGCATGATGATCGTTTCGATGCGCTCGTTGCGCAGAGCATCCTGCATAGCATTGCCACAGTTCCAACACGTCGTCCAGCTGGGTGAGTCGGACATGATCATATGGATATACGGCGCGTCATCGAGCGGCCACTCGAACGGGATGAACTGGTCGCCGCGCGGGGCAGTGCACACACCATGACCATGCCAGCGGAGCTTCTCGCCCTCGGGCAGCGTGAGCGCCTGCGGGATCATGGTCTTAGGGATGAAAGACGGATGCCCATCCAACAGTTCCATCCATCCGTGATAGGCGCCCGGCACTTCGAAGTACTTCTCAGAGCGCGGCATGGGATTCCACTCCGCAAAGCCGAACTGGCCGAACTCGATGAGATGGAGCTGACCGACTCCGGGACGCCCGATGCCCTGCATGGCGAGCAAGACCACCTCGAGCCGCGCCGGCTCAGCAGAGAACGGAGACCGGATCATTCCGCCACCATCGGCATGCGCGATGGATACTGCGTGCGTCGCCCAGTACCGCGCGAACGCCTTGATGGTATAACTCGGCACACCACACTTGGATTCAGCCCATTTCGGCGTCTTCGGTACACCATCCTCGCCTCCGAGCACGTAGCGCTCGAACCAATCGAACCCGATGGTATGAGTCTCAAGATAATCCCGATAATAGGTGCCTTCAGTGATCCACACATATGCGATAGCCAGTTGCAGTGCAGCGTCCGTATTTGGCAACACCGGTATCCATTTGCCCTTATGCGCCGCACCGGTATAGTTCAGATCGGGCGAGATGAAGAACGACCTCAACCCCAAATCCTCCAAAAAATACGCCATGCGACTCGGCTGCTCGCCGCCCCAGCCCCACGGCGTTGTCTCAAGATCGCAACCCCAATACAGGACCGCATCACCGTGCTCGGCGATATCCTTGAAAAGGTTGCGCTGGTTGACCTGCATACCCACCGGCTCGTTGCCCCAGATATGCTTTCCGCCCCAATACCAGCCTTCCCAGCTGTCCGGTTGGCGCGATTGCAGGGTATAACCGCCTACCAAGTCGAGCATGGTGGCCTGCGCTCCATGCGGAGCATGTACCACCTTCGTCTCGCCATGCCCATCAGCTTGGCAGAGGATGGCATACGGGCCGTATTCGTCATGAATGCGCTTGATCTCCTTGGCGATAATATCGGTCGCCTCATCCCAGGAGATGTACTCGAACTTCGAGGCACCACGATTCTGCGTGTTACGCTCGCCAGTCGGATCCCAATCAACACGCTTCATGGGACGCAGGATGCGATTGGGCGAATAGATGCGCTTCTTGTAGCTGAGCGAAAGCGGCGGAAGCATCGTCTTCTCGCCGGGCTCGAACGATCGGCCACGCGCTTCTATCTTCCACGGCCGACGCTGCTCACTGCTCGATACATCATCGAAGTGCAGCGGACGGATGCGAAGGATCTTGCCATCCTTCACATCCACGCATGCCGTATTAGCACTGCACGCGAACGCGGACCAGGAGATTCCCCTGAAGACGGTGTCTCCCCTTGTCTTCCCCTCCATAAGCTCCCCTCTCATTCCATGGAACGAATCAAGATCCGTGACGGGATGTCACGGACACAGCCGTTCCCCTCTAGGCTGAGAGCATACGGTGAGCTGCGGAGAGCTCATATAATCTATGGGGTAGATATCGCTTTTACGACTTTTAGTTTATAGGCATCATGCCGCGTTGATAGTTGTATATACACGAGGTTCAAGCACTACCCGAGAATGAGGTGCACCATGGAGCGAGGTGGTCTCTTCCCCGCAAGAATGCTCGGCTTCGGCTTTTATTGGGCGTGGCTCTTCCTTACCTGTGTGAGCCCTTCTCTTATCGCCGACGAAAGATATGTGATCGGCTTGCCCCTTGAGGCAACCGAGTTGTTCGTGCGCCTTGTGTTCGTCATCGTCATCGTCGTTACTGCTCGCGCTCTCTCGCCTGCTCTCATGGAGCGGATTCTCTTCCTCATATCCCTCATCGCGGGAGCTGTGGCTTCGCTTATGCTCATATCCGGCACTGAGGGGCTCTCCATTCCCATGATCATCTGTATGGGTGCCGCCGACGCATCCATGTTCATGCTGTGGCTCTGCTTCTTCGGCAACGACCGCGTCGGTGAAGTCGCGGTATTCTTGGCCGCTTCCTATGCGCTCGGGGCTGCCATCACCATCGTAGTGAGCTTCATGCCGGAGCAGATGACCCGCACGTGCGCCGTGCTACTGCCGCTCCTTTCCTGCATCTCATTCAAGCTCTCAGCTGCTCGCTACGCCACAGCGCCCGACAGCAGCTACAAGACACCCCTTACCGGCGATGCCTTTCCCTTCAGGCTCTTCCCCTCCATCGGGCGGTTGTGCGGCGCTATCGCCCTGTATGCGCTCATCTTCGGAATGATGACCTCGACGTTGTTCGCGAACGGCATCGAGGTGCTTCTCATAGGCCCCGCCATCGAGGCGCCCTGCTGCTTATTCCTCGGCGTCATCCTCGCCCTCCTCTTCTGGAAAGCCAAAGACATCCAGGCGGTATACCGGGGCTATCGGATCGCGCCTTTGCTGCTCGTCGCAGGCATCGTGCTCTTCCTCATCCCTGACGCGCACATCCTCACCGGCGCGAGCGCGCTGGTGATGCTCGGGTATCTGCTCTTCGAGATGCTCGCCCTCAACGACCTCTGCAACGACGTCAAGCTGTACTCCCTTTCGCCTCTGGAGGTGTTCGGGGTCATCCGCATCGCGATCACCTGCGGTATGGTCATAGGATGGCTCATCGGCACCGCATCTCCCATAGCAGCTCCCCTCTTGCCACCCCTTTCCTTGATCGTGACTATCGGCGCTCCCGCCGTTATCGTTGCCTCCACTCTCCTATTCACCGAAAAAGAAGTGTTCGCGGTGCGCTCAGCTACCTATGAGAGGATCGACATCGAGAAAGAGCGGGCAAGCGACCACGCTGGCCTCTCCGAAAAGAAAACCGCCATCCTCCAAGAAGCATCAGCGATAGAAAGCGAGCTCGTGCGCTCGTTCGGCACGGATTGGAAGCTCTCGAAGCGCGAGATGGAGGTGCTTCCGCTGCTCCTCCAAGGCAAGACAGCCGTTTACATATCCGAACAGCTCTACATCGCACCTGGCACCACGAAGACCCACATCTACAATATCTATCAGAAGCTCGGCATCCACACCAAGATGGAACTACTGGATATGTTCGCATCGTATCGCGATTCCTTTGAGCACGACGATGATGCGGCAGAATAGGCCCTTGGTGTGATCTGTGCGACGCCCATCGGCACCGATCTACAAGCGCGACTCGCTCTCACCCTCCGGGATGGCCCGATCCATCCGCTCATGCTCATCTACGCGATGGCGCTCGCTCCCTTTTCCGTCGTCGGAGCGCGTGTGGGAACGCTCGCGCGCTTCCGGCTCGCGCTGGATCCTTCGGTTGCTCGCATTTTGGAACTCAGCGACGAAGCCCGCCGAAAAGATGCCGCCTGGGATCGCTACGAGCGCAACCGAAAGAAACATGATGAATGAGCCCACGATGCGCCCGAGCGGCGTGATGGGAACCAGATCGCCATACCCGGTTGCCGTGATCGTAGTAACAGCCCAGTAAATGCCCGAGAGCAAGTTGTTGAATCGATCGGGCTGAGCGGGGTGCTCGATCTCGTACATGATGACGCTCGATACCACGATGAGAAGCGCGATCACCAAAAACGATGCAACGATCTCATGTCGCCGCTTCTCCAGCACACGTCCGATAGTGCGCAGCCCGCGCATATAGCGCGATATCTTCACGAGGCGCACCAAGCGCACCACGTTCACCAGCGTGCGCAGCGCGGGCGTCATGGGAACGAACCAGGCGACCACATTGGGTGCGAACGACAAGAGGTCGATGATGCCCAGCGGGGAGATGAGGTAGCGCAGACGCGCGCGGGCTCGCGTGCAGTCACCGAACGCAAGATCGGCTATCCAGATGCGCACGAGGTACTCGATGAAAAAGCAGACCGTAGAGAACGTGTAGAAAGCGACGATCACGTTCGAGGTGATGGGGTCAAGACCTGGCTGCGCTGATACGAAGACCACAATGGCGTTGAGCACGATCAACACGAACAGCGCATACCCGATGATGCGCGCTGGCAGATGCGCGCGCGTCACATCTTCAAGCGCATAGAACGCCTGGCGCTTCAACTCGGAAGCATCGGCGAGCTTAACGCGACGCGAGGCGCGCTCTGCTCGGCGGGCAGACGACTCCTTGCGTACGGTATTCTTGCGCTCGTTCGGCATCGCAGAGAAAGCCTTTCTCGGCACTGGGGATGCGTGCCATTATAGGCCATGTGTCGGGCGTTCTTTGGTCGCAAGGCGCATCCGTGGGATAATAGGGAAGCACGTCAACGAAACGAGGACACCATGGATGAAAGCTTGCCAGTGCTCGAGTGCATCGGGCTGACGAAGTCGTATGGGGCGGCCCCCGCGCTGCGCGATGTTTGCATGCAAGTGCCACGCGGACGCATTGTAGGCCTGCTCGGTCCTAATGGGTCGGGCAAGACCACGCTCATGAAGCTCATCAGCGGCCTGCTGCAGCCAACCTGCGGCCAGATCCGCATCTGCGGCCTTACTCCTGGCCCACAGAGCAAGGCCATCGTGTCGTATCTCCCCGAGCGCACATATTTGGCACCTTCTATGAAAGTGGCTGCGGCGCTCGATTATTTCGCTGACTTCTACGCCGATTTCGACCGCGCAGCCGCTCTAGATATGCTGACGCGCTTGGGCGTGGGCACCGCGCAACCCATGTCCGCCCTCTCCAAAGGCACCAAAGAAAAAGTGCAACTAGTACTGGTCATGGCACGACGCGCTTCGTTGTATCTGCTCGACGAACCGATCGGCGGCGTTGATCCAGCGGCACGCGACTACATCCTCGACACCATCATCAGCAACTACCACCGCGATGCCAGCGTCATCATATCCACTCACCTGGTGGCCGACGTCGAGCACGTCCTCGATGATTTTGTCTTTTTGCGCGGAGGCATCGTTGAACGATGCGCACCGGTATCCTTCGCTGCCGAAGCGGGATATGCCAGCCTTGACGACCTGTTCCGGAAGGAGTTCCGATGCTAGAGAAGCTCTTTCGCACTGACTTCAAGGCGCTCAGCCGGATCCTGCTGCCCCTGCATTTGGTTGTCGTTGGCATTGGAGTGCTTGCGACCTTCGCCGGATTCGCTGGCTATAGCCTCGAAGGGTTAGACGAGCTCTTCGGGGCGGCGGGCGATCAGATCGTCACCCTGCTCAGCGGCCTTGCTGCGCTGTTCTTGGCATTGAGCATGTTCTTGCTCTTCTGCGCATGCGTGACCACGTTCGTCGTGGTGGTAGTGCGCTTCTACCGCAATCTGTTCAGCGACGAAGGGTATCTCACGCTCACCTTGCCAGTCACCGCAGGCCAGCTGGTAACGGCCAAAGTGTTGGCAGGATTGCTTTGGATGGTCATCGATGCACTGGTGGTGCTCGGGTGCGTAGCAACCCTATCCGCAGGTGCAGAAGGTTTCACCGGCGATATGAGCTTGAATTCCTCCCTGCCTGCATGGCTCCTAGGATTATCCACCAATGGGCTCGCCTCTCTCGGAGAAGACAGCATTACCGTTTTGGTACTGATGCGCTGGTGGGCTCAGACCATCTTGCAGATGCTCTTCGCGCTGCTCGTGGCTTATCTCAGCTTCGCGCTTGGAGCCGCTCTGGCAAGACAGCATAAGGTGGCGGCGGGCGTTGGGCTTTTCATCGGCATCTGGTGGGTCTACGGGATGGTGGTTGGCGCCATCGACATCTTCCTCGTCATCATGATGGCCTATGTCTCTACCGACCTCATCATGGGCGCTATGAGCGCTGCGAGCGCACTGATCCAACTTGGTGCCGTATGCGGGTGTTGGGCGCTCTGCGTCTTCCTGCTGAAGCATCGCGTGAACCTCACCTGAGACGCTCGCTCACGCTCAACGGGAAACGCCGCGCCCCGCATCTAAAGTAGCATCGGGAAACCGCATGATCATGCGGAACGCGCCCTGATCGGCTTGGGCGGTCACTTGAATGCCCATCGCATCGCAAAGCTCGCGCACCACCGCCAAGCCCAACCCTGCACCCGCGGTGCCACGCGCGGTATCCAAGCGATAGAAACGCTCGAAGATGCGCGTAACATCAAGAGCAGCAGCGTCCCCGACCGGGTTCTCGAATACGAGACGATGCCCCTCTTGGATGATCGAAGGCGCGCCTGCTGCATGAGCAAGTTGATTCTGAACGATGTTCTGGAACACGCGGGTGAGCGCATCCGAGTCAGCTGGCACGCAGAGGCTGTCCTCAAGGCTGACATGCGACTGCCATCCGCGCGCCTCGAACTGAGGAACCGCGCTCGCCAAGACCCCTTCCAAGAGCGAGACCACCTCGACCGAATCAGTGCGCAGAGTTCGATCGGGGTCGGTTGTGCGCATGTACGAGAAGAGCTGATCGAGCAGGTGTTGCATGGCATCCAATCGCTCGGAGGCCATACGCAGATCGGCGCGCTGACGTGTAACGTCCTCTTCGCTTTGGGCAAGCTGCACATATCCCTTCGCACCTGCAAGCGGCGTGCGGATATCGTGCGAAAGGCTGGCGAGGTCGCGCTGGAACGCCTTCTGCTGCGAGAGCATAGCGCGCTTTTCCTGCGCAGAGGCATCCATCAAAGCGTTGATCGCCTGCGCGATGCGCGTGAACCCCCCTCCGGGAAGCGTCGTGGTCAGCCGCTCGTTGCTAGCAGGATCGCGATCGGTCAAAAACCGCGCCATGCGCTCAAGCTCGCGCCGATGGAGCACTACCACCGCACCAGCCAATGCCACGCACAGAGCAGCAGCGATCCATCCCAGCACCATCAACCCTCCCACCTTCGCTCCCGCCAGCTTGCAAACCGTGGCCCTAGCTTATATCCTTGCGTCGACACACGGCAAACACCACCGCGATGCACGCGCTGATGAACAACCCTTCAACGAGCAGTATATGCCACGCTGGCAGCATCCAAGCAGGCACCAGCGCTGGATCGGAAACGAGCAGCGTGGCAGCGCCGCTTCCCAACAGCTCGCCCATACCGCTGGGCAGCCACGCGTGCACCTGCCCAAGCCACGGCATTGCAGGCGCGAACGAATCGCAGAGCATCAGCACGATGCTGCCCACAAGCCCTGAGCAGATCAGCACCACCACCGTGGTCGTTCCCCAATTGCTGCGCGTCAACCAGGCCACGCAACAACCGATGAACGCATACACGCTGGAGAACAGCCACCCCAAAGCTAACCAGAGCGCTATCTGGGTCGGCGTGTCGGCTACTTGATAGGTGAACCCATACACGGCAAACCCTATCGTCGTCGTCAAGGTGCACAAGGCAAGGAATATCGCCTGCAACAAAGCCGCGAACAGGAGCTTCTCACCGTAGTAGGCACGACGACCCGCACGACCCATCGGTACGTTCTTCACGAAACCGCCCTCGAAATCAGCGAGCAAGAATTGCGTGATCACCAGTGCCCCGATCAGGCCCAAGAACCCACCAGAGAGAAACGCCTGCGCCCACGTGTGGGTCAAGCTGAGCATCACCTTACCATCGAGCAGCGCCGCCGCGTCCATCTCTTCTTGCATCTCAGCATCCATCTCGGCGCGCTCAGCGGGGCTCATCTGACCGTCTGCTTGCTCGTAGGCAGCCTGTGATACCACGTGCGAGAACTCAGGGCTCGCAACCCACGCGATCATGGCAGCTTCGGCAAAGCACACGATGATCGTGATGGCGACCAACGCCCAGAAGAAGCGACTGCGCACCAATCGGTAGAGATCGGATTTCAATAGGTTCAGCATGAAGGCGCCTCCTTATCCATCAGTGCTACGAAATATTCCTCCATATCGCGCTCGATCTCGGACAGCTCGAGCACCGAAGGTTCCTGCGCGTGGAGCACCTGCGCTATTGCCTCTGCGTCAAAGGTGCCGGTGATGCACAGGGAACGATCGGGATCGACGCGCGCCGCTATGTGCGGGAAGGCCTCCTGAAGCGCCACCAGCGTCAATTCGGGCGCTGAGGTGCGCACGCGAAGGCTGTGGCCGCATTCCTCCTTGACCTCCTGCGCGCTCATCTCGCGCACCATCCGACCTCCCGAGATAACGCCATAGCGCGTTACCATGCGATCGAGCTGGTCGAGCACATGAGAGCTCACCACGACCGTAACGCCGAAGGTCTCGTTCAGGCGCATGATGAGGCTGCGTATGTCGCGCGTACCCTCTGGATCGAGGCCGTTGAACGGCTCGTCCAAAAGCAGAAGATCGGGCGATCCGAGCAGCGCAAGCCCGATGCCCAAACGCTGCTTCATGCCTTGGGAGAACCGTTTCGTGCGCTTGCGTCCTACTGCGGAAAGCCCTACCAAGCGCATGATCTCTTGGCACCGATCGCGCGCATCCGGAAACCCGAGCGCCAGCGCTCGCGCCATCAAGGTATCGAATGCCGATGAGGCGGGCAGCAAACCGGGAGCCTCTATGAGCGCACCGATGCGGCGTCGACACGCATCACCGTCCGCCGCCACATCTTCACCGAACAACGCTATCGTACCCGCCGTGGGAGCCACCAGGCCCATCACCATCTTCATGACAGTTGATTTGCCCGCGCCGTTCTTTCCCACGAAGCCGTACACATCGCCTTGCTGCACGTGCATATCGAAACGATCCACCACGCAACGGCCGCCATACGCTTTGGTAAGCCCGCACGTTTGAAGAACGTACATCCCGCACCTCTTCCTTCCTTATCTTGTCGGCCGCACCGACACCCATGCCATACCTCTGAGTATGGCCGCCAACAGTGCAGAAAGGCTCGGATAATCGTTAAGAAACCTTTAAGGAATCCGCAGCATCGAATTTGAAACCGATGCCCCAGACCGTCTGGATGTACTCGGCCGTGCCCGTGGGTTTGAGCTTCGCGCGCAAATTGGATATGTGGGCGTTCACGGTACTGCTCTGCGCTTGATAGGGTTCTCCCTGCGCATGCTCGAAGAGCTGCTGTTTGGTGAAAACACGGCCAGGATGCGACGCCAGCAACTCAGCCATGTTGAACTCGGTACGCGTGAGCGCTACCGCGCGTCCATCGACCGAAAGCGTGTGAGCTGCCCGGTCTATCACCCAGCGCCCAGCACGTATCGCATCATGCGCCGCTGCAAACGCCGTAGCGCCTCGCCGACGCAGCTGTACCTGCACCCGCGCCGCCAATTCGTCCAAATCGAACGGCTTTCCCAGGTAATCGTCGGCGCCCATCCCCAACAGCGCAACCTTATCCGCTGCTGATGCCTTCGCCGAGATGACGATGACCGACACGTCGCACTGGGCGTCACGGAGCGAGCGCACCACGTCCTCGCCCATCATGCCGGGCAGCATCAAGTCGCAGATAACCAGATCGACGGGGCGCTGATCAAGGAGAAGGCGCGCCTCGGTGCCCGAGAACGCAGCGGTCACCGACAAGCCCTCGCGCTGCAAGCGACGCACGACCACTTCGTTGATGGCCGCATCGTCTTCCACCACCAGAACCGTCGGGAGCGCTGCGTCCCTCATTTTCCCAACCACGCTTTCGGAACGGGCAACACCGACCCGAGTACAGCAGCCACCAGCAGCACGAGGCCTCCCTTCACCGGAAACACCAAGAACAGCAGCAACGCCGTTAGGATGGGTTGGCGCATCACGGTACCCATCAGCGCCCCCGCAACAGCGCAGAGCGCGAAGACCGCATCGACGCCAGTGAGCGCTGCCAGCCCATAGCCGAGCGAGATGCCAGCGAAGATGAGCGGAAAGAAATGGCCGCCGCGATAACCCAGGTTCAAACAGAGTTGCGTCGTGAACACCTTCGCGCATCCCGTAGCGATCAGAAGAGGTGCGGCGAACGTGGTCCAGCTTTGTGCCAGCTGATCGGTTTGCGCTTCCCCGGCGAACAGAACGAATGGCAACGCCACCCCCATGCATCCGAGTACCAATCCAGCGATAGTTGGCCCCAGCACCACCTTGCCCTCAAGCCGCTTCGCCACCATGCGAAAGAACGCGCCGAAGGGAAAGTACAACCACCCGACCGCAGCACCCGCAAGCGCAAGCGGTATGCCCCACAGAAGCTCAGCGTACCCGATATTGATACCGGAGAAGTGCGGCAACCCACCAGCCGCACCGAACACCTGCCCGAGCGCCTCCATCGCCGCCAACGCTCCCGCCACGGCAAGCACGTAGACCGCCCATTTGCGCGCACGAGGTACCCGCAAAGCAAGGTCGCTCACGGGACTGCCCTCCGAATCATCCGCCGCGCCCACCAGCGGCACCACCATGCCGAACAGCGGCGTTGAGAACAGCGCCGAGACGACCGCTGCCGTACCCGCTTCGGCCAGCTGGCGCATCTCAGCGCCCATGAAACGCAGCCGGTCTCCCACCCAGGTGCACAATCCTGCTATCACACCGGTCAAACCTGCCTCAGGGCCAATGGAGCCGCCGAACAACAACGGCAAGAGAGCACCGAAAAACGAGGCGCCCACATGGTCATATTCGTAGCGACCATGCTCTTTCACCTGCGCCATGACGGTATTCATGTCCTGCGGATACGCGCCGAAGCGCTTGGCGAACAGCCCGATGACCACCCCGCCAAGCGTGCAGAATACGATCGGATACGCTACCGCGGGCAGTCCCGCCTGCGCTAACGCCGCTGGCACTGCGTTCCAAAGAAGGTTGATGCCCGCATCCATCAGGAAGAAGAACGCCCACACGAACGCACCCGCGAAGGCGCCGAAGACGACGGTGCCTACCATGAACACGATGCGATTGGCCACGCTCTTCCTCTCTTTCGATCGAATGCCCTGCCCGCACCTATGATATCCGTTACGCTCGAAACGCGCAGGCGGCTCCCATACAGACTCCCGCTCTCAACAGGGATCCTCCGGCTCGGTGAAATCGCGCGACGCCGAGGCTTTTCGTATCTGCTGCGCTACCAGATCCTCGTAGCCTTTCAACGCCGCGAACGGCTTGAACTGCTTGGCCCGATCGGGATGCGGCTTTCCCAAGATAGTGCGCTCGGGATACGCCGATACCAACACGGGCATGCCATATTCCTCTCGGCTGCTCCCGAAGCTCTGCGCACTGCCCTCATGCATGATGCCCTCCAACTTGATGCGCGCGCTCGCGCCCACGCGCCTTCTCCTTGAGCGATGTGCCCCGCATCACCGCATCTTTGCCGAACTTGCGCTTGATGGCCAAAAGCGTCTCTTGCCGCGCCCGCTCATCGTGCTCGGCTTCCGCATCGGCAAACAGATCGGCTGTAGCGTACCCCTCGGGCATAAGGTGCCCGAATGCCACATTCATGCGCCTGATGGGGCGATGGGGGTCCGTAATCTCGCAGAAGAGCTCATCCATGAACGCCATCAGCTTATCGAAGGAATTAGTATGGCCGGAAAGCGTGCGGCTCGCGTTCGCGTGGGTTGCAGCACCCTCGTCTTTCCCGTATCCCACATGCAAACTGGCATGACCGGCAACGACGCGCTTCTCCACCAGATCGAGCACCGTTTCATCCACCATCTCGCGCAGGATCATGCGCGCCTCGTCGAACGTGTAATCGCACGGGAGCACCTGCCCGTTGCCCACCGAAGTTGCCTGCGGCTCATAGGCATGTATCTCGGCGATAGTGCACGGCTCCACACCCCACGCGTGATCGATCAGGTATTCCGCGTTCGCACCGAACTCCCGATACAACAGGTCAACGTTGGCATGCGCAAGACCATGCAGATCCTCAATGCCGTAGGTGCGCAACCGCTCAGCGATATGGCTGCCGATCTGCCAAATATCGGTGATCGGACGATGCGGCCACACCTGCTGGCGAAAGGTTCGCGCATCGAGCATGCCGATACCATCCTCGGCATGCTTGGCCGTTATATCCAAAGCCACCTTCGCCAAGAACAGATTCGATCCGATGCCCGCGGTGGCGGTAATGCCCGTTTCGCGCAGCACCTCATCGCGCAGCATGCTCACCAACTCTTTCGCTGACATGTGGTAGAGCGTGAGATATGGGGTCAGGTCCATGAAGCACTCGTCGATAGAGTACACATGCAAGTCCTGCGCGCTGATATGGTTCAAGTAAAGCCCGACAATGCGCGCAGAATACTGCATGTATAGCTTCATGCGGGGCTTTGCTTTGGTATAGCGAATGCCCTTCGGTATCTGAAAGACACGACAACGACCGGGGATGCCCAGCGCCTTCAAAGCGGGCGATACCGCCAAGCAGATGGTTTTCTCCCCGCGCGCGGGATCAGCCACCACCAAGCGCGCCTTGAGCGGGTCGAGCCCGCGCTCAACGCATTCCACGCTTGCGTAGAAGCTCTTCAGATCGATGCAGCAATATGTTCGCTCGTGCTCTTCCATACCCCGATGGTAGCACATGATGCGAACAAATGTACTTTTATCCTACGAGATATCGAGGCTCTTCAAGAACACCTGATAATCCTCTTCGTTTTGCCGTGCGTAGGCGCGCGCAAAATCAGCGATGGCGTTGTCGAAGGTGTCAGCCGCACCTATATAGGCCGCGATGGCACCCCGATCGCCCGAACGCGCATGAGCGCGAGCCAACGTCCATCCGCACAGCTGCGCCACCATCTCGATCTGTGATGCGCTCGCCTTCGCGTAGTCGATGCTCATCTTCCAATTCCAAAGCTGGCGCACATAGTAATCGCGCACCGTACCATCATCTGCCGTAAGGCGCGCCCAACCGAGGAAGCGGTCCGGTGTTGACTGCATGAGCCGCTGCCCGCAGATCACGCGCTGGCCGCTGTTCGGAAAAGCGCTCGCCCCGCAGAACGGCTCGAGCACCGAGGCGCGCGCTTGCTTCATCTGAAGCACCAGCGGATGCCCCGTCTGCTTGTCGGTCAGCGCGGCAACCCAAGCCCGCATTCCCACGCTACCAACACCAACCACCTTCATAGCACCATCCAAGAATCGGTATTGGTCGAACAGATGCAGATACTCAGGAGGAAGGCTCGCGCGGTAGCTCACCAAGAGCGCCTCCATGGCATCCCGCAAGCGCTTTGCGCCATCGCCTGAGAAGAACTGCTCCAAAGGCACGATGGACGGCGGATCGTACACCATCTTCGGTACGCCATCGCTCACACGAACAAGCCGCTCGAAAGCGGTGGCGTTATTCTTGCCATACGCTGCCTCCAACTGCCGGGCGATGGCCTTGCGATCGGAACCGCGCACGGTCTTGCGCACCTGCCGCAGGGTATCGTTCAAGTCGATATAGCGCCGCCATACCGCCAGCGCGCTTCGCTGAGCGAACTCTCGCATCGCCTCACGGTAGCTCTTCACAGCGCCCTTCACCGCACGGCGACGCCACCGGTGTCCGAACCCGCGCTGACGCCCGCATATCTCCACGCTGGTCGCCATGCGCTTCACGTCCCACTCCCAGGGCCCCGGCAACGTCTCATCGAAATCGTTGATATCGAAGACCAGATGCGATTCAAGCGAACGGAAGCCGCCGAAGTTGGCGATATGCGCATCCCCGCAGAGCTGTACCGATATGCCGGTGGTGGGCAACGTGGCAAGGTCTGCCGCCATGAGAGCAGCGCTACCGCGGTAAAAGGCGAACGGCGACGCCGCCATGCGAGCATGACGCAACGGGAGCAACTCCGAAAGCCGCCCTTGCTCCTGGTCGCTCAGAATGCTGAGCACCTCTTCACGCCCGGGCTTCACCGCCCATGCGCCTTGCTGGCTGCGCGGCAGCTTTTCGCGCAGTGCCTTCCCTTGCGCCTTATCCACGAGCACCTCCGATCGTCATCGGTTCCATGGTAGGCGCTCACCGGCGCGAGCGCACCGACCGGAACCGATCCGTTGCCCACACTGAACCTTTGCTGAACCTGTCTACCGATCGCAGATGCGCTGCACGCGCGAGCGCTTCACTCGCTCCGATCAATTCAAGAAGTCGTTCAGGATCTCCTGCTCGGCTTCCTCCTCGGTCAACCCCAGCGTTTCCAGCTTCACGATCTGGTCGCCCGCGATCTTGCCGATGGCCGCCTCATGCACCAGCACCGCATCTTCGCTGGCAGCCTCAATACCGGGAATGGCCTTCACCTTAGCGTTGCCCATGATGATGGCATCGCACTGCACATGCCCACGGCATGCCGCCTGCCCGATCACGAGCGGATTGAATACCTGAACGGAATCATCTTGGGCCACCGAGCGCGATATCACCTGCACCGATGAACCATCTCCGGTCAGTTCCACTTTCATGTTCGATTCAGCCGTCTGATGCCCGTGCGTCAGCAGCTTTTCCGTCAACACCAAGCGCGCATCGGGCCCAAGCGTTGCGTTCGTGTCGCGAATGGTGGAGGTGACGCCGCCGATCTGCGTGAGCTCCATCTCGCAAACCGCGCCTTCATCCATATGCACATTGGTCGTAGGGTTCAGAATGCGATCGCCCTCGCCGCTGCCCTCGCCGTAGTGTTTTTCCACATAGACCACGCGACTGTTCGCCCCACAGTAGAACGTGTGAATGCCGTCATGCTGGGCAGCCGCATGCCCATCGTTGTGAATGCCGCATCCCGCGATGATGCGCACATCGCAGTCCTCGCCGATATAGAACGTGTTGTACACCACGTCCTTGAGCCCCGCCTGCGTGACGATAACGGGGATGAACACCGTCTCGTTCTTGGTGCCGGGCGCGATCCTGATATCGATGCCCGGCTCGCCGGTCTTCGTGGCGATCTCGATGTTCGCCGACGAATGGCGCTCTACCAGCTCGCCGTCGCGGCGGATGTTGAACGCACCTTCTGGCATGCCATGCAAGCCAGCTATCTGGGATAACAGGTCTAACTCAGCCTGGGTCAATTCTTCTGCCATAGGTATCGTCTCCTAGCACGTGGTGGGAATCTCGGTAAGATGCAGCTCGGTAGGCTCTGTCAAAGGACAACCATCCGACCCGCGCGTGGACAGCGCCAAACGCGGCATCATCTCGGCGGGCGTGCCAGCATCGGCCACCCGTCCTTCGCGCAGCAGCACGATCTCGTCAGCAAGTTGGATGATGCGCTCTTGGTGCGAGATGATGACGATGGAGCGCCCATCGCGCGCTTCATGAATGTCGCGGAACGTCTCGGTCAGACGATCGAAGCTCCACAGATCGATGCCCGCTTCGGGTTCATCATAAATGGCAAGCTTTGGATCGCGCGCCAGAATGGTGGCGATCTCTATGCGCTTCACCTCGCCGCCCGAAAGCGACTTATCCACTTCGCGCGTGAGATAGCTGGCCGAGCAGAGCCCCACTTTGCGCAGGTACTCATTGCAGGCCAACATGGGCAGTTTGCGCCCTGCGGCAAGGTCGAGCAGCTTCTTCACCGTCATGCCCTTGAAGCGGGCTGGCTGCTGGAATGCATACCCTATCCCGAGCCGCGCCCGCTCGGTGATGCCGGTCTGCGTGATGTCGGTGCCGTCGAAGAGTATCTGCCCGCTCGTGGGCTTCTCGATGCCCATGATCAACTTTGCCAGCGTTGATTTGCCGCCACCATTCGGGCCCGTGATGACCGTGAGGCGGTCGTCAGGAATGGAAAGCGACAGCTCGTCAATGATGCGCTTCGGTGCGCCGCCATCGGGCGCGGGCACTTCAAACACAAGGTCTTTCAACTCTAACATGGAACGCCCTTTCTCTATTTTGAGCGCATTGTATCGCATAGCGGCGCTGTGCGGGCCTCTCAGCAAAAAGAGCACATCGCTTTCAAGCCGCCGCCCAGCAACCCTGAAACGTAATCATAGCCATTCTAGAACCTGCTGCCGTATCGGTTCGGTTTCGTGCGGAAAACAACCGCGCTGCACGTCGCTGAGCACCCCGGTTCAGCGGATATGGTGAAAGCAGTGCACCAAGGGCCAAACCGGCACGAGCAGCAAGGAGACATGATGGAAAACGGCGTGAACCGAGCGGCCATACCTCAAGGCAAAGCCATGTGGGCGATGATGGCCCTGATGCTCGGCAGCAATCTGCTCGCATCGTTCAACCAGTCGCTCATGAACATAGCGCTCGACCAGGTTGCCACCGATTTTCAAGTGAGCCTGTCGGTGGCGAACTGGATGGTGCTCGGCTTCACCATCGTGGCCGCCACGACCATCACCATGGCAGCATCGCT
Organism: Adlercreutzia murintestinalis; assembly: GCF_943192905.1. Classification (GTDB taxonomy): domain Bacteria; phylum Actinomycetota; class Coriobacteriia; order Coriobacteriales; family Eggerthellaceae; genus Adlercreutzia_A; species Adlercreutzia_A murintestinalis. The sequence goes on along the minus strand of NZ_CALPCC010000005.1, from coordinate 18,148 downwards.
TTTGAAGCGCTACGGCATCCGCAAGGTGATGATCTTCGGCTACGCCGCGTCGCTCGCAGGCTCGCTCGTCGGTCTGTTCGCCCTCAATTTCCCCATGATGCTGGCAGCGCGGCTCGTACAAGCGCTCACGGTAGGGCTGTTCTTCCCCGTGGTCACCAGCGTTATTCTGACGATGGCGCCACAGGGCAAAGGCGGCACGCTGCTCGCCATAAACAGTGGGGTCATCGGCGTGGGCTTGGCGTTCGCTCCCATGCTCGCAGGGCTTTTGCTCACCTATGCCGGACTGCGCGCGCTCTTCATCATCCCGGTGGTCATGTCCGTGGCGCTGATCATACTGGGCGCGCGGTTCTTGCACGATATCTATGAACGCGAGAATCGCCGGATCGACCTTATCAGCGTCGCGCTCAGCTTCGTGGGGCTTGGCGCTGTCATCTTCGGGCTCAACGAGGTATCGCGCGACCCCCTGCCCTCGCTTGGCATCATGGCAGCAGGAGCCGTGGTGCTGGCCCTGTTCGCGTGGCGGCAATTTCGCATCCCTGACCCGCTGTTGAACCTGACTCCGTTCAAGCATCGCCAGTTCGTGGTTGGCGAATCGCTCATGATGCTCGGCTACATGGGTTCCATCTACATGAGCCTGCTCGTGCCGCTGTACTTGGAGGGCACCGCAGGATACACGGCGTTCGTGGCGGGGTGCTTCCTCGCTGTGCCCATCCTCTGCTATGCGGCGGCCTGCTTCGTAGGCGGGCGCATCGAGGACGCGCGCGGCATTTGGCCTCTCGTGCCCGTTGGCTTCTTGATGCTGCTCAGCGGGTTCGCCCTGATGGCTGTTACCTCATCGCTCATGCTGGTGATCGCCATGATGGTGTGCGTAGCGCTGTCGTATGCCGGTGTGGGTCTGGTATTCCCCACGCTCAAGGCGGTTGATCTGGGTGCGCTGCCGAAAGAGCTGTACGCACACGGCTCATCCATCCACTCGACGCTTGTGCAGATAGCCGGTTCTATTGGATCGGCTTTGTTCGTGGGCATCATGTCAGCCGATGTGGACCGCTTGATGGCAACGGGTATGAGCAAGGCGCAAGCCTATGCGGCCGGGTTCTCGCACACGCTGGTCATCGATATTGCGATCGTTGCCGCAGCGTTCGTGGTCTCTCTTTTCTTCGCGCGCATCATGCGCACCCACCGCAGCAAGAAGGATGCCTCATCTGCCCTACCGCACAAAACCGCAACGGTTGCCCCTCACAGCGGCGGCCACCGTGCCTGATGCTCAATCTGCGTCAAGCATGTCTTCCAAGCGCCCGTGGGCCTCATAGCGCGTACAGCGCACGATGGCGTTATGGTCATCCACAAACACCACACGGGGAGCATGCTCCTGTGAAGCTGCCTCGGCAGGGTCTAAGGCCGCATACGCCATGATGATCACCTTATGCCCCACTTCCACGCAATGCGCCGCGGCGCCATTCACGCAGATCATGCCGCTTCCCGCATCCCCGAAGATGACATAGGTCTCGAAACGGTTGCCGTTATCCACATCGGCCACGCATACCTTCTGGTATTCCACGATGCCAGCCGCCTCGCACAGCAGCGGATCGCAGGTGATAGAGCCCACGTAGTGCAGCTCGGCTTGCTTGACCGTGGCACGATGAATCTTTCCCTGCAATACCTCTATGAGCATGACTGCCCCTCTTCAAATATGAAATTATCGATCAGACGCGTCTCGCCGATGCGCACCGCCAGAGCCACCAGGGCCGTCTGCCCGATCGTATCCACCGGCTCCATGGTGAGCCCGTCAACCACCTGCGCGTAATCAAGGTACGCAAGAGGTTCTGAGGCAATCTCTTCTTCCAGGATCGCACGAACGCGCGCCGCATCGCGCTCGCCTGCGCGCACCGTCTGCTCAGCAGCGCGGATGGCACGCGAAAGCACGAGGGCCGCTTGGCGCTCCTGCGCGCTGAGGTAGGTATTGCGCGAGCTTTTCGCCAAACCGTCCGGCTCGCGCACGATCGGGCAACCGACCACCTGCACGTCCATGTTCAGGTCAGCCACCATGCGCTTGATGACCGCCAGTTGCTGAGCGTCCTTCTGCCCGAAGAACGCCCGGTGCGGCCGCACGATGTTAAACAGCTTGGTAACTACCGTGCACACACCACGAAAATGTCCCGGACGCGAAGCGCCGCAGAGCGTTTCGGTCAGACCTTCCACGCTCACATACGTGCTAAAACCCGCCGGATACATATCGTCTCCTGTCGGATGGAACACCGCATCGGCCCCATGCGCCGCGCAGATGGTCGCATCGCGCTCAAGGTCGCGCGGATAGCTCCCCAAGTCTTCGGTCGGCCCGAACTGGATAGGATTCACGAACACCGAAACCAGCACCCTATCGCAAGCTGCGCGCGCGGCGTCGATGAGGCTCTCATGCCCTTCGTGCAGGTACCCCATAGTGGGAACAAGCCCTACGGAAAGCCCCGCTTCACGCCACGTGCGCGCGAGCTGTTGCGCCTCTGCCACCGATCGTACGATCTCCATTGCCCCTACCCCTCAATCTGCTCGAGCACGCCCTCGGGCATACCATAGCAGTGCTCAGGGCCTGGGAAAGTGCCGTCCTTCACGCAGCGGTCGAAGTCAGCGTACGCTTCACGCATGAGCGCACCCGCCTCTGCGAATCGACGAACGAACTTGGGCATGAAGCCATCGAACATGCCGAGCATATCCTGATTGACGAGCACCTGCCCATCGCAGCCCGCACCTGCCCCAATGCCAATGGTAGGAATCTCCAAACGGCCGCTCACAAGCGTTGCCAGCTCGGCCGGCACCGCCTCAAGCACCACCGCGAACGCGCCTGCCTCTTGGATGGCCTGCGCGTCAGCCAAAAACTGCCGAGCAGCCTCTACCGTTTTGCCCTGCACCTTGAAACCACCGAAGGCGTTTATCCCTTGCGGCGTGAGACCAATATGGGCGCACACGGGAATCTGCGCTGCCGTGATGGCTGCGATGCGGTCGGCCATGGCCACGCCGCCTTCCAGCTTTACCGCATGCGCGCGTCCTTCTTTGATGAGGCGCCCGGCATTCGCCACCGCCTCGCAGACAGACACCTGATACGACATGAAGGGCATATCCGCGATGACGAGCGCATTCGTCACGCCACGCGTCACCGCAGCCGTATGGCGAATCATGTCCTCCATGGTGACCGGGATGGTATCGCCCAGCCCCAGCATCACATTGCCCAGAGAATCGCCCACCAAGATGGAGTCCACACCTGCCGCATCCACCAACCGCGCGGTAGTGTAATCGTACGCAGTGAGCATCGAGATGCGCTCGCCAGCTCTTTTCATCTCTTGGAACGTAGCTACGGTCACAGCCATGGGATGCCTCTCTTTCATGCAATGCACCAGGCCACTGGCGGCGCTAGCGCAGCGAAGATTATAGCGGTCGTCCTAGGAAAACCGAGCAATATATATGCCAAAAGGGCGCCCTCACATGCCAGAGCGCCCGGTTATCTGGACGGGCGGCGTAGGCAGCACAGGCAGCTGCACAGCCTATCCCAGCGCCACATCCAAGATCATCATGAGCACGAATCCCACCGCTACGCCGATGGTGCCAATGTTGGTATGGCGTCCTTCTTGTGTCTGCGGGATAAGCTCTTCGGTGACCACATACATCATGGCGCCCGCGGCAAAAGCCAGCACGAACGGCAACAGTGGCGTAGCAAGACCGGTCACGCCCACCATCAGCAGAGCGCCAAGCGGCTCAACCGCACCGCATGCTGTGCCAAGTGCGAACGCCTTCGCTTTGGAATATCCGTTTGACGTAAGCGGCAACGACACGATGGCGCCTTCGGGAATGTTCTGAATAGCAATGCCCACAGAAAGCGCCGCGACCGCAGCTAAGGTGATGCTAGCATCTCCGGCAAGGAACGCCGCCAGCACCACCCCGACCGCCATGCCCTCGGGCAGATTGTGGATCGCAAGCGCAAGCAGCATCATGGTGGGCTTCTTCAAACCTGCATCCATGCCCTCCGGCTCGTCGGCGCCTATGTGCAGGTGCGGCGTGAAGTGGTCGATGATCAACAACAGCACGATACCTGCAAGAAAACCCGCAGCAGCGGGCAGCCACACGGGAAGCCCTGTGCCCTCCGCCGCCTCCAGCGAAGGCATGATAAGGCTCCAAACGCTGGCAGCGATCATGACGCCTGCCGCAAACCCAAGCAACGCTTTGCGAAAACGCTCGCCCATGCCGTGGCGCAGCAGGAACACGAGAGCAGCGCCCAACGTGTTGCCCGCGAACGGCACTATCAACGCGATGCAGATACCAAGAGCGACACTATCCATGCGCACCCTCCTTCCCGCCAAGTCGGCCCAAGCCTTGAACCGCCAGCGCCCTTTCCACGATCCTCTTGCCTTGAGCATCGCAAATACCGTAGCGAAACGCGACGGCGCAGATGGTATCGTAGGTGAACTGTATAGGATACTCTTCCAACTGAAAGCCTCATCAGCGCAAAGAGGAACACTTGTTTGCTATACTCGTGCGCACGGGCAGCGCGCACCGTACAAGGAGGTTGCCATGACCACATACAGCACCACCTATCCAACTGAAGCGTTCGGCACCATCACGCTTGCAAGCGACGGAGCGAACATCGTGGGGCTCTGGTTGCCCGGGCAGAAATACTTCGCTGGCACCGTGAACGACGCCATGATACCCGATGCAACCTTGCCGGTATTCGCGAAAGCGTGCGCGTGGCTCGACCGCTACTTCGCGGGCGGGCGGCCCGCCATCGCAGAGGTGTCCCTTGCGCCTCAGGGAAGCGCTTTCCGCCAGCGTGTTTGGGAAAAGCTCATGCAGATCCCCTATGGGCAGACCCGAACCTACGGCGACATTGCAGCCGAGCTGGCACGTGAAGATGGTGTTGCCAAGGTTGCCGCACAAGCGGTGGGTGGCGCGGTGGGCCACAACCCCATCTCCATCATCATCCCCTGCCATCGCGTTGTTGGTGCACGCGGTAGCCTGACCGGCTATGCGGGCGGCATCGATAAGAAGGTGCGCCTGCTTGCCCATGAGGGCGTCAATATGGATGGCCTTTTCGTACCCAAAACAGGAACCGCGCTTTAACATAACCCCGCACAGCCTATTCGCTCCTGCCGCTCCCTCCCGATATTGGAGCCATGCTCTACCGATCGGCAGAAACCCGAAGCGCCCCGCTTGCAGTACCATACGCAAAGCACGATCATGCGAATGCACCGATCGCATCCGCTCAGACTATAAGGAGCCGCCTTGATAGGCACCATCGCCAATACCATAGCCATCATAGTTGGCAGCACTGTCGGAAGCATCGTGAAGCGCGGCCTAGGCGAGCGCTACCAGGAAGTGCTGTTCGCCGCTATGGGGCTTGCTGCGGTAGGAATTGGCATCAACGCCGTGGTCACCGGCATGGCCGACAGCATCTATCCGGTGCTCTTCATCGCAAGCCTCGCCATCGGCGGTGTCATAGGCACCGGGTTGGACCTCGCTGGACGCTTCGATCGGTTCGTCTCCAAGCGCGCGAAGCAGGAGGCGGGCGATCCTGCCGGGCTGGCACAAGGCCTCTCCACGGCCATCATGCTGTTCTGCTTCGGAGCGCTTTCCATCTTAGGTCCCGTGAACAGCGCGCTCTATGGCGACGAGACCTATCTGTTCACGAATGCCATGCTCGACCTAGTCACTTCCATGGTGCTTGCCAGTTCGTTCGGTATTGGCATAGCGCTGGCAGCCGCCGTGCTGTTCTGTTGGCAGGGTGCCATATATCTGCTGGCCAATCAGCTGGCCCCCCTGCTCACCGCCGACCTTATGGCCGAGATCACCATCGTGGGCGGTTTCTTGGTGCTAGCATCGGGTTTAGGCATCCTGAAAGTGAAGGAAATCCCCGTTATGAACCTGCTCCCAGCCATCTTCGTACCGCCCGTATGGTTCGGGATCGTCTCCCTCATTATGAACGTCGGCCTGATCGGCTAGCTTCGGCAGCGCAAGACACCTTCATTACCGCGCTCATTCAGTTCTAGCGCGAGCAACACGCTCGATCGGCGAGCGATTCGCCACTATTCGGCGCAATCGTCTCCCTTTCCGCAGTGAAGCATGGTGGCGAGTTCCGCCATGGATTTGCAACAGAAATCGGGATGCTCGGCTTTGAGCGCATCAGCCGGGAACATGCCCCAGAGCGCCGCATACGTCGCGCATCCCGCCGCGTTTCCCGCCTGGATATCGTAGGGGCTGTCGCCGATATAGGCGCATTCTTTCGCCGGGATGCCTAGAAGCTCGCACCCATGCACGATGGGTCCAGGGTCAGGCTTGTGCTCGGGCCAATCGTCTGATCCAATGATGAACTCGAAGAACTCGAGGATGCCCGTCAGTTCGAGCCCGCGCTCCGCCATCATGTGGCGCTTGGACGTGACGACCCCCATCCGGTACCCAGCCGCCCGCAGCTGCGCGAGCGCCTCGCTTACGCCTAAGAACGACTTGATACCGGCATCGTGGATGCTGTCATTATGCTCGCGATAATCCGCCACCATAGCCTCAGCCTTCGCCATATCGCCGCTCGCGAAGACGGCCATCTGGTCGAGCAGCGGCGTGCCGACCCCCTGCATGAGCTGCGCATCGGTACAGTCGTAGCCGTAGAGGTCGCACACCGTGCGCCTCATAGAGGTCAGTATGATGTCCTGCGTATCGATGAGCGTTCCGTCCGCGTCGAACAGCAACCCCTTGAGCGTGCTCATGTGCGCCTAGCCTCTCCTTGTTGCTCCGGATCTCACATCAAGATAGATACTACAACAAGGCCATGGAAACCGAGACGCGAGGCCGGATGAGAGAGCGGCCTTATGGCGGGCTGCGGCTTGGAGGGCTTCCTTGCTCTTGCGTCGGCGGCTTTCTTCGCCTGCGCACCCTTCTTGCCCGCGTTCCTTGTTGCCATCGTGGCTCCTTACGTGTTGAAGATGCGGTGGCGAAGCGCTTGCATGCCATGATCAGCATTTGGAATCGCCACCATGCTACGGGGATGCAGGGGTTGCTCCCTGGGTTCCTTAACGCTTCGCCACTTCCTACGCTAGCGACGCGGCGGCTCAGGTTCGTATTCTTCGGCGTTGCCGTCGCTGTCGAAGGAGAACGCCGTGTAGCGCTGGTGCTTGGTGTCGTACTTTAGCACGGGAATCTGACCCGACTTGTGCGTTGTGTCATCCAGGTAATAATGGCTCGCGCCGTCCCAGTAGACATCATGGAATGACTCGTCTTGGGCCATGTTATACGTTCCCGTATGCCCCGCGATGACATCCTTCAAGAACTTGCCCTCATTCCACGGGAACATCTCGCACATGTCCTCTTCGGAGGTGCCCCATTTCCAAAGGTCACCGGCCTCTTCGTCAATGCCCGCATGCACGAAGATCTGCGTGGGCGTCTCGTAGTAGAACGGCAGCTTCTTCATCCATTGGAATGCGGGGTCGTCCTCGTAGTTGATGAAACGATGTTCCTCGACGAAGCGATACTCGTGGTTCCCCATGAGCGCGACGACCTGGCCTGGATGCTCGTCCTGCAGGCGCATGATCTCGCGGATCATCGTGAAGTCGCCATCGGGTGGCGGCATATAATCGCCGCAAAAGATAAGCTTGCTTTCGGGGTCGCTCAAGTCGACAACCGCCATGGAGTGCTCGAATGCCTCCATCTCACCGTGCATGTCGCTCATTGCGTATAGGTGTGGCATAGTGCATCCCCCTTCAATGCGCGAGGTATCGGAGGTTATGCCAAGGGTATTTGACACCCTGACACGTTGAGTTTCTCGGGTATAACAATCATATCGTCTGCATAGGACTTTTTCGCACCATGCATTACTTAACATTAAAGTCAATCATGAATTATGATCGACTGGGCAAAGACCATCATCCAATAGTGCAGGCTACTCGGCTTATCTGATTCTTCCTAACCATTGACGTACGTCATTACGCACGCTACACTTGAAGCGAGCATTCTAAGGAGTTCTTATGACGAGCATAACTGCTACTGCAGCACGTAAGGACATCTACAATCTCATTACGCGCGTAAACGAGGACTGCAAGCCCGTCGCAATTACCAATTCGAGGGGCAAAGGCGCCGTGCTAGTTGGCGAAGACGATTGGGCAGCCATTGAAGAGACCCTTTACATCATGGGCGTCCCCAACATGACCGAGAAGCTCCTTGTCGCCAAGGAAGAGGGTATCGACAGGTGCGTTACAGCCGACCAGCTTGATTGGTAGGCCATGTATCGCGTTGTGTTCAGCAAAGAGGCAGCCAAGGATGCCAAGAAGCTTCGTGCCACTGGGCTTGCCGAGAAGGCGAAGAAGCTGGTTGAGAGAGTAGGCGAAGATCCCTTTGCCCACCCGCCTGCATTCGAGCCGCTCGTAGGGAACCTATCGGGTATGTACTCCAGGCGCATCAATCGACAGCATCGCTTCGTCTACGAGGTGGTTGAAGAAGCGATCATCGTTGACGATTGCACCTTTGAGGGTACTGTCAAAGTGCTCAGCATGCGGACTCATTACGAAACGCTATAGAAAACATCGACTCGGCACCTAAGCCTTATCGAAAAGTCAAATGTGCCCCAACGACAGCCTTGTGCTCGACAAAAGGAACAGCAACCATGCATTTCAAGTATCGCAACGGACTATCCGATCCTGGAACCATCGAGCAGATCCGAGCTCTTCTCGCAAAGTATGATAACGCCTTCATTCCCCCTCTTTCGCAGCGAAGCAGCTCGACTCAAGCAGCCTTGGGCCCGAATTCCGGTACACGATCCGAGGGAACCGTGGATGCCTATCTCGATTCGATCAAAGGGCAGGGCTTCATCCTCGCTATCGACTCCGATTCTGACGTCGAGCGTGTGGCGGGATTCCTTGCCTTCAAGCAGGATTATGAGTGCGCCGCGCTTGGTGGACGGAGACACCCATGCCACTATGTGACAACCGTGCTCATCGACGAGGACTACCGCGGGTTGCGTCTAACCTACGACCTTTACAACGAGTTGTTCGCCTTCGTGGTTGACGAGGGAGGCATCCTGAATCCGATCGCCACGCGAACCTGGGACAGCGAAACCAGCGAACATGCAAATGGTGCGCATATTCACATTTTGGAACAACTCGGATTCGAGCTAGTCAAGCGCATCAAGGACGACCGCGGCGATGGCATCGACACTGTTTACTACCGCAAGGAGTTCTCCGAGCAGCAGGCCGGGTTGCTCCAACGGCTGATAAGCACCCACACGCTCAGCGCCTTCGCTATTGCGGGCATACTGATAGCCCTTACGGTATTCTCAGCCATCGCTTACCTGTGCAACGGCCTCGGCGAAGAGGCTGGCGAACTGATGCTCGCCTTCACGACATCTCTTCTCGTATCAGCAGTGTGCCTCATCATCGATGCCGTCTCACAATACAAACTGGCACGCAACGAGAAGTACTTGACGGACATGAGGAAGTTCGGCATCGACGGACTCAACTTCGACAAGCAATTGCTACTCATAGAGCACATCCACAACGCTCATGATACGATCTGGCTCTCTGGCTGCCGCCATATCCTCAACTCGAGCATCGCCGCATACCTGCAACGCGCCATATCCAAGGGCATGCACATGCGCGTCCTCTCGTCACCACCTTGGTCGGAGGCCTACAGGCTCATTTACGATGATGCAGAAAGCACCATCAACAACTACATCAAGCTCTTCCGCATGACGCTTATATGCGATGCGGATAACCGATGCTCCGACGTTATCGACCGATGTGAATTCCGCTTTAGCGACAAGCCCTTCTTCAGCGACATCTATCGCATCGACGACACTATAATCACCAGCGCATTCTCATACTATGGAGAAAAGCGCGGTTCTCACCTTGACGGCAAGACCGAAGCAACTGCGCGCGATTTCTTCACCATGGTCACCCATGACGGCAGCAAGCTCTTCAACAACATGTACGAGGAGTACATCACGCTTTGGAATTCATGCGAGCTCAAGTTGGACAATGAGAAGTTCATCAAGCTGTTCCCAGACATCTCATACCGCAAAATGAGCTTCGAGAAAAAATGCGACCGCATACGGGAATGCCTCGTTCCCGTATGCCAACAGCGTCAATAGGGTCAGGTCATTCGGGAGTACGGACTAAAACTTGGACCATATAGTTGGTCAGGTTTGACAGCAGTGCTCGATAGGCATATCGAAGAGGCGCTGAAGCGTGGCTCAGATATCCAGGGCAGCGTGATAGGCCTCATAGATGGCAAGGCAGATATTGGCCGGACGCAGCGCATCACCGACCACGCGCACGAAGGGCGCACCATCGCGCAATCCCTCCACCACAGCGCTGCGGCTACGTCGGCCGATCGCGCTGATGACCGACGTGCCAGGCACCACCCGCGTCGTCCCATCAGAGAGCGCCACCATCACACCATCGGCCTGAATAGCTTCAGCGCGAGCACCGGTCAGCACCTCAATGTCGGTATTCTCAAGCTCGGCCAGCAAAATGGGTCTGTTGCGAATGTTCGCATCAGGCGCCAATTCGGGTCCCATCTCCACCACGTGCACCGTGCGGCCCTGCTGCGCCATCAGCAGCGCACATTCGCAGCCGGTCAGACCACCGCCGATGATGACCACCTCATCACCCGGGTCGGCGTTCTCCAGATACAGCTCGTCAATGCCGATAACCCAGGCGTCCGCATCCGCCGGCATCGGCAGTTCAAGTTCCTCAGAGCCTACTGCCACTATGAGCGCATCGGGCTTGAACGTCTCGCAAAACGCCGCATCAACGGGCTGATTCAAGATAATATGCACGCCAGCATGCTCTATAAGCCGCGCATACGTGCGCGCCAGCTCGTACATATCATATTTGAACGGGAGCGCCGCCTCAGTGTTCAAGATGCCGCCAAGCGCACCGCTCGCCTCGCACAGCGTCACGTCATGCCCGCGCAAGGCCGCTGTGTGCGCCGCTTTCAAACCCGCGATGCCGCCGCCAACTACCAGCACGCGCTTGCGGCTTCCCGCGGGTACGATCTCAAGCCCCTCGAACTCACGCCCGATCAACGGATTGACCGCACAACGCCGCGTCTGCGTGATAGGCCGCTCGGCCATGCACACGAAACAGCGAACGCACTTCACCACATCGGCCCCGCGGTTCGCCATCACCTTGTTCGGCAGCTCCGGATCGGCCAAAAGCCCGCGTGCCATGGCCACCATATCCGCCTTGCCACTCGCAATGATTTCCTCCATCTGCGCCGGATCGGATAGGCCGCCGATGGTGGCTACCGGCACGTCAACGCACTGCTTGATGCGCGCCGCTAAGTGCACGTTCACGCCATGATCACGAAACATCGACGGATGCGTAAGAGAGAAGCCGAACTGATAGGACCCCGCCGACACATGCAGCAGGTCGATCTGATCCTGCAAAGCCTGCGCAATACGGCACCCTTCCTCCACATCGTATCCACCGTCGAACAGCTCAGATCCGCTCATGCGCAACTCAATGGGGAAACCCGGGCCAGTCGCCTCGCGCACCGCGCTGAGCACCTCGCGCACGATGCGCACACGGTTCTCAAGACTGCCGCCGTACTCGTCTTCCCGCTTGTTGAAATACGGCGAGAGGAACTGATTGAGCAGCCACCCATGCCCCGCATGCACCATGCACATCTGAAAACCTGCGCGCTTGGCAAGCGCTGCCGCCTCAGCGTAGGCCGCCACGATATCAGCGATCTGCTCGACGGAGAGCGCTCGCACCGGCATGCCATCTGGGCGCACCCCATCACTGGGACCCCACTGGCACAAGCTACCCTTCTTCTCTTTATCAACCATGTACGTGCCCGCGTATTGCCCCGAATGCGACAATTCAATGGAAGCCACCGCACCGTGACGCTTGATGGCATCGGCCACATACGCGAACGCTCCCAGCTGACCTGGCGTAGCAAGCGACAGGTGCAGCATCTGTGAGCCATCCGTAGCAGGGTGCACCACCAACTCGCTCACGGTGACGCTCGCAGCACCACCCTTCGCGCGCGCCTCGTAAAACCCCAACGTACGAGGCCCCGGCGTTCCGTCGGCCAAGATATCGGTAGCACCCATCGGCGCTGAAGCCATGCGATTGCGCAATGTCAGCTTCCCAAGGGTGATCGGCTTGCAAAGATTCGGATAATCGCGCTGCATAAGGCTTCCTCTCCGAACGACAAAGGCAGGATAGAGCCAGTGTAGCATCGCTGCGCCTTGCGCAGGCGTCACCTGAGGCAATCGATCAAGATATTAAGCAGATTCCTCACGTTCAAAGGCTTGGTCGTATGCGCAGTCATGCCCGCTGCTTTCGCACGCTGCGCGCTCTCTTCAAACGCATCGGCGGTTACTGCAATGACCGGCAGCGTAGCCGCATCGGCCCGCGGAAGCTCCCTGATAGCGCACGTGGCTTCGTCGCCATCCATCTGGCGCATGCGCATATCCATGATGACCACGTCGAAGGTGCCCGCCTGAGCTGCCGCTACCGCCGCTACCGCCGACGTCCCATCGTCGGCCTCTTCCACGGTGAAGCCGTATTGCTTCAAGATCTCGCACATCACTTCGCGGGACAGTTCGTCATCGTCGACCACCAGTGCATGCTTGCCCTCGAACGAGTACACATCACGCACATCGGCCTCGGTCGTCGGCACAAGCTCAGCAGCATCATCTTCGGGCGCCTGCGCGAGGCGCAACGGCACAGTCACCACGAACTCGCTGCCCTGCCCCACGTGGCTGGTTACCTCAAGCGTACCGCCCATCATGTCCACCAAATTGCGCGTAATGGCCATGCCAAGTCCGGTGCCCTCAGTGTGCTCCGTTCCGTCTGAGCCTTCGCGCTCGAACGGATTGAACAGGGTCTCTTCAAAGCCAGGCTTCATACCGCAGCCCGTATCGATGACCGACATGCTGTAGCGGCCATACCCCGACGGCGCCTCGGCATGCTGCCACATCTTCACCTCTACCAGGCCACCATCCGGCGTGAACTTGAACGCATTGCCGATAATGTTCACCAGTATCTGATTCAGACGCAACTCGTCAGCCATCACGCGCGCATCGCGCACCTCGTCGGTGGTCACTGCGAAATCCATGCCCCGTTCGGCCGCCTGACCCGAGAACATGACCTCCATGCCCCGCGCCATCTCAAGCAAGTCCACCGGCCGCTCTTCCAGCACCACCTTGCCGCTCTCAATGCGACTCATATCCAAGATATCGTTCACCAAGCTGAGCAAGTGAGCGCTCGACCGATTGATCTTGTCCAGACAATCGCGCACCCGCTCCGGTTCGTCCAAGTGGTTGAGCGCAATGCCCGCGAACCCCGATATAGAGTTCATCGGCGTGCGGAAATCGTGCGACATATTCGTAAGGAACGTGGACTTCGCGCGGCTCGCATGCTCGGCCAACGCCAGCGCATCCTCCAAAGCGGCCTTTTGGCGCCGCAGCAGCCGCATCTGCTCGGCACTGCCCTCTTCCACACGCTTGCGCCGCGTCACATCCTCAAGCAGCCCCATACCGAAACGATTGGTCTCTCCCACATGCCCCACGCTCAACTGAATCCAACGTCCATCAAGGGTCATGCCCTCGTAGAGGATATCGGCACCACCATCCTTGAACGCTAAGGCGCGCGTGCGGATCTCGCGTTCGCTCTCGGGGCCGAACAGCTCGCGCGTAAGATCCGTCAAGCTGGTGTAGTTAGAGCTCAACCCGTACGCCTCACAGGCCGAAGGCGTTAACATGATGAGGTTGGTGCGCATATCGTAGAAGAAGAGATACGCCGCCACCGCGCGCGTGGACAGATTGGCCTGCATCAGCACATCCGTCACGTTGCTGACCATGAATCCGCAATAGCCCTTCATGCTGACCGGAAAAGCCATCGCGCGCATGAATTGGTTTATCAGCGCCGATACTGCCTCGAATTCACAGGGCTCATCGTAGAAGGCAGCGCGATAGAACGCATCGAGCCAGGTGGTGTCGCCGCCCCACATCTCATAGACCTTGCGCCCCATCAGCTCATCAACCGTCTGATCGGTTAGCGCCGCCATAGCCGGATTGAGATATACATATGAGAAATCAACAGGCTGCCCTGTCTCATCAACGTGCAGACGAGCAACCCCGAACGGTTGCGGGCTTCGATCGAAGATCTCGCTGCATGCCTTGAGCATCGGCTTCATCGCCTCCTGAGGCGATTATACGCCTAATGATGAGCAGCTAAGTCAGTATTTTGCAGGCGGCGCAAACGACGCAGTTCCCAGATGATGAAGATCAAAACGGTGAACACCGACAGAAAATCCGATACCGGCGTTGCGAAATAGAGCGCATCAAGCCCATCGAAGCTCGGCGCGATGGCTGGCAGCACATGCGGCATGATGAACAGCAGCGGCACCAAGAATAGGATCTGCCGCGTCAGCGTCAAGAAGATGGACTTCGCAGGTTGACCGGTTGCCTGGAAGTAATTCGCACCGATGATCTGGAACCCAACGAACGGCAGCACCGCAAATTGCACCCGCAACGCGAATGCGGTGAACGCAACCAGCGCATCATCCTTGATGCCGAACGCACCGGCAATAGCCTGGGGGAACAGCATGATGACCAGCCATTCCACCACGCTGAACACCGTTGCCACCGCAATGCCAAGCCCAAGCGTTTTGCGCACGCGCGCGATCTTGCGGGCACCGTAATTGAAGCCAAGCAGCGGCTGCAACGCAATGGAGATGCCCACCAATGGCATGACCGAGAACATGCCAATGCGGTTCACCACGCCGATGGAAGCCAGCGCATCGGTCGTGCCGATCACGCTGAGCGCACCGTATTTGACCAGCTGGAAATTCAACACGAAGTTGACCACCGCCATGCCCGCCTGCACCGCGAAGCTAGGAAACCCATACGCCAGGATCGTGCCGACGATGCGCCACCGCGGTGCCAGATATCGCATATGGATGCGCAGCGGCACGTCCTTCGCGAAGAAGAAATACGACAGCACCGCCACCGCCGAGCACGCCTGGCCCGCAAGCGTGGCGAAGGCGCTACCGGCCACACCCCAGCCATTCAGGATGACGAACCAATAGTTGAAGCCCGTTGCCGCCACCAAACCGATCACCATCGTACCCAAAGCCGTGTTCGGCGACCCACAGGTGCGAATGAAGTTGTTCACGCCCATGCCGATGCTCTGCAAAATGAACCCGAAGCAGAGTATCTGAATGAACGTACGCGCATAGGGCCGCACTTCGTCGGTGGCGCTCGATGCGCTCAACAGCCCTTCCATCAGAGGCGGGCAAGCAGCCGCAGCAGCCACCAGCACCCACAGCACCACCGAAAGCGCGATCACATTGCCAAGCGCGCGCTCAGCCTGTTCCCGCTTACCCTCTCCCAAGCGCAAAGCCGCAAGCGCATTGCCGCCATTGCCCACGAGCATGGCCAGCGCCATGAACACGATCATGATAGGGTTGGCCACCGTCACCGCGGACAGGCCCACTTCGCCTACCGCATGACCCAAGAAGATGGAATCGACCAGATTGTAGGACCCGTTCACCACCATGCCCACCACTGAGGGCACGGCGAACTCGGCGATCAGGCGCCCTACCGGTTCGGTGCCCATGCGCGTCACACGCTCAGCATGACCGGTGGGCCGACCATTGCCCGCCAGGCGTTTCTTACCCGCAACATCCTCTGGACGCTCGTGCGCCCGGCCGTCTACCGCATGAGGCGCCCGATTATCGCCCGCTCGGTGCGTTTTTTCATCTACTGCATGGTGTTGTTCTTGCTCTTCGGCCACCTCAACCCCTGTCAATATCCTCAATGGCATCCGCCAGCGAGCGCACGATGTTGCGCCGACTCAGCGTGCCTACCAAACGACCATCGTGTACCACCGGCACCTTCTTGATGCGCTTCTCGGCAAGCACGCGACACACCTCTTCGATAGGCGCTTCCTCATCCACCGAGATGACTCGCTTCGTGGCAATGCTCGCAACATCCAGCTCCAGAAGATCCTTCAAGCGCTGCTTCATGGCCTCATCGTCGGTGAACCGGTACAGATTGATGGATGCATCGAAGAAAGCTATTTCGTTCTTGCCCAAATACGATGCTACATCGCCATCCGATATGAAACCGACCAGATCGCCCTTGGCATCCACTACCGGCAGCCCACTGGTATCGTTGGCGGCCATGATGCGGATGACCTCGCGCATCTTCGTATCGGTGCTCACGCAGACCGGCTCGCGCGTCATAGCATCTTTGGCGCAGTAGTTGGTATAAGGGTCAGCCGGGCTCTCAGCGCGCGTGGCATCCACCGTCACTCCATCAAACCCAGCAGCATAATCGGTCAGCTCTGCCCCCTCAGCGGTACCGCCGCGCGCCTCATCGCCCACCGCAGCCGTGCCTGCACGCCGCGGATCGCGCGCGAAGATCAAAATGACCACACCCGCCACGCACATCAGCACGAACGTAGTGATAAAAGCCATGTGATCGCCTAGATAGGCCTGCTCGAGAGGCGCCGCCTCCGGTGCTACCGCTGGCGCCAGCGCCGATATGGAAACGAGCACCGCCGTGCCCAGCGAAGCCGCTACCTGGTTCAGCGTGTTCGAGAGGCCCTGAGCATGCTGGATAACGCTGTTGTCCAGCGAATTGACGCCCCACGTGTTCAGCGGCGTCATGGTGAACTGCAAGCCCACCACGAGCACCGTGTAGGTGATGGTCAGATTGATGAAATTGCTATCGATCCCCAGCCGCGCCAACCCAGATGCGCCGATCACAGCAACGATAACGCCCGGGATGACCACCCGCCGTATACCGAAGCGGTCGAACAGCCGCCCGCTCACCAGACCCATGAGCGCGCCGATCAAGGCTCCGGGCAGCATGGCGATGCCCGACATGGTGGCCGAGAAGCCCAGCACGCCCTGAATATAGAGCGGCGTGATGACACCCGTGCCCATAAGCGCCGCCTGCACAATGACGATCACGATGACCGCAATAGCGTACTTGCGCGTACCAAGGATGCTCACCTTGATCATGGGTTCGGGCAACACCAGCTGACGGCGCACATACAGCCCCAGAAGAATCAGGCCTACCACGATCAGCGCCAGTGTCACGATCAAATTCTGGCTGGACGAGAACGTGGAAAGTCCATAGAGCAAGCTCACCAGACCGAGCGATGAGAGCACCACCGAAGGCACATCGAACGTGGTACGCTTGAAGTCGCCGTAGTTGCGCAACACTGCGATCGACAGGGCGACAACTACCACCGCGAGCGCGGTGGTAATCGCGAACAGCGCGCGCCAACCCACGGTATCCACCAAAAGGCCTGCTACCGAAGGCCCGATCGCAGGCGCGAACCCGATGATCAAACCGATAACGCCCATAGCGGTGCCGCGCTTCTCGCGCGGGAAGATGAGCAGGATGACCGTGAACACCATAGGCATGGACATGCCCGTGCATACCGCCTGCAACACGCGCCCCAACAGGAGCACCCAGAAATTCGGCGCGAGTGCCGCCGCCAAACTACCAAGTGCGAAGATGATGAACGCGCTGATGAACAGCTGGCGCGTGCTAAACCGCCCGATCAGAAACGCCGAAAGCGGGATCACCACAGCTTCCACCAACGAATAGCCACTCGTGAGCCACTGCACCGTGGTGGCATCCACTCCTAAATCTCCCATGATGGACGGCAGCGCCGGCGAGAGCAACGTCTGGTTCAGCACCGCGAGAAGCGTGCCCGCCAGAAGCACTGCTACCATTACCATATCCTTGCGATCAACACCTAAAGCCATACGTCAAACAACCTCTCTTGTGTGCTCATATTCGTTTTGCGCATAATCTTTAAGTATATGCATATGCGCAACGGAATCATAGGGGGTTCTTTGGCGAATGGCGAGCAGGGACCCTCGTGCTCCTTGCCAGCAATCCGCGTCCCATAGTTCATCGGCGATAAAAAGAACAGGACCGGAAACGTTCGCTTCCGGTCCCACACGCAGGGCAACTCTCTTCTGATCCAGCTTCTTCCGCACTCGCACAGAGCAAGCGACGTATGCCTCCCTATCACGCTGACGATGCCCTCACGCACGCGCACGGAGCGCGCAACACCCAACGCTCAGCTCCACGCGCCCTTATGCCGCATACATCGCTTGCGCTTCGTATGCCCCTTACGACTCTTGC
>NZ_CALPCC010000004.1 GCF_943192905.1 Adlercreutzia murintestinalis | reverse complement strand
AACTTGAAGCATCGATCTATCAGTTCTGACCTCGCGATTGTTCATCAAAAAGAGCACACTTTTTGAGCCTTAACCCTGCATTCGGGACGCATTCCGTCCTATAACCCACGGGCAACGCAGCATCCTCGACCGCCGCGCCCACATCACCATACGCCGAAGGAAACAGGCGTGGGGTTGGGCATATGCGCACCGAGATCCTTCTTGAACCAGGCCACGTTGTACCACACTCCGAACTTATTGCCGCAGCACGGCCATTCGCCAACCTTGGCGTACCCCATGCGCTCATGGAAGCGCAAGCTGGCATCGGTCAGGTGCGCATCGGCGCGTTCTGTGCAGGCGACGCAAGCATATGCGCTGAGCACCCCCATCCGCGCGAGCGCCGCCTCGAGCGCCTCGTAGAGCGAGCGCCCCACCCCGGTACCGCGCTCGTGCGCAGCGACGTATATCGTCGTCTCGACCGACCAGTCATAGGAAGGGCGCCCGCGAAGCGGACCCGCATAGGTGAATCCCACCACATCACCAGCACGATCCGCCACAAGATACGGATACCGCTCAAGCGTGCTACAGATGCGTCGTCGCATCTCATCAATGGTAGGGACAGCCCATTCGAAGGTGGTCGCCGTCGTTTCAACATAGTGCCGATAGATAGCAAGGATCCCCGCTGCATCATCCATGGTGGCAGGGCGTATTTGCGCAGGAGCCGCTACCCGCTCAACTCCAGTACCGCACTCTGTCCTCATCGCGCTCCCTTCTTGCACCTGATCTTCCCTCTCTGATCTTATGCGACTGATCGTTCGAAAGCCATTGTATGCCAGGTAGGCACGTCGAGCGCATCAGGCATCAGAGCAGTCCTACGAGAATGCGCTGATCCTTGAAGGCTTGGTCGGCACATATGACGAATTAGCATCTGATAGCACGCTCATAGAGAAGCCAACGAGCTTCCTTGAACCAGCGCAAGGTCGCCATCTTTCGCCGCTCGAATGGGTCGCCCTCATCCTCACATCGTCTCTCTGGCTTTCCCTCCTGTTGGTAGCCGCATCGGTCGCGCTCGCAGCGCTCATCATGGTCTTCGCGATCTATCTGGTCGCTTGGACGTTCATCGGCTTTATCGCATCTGGCTTCGACTGGCGGGTCTTCCTCGCCTCCCTCTATACCGAAAGAAACGTGTATCTTGACGGAATGCTCGTGCCCAACCCTGAGAACCTGCTCTTCTCGCCCTTCTGGTTCTTGGACAGATGACGAACGTCTTGGGAAGACGATGAGCGCCCCAGTGCTCGCGACAGATCAGCCGCGAACGCGCAGACCTTCTTCGCACAAGGGCACGATCTGCCGGTACGCTTCGATCAGCTGCGGCAGCGAAACAGCAGCATTGGCGGGGCTGGTGGATGGCAGGCGGGTGCAAGGCATGCCCGTGCTCGGCTCGCAAAGGCGCCGGTAGAGGTCAGCAGCTTTCGCACCCGTGCAGAAAACGGCGCGAATGGGAGCCGTGTTCAGCAACGATGCGATATCGTTGGGCACACAATCGGTGATGCTACCATCGGCCGCCCCCTTGATGGAGCACGAAGCCAGCACATCCCAAAGCGCCACCCGATGCGCGAGCACGAGCGCTTCTCGCTCAGCATTCGTCTGCGGTACCGGCTCATCGAAGATGGCCGCCATCACCTTCCAGAAGCGGTTCTGCGGATGACCGTAGTAGAACCCGATCTCACGCGATTTCGGAGAGGGCATCGTTCCGAGAATGAGCACGCGGGACGACGCGTCGCAGATGGGCGCGAGCGGATGGACCACTCGACAGGACCCAGCAGCCGTCTCCATCAGGACGCGATCGAGCTCCCCTTTCGGCCGCTGTTCTCTTGAACGCCCGCGCTGCACCGCGAGAACCTAGAGCGCGGCGATGATGGCATCGACCGAATCCTTCGCGTCGCCCAAGAGCATCTCGGTGTTCTCGTTGAAGAACAGCGGATTCTGCACGCCCGCGTAGCCAGCATTGCCCATGCTGCGCTTGCTGACCACCACCGTGCCCGCGTCCCACACGCGCATGACCGGCATGCCCGCGATGGGCGAGCCCGGATCGGTCTCAGCCGACGGATTCACCGTATCGTTGGCACCCACCACCAGCACCACGTCCACGTCGCCAAAATCGTCATTGACCTCGTCCATCTCGTACACGTTATCGTAGGGCACCTTCGCCTCGGCCAAAAGCACGTTCATATGCCCCGGCATACGGCCCGCAACAGGATGGATGGCGAACTTCACATCCACGCCACGATCGATCAGCTTGCGCGTGAGGTCGGCCACCGGATACTGCGCCTGCGCCACCGCCATGCCGTAGCCCGGCGCGATGACGACGCGCTTGGCGCTCTTTAGCTGCTCAGCCACTTCTTCCGGCGTGACCTCGGTGTAGTCACCGGAAACCGCACCGGAGCTGCCACCTGCCGGAG
Source organism: Adlercreutzia murintestinalis (assembly GCF_943192905.1). Taxonomy (GTDB): domain Bacteria; phylum Actinomycetota; class Coriobacteriia; order Coriobacteriales; family Eggerthellaceae; genus Adlercreutzia_A; species Adlercreutzia_A murintestinalis. The sequence goes on along the minus strand of NZ_CALPCC010000004.1, from coordinate 113,263 downwards.
TCGAAGAATCGCCACCGAAGCCGCCGAGGATGACGCTGACGAACGAGCGATTCATGCCCTGACACATGATCCACGAGAGGTAGGCGCCCGACGACCCGACGAGCGCACCGGTGATGATGAGCAGGTCGTTGCCCAGCGTGAACCCGGCCATGGCGGCCGCCCAGCCGGAATAGGAGTTCAGCATGGAAACCACCACGGGCATATCCCCGCCACCGATGGCGAGCACGAGGTGCGCGCCCAGCACGAGCGACACGATGGTGAGCAGCACCAGCGGCAGCAGACCCGCATCCACGCCGAGCGTGTTCACGAACCACGCGATGAGCAGGATGGAGACGATGACCATGATGAGGTTGATGATGTTGCGCCCGGGCAGCGTGAGCGGCTTGCCCGACATCTTCGCGGAAAGCTTGAGGTACGCCACGATGGAGCCGGTGAGCGTGACCGCGCCAATGAAGACCGCCAGGCCCACCTCCCCCATATGGAAGGCGTTATCGTAGGTGCCGTTGCCCGGGTCCATCAGGAACGAATTGAACCCGACGAGCACGGCGGCTGCGCCCACGAACGAGTGCAGCATGGCCACCAGCTCGGGCATGCCGGTCATCTTCACGCGCAGCGCCTTCCACACGCCGATGCACGCGCCAATGGCGATGGCGACGATCATGAGTCCGACCGTGACTGCGGCCGTGACCTCGCTCTGCGCGACCGCCACCACGACCGTGGCGATGAGCGCGAGCGCCATGCCGATGATGCCGAGCGTGTTGCCGCGTTGGGCCGTCTTCTGGCGAGACAGGCCCGCCAGCGCCAAGATGAACAGCAGCGCCGCCAAGATGTACGCCAGCGTTTGGAACCGCAACATGCCATCAAGCAACACGGGGTCGAAGGCGGGCGTAAGGGATATGAGCATGATGTCTTCCATTATTCGTCAGAGCTCCTCTGGAACATCTTGAGCATGCGATGCGACACGAGGAAGCCACCAAAGATATTGATGGACGCGATGACCATCGCGATGAACGACAGCACCGTGACAACGAGGTTGCCTGTGCCTGCGAGCAGGATGGCGCCCACGATGATGATGCCCGAGATGGCGTTCGTCACCGACATGAGCGGCGTATGCAGCGAATGCGTAACCGCGGTGATGACGTAGAAGCCCACCACGACAGCCAGCATGAACACGATGAAATGGTTTGCCATGCTCGCCGGCGCCATGACGATGAGCACGATGGCGAGGATGCCCAAGAGCACCTTCCACCACAGGCCCTTCCAGCGCAAAGGTGGCTCAGCGGAGTTGACCTCCGGCGCAGCAGCCTTAGCCTCTGCCTGCTGGGGCGCGGGTGCGGCCGACACGCTCACCGGTGGCGGCGGCCACATGATCTGGCCGTCAAGCGCGATGGTCATGCCGCGCACGACCTCATCTTCCTCGTCGAGTTGATAGGCGCCGTCCTTCGCAGGCGTGATCAGCTTCATCAGATTGACCACGTTCTGGCCGAACATCTGGGAGGCCTGGGAAGGCAGGCGATTCGCCAAATTGGTGTATCCCAAGATGGTGACGCCGTTGGAGGTCTGCACCGCCTGGTCAACCTGCGTCAGCGCTGTGTTGCTCCCCTGCTCCGATGCGCCCATATCGACGATGACCGACCCGGGCTTCATTCCCGCGATAGCCTCTTCGGTGAGCAGAAGCGGCGAGGGGCGCCCCGGGATCTGCGCCGTTGTGATGACGATATCGCTTTGCGCGGCCTGCTCGGCGTACAAACGCTGCGCGACGACCTGCTCGTCTTCCGACATTTCCTTGGCGTAACCATCGGCTGATTCCTGCTTCACCGGTATCTCGATGAACTCACCGCCGAGCGATTCCACCTGGTCGTACACCTCAGGACGCACATCGGTGGCTGCCACGACCGCGCCCATGCTGGATGCCGTGCCAATGGCAGAGAGGCCAGCCACGCCCGCACCGATCACGTACACGCGCGCAGGCGGCATCTTGCCCGCAGCCGTCACTTGCCCGGGCAGCAAGCGCCCGAACGCATCCGCCGCTTCAACCACCGCCTTGTATCCGGCGATGCTCATCATGGAGGACAGCACATCCAGCGACTGGGCACGCGAGATGCGCGGCACGCAGTCGAGCGCGAGCACGGTGATGCCCATCTGCGAGAACGCATCGAGCAGCTCTGGATTCGCACGCGGATTCACCCGCGTGATGAGCAGTGCCCCGCGCTTGATATGCGCGAGCTGCTCGGCCGGTGGCGTGTTCATGCACACCACCACATCGGCCCCCCACGCCTCAGGCGCGTCAACGATGCGCGCGCCTTGCACTTCATACTGCTGGTCGTACAGATCGGCTTTGATGCCCGCATCGTGCTCTACCAGCACCTCGTAACCAAGCTTCAACAAGCGCTCCACGTTCTGCGGCGCTACGCTCACGCGCATTTGGTACTCGAAAGGCTCCTTGGGAACGCCGATCGTCATCCTTGTTGCAGACATATCCGTCATCTCCTGCTCACCGATACTCCCACATATGGTCCAGCGGACCCGCCCCGCGCCCCAGATTCAGCTGCGCGGCCAACGCGCCCGTCACGTACTCCTTCGCACTGCGCACGGCGTCCTCGACGGATAGCCCTTCTGCCAGACCGCATGCGATGGCAGAAGAGAGCGTGCATCCTGTGCCATGCGTGTTCGGATTGTCGATCCGCGGACCACGCATCCAGACGCACACGCCCTCGGGCAATCGCAGCACATCATTGGCGGCATCCGACGATTCTGTGCCGTGACCGCCTTTCACCAACACCGCGGGCGTGCGTCCTCGCTCAGCGCCGATGCGTTGCGCGATCGCCTCTGCCGCCGCTTCCAGATCGGCCTCGGAAGCTATTTCGCGCTCTGCCAGCACAGCTGCCTCGGGCAGGTTAGGCGTCACAACGGTTGCCAGCGGCGCCAGATAACGTATGAGCGCATCGATAGCGTCCGTCGCGATCAGCGCAGAGCCGCTCGTAGCCACCATCACAGGATCGACCACGATGTTTTCAGCTTCGTTACGAACGAGCGCGCGTGCAATGGCCTCCACGATCTCTCCACTGGAAACCATGCCGATCTTGACCGCGGAAGGCCGAATGTCGGCGAACACCGCATCGATCTGCTGCTCCACCATCTGCGGCCCCACCTCGTCCACCGCGAACACGCCGGTGGTATTCTGAGCCGTCAAGGCCGTGATGGCGCATTCGGCGAACAGACGATGGGCCGCGATGGTCTTCACGTCGGCCTGAATACCGGCGCCCCCGCTGGAATCGCTTCCTGCTATGGTCAAGACCGCCTTCACAGAGCGCCTTCCCCTTCGATGAAGCGTTGCGCCTGGTCGGTGGTGACCAGCTTTGCCGCATAGCATTTCTGCTGATAGGCCAGCCCTTCCGCTTGCGTGCCCACCAGAAACGTTCCGGTGGCATCGGTGACGAGGGCGATGTTGAAGTTGTTGAAATACGCATCAGCCGCTGTGTGCTGCACGCAGATGTTCGTGTCGAACCCAGTGAGAATGAGAGTGCGCACGCCAAGCTCGTCGAGCAACAGGCGCAACCCCGTTTGGAAGAAGGCAGAGTAGCGGCGCTTCTGAATGATGTGGTCGCCGGGCTGCACCGGAATCTGCGGCGACACCTGCGCCTCAGCGCTCCCTGCGATGCCGTGCTCGCCCCACAGCAAGAGCTCGCGGTCGAGCCCGGGGATGTGCGCGTCATTCGCGAAGATGACCGGCATGCCCGCCTCGTGCGCGGCCTCCACCAAACGCGCCGTGTTCAGCGTGGGCGCAAGCAACACCTCTTCCAGCGGCCCACCGGACGAATCGCCCAGCTCGTCTATGACGAGCAACGCCGTGGTTGCCCGATCGGCTACGAAATCAACGCTGCCCTTGTTGCTGGATTCACCTAACATCATGCGCCCCTTATCGTTTTGATGTGGAAATGGTCTCAGATTCTAGCGTATCAAAGACCCAGATCGACCACATTGTCGTCCATCAGTTGATTAACCGTTCGCATCGCGCACATGGCGCCGCACATGGTGCAGGTGCCCTCCGTGGCGGGAGGCGCGCTCTCGAAGTATTCGCGCGCACGCACCGGGTCGAGCGCCAACGAGAACATCTCGTCCCACGCTACGCGCCGCCGCGCATCGCTCATGCGGTTGTCGCGGTCGCGCGCATGGGCGACCCCCTTCGCGATATCAGCAGCATGGGCGGCGATCTTAGTGGCGACCAGGCCTTCCCGCACATCCTGCGCATCGGGAAGGCGCAAATGCTCAGCCGGCGTCACATAGCAGAGAAAGTCGGCGCCAGCGCTGGCGGCCACCGCGCCGCCAATAGCCGCCGTGATGTGGTCATAGCCCGGCGCGATATCGCACACGAGCGGCCCGAGCCCATAAAACGGAGCATCGTGGCACAAACGCTTCTGGAACTTCATATTGGCGGCTATCTCATCAAGCGCCATATGCCCCGGCCCTTCCACCATCACCTGCACGCCGGCATCCCACGCGCGCTGGGTCAGCTTGCCGATCTCGATGAGTTCGGCGATCTGGCCAGCATCGGTGGCATCGTAGGTGCTACCAGGGCGCATAGCGTCACCGATGCTGATGGTGACATCATGTGCGTGTAGGATATCGAGCACCTCGTCGTAGTGCTCATAGAACGGATTCTCGTTGCCGGTCGCCTCCATCCACGCGAAGATGAGCGACCCGCCACGACTGACGATGTTGGTGAGGCGCCCGGTTTCCTTGAAGGAGTCGATCACGCGTCGATTCATGCCCGCATGCACGGTAACGAAATCCACCCCGTCCTCGGCATGCTTGCGCACCACGTCCAGGAAATCCTGCGCAGTAATGTGGATGAGCGCTTTTTCTAGGTATCCCAGAGCGTCATACATGGGCACCGTACCGATCATGGCGGGGGCGCGCTCGATCAGACGGCGACGAAAGCTTTCCGTTTTCCCACTGTTGGAAAGGTCCATGATGGCATCGGCGCCCAATTCAAGCGCCACGTCCACCTTGCGCCACTCCTGCGCCTCATCAGCCTTGTCCCCCGAAATGCCCAAATTCACATTCACCTTCGTGGAAAGGGGCCGCCCGTCGAGCAGGCTGCCAACACCGGCCGGAGCAAGTGCAGCATGGTGGATATTGGCGGGGATCGCCACACGTCCGCACGCAACAGCTTGCCGAACGTCCTCAACATCCAGCTGCTCTGCCTGCGCTACCGCCTGCATCTGCGGCGTCACGCGTCCGGCCCGGGCGAAATCGATCTGCGTCGTGCAGGCACGTTCGGCGCCCGATGCGACACGCGGCTCATCGGTAGCATGGTCTTGATCGGTGACGGTGGTCATGAAAACTCCCTTCGCTGGCATTATCCAAGCAGGTTCTGCGGGTCGAGCGCAGGGGCGCCCCTCTCAGCCCGGCTTCCCCGAGCTCCCCGGATCTTGCTTTGTCATAAAGGATTGTAGCCTAGCGCGGCGCGCCTGCTAATGGGAAAGACAGAGCACGGCCAGCTGTGTACGATTCTTCAGCTGCTTCTTCTGCAAGATGGCACTGATATTGTTGCGCACCGTCCCTTCGCTCAAGAAGAGGCGCGCGGCGATCTCGCGATTGTCCAACCCCTCAGAGACCAGATGCGCCACGCTGCGCTCGCGGTCGGTCAGCCCTTCGAGCGGGTCGAATGCGGGAGCATCTGCTACGATCGGCGCTTCGTGGGAAGGATCGAGCTCGGATGCCCGCGCGCGATCAGCAAGCTCGATCATGTCCTCGCGCAGAGCATCGCGCGAGATGCGCATGCCGCTACGATCAGCGACGGAGCGAACCGTGCGGATCGACAGCAGCACTGCAACGCAGCTCAGCGCGAGCACAGGCAGCGCATACGCGACACCGCAACGCCAAGCGATGATGGCGAGCGCTGCGACCCACGCGAAGCGCACTGACCACGGGCGCTCGAACATGCCAAGGCAGGTCGCCACCGGAAGGAAGGGCATCAAAGGAGCGAAGAGCGCGCATGCGAGCGCTAAAGCGAACGCGATCGCAATCCGCAGCGCGCTCCACCGAGCCGCCCGGCTCGCACAGAGCGCTAAGAGCGCCGCTAGCATCCCTACGATAGAGAACTCGGAGGTTCCCTGCACGACCACCAGCGTAGCGCACGCGCCCCAGATCGCGATGCTGTCGATCAACTTGTCCATGCCCCGATTATACCCACATCGTCGATCCCGTTGCATTTTTACCCGCCTGAACAGGGAAGATGCTAACGAATGACAAATATCACTACCGGAGCGCAGGCTCTTTCTCACATAATGGCAGCGCACACGAAGACAAGGAGGCCGTCACGTGAACATCGTGGATGTGAAGAATCTGGTGAAGCGCTATGGCACAACGCTCGCCCTCGACCATTTCAATATGGAGATCGAGCGCGGCGAAGTGTTCGGGCTTCTCGGACCAAACGGCAGCGGCAAGACCACCGCCATCAACTGCATCCTGCAGCTGCTCACCTATGACAAGGGCACCATCGAGCTGTTCGGTGAGAAGATGAGCTCGACGCGCTACGACCTGAAACGGCGCATCGGCGTGGTTCCCCAGAATGTCGCCGTATTCGAAGAGCTCACCGTGCGTGAGAACATCGACTACTTCTGCGGCTTGTACGTGAGCGATGCCGCCGAGCGGCGCGCCTGCGTGAACGACGCCATCGAGTTCGTCGGTCTGCAGGACTACGCAAAGCATCGGCCGAAGAAGCTCTCCGGCGGCCTGCTGCGTCGCCTCAACATCGCCTGCGGCATCGCGCATAAGCCCGAACTGGCGTTCTTCGACGAACCGACGGTCGCAGTGGACCCACAGAGCCGCGCTTCCATCCTGCAAGGCATCACTGAGATGAACGAGCGCGGCACCACCGTGGTCTATACCAGCCATTACATGGAAGAGGTCGAAGAGCTCTGCAACCGCATCATGATCATGGATAAGGGTCGCACGCTGGCCATCGGCACGAATGCGCAACTGAAGATCATGACCGGCATCGGCGAGCGCATCGAAGTGGACGTGTTGGACCTGCCCGAAGCTGCACGCGCTAAGCTACAAGGGCTCGACAGCGTCCAGAGCGCGGACTACGACGGGCATGTGCTGCGCATCACGTGCGGGAACGGGCAGCACAATGTGTCCGATGTGCTGGGCATCCTGCGCGCCTTCGACGTGACCCCCGGACGCATCTGGGCCGAACCACCCACCTTGAACGACGTGTTCCTTGAGATCACCGGCCGCGACCTGCGCGATTAGGCGGTACGGATCATGTGGAACACCTTCAAATACACGCTGCTCTGGCTGGTGCGAAGCCCCGACATCATGGTGTGGGCGCTTCTGTTCCCGCTCGTGCTCACGAGCGTCTTCATCGCGATGTTCGGCCCCCTCGACGACATGGCACAACTCGAACCCATGCGCGTAGCCGTTGTGCAACCTGATGATACGACAGAAGGTCAGGCCTTCGAAGCATTCGTCGATACGATGAGCGAAGGGAACGACCGCCTGCTCGATCCCACCTTCGTCGCCACGGCCGATGACGCCGCCGATCTTGTGCGGAGACATGCGGGCACCGACGAGCCCTACGTGGGATACATAACGCTCGACCAGGGCGAACCGCAGGCGTACGTGATCGGGAACGTCTCGACGAGCGGCCTCGAGAACCTGGAAAGTTCCATCCTCGCGCTCATGCTGGACGAATACACCGCACGTTCGTACCTCGCGAAAGAGCTCGCGCGGACCGATCCGGCGGCCTTGGTCGATCCCACGGTGAGCCAGGCGTTGTTCGAGCCGATGCGAGCCACCGTGCAGGTGCACGTGACCGATAACCAGCCCAAGGAATCCACGCGATTCTACTTCGCCCTGTTGGGCATGGCGGCGCTCTTCGGAGGCAGCATGGGACTCACCGCCTGTCGACGCCTCAAGGCGAACACCTCAGCGCTGGGAGCACGCCGTACCATCGGCGCCACCAACTATGCGCGCACCGTCGTCGCGACCCTTGCTGCATCGTGGCTGCTCTCGTTCGCCTGCCTGAGCGTCGCCTTCGCCTACATGGAGATAGCCGGTGGTGTGAACTTCGCAGGTCGCGAAGGAGCCTGCCTGACCGTTGTAGCGGCAGCCTCATTGGTGGCGACCGCTCTAGGCTGTGCGCTGTCCGCGATCCCTCGCATTCCCGAAGATGGCAAGAACGGCATCCTGTCCGGCGTGGTCTGCTTCGCGAGCCTCTTCGCGGGTCTGTATGGGCAGCCCACCATGGAGCTTGCTGATACCATCTCGGCCGCATTCCCCGCCGCCGACATCATCAACCCGGCCACCCAGATATCGCAAGCCTTCTACAGCATCATGTATTACGACACCGTAGGGCCACTGATGGGACACCTTGGCATCCTATGCACGATGAGCATCCTGCTCTTCCTAGTATCGGCCAGCTCTCTCAGGAGGCAGCGTTATGCGAGCATTTAAATGCGCCCTGCGCGTCATGCGCGCGCATCTGATATTCCCGATCGTCTACATCATAGGCTTGAGCTTCATGGGCATCTTTATGGCCATGTCGTTCAACTTCGGACAAGCAGACGAGCAGTTCCAACCCGAGCGCGGAGACTTTGCCGTCGTCGATCGCGACACGAGCGCGGTGTCCGCAGGCATATCGGAAGCGCTGAGCGCAAAGGGCGGCAGGATCGAGGTGGCTGACGACCGTCAGGCATTCCAAGATGCAGTGGCGAAAGGGTCAGTGGATTACTTGCTCGTCGTTCCGGAAGGCTATGGAGACGCGTTCACGACCGCTGCGCGCGAAGGCGCCGAACCGCCTTCCTTGGATGTGGTGTTCAGCTACTATTCCGCAGAAGGAGCCTACCTGGATGAGGCCGTGGGGAGCTATCTGAGCGCCGTGCGCACCATAGCGGCAGCGCATCCGGAGGCAACGCTCAACAAAGTGGCGAACGACGCGCTCGAAGCGATCGGCCATACCGCGCACACGACCATCCTCGAGACCGGCTCCAGCATGACCGAGGTCGATCGCTTCCTCTTCTACCTGCAATGGAGCACCTACACGCTATTCGCGGGCATCACCGTGTGCATCGGCGTGCTGACGGCCGCCATGGGACGCACGGACGTGCGCAGACGCAGCCTGATCTCGCCCCTATCGTTCGTCTCCTACAACGTGCAGCTCGGACTCGCCTGCCTGACCATCACCGTATTCGCATGGCTCTGGTCGTTCGGCATCGGAGCGGCAACCTTCCCTCAAGCAGTGGCGAGCATGACCATATCGGGCATCATATGGTGCGCCCTGAGCATGTTCGGGTTCTGCCTCATCCCGCTGGCGGTCGGGTTCTTACTCGGGCAATTCGGCGCTTCCATCACCATGTCGAACGCCATCGGGAACATCTGCGGCATGGTGGTGTCGTTCCTGGGCGGGGCATGGATGCCGCTCGACCTCATGTCGCCTACGGTGCTGCACGTAGCGCAATGCATGCCGGGGTATTGGTACAACAAGGCGTGCGATCTGGCGGCGCATCTGAGCGGCACGCCTACCTTGGATGCGATCGTGCCCATCCTGCAGAGCGTGGGAGTGCTGCTCCTATTCACCGCGGTGCTGTTGGTCATAGCGCTCTTGGTGGCGCGCTTACGCACGCGAACCTCCACCGCTGGCGGCAACGCTGCCGCGCAAACAGTCATCTCATGACGGATGGGGGCACCTAGGTGCCGCGTCCCGCCGAATCACCACAGCGGCAGGAACACCGCCAGCGTGCCCTCTTCCACACCTACCATGACCGCATCGCCCTTGAACTCGTTCGACAACCCCAGCGTTGTGCGATTCGTGAGCGTATAGTCCTCAAGCTCCCATTCCAGTCCGCGCTCGAAAACGCCCGTGCATGCATCGTTCATGGCGAAGATGGACAGCGTGCCGCTCTCGCAAGCCGGTACCTCGAGCGAATCGGGGCCGACGAGAAACGTGAGCTGCGCGCTGGCATCGATCACCACCACATTGATGCCCTTCTCCGCATACTGGGCGCACAGCTGCATGTTCGCGAGCGTGTGATCCATGCGTCCACCGAGCGCACCGAACACGTAGAAGGTATCGAAGCGCTGCGCCTTCACCCGCATCATGGCAAGCTCCATATCGGATTCGTCCTTATGGGGCGATTTGCGTATCACGCGCAAGCCGCGCGGAACATAGCCGAGCGAATCGAAGTCGCCGATGGCCGCATCCGCCGCCCGCCCGATGGCCTCCAGGTGCGCGAATCCGCCATCAACGGCCATCACATAATCGAACAGGCCGTTGTCGTCCATGAACTGGAAATAATCAGCATTGAACTCCGATGCTCCTACGAGCGCACACGTCTTCACGCGGGTATCGCCTCCTCTGCGCACTGGCTGCGGTTTTGCTAGAATACCACGACGCAGGAGGACCAGGCGATCGCGCGCTTCGGCGTGAGGAAAGTCCGGGCTCCACAGGCGAGGATGCCAGCTAACGGCTGGGCGGGGCAACCCGACGGAAAGTGCCGCAGAAAAGAAGACTCTAACCGGCCTGCGGCTCGTAGGTGCGTCATATTCGCTTGAAAGCTGAGTGAGCAGCCTTGGGTGCTGCGAGCGAAGCTTGAACGCGAAGGTGACGTGCATACGAGCCGCAGGCTAGGAGAAAAGCTGAAACGGTGTGGTAAGAGCGCACCAGCATGCCGGTAACGGCATGGCTTGGTAAACCCCATCCGGAGCAAGCGCAAATAGGAACGCGATACGGTCCGCCTGCCGTGCGTTCGGGTAGCGTGCTAGAGATGCGCGGTGACGTGCATCCCAGATAAATGGTCGCCCGCGACAGAACCCGGCTTATCGGCCCTCCTGCTCCTTTCAAATTCTCTGCTGCGCTTATGGGCTACCCATGCCGAGCAGCCTCCTTGCTTCGATGGAGCCGATCGGGCGCACAGGGTGCGCCCACACAAACAGGTACGCTGCACAAAAGATCCCCCGGGTTCTACCGGGGGATCCTCTTCTGAGCATGAAGTCTGAAGCGTGGTGCCTTGGCTAGTCAACGTCCTCGAAGTCGTCTTCAACATCGCCGAAGCCCGAGAGGTCCTTCTCGTACGCACTGGCAACCGGCGCTGCCGTGACCGACGGCTCCACCGTTTCGGGCGTCTCGTATTCAACGGCCACATCTTCTTCATAAACGATGCCGATATCACCCGCATCCGGGATGGCATCGATATCATCATCGAACCCAAGGCCATTCAGCTTGCTGGTAGCATCGTCGATCATGTCGCGCAGCATCTCGGCATATTCGGTACGCGCATCCTCGCGGTCATCTTCCAGTTTACGGATGGCATCCACCACATCCTGCTTGTCGGCATTCGCACGAGCCAAAATGCGCTCAGCCTCGTCGCGCGCATCCTGCATGGTTTCGCTGGCCTGTGCGTTCGCCTTCACGATGATCTCGTCGGCAGAACGCTGCGCGATGATGAGGGCTTGGCTGATGGCGGAGTCGTTCGCCTGCTTATCGGAGAGCTGCGCCTCCAGATCGGCGATGATGTCGTCCTTCTCGGCCAAAAGCGCCGCATACTCGCCTTCATCAACATCTGAACCGCCGCGCTCGACCTCGACCGCGTCAACGCGCTCGACCTCGACCACCTGCTCATGAGCCTCAGCTTCGGCGAGCTGGTCTTCAAGCTCGGCGATACGATCGTTGAGAAGGTCTATTTCGTCAGCAACATGCTCAAGGAATACATCGACCTCGTCGACGTCATAGCCCTTACGTCCTATGGAAAAGCTCTGGTTTTGAATATCTTCCGAGGTGATGGCCATGTTCGTTCCCTTCGATGTCCGTCTCAGTGCGCGTCTCTCAAATAAACATGGATGCTAGAGCACCCAATATATAAGCATCTCCAGCAATTGTAAAACAATTATTGCGACAATCGGCGAGATATCCACCATTCCCCCGATAGGTTTTATGAAACGGCGAAACAAGTCGAGATACGGATCGCATATCTTGCCGAGTGCGGTTTCGATATCCCCGATCACGCCTCCGCGATTCGGGATCCACGACATCAACACATAGATGAAGATGATGAAGGTGTAGACATTGATCAGTTGACCGAGTATCCATGGAAGCATCATGCCAACTCCTTTGCGCGATCGATGGCGGCCTGAACCCCATCTTGAATGGAGGACGCGAATCCTCCCCGGTCCATGGCCGACAGAGCAGCAAGCGTGGTGCCGCCAGGCGAACAGACCGCCACGCGCGTCTGTTCAGGGCTTGCACCCGTTTTGCGCATCATATCGAAGGTGCCAAACCCGCTCTGCACGAGCAGCGCCTCCCCCAGAGGTGCGGGCAGACCTGCGCGCTCGCCAGCCGCCACGAGCGCTTCGATGAGCGCTGCATAGTATGCCGGTGCGGCACCGCTCAATGCCGCTACCGCGTTGATCTGATCTTCGTGCACCTCAACGGCCACGCCAAGGCTCTCGAACAAATCGCATACCAGCCGCTGATCGCTTGGCGTGGCGGATGCCCCTGCCGCTACCGCCGTCGCACCTTGGCCCACTTGCAGCGGCGTGTTCGGCATAGCGCGCACCACGCGCACCCCCGCAGGCAACGCCGCCTCGATGGTGGCGCTGGCAACGCCAGCTGCGATGCTGATGACAAGGTGCGGCGATGTTGCCAGATGAGGTGCCAGCTCTTCCAAAACGCCTGGAAGCACCTGCGGTTTCACCCCAAGAACGATGACGTCGGCCGCATCGACGCCTTCCATGTCCGTCTGCACGTGCACACCGTGGCGCTGGCGCAGCTGCTCGCAGCGCTGGTCACTGTGCCCCACCACCAGAAAATCTGCGGGAGCGAGCGCTGCCGCCGCGCCCGTGCGAGCGCCGATCCAACCGGTGAGGATCGCCTCGCCCATCTTCCCGCAACCGATGATGCAGATGGTCATAGCCTGCCGCCGACCTACAGAATGCCCTGCGTGCGCAGGCTCGTTTGCTCGGAATCGCTCAGCGCCGCGCCCACCGTGATGGCGAACACCTTATTAGCGATGCAATCCACGCTGGCATCCAGCGCGCTTGCCACGCCGAACGAGAAGTCGAGCAGGCGCTTCTCGAGGTTTGCTGGCGTTTGCTTGAACACCAGCACCACCGCATCGCCCGCACGCAGCAGTCCGGCCACCTCGGCCACTTGCGCGTAATCGGTCGGACGAATAACGCGCAAACCGCGCGGCCCCGCCAGCGATGCCGAAACGCGCGCAGCGCTTGCAGCGCCGATCACCGGCAGCCGACTGCCGCTATCAGAGGCACGATCGGATTGCGTCGTGGATGAGAACAGCGAATCAAGACCACCACCTGCGTGCTTGCACGATGCAGCCGCCGATACCTCAGCAGCCCCTTCCGGCGTCATGGAGTGCGGAAGCGACGAATCCATCAACGTGCGCCCGCCCGACGAGCGCCGCGCGCCCGTGCCCGACAGGCTGGTAGAGCGGCTGCTCTCGCGCACGTCCGAATACGATACCAGGCGCGGCGTCGTTCCCGCTTCGCGCGTTGTCACCGTATTGCGGTTGCCATAGCCGCCACGGGTGGTGTAGCCGTCATCGTAATCGTCATAATCCTCGTAGTCGTTGTAGTCGCCCTCGTAGTCGTCGTAGCCCTCGTACTCGTCGTATTCATCGTATTCGGCTTGGGCGTTCCGATTGCCTATGCCAAGCTTCGACTTCAGGTCGCCGAACAGCTCACTGACATTCGCCATTACTCATGTCTCCTCAGATCAGCGCCGCGTGGCGGCGTCTTCTGGTCTTACGCATACGTAGGTACCATTAAACCCTAAAACGGCCCAATTTGCTAAGATCACGCGAAATCGTCACTGAATATGGCGCGTCCGATGCGGACAATGGTTGCGCCCTCTTCGATACCGATGCGCCAATCTTCGCTCATGCCCATGGAAAGCTGATCGAACGAAGCGGCCTGTACGGCATCCATACCGCTGCGTATCTCGTCTGCCAACCGCCGCAACCCTGCGAACGCACGCTGGGCGGCATCCCGGTCGCCCTGCGGTGCCATGGTCATGAGCCCGCGTATGCGCACCTGAGGCAGCGCGCCCACAAACTCCACGAGCGCTGGCAACGACGCGGGATCGACGCCGCTTTTCGACTGCTCGCCGGATACATTCACTTCAAGAAGCACCTCTTGCACCTTGCCGAGCGCAGCAGCAGCTTCGCCGATCTTGGCAGCATGCCTCTCTTCAAAAAGCGAGTGGATCAGGTGAGCATGTTGCACGATCTTGGGAATCTGGCGGCTTTGGATATTGCCGATAAAATGCCAGCGCACCTGCGGAAACGCCTCAGCTTTAGCCACCAGCTGATCGGGGCGGTTCTCGCCGAAATCGGTAGCCCCCGCAGCAATGGCCTGCTCGACTCCGGCAAGCCCCACCGTCTTCGACACCGCAACCAGCGTGACCTCCGACACCGCCCGACCGACGAGCTCGCACTCGTCGCGAACCTCTGACGAAACCTCTGCATACTGGGCCGCTATGGACATGGCGCACACCTCCTGACCGCCGCAGCACCATGCCTGCCGCACGTACCGCCCGACGCTCGATACGAGAAATACTCCTGCGCGTTGCACACGGTGCACCGATCGCTTTGCGCGATCCGCTCCGCGCTCACACCTTCTGCTTCCAAATCTATACGCAAAGCAGCCGCAAGATCGACGCGATCGTCTCCTGTCAGCACATCGTTTCCGAAGCGCTCGGCGAAGCGAAGGCGCACATCGTGGCCTGTCTGGAAGCAGCACGCACCGATATGCGGCCCAATGTACGCATTGAAGGTGGCAGCTGCTTCGCGCACGGACGGTGCCACGCCACGTCGAACGTCGAGCGATGCCAGCTGATGCAGCGCTGCGCGCGCGGTGCCCGCCATGACCCCCCGCCACCCGGCATGCGCAACCGCGAAGGCACCACATGGAGAGACGATGATGACCGGCACGCAATCCGCGAAGCAGAGCACGGGCGCCACCTCGCACGCGCCAACCACTATGGCATCAGCACCGGAGCGCGCTTGCGCGCGCACAGCGGAGAACTCATCAGATGACGCATCCTCCACCACGAGCACCGTGTCGCCATGCACCTGATTGAGCGTGATCAGCTGCGCAGCGTCGGCATGGAGCGCCTGCAGGAGCCGTGTGCGATTCTGCACGACCGCACACGGATCATCACCCACATGATCTCCCAGGTTCAGCGACGAGAACGCACCTTCGCTCACGCCACCTGCCCGCCCGGTAAACGCGATGCGCACGCCGCATGCCGCATACAGCGCGTCGTCGGTCAAAAAAGAGATGCCCTCAGCTGTGCGAGAGACAAGCTGGGGCATCGGAAGATACATGGCATCACAAACGGTATGCATGCGGCTCTGCCGTGTGAGCGCGCGCTACGAGCGACGCAGGAAATCTGGGATGTAGTCGTCGTCAGCGAAGCTGCCATTGCTGCGACCGTATGAGGTCTGCGAGAGTTGCGGCTGCTCATAGGCCGAAGCGGCTGGCGGCTCGGTGGAGCTGAACATGTCCTGCATAGCCGGACGCGCCGAGAAATCCATAGCTGACTGCGAAGGCGAGCTCTTGAAACCGGTGGCGATGACGGTGATACGCACCGCGTCGTTCATCTCGGGGTCGATGATCTGGCCGTAGATGATATTGGCGTTCTCGTCGGCGCACATCTCGATGGTGCGCGCCGCATCGCTCACCTCGGTGAGCGTGAGGTCCATGCCGCCCGCAATGGAGAACAGCACGCGCGAGGCACCCTGGATGGAAGCCTCGAGCAGGCTCGAGTTGGTGGCTTGCTGAGCCGCTTCCAACGCGCGGTTCTCGCCCGATGCCAAACCGATGCCCATCATGGCCGTGCCCGCATCCTTCATGACGGTACGGATGTCGGCGAAGTCAAGGTTGATGAGGCCCGGAATGGTGATGAGGTCGGTCACGCCCTGGATGCCCTGACGAAGCGTATCGTCTGCGATGCGGAACGCGTCGACCATGGAGGTCTTCTTATCCACGATCTCGAGCAAGCGATCGTTGGGAATGATGATGAGAGTGTCCACCTTGCCACCCAACAGGTCGATGCCTTGCTCGGCCTGGTTGCGACGCAGACGCCCCTCGAAGCCGAACGGCTTGGTGACGATGCCCACCGTGAGCGCGCCGATCTCTTCGCGCGCGATCTCGGCCACGATAGGGGCAGCGCCCGTACCCGTGCCGCCGCCCTCACCCGCCGTAACGAACACCATATCGGCCTCGGCCAGCGCTTCACGGATCTCAGCACGACTCTCTTCGGCAGCTTGACAACCCACCTCAGGGTTAGCGCCCGCACCCAAACCGCGCGTGAGCTCTTCTCCGATATGGATGGTTTTGTCGGCGTCTGACATCAGCAAAGCCTGGCGGTCGGTGTTCACCGCGATGAACTCAACGCCGCGCACCCCGCTCTCGACCATCCTGTTGACCGCGTTCGTGCCGGCGCCGCCGACGCCTACCACCTTGATGACCGCCAGATGATCGCTTGTGTAGTTCGGCATGTGACTTCCTCCAAGCTGCTGCGTTTGCGTGCTGCGTTTTCATGTTGTTCGCCTGCGCCCTGTGCGCTAGGCATACGTAATAGGCAATTCTACACTAATCCCGAGCGCATGCAATGTAAAGCCGATGCTTTCCGCACCGTTCATGACCTCTCGTCAGCAAGAACGCGATAAAAGCATGTGCGCTGACCGGTGTGGCACGCAGGCCCCGCCGGATGAACGAGTGCGAGCAGCGCATCCGCATCGCAATCGTAGCGCAGCTCTGTCAGGTGCTGCACGTTACCGCTGGTGGCACCCTTATGCCAGAGCTCTTGGCGGCTGCGCGACCAGAACCACATCTGCGCGCTCTCGAGCGTACGGTCAAGCGCCTCCGCGTTCATCCAGGCCATCATGAGCACTTCGCGCGTATCGGCATCCTGCACGATACAGGGGATCAGGCCGTGCTCGTTATACGTCAAGCTGAGATCGTTCACCTGCTCGCCTTCCCCCACGCTACGGACAGCAGTTGCCGCAAGGCGTATAGCCAGCCGCTATGACCTCGCTGCGCGTCGTTTCCACATAGCTCTTGTTCTTGTCCTTCATGCGATGGACCGAAGAGCAGCTCGCGTAGTGGAATTTATGCGTATTGGTGTTCAGCACGTACGAGCACGCTTGCTCATGATGAGCGGCTGCCTCTTCATGATGAGCGGTTTCCTGATGATGCGCGGGCGCCTGCTGAGCCACTGCGGCCGTCGCTGCCTCGTCTGCGGCTTCGGCGGGCGCGGGGTCCGTACTGGCCAACGATGCCGCTTCTTGCTCAGGCGCGCTTGATCCCGTTGCATAGTCTATGGACACACCAGGCTGCACATTATGAAGGTAGACGTTGAAGCAGATGGATGCTCCTGCGTCCTCGAGGGAATACCCCTGCATCTGAACACCGCGGGCAACCAGTTCGTCTCCGTGGAATACCGGCGTGACCTGCACGAGCAGATGACCATCGGTGGCATCGATGTAGCGGTCCATCTTCTGCTCGAGCGTCTGCATGACGCCTTGGTTCATATAGCCCGTGCCCGTCATCAGATTGCGCTCGTTGGCATCCTCAGCCGTCAGACAATGGGCGATCAAATGACTGCGCTCGTACAGATGGTCAAGACCCAGATCGGGATAGGCCGCCTGCTGCCAGCCGCTCGGATGGATGCCCGAGATGCTTCCCCGCTTCTGCGTGGGCTCGGTCTCAGGACCAGCAACCGCGAACGCGCCGGTGCAACGGCCTAAACGATCGAGCTCGCCGTACGCTTCGGTGCCGTAGGGCTGCGCCAGGTCGTCATCTGAGAAAACAGGGTTATTGTTGTTCAAGTAGACGCCCGGCTCACCTGCGTATGCGCCAACATCTGCCAGAGAAGCAACCTGATCGGTGATGTCCTCGACGCGCGTCGTCTCTGCGAAGGCATGCTCTTGCAGAGAGCGCAGGTCGGCAGAGGGTGCTTGGCTGGTCGCAGTCTGTGCCGCCGTTTCGGCAGGTGAAGCAGCAACGACGCCCGCGCACCCCGTGCTCAGCACGAGCGCGCCTGTCAGAGCAAAGGCGCATACCGCCCGCAGTGCGGAAGCGATCCGACGGTCCTTTTCGAGCACGATGCCCTCCTTCCCTTAGAGGCGAACGGGAATGCCGTGGCGGGCCATGTCCTCTTTCACCTCTCGAATGGTCAATTCACCGAAGTGGAACACGCTGGCAGCCAACACCGCGTCGGCCTCACCCTCCAGAATACCCTGCGCGAAATGCTCAAGGCGTCCCACGCCACCGCTGGCGATGACCGGAATGTCGACCGCACGCGCCACTGCGCGGGTCAACGCGCAATCGAAACCCTCGCGGCTGCCGTCGCGGTCCATGCTGGTCAGCAAGACCTCTCCCGCGCCGCGCCGCGCCGCCTCGCGCGCCCAGGCAACCGCATCTATCCCGGTAGCGCTCCGACCGCCCGACACGTAGACCTCCCACGCATCGCGCGCACCAGCAACCCGCTTCGCATCGATGGCCACGATGACCGCCTGCGTGCCGAACGCGCGTGCCGCCTGCGTGATGAGCGATGGGTCCTTCACCGCCGCGGAATTGACGGAGACCTTGTCCGCCCCCGCCGCTATCATGCGTCGAATGTCGGCAACGCTGCGAAAGCCACCACCCACCGTATAGGGCAGCCGCAAACACTCCGAGGCACGACTGGCCAGCTCAACAGTGGTCGCACGGTCGTCGCTCGTTGCGGTGATGTCCAAAAAGACGACCTCGTCGGCGCGCTCTTCATCGTAGCGCTGCGCCAATTCGATAGGATCGCCCGCGTCGCGCAGGTTCACGAAGTTCACGCCCTTCACCACGCGCCCATCGCGCACATCCATGCAAGGTATGACGCGCTTCGTCAGCATACCGCCGCCCTCACGTGCGAGTGCCAAAGGTTCTGCTCGCTGGCGCTACCCATCATGCATCTCTTCCTTACGAATCGATCTCGATCGGCGTTTCCAGGTCTTGCAAAAAATCCGCATCAGCGCGCAGCGTACCTGCGCACGCTGCCACGGCGTCCTTCACGCTGAACGCGCCCTCGTAGATGGCACGGCCCACGATGATGCCCTCGATATCGTCTGAGACGCGCGCGAGCTCCGTGATATCGGCCAGCATGGCAATGCCTCCGCTGGCGATGACCGGGTTGCCGAACGCCTGCGCCATCTCCACGTAGGCCGCCGCCGAAATGCCCGTGCGCATGCCATCACGCGCGATGTCGGTGTACATCATGTGCTCGAACCCGAAATCGCGCATGGTGGCGGCCAGCTGCAATGCGTCAACGCCCGCACCTTGCACCCAACCTTCCACCTTCACATCATGCCGGTCAGCATCGATGCCCGCGGAAAGCATATCGGGCCCGAATTCCTCGCGCGCCGCCTGCGCCATATCGGGGTCTTTCACGAGCGCAGTGCCGAGCACCATACGCGCCACGCCCGCATCAGCCAGCCGACGACACGTATCCAGCGTGCGCACGCCCCCGCCAACCTCAACCTTGAGCTTGGTGCGCTGCAATATGCGCTCGATGACCGCGATGTTTTGCGGCTCGCCAGTGCGCGCACCGTCCAGATCGACCACATGCACCCAGTCGGCGCCATCCTCTTCGAACAGCTGCGCTTGCAGCGCCGGATCATCGTGATACACCGTCACCTTCGCATAATCGCCACGCTCAAGGCGCACCGCTTTGCCGTCAAGGATGTCGATCGCAGGAAGCAGATACATGCTCTACGCCTTTCTCGCGAAACGGACGAAGTTAGCGAGAAGTCGCTGACCTGCATCCGAACTTTTCTCCGGATGGAATTGTACGCCGAATGCCGCACCGTGGCGCACGGCGCAGGGAAATGTGACGGAATGCGTGGTCGTTGCGATGGTCGCATCGCTCTCCGGCGCGATGTAGCTATGCGTGAAGTAGAAGTGCTCGCCGGAGGGGATGCCCTCGAAGAGCGACTGCGGAGCATCGCCCATAGCGGCGGGGGCAATGCTCAGTCGCTCAGACAGTCCTGCTCGCACGGAACGTCCACTGGACGTTCCGGCTCGTGCGGAACTCGCTTTGTGAGCACAGCCCCCGCCGCTTGTTGGAACGGAATTCACCGCGTTCCAGCCGACATGCGGGATCTTGTAGGGGATACCTTCCGCATCGGTGCGGGACATGCGACAGACAACGCCGGGAATGAGACCAAGGCCAGGCGTGGGCCCATCGCCTTCGGCATGCTCTTCGCCTGCTTCGAACATCAGATGCATGCCCAAGCAGATGCCGAGGAACGGAGCTCCGCGCTCGATCGCTGCGCGCACCGCTTCGTCTTGACCAAGCTCTTCCATGGTGCGCATCGCATCCGCAAAGGCACCCACGCCGGGCAGCACCACCGCATCGGCGTGCGCGATGACCTCCGCATCTTGCGACACCACCACCTGAGCACCCGCAGCTTCCAGCCCCCGCGCCACCGAGCGAATGTTGCCCTTCTGATAGTCAACGACGACGATCATAGCGCCCTTTCGAAACAGCGGCTGCGCCCGCGCGGGCTTTCCTTCCGAAGCGCGGCGCCGATCATAGCTTCCCTTTCGTGGTGGGCAGATTCCCTGCATTGCGCGGATCGATGGCCACCGCCTGGCAAAGCGCACGCCCGCACGCCTTGAACGCCGCTTCGATCAGGTGATGGGCGTTCTCGCCTTCAAACTGCTCAAGATGCAGCGTCATGCGCGCGTTGGTCGCGAGCGCCACGAAGAACTCCTTTGCTAGTTGCGTGTCGAAGGTTGCGATGGCCTCGATGGGGATATCCATGCGCCAGTACAGCGCACCGCGGCCGGAAATATCAATAGCCGCCATGACCAGCGCTTCATCCATGGGCACCGCGGGGCTCGCGAAGCGCGTGATGCCGCGCATGTCGCCAAGCGCTTGGCAGATGGCCTGCCCGAGCACGATGCCCACATCCTCTACCGTGTGGTGCGCATCCACGTCCAAATCGCCTTGCGCCTGCACCGTCAGATCGAACAAGCCGTGGCGACAGAACGCATCCAGCATATGATCGAAGAACGGCACGCCCGTGCTGATATCGGCGTTGCCCGTGCCATCGAGGTCGATGGTGACCACAATGTCAGTCTCGCGCGTGGCCCGATGAACGGTCGCTTCACGCATGGTTGCCACTTCCTTTCTCAGAACGGAACCTATCGTCAGGATCGAGCACGAAGGTCCGCAGCGCCGACAAGAACGCATCGTTTTGCGCCGGCGTGCCCACGGTAACGCGGAGCGTGCCCTCCAGGCCGGGCGCGGTGCTGAAATCGCGCACGAGAATGCCGCGGTCATACAGAAAGCGCCATGCCTGTGGTGCGTCGGGTACCTCGAAGAGCACCCAGTTGCTCTCGCTGGGATGCGGTATGACGCCAGGAAGCGTGCGCAGCGCCTCGGTCAGGCGGCCCCGCTCGGAGATGATCTCCTGAATGCGCGGCTCGAACGCGCTGCGATTACGAAACACCACGCGCGCGATGGCTTGGCTGACCGCGTCCACCGAATAGGGCTGACGTACCTTCAGATACTCGCGGATCACCTCAGGGTGCGCCAGAATATAGCCGATGCGCACACCGGCCAAGCTGAACGCTTTGCTGAACGTTCGCAAGATGACCAGGTTCTTGTGCTGCTCCAGATGCGGTCGCATGGTCTGACGGCTGAACTCGAAGTACGCCTCGTCCACCATGACGAGCGCATCGGTGGCGGCAAGCACGCGCTCGAGGAACTCCGGTGGCGCCATGAGACCCGTTGGATTGTTGGGGCTCGCCACGATGGTGAAGGTGATGTTGTTGTCGGGATCAGCCAGCGCTTCCAACACACGCTGCTCGTCAATGGCGAAACCATGCGTGCGCGGAATGTCCATGATGGGCGTGTTGGTCAAACGCGCATTCGCTGCATACACGCTGAACGTGGGCGGCATGTTCAAGAACGTGCGCCCCGGGCCGCCCCAAGCGAGCGCCGTGTCGAAGAGCAGTTCATCTCCCCCGTTGCCCACCAGCACCCAATCGCGGTCAAGCCCGTTGGCATGCGCTATCAGATCGCGCAGATCGTTCGCGAGCGGGTCAGGGTAGCGGTTGAGCGCCACCGCGCGCACTTCTTCTTCGATCTGCGCACGAATGTCGCCGTCAACATCGCGCGGATTCTCATTCGCCGAAAGATACGCTTGTGCAGGCAGGTATTTCGGATCGTACGGAACGATGTTCGCAAGCTGTGGCGCTGCGGCAACCACGCGATCCATCACGCATCAACCCCGTGCGCAGGAACGCCCACAGCAGACCCACCAGCGCTTTCACAGGCATGCGAGGCATGTTCCCCGATGGCGCCTGCTACCCCATCCATGCGCAGCGCCACTGACTGCGCGTGCGCCCAGAGCCCCTCGTGCAAGGCGATCTGCATGATATGCTTCGCATCGTTTGCCAGCGCGCGGGGCGAGTACTGGATGATGGAGCTCTTCTTCACGAACTCGTCCACCGAAAGCGGGCTCGCATAGCGCGCCGTGCCCCCTGTTGGCAGCGTGTGGTTCGGGCCCGCCACATAATCGCCCACCGCCTCCGGCGTCCATGCGCCCAAAAAGATAGCGCCTGCGTTTGTGATCTGGCCCAGATAGTCCATGGCGTGGCGCACGTGCATTTCCAGATGCTCAGGTGCGATGACGTTCACTGCCTGAATCGCCTGATCCATGTCGCACACGATGACGATCAGGCCATGATCCTCAAGCGAGCGACGCGTGATCTCCGCGCGCGGAGAATGCGCCAGCCGCTCCTCGATGGCTTGCTCCACCTCATCGGCATACTCGGCGTCCTCGCAGATCAGGTAGCAGGCGGCCAGCGGGTCGTGCTCGGCTTGCGCCATGAGGTCGATAGCCACCAGCGCAGGCTCAGCAGTACCATCGGCCACCACGCAGACCTCGGAGGGCCCCGCGATCATGTCGATGCCCACATCGCCCGACACGATCTTCTTCGCGGCCGCCACGTACGCATTGCCCGGTCCGGTGATCTTGCACACGGGGCTGATCGTCTCGGTGCCGTACGCGAGCGCGGCAATGGCCTGCGCCCCACCCACCGTGTACACCTCGGTCACGCCCGCTATCTTCGCAGCTGCCAGAAGAGCCGCATCCACCTGGCCGTCTTTCCCAGGCGGCGTCACGCACACGATGCGCTCCACACCGGCAACGCTTGCGGGCAGCGCGTTCATGAGCACCGTGGACGGATAGAGCGCACGCCCGCCGGGCACATAGATGCCCACCGAATCGAGCGGGGTCACCTTTGCACCCACCACCGCGCCATCCTCGCGCGCATATACCCAGCTCTGCTGGAGCTGGCGCTCGTGAAAATCGCGAATCTGCCATGCAGCGTGCTGAAGCGCCGCCAACGTGGCCGGATCGATCTTCGCCGCCGCTTCGTCGAGCTGCGCCTGCGGAACGCGCAGCGCATCTACCACTACCCCGTCGAAGCGCTCCGTCAATGCGATCAGCGCAGCATCTCCCCTCGTGCGCACGTCCTCCACGATCTGCGTGGCGGCGGTGAGCGCCTGCGCGTTAAAGGCGCCCGTGCGATCGATGAACGAGCTCTGGAACGGCTCGCATGGCTTCAATTCGATGCGTCGCATCATTGCGTGCTCCTTACGGTCATCGGCTGACTGCGTCTGCGCGTATGCGTCGACGCGCGAACATCTTCGATCGTGCCCGTACGTCCGCTCACGTCGTGCCTCCGGCAATAGGGTCGAATACGGCCCCTCGCGCATGCGCGGCCAATTGTCTGGCTAATTCTACTATGCGCCCATCGGTGCGCAGCGCGCACGGGTTCGCGAAGAAGCGCGCGGTGGAATCGAGCACATCTTCGACGATGCGAAGATCGTTCTCACGCAGCGTGGTGCCCGTGGCCGTGATGTCAACGATGCACTCGGCGATGCCCGTGAGCGGTGCAAGCTCAATGTTGCCGTTGAGCTTCACGATCTCAACCTGCATGCCCGTCCGCGCGAAATGCGCCTGAGCGATGCGCGGGTACTTGGTGGCAACGCGAATGGACCCCAAACGGCGGTAGCGCTCGGCGATGCGCGTCTCGGCGCCCACGGGCTGTGCCACCACGAAACGGCAGCCACCAAAGCGCAGATCGGCCAGCTGCACCACGGAAAGCGCAGCTTCGTCCAAGCTGTCGCGTCCGCAGATGCCGCAATCGGCCGCCCCTGAGGCTACGAAGGCGGGTGCATCGGAGGGGCGCACGATGATGTACTCCACGCCGGGTGCTGCGATCACCAACTGACGACCCGGGTCGCGCAGCCCTGCCACATCAAGGCCGCACGCTTCCAAGCACGCCAGCGCTTGCGCGTTCAGCGCCCCTTTCGGAACCGCAATACGCAACGGGCGCAGCGCGCGCTCCGCCGTGCGGGGAACTGCCGCCGCTTCCATCGCGCGCTCGAGAAGAATAGCGAAGCCAGCCGCCGGGCGCGCCGTTCCATAGGCGCCGATCAGATTGTCATAGCGACCACCACTGGCAAGTGGTGTGCCCAGATCGGGCGCATATGCCTCGAAGACGATGCCTGTGTAGTAATCGAACGAGCTGATCACCGAGAAATCGATCAGCACCTCAGCGTGCGCACAGGTACACCGAAGCGTTTCGCAGGTATCGGCAAGGGCGCTGAGCCCATCCGTGCAGCCAAGCGGCACCAACAGATCGCGCGCAGCATCAATCGCCTCCGCCCCTCCGCGAATGCGCGCGAGCTGCTGAATGGCCTGCGCGTATGCCGGAGCTGTCCCTTCATGCAGATGCGCGACATCGCACAAACGGTCAACCTCCACGAAATCGGAGGCGTGATAGGCGTTCAGCACCGCGCGCCGCCATGCCTCCGGCGCACCCGAGCGATCAAGCAACGCCCGGAGGGGGCCCACCGTGGCGATGGCGAGCACCACATACGGAACCTCGCACGCCGCCAAAGCCTCCACGCACAGCTGCACGATCTCGGCATCTGGATCGGCAGTGGCTGGGGCAGCTTCGCCGGAGGCCCCAATGTCCTCGATGCCAATCTGGGTCATCTCGCGCGTCTGGGCAGCACCGAGCGCATCAGTCTCTCGAAAGATGCGTTGGGTGTAGCGGAGTTTCAACTGCTCGATGTCAGGGCCCATGCGCGTGGCCGCCATACGCGCGATCTGGAGCGTCACATCGGGCCGCATCGCGAGCAGATCACCTTGCGAATCGAAGAACTTGAATGACGACGCGGGCATACGACCACCCACCGCCATCACATCCATCACCTCGAGCGTAGGCGTCTCAACGGGGAGATAGCCGCGCGCCGCGAACAGATCCTGCACAGCGCGCGTGATGCGCTCGCGCTCGCCTGCCTCGGCGGGCAGCACATCGCGAAAGCCCAACGGGGTCACCAGATTCATGTGTCCATCACCTCTTGCGCCCTCTCGCTTCAAAGAGAACAGGGGCGCATCCTTGTCGTAGTCCCTCTTCGATACGTACCGAGATCTGAATAGGGTAATACTTTATCACAGTAGAGTAATAAAGCAATAAGAGCGAAGCAGGTTTCCCACGAGCGCAGGACGCACCGGGCGCTCCGTTACGCATCCAGCTTGTTCGCCAGCAGTTCGTTGATGATCTGGGGATTGCCTTTGCCCTGCATCCGCTTCATGCATTGGCCGACGAAAAAGCCGATCAGGCCGGTCTTGCCGCCCTGGTACTGCTCGACCTTGTCGGGGTTCTCGGCCAGCACCGCATCCACCACTGCCTCAATGGCGCCGGTGTCGCTCACCTGCTGCATACCCCGATCCTCCACGATAGCTTTCGGGTCGGCATCTTCCTCGATCACCGCGGCGAACACCTCTTTGCCCTGCTTGGACGAGATGGTGCCATCAGCCACCAGCTGCACCAACTGCACGGCACGATTGGGCGTGAGCGGCGATTCGTCAAGCACTGCATCCGGGTTTGCATTCAACCAACCGGACACGTCGTTGATGGCCAGGTTCGCCAGCGGTTTCGCCAGCTTCGCTGCCGCACTGCCCAGCTCACGCTCCGCATCGCTCATGCATGCCTCGAAGAACTGCGCGGTGCTGCGGTGCTCCACCAGATGGCGCGCATCATAGGCGGACAGCCCGAATTCCTGCTGGAAGCGGGCTGCTTTATCGTCGGGTAACTCGGGCAGCTTCGCGCGCACGCTCTCGATGAACTCATCCGACAGGTCGTAGGGCGCCAGATCGGGCTCGGGGAACAGGCGATAGTCATCGGCCGATTCCTTCACGCGCATGACGATGGTGCGCTTGGCCGTGGGATCCCAGTGCCGCGTCTCTTGGTAGATGATGCCACCTTCTTCGAGGACCTGGGCCTGGCGGCATATCTCGTAGAGCAGCCCGTCATGCAGGTTCTTGAAGGAATTCATATTCTTGAGCTCGGTCTTCGTTCCCAGCTCTGTCGTGCCTCGGCGGCGCAAGCTCACGTTGCCATCGCAGCGCAGGCTCCCCTCTTCCATGGAGCAATCGGAGATGCCGATGGCCAGGTAGATCTGACGCAGCTTCTGCATGAACAGGCGAGCCTCTTCGGGCGTGCGCAGGTCGGGCTCGGTGACCAGCTCGATCAAGGGCGTGCCAGCGCGGTTGTAGTCCACGAGACTATGCGTGGCGCCCGCGATACGACCTTCGCCACCGCCGATGTGCACCATCTTGCCCGCATCCTCTTCCATATGGATGCGCGTGATGCCCACATGCGCCACGTAGCCGTCCTCGGTGCGCGTGATGTTGTCCGCGCTTTCGCCCGGCTTCAGATCGGCCAGCCCATAGCGCTCGTCAGCGTTCGCGCCGTCAACGTCCAGATCCAAGTGACCGCGCATGCAGAAGGCGATGGGACCTTGCGTGGTCTGGAAGTTCTTCGCCATATCGGGATACATGTAGTTCTTGCGATAGAACATGGAGTGCTTCTCGATATCGCAGTTGGTGGCCAAGCCCGCCAGCACGATGCTCTCGATGGCAGCGCGATTCGGCACCGGCAGCGCCCCGGGCAGCCCCAAGCACACCGGACAGGTGTGGGTGTTGGGCGCCGCACCGAACTCCAGCTTGCAGCCGCAGAACATCTTCGTGTTCAGCGTGGTCAGTTCGGCATGGATCTCAAGGCCGATGACCGGCTCCCATGTTTTCAGTATCTCTTCCAGCTTCTTCATCTGCGCACCTTTTCTTATGGTCGATGCTTAGTCATGGGCGGGGTGGTGCTCACCAAGCGAGTTCCGCAGCGAACGAATATGCCCAGTGGGCATATTCGCCGAGCGAGGACTGTTTGAGCGACTGAGCATTACCCCGACCATCCCCATTCGCTTATCTCAATGCGTTCCGGCGAACTGCGGAGCTACCGGCGCCGGTCCGTAGACCGACTCCAGCGCCGCAGCTGCACGAAACATGTTCACGTCCTTGAACGCGGGCGATATCAGCTGCACGCCGACCGGCAGATTCGTGTTCGCCCCAAGACCTACCGGTACCGACATGCCACCGTTGCCAGCAATGTTGATGGAAATGGTGAACATGTCAGACAGATACATCTGCGTGGGATCGCCGATCTCGCCGAACTTGAATGCAGTGCGCGGACTGACCGGCGTCAGGATGCAATCGACCTTCTGGAAAGCGCGCTCGTAATCTTGTGTGATAAGCGTGCGCACCTGCTGCGCGGGGTAGTAATAGGTGTCATAGACGCCCGCCGAGAGCAAGTAGCTGCCCAACATGATGCGGCGACGCGCCTCGGGGCCAAACCCTTTCGCGCGGCTTGCCTCGTATTGTGCCCCCAGATCGGCATGGCCTGGATCGCAATAGCCGTAGCGCACCGAGTCGAACCGCGCCAAGTTGCTGAATGCCTCGCACGGGCCAAGCACGTAATAGGCGCTCATGGCGGCTTTCGCGTTGGGAAGCTCTATTTCCACCAGTTCAGCGCCCAGATCGGCAAGCTTCTGCGCCGCTTCGGCCACACGGTCGCGCACTTCGTCGGTCAGCCCTTCGGCCTCCATGAACGCAGGTACCACCCCGATGCGCATGCCGCGCACCCCTTCGGCCAGATTCGCTGTGAAATCAACATCGGCTGCTTGGCTGGTGCAGTCGTGCTCATCAAAGCCAGAAATGGCGTTCAGAGCCAATGCCGCATCTTCCACGGTGCGAGCGAACGGCCCCACCTGGTCAAGGCTGCTGCCGAACGCCACCACGCCGTAGCGCGAGACCACACCGTAGGTCGGCTTCACGCCCACGATGCCGCAGAAGCTGGCGGGCTGCCTGATAGAGCCGCCCGTGTCAGACCCTAACGCCACCGGCACCAGACCCGCCGCCACCGCAGCAGCGCTTCCGCCCGAACTGCCGCCCGGCACGCGCTCGAAGTCCCACGGGTTGAGCGTAGGCCCGAATGCGCTCGTCTCGGTCGAGCTGCCGAACGCGAACTCGTCCATGTTCAGCTTGCCCAGGGGAAGCGCCCCGGCATGCAGCGTATACGCCACACAGGTGGCCGTATAGGGTGACAGATAGTTCGCCAGCATGTTCGACGCGCAGGTGGTATGCGTGTTGAGCAGATTCATGTTGTCCTTGAAGCCCACAGGCACCCCGGCCAAAGGACCAGCATCAGCAAGCGATCCTGCGGCGAGCGCGGCATCGACCTTCGCCGCCGCATCGGCTGCCATGTCGGCCGTCAGCTCCAAGAAGGCGTGCATGCGGGCGTCGTCGCGCTCGATGCGTTCGATGCTGGCCGCCGCCACCTCTGTTGCCGAGAATTCCTTTGCCGCAAGCCCCGCTTGAAGCTGGCGGATGCTCATCGCGCCGAAGGGCGTTCCTATCGCCGTCATCAGCGATCACCTCCGTCCCCGAGCACCGAGGGGATCAAAAAGCACCCGTCTTGCTGCTTTGGCGCATTCATCAGCGCCACTTCCTGCGTGAAGCTGTCGCGCTCCAGATCCTCGCACATGACGTTCACGAGGACGCCGATAGGATGGAAGGTGGGCTCTACGCCCTCAAGGTCGTATTCGGTGATGGGGCTCAGGCTGTCGATGATGGCGTTCAGGTCCACCGTCATCTGGGCCACCTCATCCTCGGTCATGCCGATGCGCACGTATTCAGCGATGCCGCGCACGTCGGATTCAGTCAGATGCTGTGTCATCAGGACTCGCTTTCAAGCAGGTGAAACGGTTTGCTTATGATATACCGTCTTGCGCCCCATGCAGAAGAAGAACGCTGTGGAATCTATGTTGACGGTGCGCCTGAGCAAAGCAATCTAGTGCGCCAGGGTGCTTGAGATAGCTGCGAGAGTGCGCCTAAGCGTACTTCGCTACGCGAAGAAGGAGCGCTCGCAACAGCTAGATCGAGTGCACTGGCACGCTAGACGTTGAATGGCAAATTCAGCGGATGAGCGGCCGTGGTGTGCGGGATTGCTGTGTGCGAGGGCCAAGTTGGCTTCGCCCAACGCCGAGCCCGAGCAAAGCAGCAAGATCGCGTGCCACAGCCGCTTAGACATTGAATTTGAAGTGCATGACATCCCCATCCTGCACGACGTAATCCTTGCCTTCTTGACGAAGCTTGCCGGTCTCGCGGCACCCTTTTTCGCCGCCGTTGGCAACGTAATCCTCGAAGCTGGCAGTCTCGGCTTTGATGAAGCCGCGCTCAAAATCGGAATGGATCACACCAGCTGCCTGGGGGGCTTTCGCACCGATGGGCACCGTCCAGGCGCGACTCTCAGTCTCGCCGCTGGTGAAGAACGATTGCAGACCGAGCAGCGCGTACGCCTCGCGCACCAGGCGCGCCAGGCCGCTCTCGGACAAGCCCATCGCCTCAAGATATTCAGCCGCCTCTGCCGCATCAAGCTCAGCAAGGTCAGCCTCCACCTTCGCGCTGATAGGCACCGGGGTGAGCCCGTCGATCTGCGGCAGCGGCGCATCCAGCTGATCCTCGTCCACGTTCGCAATGTAGAGCATGGGCTTCATGGTCAACAGATGCAGCCCGTAGAGCGCCTCCTGCTCATCCTCGGTCAGATCAAGTGTGCGCGCACGATGCCCCTCGTTGAGCCCAGCCAGCACCTTCTTCGCCGCTTCCAACTGAGCCACAGCAGCCTTGTCGCGCTTAGCCTCTTTCTCCAGGCGCGGCAGCGCTTTCTCCACCGTAGCGATGTCGGCCAAGATCAGCTCGGTCTTGATAGTTTCCACATCCGAGAGCGCGTCCACCTTGCCCGCCACATGCACCACATCAGGGTCGCTGAAGAAGCGCACCACCTCGCAGATAGCATCGGTCTCGCGGATGTTCGCCAAGAACTGGTTGCCAAGCCCCTCACCTTGGCTCGCGCCCGCCACCAAGCCCGCGATATCCACGAACTCCACGGTAGCTGGCACGACCTTCACCGGATTATCGATCTTTGCCAGCTCATCCAAGCGCGCATCGGGCACCGGCACCATGCCCACGTTCGGCTCGATGGTGGCAAACGGGTAATTCGCCGCCAGGCCGCCCTTGTTGGTCAGCGCCGTGAACAGCGTGGACTTACCCACATTGGGCAGCCCCACGATCCCGATGGAAAGCGACATGTTCCTCCTTCAATGACATGGCGACCCTCGCGGTACGCCGCGATCTCGACAGCCGACGCGCAGCCAAACCTACAGCGAAATGATATGAGCCGTGTTCATCACGTATGCCACCAAGATGACCACTACGAGCACCGGGGCAATGTACTTAATCATGACGACGAACAGCTTCTCGCCGGTGAACTTGCTTGACTGCTTCACCTCGTCGATGAGCGTCTGCGGCTTGATGATCCAGCCCACGAAGATGCAGGTGAGCAGCGCCACGATGGGCATCATGATGGTGTTCGATAGGAAATCGAAGAAATCGAGCAACTGCGAATCCTGGTATTCGCCGATGCCGAAGAGGCTGTACATGAGGTCCACCGAGAGCAACTCGTTATAGCCAAGGTTCACGATGCCGCCCACGACGACCACGAACACGCTGCACACCATGATGGCGAAGGGACGCCCCTTGTGCGTCGCGTCATCCACGATGGAGACCA
This sequence comes from Adlercreutzia murintestinalis, assembly GCF_943192905.1. Lineage (GTDB taxonomy): Bacteria > Actinomycetota > Coriobacteriia > Coriobacteriales > Eggerthellaceae > Adlercreutzia_A > Adlercreutzia_A murintestinalis. Next base: position 82,213 of record NZ_CALPCC010000004.1, on the reverse strand, counting down.
GCGTCTCGAACAGCGAAATGCAGCTGGTCAGCGCCGCGAAGAACACGAGTGCGAAGAACAGGAAGCCCACCGCATTCGCCGCCGGGCCAAACCCAAGGAATACTTGAGGTAACACGCCGAACATCAGACCCGGCCCGGCCGTGGTGGCCACCGCTTCGCCCGAACCCTGCACGGCAACCGCCGCAGGAATGATCATGAGGCCAGCGAGAATGGCGATGCCCGTGTCGAACACCTCGATGCGGCGCACGGAATGCTCAAGGTCCTCTTTCTTCGAGAAGTACGAGCCGTAGGTGATCATGATGCCCATGGCGAGCGAGAGACTGAAGAACATCTGCCCCATGGCAGCCACCACGAGCTCAGCGCTGAACTTCGAGAAATCGGGGATCAGGTAGTACGCCAGGCCATCAAGGGCGCCAGGTAGCGTCAGCGCGAACGCCGAAATGATGATGGCCATGATGATAAGAGCGGGCATGAGCACTTTATTCACGCGTTCGATACCGTTCTTCACGCCGAGCGCCACCACAAGGATCACGCACGCGATGAACAGGAACATCCAGAGATAGCTCTCGGCATTCTGCAGGATGAAGCCGCCGAAGAATGCACCGTCGGCAATGTCGGTTGCTGGCTGCACGAGATAGGCCGCCATATATTTGGTGACCCAACCGCCGATCAGCGAGTAATACGGAGTGATGATGAATGGCACCGCACTGGCAAGAATGCCGATAATCATGTATTTCTTGCCGAATGCGCTAAAGGCGCCAATGGCGGATTGCCCGGTTTTGCGACCCAGGGCCGTTTCGGCCATCATGAGCGCGAAGCCGAAGGAGACCACCAAGATGATGTATACCAGCAGGAATGCGCCGCCGCCGTACTTCGCCGCTAGGTATGGGAAACGCCACAGGTTTCCCAGGCCAACCGCCGAAGCTGCTGCCGCTAGTATGAATCCCCACTTGCCCGACCACGCAGAGCGCTTCTCAAGCGATCCTGCGCCTTTCTGCGTGGTTGCTGCCGCACGTTCGTTCTGGTCCATATCCCTCTCCTGTGAATCGGTTGCGCACGATTATAGCCGCACGCTGGCCCACCGATGCACAGGAAGCGAAATTACGCGCGGGTGCGCCGGGCAGTGGGTACGAGATCAACAGCAATAACGGAGGCGCGATCAAGACAACGCCGTACGTGGCTCCGCCGCATAAGCTGCGTCGAACCTGCTATCGCACGATGAAGAAAGCTAAATGGGCTACACGAGGCGCGCCGCGTTCACGGAAATGAGATGACCATCCGCCGTCTCGAAGAGACAGAGTCGCTGGTCGGCCCCTTCGTACAAACAGCGAATGCGGGCCGGTGGCGCAGCGCACGCAGCGTCCGTCGGAGAGGCATCTGCACCAGAAGGCCGCGCAGCAGAATAGCCTAGCGCATACGTCTTGCCGTTCTGCGCCTCATCCGCCGGATGCACCGCACCCGCGTCGCGTGCCTTAGCCTTGGTTTCAGTATTCCACATGCCAGAGCACCAAACCTTGAGCAGGAGCATTCTCGCCCGCTGCCGTGCGATCGCGGGCCGCCAGCACATCGCGCACCCAATCGGCCCGACGCTTGCCACGCCCAACCAACACCAACGTCCCTACGATCGTACGCACCATGCTATGTAAAAAAGCATTGCCCACCACGCGCACCACCAGCTGAGGCTCTCCCATGATCACCTCGCGCGAAAAGCATATTTCGCTGACGTTGCGACAGGTCGGCTTGCCCACAGCCGAGGCAGCCATGCAAAAGCTCTTGAAGTCATGTTCGCCGATCAGATGCGCAGCACCAGCTTCCATAGCGGCCACATCCAACGGCTGGGAGATATGCCAGCTGTGCGCCGTCGTGAAGATGGGCGGCGCTTCCTGCTGGCAGATGAAGTAGCGGTACTCGCGCGCCTTCGCATCGAAGCGGGCGCTGAAGCCTGCTAGGCGCTCGCACACTTCGCGCACTGAAATGCCGTCGCAAGTAAGCGCATTCATGGAACGAAGGAAAGAACGCGGGCTGCGGCCGTCCATCTCACCGGGGAGCACCCCGAAGCTGACCACTTGACAGAGCGCGTGCACGCCCGCATCCGTGCGACCAGCGCACGTGGTCTCAACGGGTCTGCGAAAGATGAGCTCGAGCGCATGCTCCAGCTCCCCCTGCACGGTCAACTGACCTGGCTGACGCGCGAAGCCTGCAAACGGCGCCCCATCGTAGGCGAGCGTGAGAGAGTATGTGGCCTGTTCGACCTGCATCGCTTTCGGCATCCTTGCCTGCCATTAAGATACCCGAAACCTATACGGCGCGCCCGAACAACTCATTCAACTCGTTGCGCATCAGAGGGCTGCGACTGTCAACCGTGACCGGCAGTTCAGCGCGGAAGTTTCGTCCGTCTGCCTGGCTGATCAGGATGCACACCCCATCGCGCCCGGGGAACTGATTCAAGATGCGGTTCAAATGCTGCGAGCGCACCGCATCGAACTCGCCCGCGCGCAAGCGTAGCTCCAGGTGCGCCGGCGGCAAGTCGCCCTCCTTGCCTTCCAGCGTGATCACCTGTATCTCGTTGGCGATGATCTGATTGCCGCGGTCGCTCACCTCGAACTTCCCGCGCACACGCACAATGGAGTCCTCCTGCACGGCATCCTGGAACTTCTCGAACTCGAACGTCAGGCACTCCACCGAACCCGTGGTGTCCTCGAGCGTAAACGTAGCCATCTTGGTGCCACGCTTGGTCAAGCGCACATTCACCCCACTGATCAACCCAACATAATCGCCGATCTTGATGTCGCGCTTGGCATCGGCCAGATCGCCCAGGTTGCACCGACTCATGCGCGCCACGGCTGCCTCATACGGATCGAGCGGATGACCCGACACGTAGATGCCCATGATGTCCTTCTCGTTCTTGAGCTTCGTGCGCAGCGGCCACTCCACCCCATTGGGCTCCGGAATGTCTTGCTGGAAACCCGAATCCTCGTCGTCGCCGAACATGTCGAACATGCTGACCTGTCCGCGATCGTTGTCGCGCTGGCGCCGGGACACCTCGTCGAGCAACGGCGTTTCATCCACGAACCACAGCAGCTGCTTGCGCGTGTAGCCCGTGCTATCGAACGCCCCGCCCATGATGAGCGCCTCGAGCGTCTTGCGATTCCAGCATTTCGCATCCACGCGTTCCACGAAATCATGCAAGCTCGAGAACGGACCACCCGCTTCACGCTCGGCGATGATGGCCTCGGCCACCGCCTGCCCAACCCCGCGCACGCCCACGAGTCCGAAGCGAATACCGCCCTCAACCGGCGTGAATTCCGCATTCGACGAGTTCACATCCGGCGGCAGCACCGCAATGCCGTTGCGCTTGCAACTGGCGATGTAGCGGATCAGGCGATCGGTCTTGCCCATGTAGCTTGACAGCACCGCCGCCATGTAGTCGTTGGGATAGTGCGCCTTCAGGTAGGCGGTGCGCATCACCAAAATAGCATACGCTGCACTGTGCGATTTGTTGAACGCGTACTTCGCGAACTTCTCGGCGTCGGTCCAGATCTGCTTGGCAATATCGAGCGAGAACCCGTTTTCCACAGCACCGGTGTTCCAGTCCTCTTGAAGCTCTTTCATGACGTCGAGCTTCTTCTTGCCCATAGCCTTACGCAGCTTGTCCGCCTTACCCGCAGAGAAACCGCTCATGGCCATAGAGATCTGCATGATCTGCTCTTGGTAGACCATGGTGCCATACGTCTCTTCCAGAATAGGACGCAGGCGATCGTCGTAGTAGTGGATCTGCGTTTTGCCCGAGGCTACCTTCACGTAGTCGTCCACCATGCCCGACTCCAACGGGCCCGGGCGGTTCAGCGCGATTGAGGCCACCACGTCGGAGAAGCGCTTGGGTGGCAGGCGCTTGAACAGGCTCACGTACAGCGCGCCCTCCACCTGGAACAGGCCATCCATATTGCCCGCCTGCATCAACTCGAAAGCCGCTTCGTCGTCGGTGGGAATGTCTTCTGGGCTGATCTTCTCTCCGGTGCGCTCTTCAATATTGCGACACGCCATGGACAACACGTCAAGCGTGCGCAGGCCCAAGAAGTCCATCTTCAACAAACCCAGCTCGGGCGTGAAATGGCCGTCGTACTGCGTGATGATGCCGCCACCTTTGGTGTCGCGCTTCATCGGCACGTGATCGCTCATGGGATCGCGGCAAATGATGGTGGCGCACGCATGCACGCCCTCGCCGCGAATGTGCCCCTCGATGGACTTCGCAGCGTCAATGACCGCCTTCACGTCTTCTTCCTCGGCGTACGCCCGCTTCAAGTCAGGATTCTGCGCGATGGCCTTGTCGATGGTGATGCCCAGTTCATCGCCGATCATCTTGCAGATGCGGTCGCCCGTGCCATACGGATACCCCAGCACGCGCGCCGAGTCGCGCACGGCGTTCTTCGCCTGCAAGGTGCCGAAGGTGATGACCTGCGAGACGTGGTCCTCGCCATACACATCTTTGATGTGATTGATGACCTCTTCGCGGCGCCCCTGCTCGAAGTCAACGTCGATATCGGGCATCTCCACGCGTTCGGGGCTCAAGAAGCGCTCGAACAGCAACCCGTTGGACAGCGGGTCAAGATCGGTGATGCCCATAGCGTATGCCACGATGGCGCCCGCCGCCGACCCGCGGCCTGGCCCCACGCCGATGCCCTGGCTGCGCGCCCAGTCAATATATTCCTGCACGATCAGGAAGTACGCTGGGAAGCCCTGCTGGATGATGATGCCCATCTCGTAGTCGGCGCGCTCTTGCACCTCGGGCGGCACCGGCACGCCGTAGCGGCGCTCGAGCCCCGCTTGCACCTGCTTGCGGAAATAGCTTTCCTCGGTCTCGCCGTCGGGCAGCGGGAAGCGCGGCAGGATGCTGTCACGCGCAAGCTCTACGTTGCATTTCTCGGCAAGCGCCACCGTATTGTCGCACGCCTCCGGGAAATCAGCCATGGCGGCGCGCATCTCTTCTTCGGTCTTCATGTAGAACTGGTCGTTCTCGAACTTCATGCGCTTGACGTCGTTCACGTTCGAGCCCGTGCCGATGCACAGCATGATGTCTTGAGCCACCGCGTCCTCTTGCAGCAGGTAGTGGAAATCGTTGGTGGCGATGGTGGGAAAGCCCAGCTGCTCGGCGATCTGCGAGAGCTTGTGGTTGAGCTGCGCCTGCGTCAGGCCGCCATCGGTGGTGAGCCCTTGATTTTGCAGCTCAATATAGAAATCGCCCGGCTCGAAGCATTCTGCCAGCGTGCGCGCCCAGTGCACCGCCTCGTCCATCTGGCCCGCATCGATCATGCGCGGCACGATGCCCGCCAAGCACGCCGAGGCGCCGATGACCCCGCGACCGTACTTCTTCAGCTGCGCGAGCGTGGTGCGCGGCTTGTAATAGAAGTTGTCCACATGGCTTTCGCTGACCAGCTTCAGCAGGTTGTGGTAACCCTCGGTGGTCTTCGCCAGCAGCAGCAGATGATATAGCCGCGGCTTCATGTCGGTGCGCAATTCGTCATCGGTGGTGAAGTACACCTCGCACCCATAAATGGGCTTCACGCGCTTGCCCGTTTCGGCCTCCACCGCATCGCAGGCGTCGCACAGCTCAACGACCCCGCTCATGACGCCATGGTCGGTGATGGCCACGGCTGGCATGCCCAGATCGGCCGCCCGGCGCACCATGTCCTTCACATGGGTAATGCCGTCGAGCAGGGAATACTCGGTATGGTTATGAAGATGCACGAATGCCATATATAGCGCCTCGCTCGTTTCTCTGATGCAACGTGTTGTGGTTTGCGCCATGCTCTGGCGCCTGTTCGTTCGTTGCCATCATAGCAGCATCGGGCGCGCGAAAACAGCGAACAGCCTGTGCGATTTTGATGACGGATCGAAGATGCCAGATGCGCCCTGCCAGCACGGGGCGCATCTGGCTCATACGGAATGGCTCGCGGCGCTAGGCAGTCTCTTCGTCCTTCTTCCGACGGCGTGCCACCGCAACGAGCGCGATACCGCCCGCACCACACGCGAGCGCCACCAGCGCCAGAGCGCCGACCATCTGGATGTCCCCCGTCTTGGCAAGCGATTGCAGATGCCTGATGGTGCGCGAGACCGTGTCGTTGGCGCCCGGATACGCCTGCACGGCGAAGTTCGCCACCACGGTCGTATCCTCGGTCACGGTCAGGCTCAACTGCGTGGTCGTCTGACGCTGCGTGCGCGTGCCATGCGAATCGGTCAGCGTAATGGAAACCGGCTGGTAGCCCGCATTCGGTTTCAGCGTAAACGTGAACGGAGTGCCCGCGCGCACCGTCACGCGACCCTCAGGCGAGATGGTGCCACGACCCGAGGTGGACGCCGTCACCGTGACCGTGCCCGATACATCCCAGGGACCCGTGGGGTTTCCTGGGTTGTTGGGATCGTTCGGGTCATCAGGGTCATCCGGATTATCCGGATTGTTCGGATCGTCCGGTTCATCCGGGCCAGGGCCCGGATCGACGCCTAGCGGGTCGTAGGCGAACACCGCGCGCACCTGCGTATCGCGCACGACGTTCTCCAGCGTGTAGAACGCCAGCGCATCCGCGCTGCGTCCCTGTGCGGCGCCCACCATCTCGCCGATCTTCTCTTCCCCGTTCACGGTGAGCGAGGTCAGCTTGTAGTCGTCGGCTTTATCGCTTCCCGCCACGCGCGAGACCATCGCTGTCAGCGAATCGCCATAGGCGACCTTGTCGGCCGGGGCGCCCGTCAGCTCCCAGCCGCATTCCTCGGGCGAGAGGTTCTGCGAGAAATCAACGCTGAGCTCGACCGGCTGAATGAAGGTGCCGTACTTGAAGTAAGCGGTCACCGTCGTGTCGGCCGTGAACGACGTGAGCACCAACGTGCTGCCGACCACCGACACCTCGCGCGGCTCAGACCCCGGCGTCGCGATGGTCACGTATGCCAGTATCGAATTCGTCTCTGGCGCGAACGTGACAACAGCCTTCTGCGCCGCCTTCACCTTCATGATGGGGTTTCCCGCCTGATCGGTGGCAGACGACCCCACGATGGCAACCGTGCCATCGCCATCGTACTGGGTCATATCATGCCCCACGCGCGCGGTGAGCGTGTATTCTCGATCGGACGGTGCCACGGGCTTGTCAGGGTCGTACGGTTTGTCAGGGTTGCTCGGATCGATCGGATCGACCGGCGGCTTCGGCCCGTCCGGACCTTCGGTCGCCTTGCCGAACACAACGCTGAGCACATACGCACCCTGACCAAGGTAGCCCAGTTCGATCGTGCCGCCTGACGCGCTCCAAGCCCCCAGCTTGTCTGACACGTCGCGCCCCGTTGTCTCGTCATACAGGGTCACCGCGCTCACGCGGTACCCCTCATCGGGAGTGATGGTGAACGTAGCCGCAGGCGCGCCTTCCACCACGCTCGCGAAATCAGGGGTCACCGTACCCGCGCCCACCGATACCGCGTGATACAGCGACGTTCCTTCGTCAACCTCGGGAGGCGTGTAGCCGCCGACGAAGGTGAAGGTGACGCGAATGGTCCCCGGACCCGTTACCGTATATGACGCAGAGACCGCCTCGCCCAATGCGTGGTTGCGATCGCCCACCTGCGGAACCGTCGCCTGCACGCCACTGCCCGCTTGCAGGTTATCCTCGCCGCGCACCACCGCTATCTGCGCGGCATAGCCGCCATACGGGAAGGCCGATAACGACAAGGTTCCGCCATGGTCCATCATCACGTACGAATCAACGGCCCCGATCTGCTGGCCATTGCGCGCCGCGCTCACCAGACCACCCGGCACGCCTTCCGGCGCGACCACTTCGATATCGACCCGATGCTGTAGAGGGGCCGGTTCTTCTTCATACACATATCGCGGCGGCGCATCGGGGTCGCCCGGCGCTGGCGGGTTCGGGTCGTTCGGATCGATGCAGCCACCAGGGTTGTCGGGGTCATATTCCGACCCGTCGAACACCACGCGCACCTCCACCTCCTGCGCATCAGCCACCACATCCACGTAGGAGTACGGCATGCGAATACCGCCTGTCACGCTCTCGCCTGCACCGACCACCTTGAACGGATGCACCTCCAAAGGCGTCTCGGTCAGGCTCCCATCCGCCGCGCGCACCACCTTCGTAGCCGAGACGATGTAGGAACCGTTCGCCGGTTTGATGACCAAGCGCTCTGTTGCGCCGAAGCTCGTCTCAACACGACTGGGCACCACGAAACCGCCCACCGCATCGCCGTACATGTTCTGTACGCGCACCGTCTCGGTCTTCGTGGTGATCAAGCTGGCCCCCGGCACCACCGGGTCCACGTTGCCCGCCGCGTCCGAGAACGTGGCATGGATGCGCGTGTCCGCCTGCACGGCTTCGAGGGTGTAGGTGAGGTTCGCCGCCACCTCCGAGGTGATGTCGCGCCCATCGCGCGTCAGCGAAAGCAGCCGCGAAGCGCCATCGGGCAGAAGCGTGATCGTGAGTCCTTCGCCACGCGCAACGCTTATCTCGCCCTCGGGCTGTGCGCTGCCCGAACCGCTTGACGAAACGCTCACGCGCAGCGGATCCTGCGTCACGGTATGGCCCGGCACGCTCTTGAACGTAACGAACACCAGCATATTGCTCGTAATGTTTTTGAGCGTGAGCGTCGAGAAGCCACCTTCGTGCGTCTCTATGGCAACAGGGTGTCCATTCACCGTCACCGCATCCACGTCAAAGCCATCGTCGGGCAGGATGGTGAAGGTTTCGGAAGCGCCGGTACGGATCTGGAACGTACCCGCAGGCGAGATAGACCCGCCCGGCCCCGCCACCGCTTGGATCTGATGGGTCAGCATCGGGTCGACCGGGTCGGGATCGGTCGGGTCAGTGCCCGGCACCGAAGGCGTCCCCACATGCTTGAAGTAGGCGGTCACGTAGAGGTGGTCTGTCGTATCTGGTTTGTAGACGCTCAGGTCGAGGAAGTTCGCGCCGAGCGTGGTGTTGTCGGTGGTGCTCACCACGCGCGGGTTCTTGGCTCCATCAGGGTTTGCGCCGAGCGTGACGAAGTCGAAGGCGTATCCCTCATCGGGCAAGAAGGTATAGCGAACGCGGGTGCCGACCGCATAGAGGGTGTCGGTATCTGCCGGTGCGACGCGACCTCCCGCAGCGATCGCCTCACCGAACCCGTCAAGGCCAACGGGCATGCGCGCGCCTGAGGTGACCTTCACCTGGTCTGCCGCACCCCCGCGTGGCGGATAGGTCACAGCGAACACGCCGAGAGCATCTACCCCTGAGTCCTCATCATCTAGGATCCCAACGCGTGCGATCTTGTATCCATCAGCATCCGTTTCAACGACGGCATCTTCTTCAGATACCGTCACCACGCGCCCGTCTTGGATGGCGAGCACGCGCACCGGCCAGCCTTCCTCGATCGTCTGATCGTGCAGCCGGAAGGCGAGCTTCACCATGGGAGGGGTGATGAAGACCGGCTTGTCCTCGGTGGCGCGCTCAGAGACGAGCGAGACGTTGGTGGCCGAGTCCATCACGTTTCCTTGCGCATACGACAGCAGCATCGAGCGCATCTCAGCTCCAAGCTCTGCGACCACGAGCTCTGAGTCGAACAGGCGCATCGCGGTCACGTCAACGATGGTGGTGTCGGTGTCCGTGTTGGCGTCCGCCTCCGCTGCAAGGTCTGCTGCCGTTTGCACCGCATCGCGCTTGCCTGGCTTGCCATTGGTGATGGTGCCGTAGATGTATTCGTTTCCACAAAAGACCTCGACGGTGTTCTCGCAGGTGTTTCCCGCCGCGTCCGTGATGCTCACCCGATAGCGGTACAGCGTGTTCATGCGATAAGCATCCGATACGAGGTCATAGCGCATGGTCATGCCATCGTCGGTTGGTTGCACCTCAACGGTGCCCGTCATCTTGTAGGGATCGGTCGGCAGCTCATCGACGAAGGTCTTGGTAGCTGCGTCATAGACCTGACGAGACCAGCTATAGGCATAGGGAAGCCCATCGGGTGCGTCTTTGATCTTCACGCCTCCGCGCGCAGTGCTCACCAAGAAGCGCTCGTCTCCTTCGAGCTGTTCGGGATAGTCGAAGATGGTAAGAGCCGGGCTCGTCTCAAGGGTGAGGTTTCCCTTCACGGCGATGTTGACGTCGGTGCCCGTGCGCACATGGTCTCCTGACGCTGTTGTCTGCGCCATCTCTCCTACGTGGGTGCCATACGGCTCACCTGCCGCATGCGCGTATGCAGGCACGAGGCTGAGCGCCAAGCAAAGAGCAAGCATGCTCGCCCCTAGCTTGCCTGCCATCCGTTTGAGTGTGTCTCCCATGATCTACTCTTTCCCTTCAGATCCCTACTTCGGCGGCACCTGCACCGCGCGCGTGCGCCGCTAGCTTTCCACCACCAGCGTGATCTTTGCCGCAGCTTGACCGATCTGCTGCTCTGTTTGCATGTCGTATGCCCCGAAGAGAGCCGTTGCTGCATAGGTGCCCGCATCAAGGTCCACATCGAGCGTGTCTTTTTGTATGTGGTAGTTCGGCTCTATCATGTCGGTCTCATATACCTGCTCGCCGGTGTCATCTAAGGTGATGACCACCCGCATGAGATAGCGGTTGCCCGGTACGTTCTCTATGCGCAGCTCCCCAGCGCTCGTCCCATCGGCGAACTGGATGACGTTTGCGATGGAGATGTTGAACATGCCCTCATCGACCACCCGGTCAAGCTCTGCTTGGATCTCATCAGCTGTTTTGCCCTCAAGCTGACCGGCTGTTCCCTGCCGGGTCGTTTTGGCAGGCTCGTGTCCAAAAAAGATGAGCAGCCCTGCTGCGACGAGCGCGCAGATGATGAGCGCCACGAGCAGCACCACCCACCATTTGCGCTTCTTCTTCTCAGGAGGGATTTCCACCGCGCGTCCCGGCACGTTTCCATAAGGCTGTGCCCCATAGGCCTGATAGGGATACGAGGCTCCCGCTGCGCCATATCCGGGATAGGACGCCTGCGGGGTGAGCGGCGCGCCTTGTCCGTGCGGCAGATGCTCGTGCGGCATACGGGATGGCACGCTTTGGGGGTGTGCCATCCCGAAGTGACCCACCCGAGGCGCGCCATCAGGTGTGCGAGAAGCGCCAACTGCTGGCGTTGAGGGCATATCGTATCGCTCGGGTGAGGTCATGGTCTCTCCTTATGGGCGCGCTCAAGCGCCCCGTCTTATCGTGCGCGTGGGCGCGTTGCCTTAGGCGGTCGCGGCCGTGGATGCAGCGGCTACCGTGTAGGTGATGCGGAAGGCGCGATCTGCCATGGTCGGGTCAGGATCGCGCGGGTCGTCATCGCTTCCCAGCAGCACCGATGCGTCATTGACGTTTTTGAGCGCAGATGAGGTGCCTGCCAAGGTAAGGCCCAAGATGGAGGGATGAGCATCGCTTACCTGACGATCCACGATCCAGGCAGGGTTTTGCGTTGCGCTCTTCGCATCGAAGAGCGCGACCTGTGCGCTCACGCCAGAGACGTCTCCTTCGTTCAAGGTAGGAATGGCGCTGCTCCATGCCTTAGGGGCCGCAGGGGTGAGCGTCAAGCACAGATCCCCTATCTTGTTCGCGCCTCCGGTGGTCTTGCCATCCGCGGCGATCGCTTGGACGAGCTCCCACTGACCATTGCTGTTGTCAGTGATGGAGATGCCCTCGATCTTGACCGGATAGGTCGAGTAGTTCTCGATGCGGTAACCCGAGATCGGATCATCTGCAACGAGATTGCCCGAGGTATCCAGCGTCTTGACCCCCGATGAGGGCGCCATGATAGCACCACCTGCCGAGTCGGTCACGATGGTCAGATCCAGCGGCACGGCCACCGAGATGTTGGTGATCATGGTGGCGATGTTGACGTCGGTGCCCATGGAGTCATCGTGTTGCTTGAGGTCGTTTCTGCTGTCCATCTCGCCGACCTTGGTGCCGTAGGGGTCAGCAAACGCTGGCAGAGCGCACCCCAGGGCCAATACGCTTGAGAGCGCGACCGCCCCGATCAACTTGCTTTTCTTCATGGCTTCATCCTCCTTTATCGTAAAAGCCATTTCCGTCCTGCTTATGTCCAGCACCGTTTCCCGCGGTGCGTGGTACCTTGTGTGCGAAATGCTTTCCGCGAAGCATCTCTGGTGCCCGGTGCGCTTCCGCGTATGCGCAAAGCGCCAGGTGATGCGGCTGCCGTCAGTTCAAAACGTTGATGTTGATCTTTGCGGCAGCGCGTCCGGTCTCTTCGTGCGTCGTCTCGTCCAGTGCGGTGAAGGTGGCCGTTGCAGGGTAGGTTCCCGCATCCAAGTCCTTGGCAAGCGCTATCTCTTCGATGAACTGGTTGGGCTTGAGCACCCCCGATTCGTAGAGCAGCTCCCCTGTGGCGTCCTCGGTGATGGATACCTGCATGAGGTAGTGGTTGCCGGGAACGTTTTCTATGTAGGCCGTGCCCGTTGAGGCGCCATCATCGAATTGGATAGCGCTTGCGATGGAGATGTTGAACATGCCTTCATCGACCACCCGATCAAGCTCTGCTTGCATCTCTTCTGCGCTCTTGTACGGTGCTTGCCCGTCTCGTGCGTTGGGATCGAACATGGAAGGACCACCGCAGGCGAACAGCCACACGCAAAGCCAGATGAGAAGGGCTGCGATGACGATGATGGCAACGATGACGAAGGTGCGCGCGTGCGCGCTCTTCTGAGGTTGCCCTGCTGCCACGGCAGCGGAGGGGGGCATGTTCGCTTTCGAGGATGCGCCCGCAGATGCGCCACCTTGGACAGAAGCGGCTGCCTGGCTTGTTCGCAGCGCAGCTTCACGCGAGGGCATCTGCGCATCTGGCGTGGACATGCGCGTGCGCACGTTCACGTTCGGCGCCTGGATGGGCGGGGTGTGCGTTTGGGTCGTGTCTGCTTTGTTGTTCGCCATCGTCTTGGTATGTCCTTTGCATCGTGTGGGGCACCGGGGTGCCTGCGTGCGGTCATCGTTTGGTGGTGCCTTTGGTGTGTCTCTCTGCTCTGTCTTCGGTATCTTTTGCGTGTTTTGATATGTCTTGTCCTTGAGGGCGTGCGCTGTGCGCACCCTCAAAGGTTCGTCATCTACTAGAAGCTGTGCGGAGCTGGCCTAGCCTTCGTCTTTCACGAAGGGCAACGAGTCGCTTGCAAGGTCTACCTCTCCGTGTCCAGGAGCGCTTCCCGCAGCTGGCATATGAGGCAGGAGCGTATAGGTGAGCGCGGTGGTCTCATCAGGGGAAAGAAGCCACGTGATGCGCGCGATAGGACGCTCCCAATGCTTGCCGTTCATGAGGATGCCATCTGCGTCTTCTTGAAGCTCATGGCTGATGTTGACCGAGCTTTTGTTGAAGTCGAAGGACAGTTGCGCGTCAAGCGTTGAGGGGATTGCCGCCGATCCTTGGCTGAGGCGCGTCAGGCGCCGCCTCCACGTCTCATCGTCGAGCGCATCACCATTGAGCTGGAAGTACTTGGCGCTGTCCTCATCTGCTCCAGCCTCGATGAAGGAGAAGTCCACATCCCTCACCCGCGTGTTGGGGAACACCCCTTCAAAGATCGCCTTGTCGTATTCGGAGTAGGCGCCCACCGCCACCTCGCAGGGCGTGGTGTTGGTGAAGGTGATATCTGCCGGGCGATACACCGCAACCTCGCTCGCATCCAACACGATGCCCGTTGCGTCAGATGAGGTCGGGGCGGACACGCTATAGACCATCTGCCAGACAGCATAGAGGTTGATCTCTGCGTTTTCCGGCTCTTCGGGGGTGCCCCCTCCAAGGGCGGTCAGGATATCGCGCACGCTGACCCGATCGTCAAGCGTGGCGCTTGCCGGTATCACGAACGTCGTTGCTTGAGCGCTCCCGTCAGGACCTGCCTCACGAGACCAGCTCCACCCGTAGAGGTAGTAGCCCGATACCTTGTCGTTGTCAGGCACGTTGCCGCGTCCCGGCAGCTGGAACTTGTCCTCGTATTTGAGGTTGGCATAGTCAGGGGTGAACTCGATGCGGTCATCTGCACCATCTTCGGTGAACTTGTAGAAGTTGATACGGTAGTTAGAGTTCTCTTTCCACATAGCTTTGAGCGTGATGTCTCGCGGATAGAGATGCGCATACCAGCTTTCGGGAGCATAGTTGAGGGTAAGATGCTCGTTGTTGCCTGTTGTTTCGTCAAGCTCCCAGGCGACAAAGGTATACCCGGTACGCGTTGGTACATTGCTCGGAATACGCTTGGTCTCGTTGTATACGCCATCGCCAAGAATCCATGGATCGGAATACTTGATGCTGAAACTGCTCGGCATGTTCCTTACCACATCGCCCGTGTCGCCCACATTCGTGTCGAAGCGAACGGTATATACCTTGGGCTCCCAACTTGCTGAGCACGTGAGCGCGCCGTATGTTCCCTTCTTCACTTGAGCAGAAGTGCCGTTGACCACACCGCCACCGGTAATGTTCGAAGCACCCGTAATGGTCCAACCCGTAAAGGTATAACCCGTGCGCTCAGGGTTATTCAGGGTAAATGTGGTCGTCTCAACAGTATAGGTAGAGGGGTTCGTTTTACCCGACGGCATAGATCCATGATTCAGCTGATATGTGATGTCGTATTCGATGGGATCCCATGATGGATCAAATGATTTGTTCTCGTAGTAATCCGTTTTGCCCGCAGTGATCTTGCCGTCCTTGTCGATCAAACCTGAATACCCCGCAAAGGTATAAGCCGTGCGCGAGGGGTTCGTAGGCAGCTTGGTTATGGACGCAGTGCAGGTCGAATTGGAATAATAGCCCACCCCATATTTCAGGTAGATCGTTGACGTGCCGTTCGACGTGGCGCTTTTATTGCTCAGCGTTAACGTGAGAGTCTTTCGCTCCCACTTGCCCGTCAGCGTTGCGTTGCCGCCTTTATCCCACTTCTTAGCGCTCGTGCCATCGGCGTTATAGTATTTGGTATCGCCATAGAAATATCCCAAAAACGTATAGCCGCCAGCACTCGGCGCTGTGATTGAGGGCATATCAGTATTGTATGTCGTATTGGCGCTGGTCGAATGGTTTGTGCTTCTCGTTGCGGCATCTGTAGGAAAATTAGGATTCAACGTAACAACGGTATTTTTCCATTGGGCATATAGATTCTGTCCTGTATAGCTGCCCGAACCCGACCCTATGATCGACCCGAGAGAACTCGTGCTCCACCCAATAATAGCATTATTGCTATTTGCCGTAGTATACGTAACGTACGATCCATCACTCAGATTGGTAAAGAGACCATAACTGCTGAGCACTCCATATGTGTGGTTGATATTGTAGCTATACCGGTGCGTGACCCAGTGAGATCCCGTAGCCGATATAGTTCCCGTACTGGCACCACCAATGGTCCCACTGGAATTCCATGTCAGAGGATACCCGTTTGCGTAAATGCCGGGAGTTGCGTAGTAGCGCGCGTACAAGGTAGTGCTGCTTGTCTTATCGAAGTTCCGAACACTTGCGTTGTTTGCGTTGTAATACATCGTGCCACCTGTAGCGGCACTGGTGTCCCACCATCCCGCAAACGTCACCCCTGTCTTGCTCGGCGTACTACTGAGCGGCGTTGGCATCGCCGCTCCATAGGTTGCCGTAACGGCGTTCGGCGCTCCCGTTCCACCGTTCGCATTAAATGAAACGGTATATGTGCTTGGTGCAAGAGAGCCGGTCACGGTCACATTGCCCGTCTTACTAGCTGCAAGGGTAACGGTGACTCTCGCAGTTCCATTATTGCTAAAAGAAACGCCTGTTGTACTTGTCGTCAGTGTTAGCTTGCTTGCGTTATACCCTGTTCTCGCTGTTGCTGTTACCGTGAACGACTGCGCACTTGTGCTAAAGCTGTAGCTAGAAATTGATGGCGTGATTGTATTAACTCCCGTACCTGCAGAAGCTGAAATCGAATAGCTTTGCGGGGTTTGCGAATATGCTGCCGTGTAGGTTGTAGCGCCAGTAACAGCAGCAAGGCTCGGACTCCAACCCGTGAAAGCGTAGGTGTACTGAGCCGTAGCAGCTTTTGTTAGCGTAGCTGGTGCTGACGGCCTGGAGCCGTACGCAACTGAAGTTGTCTTGTTCCCCGTCGTCCCATCAGACCAGGTTCCGCCATTGGGGTTCCACGTGATGGTATAGCTGATGACATTCCACTGAGCGTATAGAGTCTGATTCCCAAGAATAGTAGTTTGCTGGGTAGATTCTATTTCTTCATTGGCGCCCATGATACGACTTCCGCCACTACTAGCCGTATACCACCCTGCAAACGTATATCCTGTGCGAGTTGGTGTTGGAGAGTTCTTGATTTCGTATGGCTTCACTGTTGCAGAGCTTGTTGAAGCCGATCCAATCAAACCACCATTAGCATTAAATGTAACGGTTCTGGTTCCGTATCCGTTCACGTAGAGATAGGCATGGGACATAGAATCGACACTTGCACCGCTTCCGGCAGAACAATCTCCCACAGTGTGTTTATAGTCAGCAAGCGGATTCGCATTCTCAAACGCATAGCGAATAGAAGTAATATCTCCGTTACCTGTAAGCCGAACATAATAATCGCAACTATTATTATTGTCGGTGTTTTTACCTGTTAAGTGAATTTTGTATTTTTGCCCATCCGGCCCTGTTTTCCCAGTACTACCAAGATTAAAGCTTCCCATTTTATATCTGGGTGTATAGTGGTTGCTTTGCCCCGCTACCGTACTTGTTTTGTCCGTATCATAATTGTAGTAATACCTAGTAAAGGGTGATGCCCCCAGAATCGTTACAGGACCTACACCAACATACTCTATTACACCGCCCGATGCTCTGCTGGCTGACTCATTAAACAAAGACATGTGCTCGGTTAATGAGTTAAAAAGAGTGCTTGAAGAAAAATTCACCAAATTCAAAGAGGCAACCGTATATAGAGCAGCAGCACTGCCCTGTTGCTGTCCTTCATCTCCATTTTCATCTTCCTCTTGCAGGTCTCCCGTTTCCCCGGCCTCCACGATAGGCTCAGGCGTTATGACCTCGCGCTCTTCTTCTGCAGCAGCCTGCACCATGACGGTGACAGTAGCCTTGGCCAGCAGAGTGGGACCTAGATACAGCATGACGTTGACAGGTGCGGTCCCGGGTGTTTTGGCCTTGACGGTGCCTTCGGTATCTACGTAGACGGGATATCCTTTGTAGGTGTAGCTTGTGGTAATGTCCCCTGCGCTATGAAGGGATACGCCTTCGTAGTTGGGCAGATAGATCTCATCTCCCACGGTAAGCGCGATAGGATCGCTCGGCATGGCAACCCCGTATTCGCAGACGGTGTTACCAGAGGCGGGAAGCTGGGGCCAGAGCGGTCCTGATTCGCTATAGGGGGTATAGATCTTAACTCCGCTCGTGTTGCCCAGGGCGGTTGATGAGATATCTGCTTGAGTCCCTAGCATGAGCACCTGCTCAAGGTGTGCGCAATCCTCAAAGACGGCAGCGCTTACGGTGCGCATGGTCTTTGGAAGGGTGATCGAGGTGAGTGCTGTGCCCGCGAAAGCGCCTTCTGAGATCGTGGTCGTGCCTTCATGCAGCTCAACTGAGCCAAGCGCGCTGCATCCCGAAAACGCAGCGGTGCCGATGTTCACAACGCTTCCCGGAAGGGATGCGCTTGCAAGGCTTGTGCACCCGGCAAAAGCGCGAGCGCCTATTGAGGTGATGCTCTCCGGGATGCTCACCGAGGTCATGCCCGTTTGATTCTCAAAGGCAGCATCGGCTATGCGGGTCACACCATATGACACCCCACCGAGTTCAGCTTGCGCTGGGATGGCGATGTCTCCTTGGGCTTCCCCTTCATAGGTTACGGCCAGCGTGAAGTCATCAAGTAAGGTGAACACGAAGCCATCGGTCTCTGCGGTGTCGCCAGGCGTGGCAGGGTCCGCGAAGCGGGTGAAGCCAGCGGCTTCCCACGCGCCTTTCGCAAATGCATGCTCGGTCTCGCCCACCATCAGCGCCACAGTGGCGTTTTTGGGAGCCTCTTCGCTGAACGCTGGCAGAGCGGCCCACACGGTGCCGTCCTCGCCAAGCGGCATGGCGGTATTGATGGGAGCGCCTTCTTCGCCTTCCGCAACCGCTGCGGCAAAGCTGCCCGCGGCGATGCGGTCAACCGTGCCCTTCACCACGATCGTCTTAAGGGCCGTGTTGCCCCAGAAGGCACCCTCGGCGATGCTCGTGCACGATGCGTCTATCACCGTGCTGGCGCCTATTCCCATCGGCGCCGCCAGCAACGTCAGGGTGCCATCGGGCGTCCCAGAGGGTGTCAGATTCTTGGCATACAGAATACCGTTCCGGACTGCGAAGGCTGCGTCAGCCGCGCCCCCTGTTGGGATGTCCAGGCCAAAAAGCTTTGTGCAACGGGAGATTACGCAAGCAGGGACAGTGGCCAAAGACGCAGGGAGCACGGCAACGCCCTCCATAGCCTCCGGAACGAGGTGGAGGTGAGAGAGCTGCTCGTCGAAGAGCATGCCGTTGTAGCTTGAATAGATTTGATTGTCGGCCGCTACCTCAATGGCAACGAGCCCCGGGAATGCCGCGAAGCTGGCAGTGTTGATGGTGGCAACGCTGGCCGGAATGCTCAGGCGCGTAACAGCCGGTGCCTGCATGGCGGCTGCCACGGCGTTGCTCTCGGCAACGGCGCGGGCAGCATCGCTGAGGTCCAGGTCGTCCGTGACAAGCGGTACCTGAGCCAGAAAGTCAATGTTGGTTACGGCAAGGCCGTTGACCTGGGCAGGGATGCTCAGCTCGCCCTGTGGGGCGCTGCCGCTCCAGCCCACCATGGTGGCGGTGCCGTCGGTGTTGTCGATGAACGTGAGGCCGTTTTGCTGGATCAACGTGCGGGCGGCAGCGGCATCCTCAAGCGATACCTGGCCCGAGATGATCTCAATCGGAGCCGCGCTAGCCGATGTGTTGCTGGCCGTTGCCGCCGACGCGGGAGCGCCCTCGGCTTCACCGGTGCCTGCGCCAGCAGATTCGCCAGCGCTGGGCTGTGTGCTAGCGGTAGCTTGGTCAGCCGCAGAGACCGCTCTGGACGCGCTATCGCCTGCGGACGCATCAGCTGCCGATGCGTTGCCGTCCGTTTGCGCTGCGCTTTGGTCGGCTTGCGACGCCTCAGCGATAACGGCATTCTTGACGCCACTCGCAAGAGGCGTTTCGTTCGTTTCTGCTGCGTATGAGGGTGCGATAGGAGTGAGAGTGCACGCCAATGACAACGCGAGCACGCCCAAGAAGACCCGTTTGGGTGCACGTAAAGTACGCATGATATTCCGTCCCTTTTCGGCACGCTTCGTGCGCTTACGCGCTAGTCCCGTTACGAAGCTCTATGTGCCATAGTATTTTCCCGATACTATTGGCCGAAGCCACGACTAAAACTAAAAGTCGAATTCGATTTTAGCAACCCCCTACAGACCGACTCCACATTTTCAACAAACGGGTTCAATACGGGTACATGCGTACGTTTTCAAGGCTCTGAACTGGGCCTTTGCAAGGTTTAATGGGGTATGTATGCAGCGTTTCTTACTCGCCCACGCGCGCGAGAAGATCGGGGTTGGTCTCCACTAACCACGCGAATGCAAGCTCATTGTCAGGCGCAAAATGTGCAACGATCGTCTCGTCACGCACGAATTCACACCCACACGGCGCCTCCAGAAAAGGAATGATCTCGCGATCATAATTGCAAATCGTATTCGTATTGAACACGGTGAAATTACCCACATCGCTTGCATACTCGTCGGATTCATCACCCGACCAGAAGCGCCATCCGCTATCGGGCATATTCGCAAGCGGTTCTTCGCGCGAAAAGTAGCCGACCTTGCAGCCATCAACCGTAATCCGATCGCTCGCGATGCACCCGGCGTTGTATTCCCAATCGATGAGTTGTTCTATTGCCTCACCTGAAAGCAGATAGTGCTTTTCCATGATCTTCTCCCCTGACAATTCACGATTCACCTTTTGGTCGCATTGGCTCTTTCTTGCGACCTTTCGCACTGCCGTTGATCCTATCGATTGCCCTCAGTCATTACGCTGGGCTCCTTAGCTCCTTAGCTCCTTGGCTTCTTGGCTCCTTGGCTTCTTGGCTCCTTGGCTTCTTGGCTCCTTAGTTCCCTGGCTTTTTGAGGGCCTCTGACTCTTCGAAGCTTCCAGTTCTGTCAGAGCCGCCCATGTTAACGTCGCACACTCCGGTATTTCTAGATCTCTGGGATGCCAAGCTCATTCTTCATGATACTTTGGCTCTTTGGGATGGCAAAGTCACTCACTTTAGCACTTCCAACTCTTTGGACTTCCGAGTCTTTGGTACTCCCGCTTCTTTGCCCCTCCTGCCTCTCAGCGCTTCTAGTTCGCGTTATCAGAGATCAGCTGATAGCCCAGCCTTTAGCACTCCTAGTTTTCAACGCTTCTGGTTCTAGTAGCATTTTCAGCACTTTTTTGGCTTTTTCACCCCTCTTTTTGGGAATTTCAGCCGCTAATGCGAGTCGAGCGCTCTGTTTTTGTCATGACTCAAAAACGTTCAAGCTCCTGAACAGGGAAAATACTACAGCAGCAAATCGCGTGTCGCAAAAAAGTTGAGTTGCGACTCGCATTAGCGGCTGAAATTCCCAAAAAGAAGCGAAATTTGCTAAAAACAGGGGGATCAGGGGACGAGAAAGAAAAAAAGAGGTACGGGAACGAGAAAAAGGGGAAAGAGAGGGAATGAGAAAAAAGAAACGGAGGGGAAAAGAAGGGAAGAGAGAGGATGCGGGGGAGACAGATAGATAGGTCGGTAGATGGATGGATAGGGAGGGGAAGAAGGAAAAAGGACAGAAAGAAGGGAGCAGAAAGAAAGGATGGTCTGACTTTTCGAGAATCCATCAGCCGAAATGAAAGGGACGCCCGCATTCCGCAAGCGCCCCTTTAAAACAGGCTCAAAACTCTTCGCGATGTGCAGCGCGCCCTCAAGCACGCCCTGCACCGCGTCAATGATGCACCTGAGCTGCCCCAAATACATCACTTGGAACGTAGCTACCGTCGCAGCCATGGGCGTCAATGATGCGCCTGAACGACCGCAGACGCATCACCTAAAGCTATTTTCCCTCTTCGGCGTAGGCGATCTGGCGCTCGTACCACTCCAAGCGGTCGCGGCTCGACTCCAACTCGGCCTTATCCTGCGCGGACTCAGCCTGCCCCTCAAGCTCCTGGATGTGGTTGCGCATCTCATCAGCACGTGCCGCCATGGACTCGCGGTCGATGTTCTTCACGTTCTTGCCGAAGCGCCCAAGCACCGTCAGGATGCCGTTGTACATCTGCGTGGCACCCTCGCTGATCAGGAATTCTTCCTTCTGCGAGCCAGCCTCGTCCAGGTTCAGCGACACAATGCCCGACTTAGCGTTCAACGCCACCAGCAGTTCGTGCCCCGCCATCACACCGAACGATCCCTCGCCGCCCGGCACCGACGCGAAATAGATATCGCCGTCGAACAGCTTGCGGGTGGGAGTAGCCACTACGCAATGGAACGTGGAAGCCATTTACGCCTCTTCCTTCATCTTCTCGTAGGCTGCATACACATCCTCGATGGGTCCCTTATTCTGGAAGCACTGCTCGGGAATGTGGTCGCACTTGCCGTCCAGAATCTCCTTGAACGAGCGCACGGTGTCCTCAACGGGCACGTACACGCCAGGCACGCCGGTGAAGACCTCGGCCACATGGAACGGCTGCCCCAGGAACTTCTGGATCTTACGGGCGCGGTTCACCGTCAGCTTCTGGTCCTCGGACAGCTCGTCCATGCCCAGGATGGCGATGATGTCTTGCAGGTCCTTGTACTCCTGCAGGATCTGCTGCACACCCACAGCCACGTCGTAGTGCTCCTGACCCACGATCTCGGGGTCAAGGGCGCGGCTGGTGGACTCCAGCGGATCGACCGCGGGGTAAATGCCCAGCTCGGCGATGCCACGGGAAAGAACCGTCTTGGCGTCCAAGTGGGTGAACGTGGTGGCCGGCGCGGGGTCGGTCAGGTCGTCTGCGGGAACGTAGACTGCCTGCACCGAGGTGATGGAGCCCGTGGTGGTGGAGCAGATGCGCTCCTGCAGGTCGCCCATCTCGGTAGCCAGCGTCGGCTGGTAGCCCACCGCGGAAGGCATACGGCCCAGAAGCGCCGACACCTCGGAACCCGCCTGGGTGAAGCGGAAGATGTTGTCGATGAACAACAGCACGTCCTGGCCCTGATCGCGGAAGTACTCCGCCTCGGTCAGACCCGCTAGGCCCACGCGCAGACGCGCTCCCGGAGGCTCGTTCATCTGGCCGTAGACCAGGCAGGTCTTCTCGATAACGCCAGACTCGGTCATCTCCAGGTACAGGTCGGTGCCCTCACGGGTGCGCTCGCCTACGCCCGTGAACACCGACGTACCGCCGTGCTCCTGAGCCAGGTTGTTGATGAGCTCCTGGATGGTAACCGTCTTGCCAACGCCTGCGCCGCCGAACAGACCGGTCTTGCCGCCCTTGACGTAGGGCTCGATCAGGTCGACCACCTTGATGCCCGTCTCGAACGTCTCAGTGGACGTGATCAGGGTATCGAAGGGCGGGGCCGGGTGGTGGATGGGCATCCATTCCACATCGGTGGGCATGGGCTTGCCGTCTACCGGCTCGCCCATCACGTTCCAAATGCGGCCCAGCGTGGACTGACCCACAGGCATCATCAGCGGTGCCCCGGTGTCCACGGCCTCAACGCCACGAACCAGGCCGTCGGTGGATGTCATGGCAACGGTACGCACGATATCGCCCGGAAGCTGCGTTTGCACTTCCAAAACGGTGTTGAACTCGCCTGCTGGCGTAGTCGCGCTCACCGTGAGAGCGTTGTAGATGGCCGGCATCTGCTCCGGCGGGAACTCAACGTCCACCACGGCGCCGACCACGCGAACGATGCGGCCCTTTGCGCCCGTGCCCTGACTCCTTTCTTGATAAATAGTATCAGCCATTTATTCCTCCAAAGCTGCGGCGCCGCCGACGATCTCCGTGATCTCGGTGGTAATGGCGCCTTGACGTACACGATTGTATACACGGGTCAGGGTTGAGATCATCTCATTGGCGTTGTCGGTCGCCGACTTCATGGCGTTACGACGCGCGCCCTGCTCCCCTGCCGCCGAATCGAGCAGAGCGAAGTTAACCGAATTGTGCAGATAGCGCATCATCAGCCAATGCATGACGCTGGTGGCGTCAGGCTCGTAGTCGATATCCCCTGCCGGGAACTCGCCGGTGGGCTCGCGGAATTGCAGGAAGACGTCTTCCTCCGCCTTCACCAGGCCCAGTATCTCAGCGTAACTCTCGCGGCTGATCGGAAGCACCTGTTGCATGACCAGCGTTTGCTCGGCGGCGTTCTTCGCGTGGTTGAACACCACGTACACCTCGTCGAGCGCATCTTCAGCAGCAGCGTATTCCGGGGCGATGTACTTCGACAGCTCCACCGATTCCTCATAAGAGGGATCAGCGGACATGCCAGCGAATTCGAACACCGGCTTCACGCCACGATAGCTGAAATAGCCGATGGCCTTCTTGCCGCAGGCTGCCACTTCAACCTTTGCACCGGCCGCTTCCTTCTCGCGGATCAAGCTCTCGGCGGCACGGAGCACCGTGCTGTTAAAGCCACCTGCCAGACCGCGGTCCGACGTCACTGCCACCACCAGCACGCGCTTCACGTCGTCATGGACGCGCAGCAGCGGCTCGGAATCGATGGGCGCATGAGGCGCGGTGGATATGAGCATATCCGACACCGCACGAGCCCAGGGCAGCGCACCTTCCATTCGCTCCGTCGACTTGCGAATCTTCGCCGCTGCCACCATTTCCATGGTGCGCGTGATCTGCTTCGTCGACGAGACGGAGTTGATTCGTCTTTCTATGTCGTGAAGGTTAGGCATGCAACCACCCTTCCTTTTACTCCGTCGGTGCGAAGGACTTCTTGAACGCCTCGATCGCAGCGTTCAGGTCGGCCTCTATCTGGTCGGTCAGCTTCTTCTCCGTGTTGATGGCATCGATGATGCCAGCGTTGTTCAGACGGATGCTATCCAGCAGCTCAGTGCGGAAACGCACCACGTCAACAAGCGGCAGGTCGTCCAGGTAGCCCTGGTTGCCCGCATAAATGGCGATAACCTGCTCGGCCACCGGCATGGGGTTGTAGCGACCCTGCTTCAGCAGCTCGGTCATGTGGCTGCCGCGGGTCAGCTGATCCTGCGTGGCCTTGTCCAGATCGCTGCCGAACTGGGTGAACGCCTGCAGCTCGCGGTAGGACGCCAGGTCCAGACGCAGCGAGCCAGCAACCTGCTTCATGGCCTTGATCTGCGCGGAGCCACCGACGCGGGAAACGGAGATGCCCACGTCGACTGCCGGGCGCTGGCCCTGGAAGAACAGGTCGGTCTGCAGGAAGATCTGGCCGTCGGTGATGGAGATGACGTTCGTCGGGATGTAGGCGGACACGTCGCCTGCCTGCGTCTCGATGATGGGCAGTGCGGTCATGGAGCCGCCGCCGTTCTCGTCGCTCATCTTCACCGCGCGCTCCAACAAGCGGCTGTGCAGATAGAACACGTCGCCGGGATATGCCTCGCGTCCGGGTGGGCGGCGCAGCGTCAGGGACATCTGACGATAGGCAACTGCCTGCTTGGACAGGTCGTCGTAGACGATCAGCACAGCGCGGCCCGGGTTCTCAGCGCTCGCTGGCTTGCCGTCTTCGCCGTTGTAGATGAAGAACTCGCCCATTGCAGCGCCCGACATGGGAGCGATGTACTGCAGCGGCGCGCTGTCGGATGCGTTCGCTGCAACGATGATGGTCTTATCCATGACGCCGTGGCGCTCGAGCGTCTCAACAACGCCCGCCACCGTGGAGGCCTTCTGGCCAATGGCGACATAGATGCAGATCATGTCGGTTTCTTTTTGGTTGATGATGGCGTCGATGGCGATAGCCGTCTTGCCAGTCTGGCGGTCGCCGATGATCAGCTCGCGCTGACCGCGGCCGATCGGGATCAT
Source organism: Adlercreutzia murintestinalis (assembly GCF_943192905.1). Classification (GTDB taxonomy): domain Bacteria; phylum Actinomycetota; class Coriobacteriia; order Coriobacteriales; family Eggerthellaceae; genus Adlercreutzia_A; species Adlercreutzia_A murintestinalis. Next base: position 57,244 of record NZ_CALPCC010000004.1, on the reverse strand, counting down.
CGAGTCGATGGCCAGAATACCGGTCTGCATGGGCTCGTCCACCGGACGGCGGGCGGTCACGCCAGGAGCCTTGAACTCCACCGGACGGCTGCCTTCGGCCTGGATGGGGCCCTTGCCGTCGATCGGCATGCCCAGCGGGTTGACCACGCGGCCCAACAGACCACGGCCTGCCGGCACCTCGATGATGCGACCAGTGGTACGCACCTGGTCGTTCTCTTTAATAGCCGTGACATCGCCGAGAAGAACGGCGCCCACTTCGTCTTCTTCGAGGTTCTGAGCCAAACCGTAAACGGTCTTGCCGCCTTCCCCGGTGAACTCCAGAAGCTCGCCAGCCATGGCATCACGCAGGCCGTCAACACGGGCAATACCGTCACCGACCTGAATGACCGTGCCGACTTCGCGAGACTCCACGCTGACGTTCAGCGCGTCGAGCTGCTTGCGCAGCGCTTCGTCGATTGCCTGAGCGGTGATTTCAGTCACTAGCTTTCACCTCCATCTGTTTCCTTCAACGTGTAGCGGGCGCGATTCAGCTGGCTGATCATGCTGGCGTCGATGCGCATCCCGTTCACACTCATGATTATGCCGCCTAAGATGCCCTTGTCCACGCTCTCGTTGAGCGCAGCCTCAAGCCCCAGATCGGCCTGGACTTTGTTCTTGATCAGCGTACGCAGGTCGTCATCCAGCGGTACCGCCGTGATGACGTCGCATACGCACAGCCGCAGCTTCTGCTCCATCAGGCTGGCGTAGGCGAAGTACACCTTCGTCAGATCCTCAATGTCGCCCCGTTCCGCCATCATGGCCACCACTTCGCGGAACGCGATGTGGCAATCGGCGAATGCGGCCTCGGCGAGCTTGCGGCGCTCTTCGGCCGTGTACTCGGAGCTGCCCAAGGCCATGGAAAGATCCATGTCCGAATACATCAGGTGGCGAACGCTGCGCAGTTGGTTGCGCACCTCAAGGACCGCGTCCTTGCCGCCAACCTCGTCAGCCGTGTCGAACATCGCGTCCGCGTAGATCGCGACCTTCTGTTTTTCGACCTGACGATTAGTTGCCATTGAAGCTACCTGCCTCTTTGACGTAGCGCTCGATGATGGCGCGGTGCTCGGCGTCGGAGAGATCCTGACCGATGATTTTTTGCGCCACATCGATCGAAGTGTCCGCAATGGACGCCTGCAGCTCTGCCAGTGCAGCCTTCTTCTCGGCCTCGATGGTGGTCTTGGCCTTGGCGATCATATCGGCTGCCTCGGCATGCGCCTTCGCTTCGATGTCGGCCTTCACGGCTTCGCCGGTGGCACGCGCATCGGCCACCACCTGGGTCGCCTCAGCTTTGGCGCTTGCCAGCTGCTCCTTGTACTCGGCGAGCACGCGCTCGCTTTCGATCTTCGCTTCCTCTGATTTCTTCAGAGCCTCGCGGATGGTGTTCTCGCGCTTCTCCAGCATGCCATTGAACATGGGCCAGCCGAATTTCGCGAGGATGATCCAGAGGATGATGAACGCGAGCAACATGGGAATGAATTCCAGCATGTCAGGAAGAATGACGGACAGGCCGCCCGCTTCCTCCTCGCCTTCCGCAGCGAACGCGAGCACGGGGAGAGCAGCCGTCAGCGCGCATGCAGCCGCGCCGATCAGACCTGCTTTCTTCGCTCTTGTTCTCACGTGATTACCTCCTTCTAGCCTAGCGGCAAGATGTACCGAATAAGCCAGATGAGTTACATGATGAACGCGAGCACGAAGCCGATCAGGGCCAGCGCCTCTGCCAGAGCAGCACCAAGGATGAAGTTGGTGAACAGACGGCCCTGCAGCTCGGGCTGGCGGGCGGTGCCAACGCAGCAGCCATAGCAGGCGATGCCGATGCCGATGCCTGGGCCGATGGCGCCGAGGCCGTAGCCGACCACCTTCAGGGCAGAGAGTACGAGTGCGATTTCCACAGTTTCCTCCTTTTACCGTTTTTGAGCCTGTTTTCCCAAAAACATTTCTTCTTATGGTCACCGGCCGGAGAGCCGGATGAACCCAAACGGGATGCGCCGTAGCGCAGGGCTGCGCGAGACAGCCGCAGTGGACCCTTAGTGGGCCGAGGTTGCCAGCGAGATGTACACCGAGCTGAGCGTGGTGAACACGTATGCCTGCAGGAAGGCGACCAGCGTCTCCAGGGCATACATGAAGATGAGCAGCAGGAACCACGGCACCGAGAGCACGCCGCTGACCAGGTCGAACGACTGGATGCCCACGGTCAGGAACACGCTGGCTGCCAGCGCGAAGATGCCGAGCACCATGTGGCCTGCGAACATGTTGCCATACAGTCGGACGGCCAGCGTCAGCAGACGGATGACCGTGGAGATGAGCTCTAGGAACCAGATGATGGGCACCATGACGATGGGCAGCCCGCTTGGAGCGAGCGACTTGAGGTAGCCCAGGCCACCGTGCGCCTTCACGCCCCAGAACACGAAGTAGAGAAACGAAATGAGCGAGAGCGCCCAGGTGACCGAGATGGTGCCGGTGGGCGTCTTGCAGCCGGGGATCAGTCCGACGAAGTTGCTGATCAGGATGAAGAAGAACAGCGTAGCCAAGAACGGCACGTGCTTCTTGAACCCGTGGCCGATGACGCCTTCGCCCATGTCGTTGCGCACGAACTGATAGCCGTACTCCACGGTGTTGATGAACTTGTTGGTCGGGATGAGGGTGAGCTTGCGCCCTGCCACCAGCACAACGACCAGCGTCAAGATCCAGCAGATGATCATCCACAGCGTGTACTGCGTCAGGCCGAACGTGCTGTTGCCGATGACGATGGCCGAATTGAATGACTCCTGAAGCTCAGGTACGTGCTCCGACAATACTTCAAGTGCGTTCACGCTTGTCCCCTTCTTTTCTACCTTCTCAGCATCTGCCACAAGGCGTAGCCGATAGCAGCAGCGCTGAGAGCTACGACCTCGGCGAACAGGAATGCGATGCCGTTTTCATGGTCGAATCCGAAGAACAGGGCCGCGAATGCGAACAGCAGCGCGAACGAGACGACGAGCCCGAGCAGAAGCACGATCATGGATGCGGCGGTGCCGCCATGAGTCGTGCGCTTGGTCAGCTTCAGGCCGATGACCAGCGGAACGAATCCGATCAGGCCAGCTGCAATACCAAGCAGAACCGCGAGAATCATCTATCGTACCTCGTCTGTGCGCCGCCGTGCGCGAGCACGGCTTGCCTCCAAACCTGACTGCATGATAAACGGATTCACCCGTGCACGTTACCGTTTTGAAACAATCAACGGTGAACGGTGAGGGTGTGCCGCGACGAGCGGCGGTCGACGGCGCATCGAGCAGCGGACCCAGGAGCGGTCGGCAGTGCATCGAGTGGCGGTTGGCGGCGGACCTCGTAGCAGCTAGCGGCGGACCTAGCGCTTTTCGGGAGTGAACTCGCGCAGGAGAATGCCCGACTCGGCCAGAAGCTCTTGAGCCAACTCGTCGGGATAGGGGTTCTGGTAGATGATCTCGCGAATGCCAGCGTTGATGATCATCTTGGCGCATACCACGCAAGGTTGCGTGTTCACGTAGATGCTGGCGCCGTCAATGTCGGTGCCGAAGCGGGCGGCCTGGATGATGGCGTTCTGCTCGGCATGCAGGCCGCGACAGATCTCGTGGCGTTGGCCGGACGGAATGCCCAGCTGCTGGCGCAGGCAGCCGGTTTCGGCGCAATGGCGCAGGCCCGAGGGCACGCCGTTGTAGCCGGTGGCCAAGATGCGCCGGTCCTTCACGATGACGGCGCCCACGCCGCGGCGCAGGCACGTGGTGCGGCTAGCCACCTGATTGGCCAGGTCCATGAAGTACTCGTCCCAGCTGGGGCGATTATCGGTATGGTCGGTCGTCATAGCGTTGCTCCTCTTGTTGTTCATCGGGAAGAAAGGTTCAAAGGGCGCTCGGTCGCATCGCAGGACTCGCTTTGCGAAGGCTGCTCAGGCCTCTCTTCCAACCTGCGAAAAGCGCTCGGCGAACATCGCCGGGCATCCTCGACGCTACTGCTCCAAATCGGAGATCTTCTGGATGCGGTCGGCGTGACGACCGCCCTCGAATGCCGTGTTCAGAAAGACGTTCACGATGCGTTGGTTATCCTCAAGCGAGACAAACCGACCGCTCAGCGTCACGACGTTGGCATCATTGTGCTGGCGCGTCAGTTCGGCGAAACGAGGGTCGATCACGTTAGCGGCGCGAATACCAGGCACTTTGTTGGCAGCAATGGCCATGCCGATGCCGGTGCCGCACACGAGCACGCCGAATCGGGAGTTGCCCGCGGCCACGTCCTCGGCTACCGCACGAGCGAAATCGGGGTAGTCGACACGATCGTCGGTGGCAGGCCCCAGATCCGCCACCTCGAAGCCTTCATCGCGCAAGTAGTGCGCTAAGTGTTGCTTTTGATCGAAACCAGCGTGATCGCTCGCGATGCTGACGCGCATAAGGTCTCCTTCTGTCTCGGTCACCTTTGGTGACCCTCATGCCACCAGTATACCAGCGGCCCGCACGCACGTCGGAACGCCGCACAGACATGCGGGACTCCCTAGCTGCGTTCAGCGTGCCTGTGCCTCTTCGGCGCAGACGCGCAGCACCTCAGCTGCAAGGTCGCCTTCACGGAGGATGCGCGGCGCAGGTCCGGTGCAGTCCACCACCGTGGACGCAACGCCCGAGGCGTGTGCCTCATCTCGCGCATCGGCGGTGGCAGAAGATGACGCCAGCACGCATCCCACCTCCAACAGCAGCGCCGGATCGACCTGGTCGAGCGCGCGCGGAGCGGGCGCACCCGAGCGGTTGGCCGACGTAGTGGCAAGCGGTCCCACCTGGGCGATCAAGTTCTGTATCTGCGGATGATCGGGCATGCGCAGGCCCAACGTGCCCTCGTTGACAACGAACGCGGAGCGGGAGCCTTGCGGGAAGGGGTCTTCTGGGGAAGGGCCTTCGGCAGGGGGTTCTTCGGAAGGAAGCTCTTCGGAGAAGAGCCCTTCGCGCGCCTGCACGATGAGCGTCAAAGGCCCCGGCCAGAAGCGCTCGGCCAACCGATGCGCATACGGCGGCACATTCGCACCGAAATCGTCGAGCGCACGCGGGCTGTCAACGAGCCACGCGATGGGCTTGCCCGTGCTGCGGCCTTTGAGCTCGTAGAGGGGCGCGAGCGTCTGCGCGTAGCGCACCGCCACCCCTAGGCCAACCACCGTATCCGTATCGAAGATGAGCGGCGCGCCGGTGCGTGCATGGTGAAGAGCAGCATCAGGGCCAGCAACGGTCTGCTCCATCGCGAAGGCGCCCATGATGGCCTCGGCGACGCGAATGCCGTCGGTTGCCGCGCTCATGATGCCGCCCGCATAGCCAGCGCCCTCGCCTGCGGGGAACACGCCACCCATGGCAAGCGATTGGAGGGTTCGACGGTCGCGCATCATGCGTACCGGGCTTGAACTGCGCGCCTCCACCGCCGTCAGCACCGCACCGGGATCGGCGAACCCGTGCAGCTTGCGATCGAGCTTCGGCAATGCCTCGACGAGCGCGTCCACGACAAAGGAGGGCAAGCACGAACGCAGATCGGCCGATACCGTGCCGCGCGGATAGGTGGGCTGAACCGGGGCGGTCGCCGCTGGCGGCTCGGTCTTCTGTGTCGCTTCCGTGCACGGCGCCGCTTCGGCCTTCCGCGATGTTTCACGTGAAATACGATCGGATACAGCAGCGTACAGGAAGCTGCCAACGGTCTGGGCAGGAGCCGCATAGGCGAGCGCCTCCGTGCCAGCCTGCTGAGCCGCAGCCTGAGCCAGACGGTAGGCGGCACGCTCAAGCTGCTGTTGGAACCGAATGCCTGCCAATACGTCTTCGCCGGGAAGATCGTCAGGGCGCACCTCGACCAGCAACGCGCTGTTGGCATTGCGCCCGTCGCGCGCGTGCGTGCTCATGCCGTTCGTGCACACGCCGCCCGGCTCGCTCGCAGCTGCCACCACCGTTCCACCGGGGCACATGCAAAACGTGTACACGCCCCGATCGGCCGCCGTGCGCACGTTCAGCTTGTACTCCGCAGGCGGCAGCGCCGGATGACCCGCCGCACGCCCATACTGTGCACGGTCGATCAGCGCTTGGGGATGCTCGATGCGCACGCCCACCGCAAACGGCTTGCGCTGCATAACCATGCCCGCATCATGCAGCATTGCGACCGTATCGCGCGCAGAGTGGCCGATGGCGAGCACCAAGGTATCCACCGGCAGCTCGTATTCTTCTTCTGTGGCCAGATCGCGAAAGATGCCCGTGCACACACGATGCTCATACGCTGGAAACATATCGTCTGAACGGGAAGGGTTTTCGCTCTGCACGGCAACCTGAGCGCGAACGAATGCTTCACGTGAAACAGTTCCGGCCACAGCAGAGCGTACAAAAGAACTCGTACCATGCGCGTCCTGGCTCACGCCCGCTCGATCGCCCTGGCTCGTGCCGCCATCACCATCTTCGTCGATGCGCGTGTCAGCACAGCACACGATGCCAACGAGCTGCGTGTCGAAGCGGAACTCGCCGCCCGCCGCCTGGATGGCCTCGCGCAACCCGCGCACCGTGGCGGGCAGGTAGTCGGTGCCTATGTGCGGTTTAGCGTCAACCAGAATATCCTCAGGCGCACCCGCATCCACAAACGCCCGCAACACCTGGCGAATGTGCGGGTCGTTCTTGCCGCACGTCAGCTTGCCATCGCTGAAAGCGCCCGCGCCGCCCTCGCCGAATTGGATGTTGCTCTGCGGATCCAGTGCGCCACCCTCATCGAAGCTGCGCACTGTGCGCGTACGATCCTCCACGGCCTGGCCGCGTTCCATCACGAGCGGCCGCAACCCCGCACGCGCAAGCCACAGCGCACAGAAAAGCCCCGCCGGGCCCGCGCCTACCACGACCGGGCGCGGTTTTTCGCTGCGCGCGAGTGCCGCTGCGAGGTTAGGGATCGAAGGGCCTGAAGGCGCCTCCCACGGCTGCACGCTGACGCCCTTCACAGGCCGCAACTGACACACATCAAGGCCCATCAGCTTGAACGTGACCGATATCACGAAATGCACGTTGTTCTTCTTGCGCGCATCCACGCTGCGCCGCACGATGCGCACATCGCCCAACTGCGCCATGTCCGCCCCCAGCGCGCGCGCCACCTCGCGTCGCAGCACCTTGCGCTTGCCGGGCGTGAGGGCCGCAAGCGACACCGCTATGTTCGACGCCTCGTAGATCATCGCGCGTCCTTCGCTTTGCGCCGAGCGGCGCCACCAAGAGCTGCCGCACGCCCCGCAAGAATGCCCGTCGCAAACGCCCAATGCAGGTTGTAGCCCCCGCAGGGCGCGTCAACGTCCAGTGCTTCACCCACCACATGCAGCCCCGGCTGGCGCAGCGCTTCAAGCGTCTGAGGGGCGAACGACTCGACCGCGAAACCGCCCCGATGCACCTGACAAACACGCGCGTCACCAATGCCGCACGCCGATATGCGGAAGTTCGTGAGCGCCCCCGCGAGCGCATCAAGCGCGGCGTCATCAAGCACGGCATCCATGCGTACGCCCGCATACTCGGCAACCACGTTCGCCACCGAGGGCAACACCAACCCACGCAATGCCTCTGCGCAGGTCAGGGATTCCCCGTAGACCGCACGCAGATCATCTGCGCGGCGTCGCATGAAGGCGTTCGCACCCGCGAAAGCAGCAGAGGCGCTCGCCTTCGCGGAGGCATCAGCGCGATGCGCATACTCTGAACCACCCGTGCCCGCGGTGCTCGGTTCACCGTGCGCCGCAGCAACACATCCCTGCACCCCTGGTAGTTGGCCGAGCAAGTTGATCTGCAAAACATCGCCTGGCTGCATATGCCGCGACAAGTTGAATGCCGCAATGCCGGAGATGCCATACGAGCGAAACATGATCTCGCCCCGCTCGCACGCGAGCATGCGCCCCTGACGCTCCAGGGCGACCGTGCCCTTCGCGCGAATGTTGTCCAAGCGTCGCACGAACCGCGCATCGGTGGCAATGGGACCGAGCACCGGCCGTGTCGTCGTATAGGAAAACGCATCGGGCAGCAGCGTTCGTGCGGTGGCACCGCCCGAGGCGACCACCACTGCCCGCGCCCGCACCGTGGTGCTCCCTTCCAGGCGAAGCGTGAACGAACCTCGCTTCCCGAAGCATGGTTCGAGACGCTCTACCCGCGCATTGCAGCGCACCTCAACCGCACGCGCATCCAAAGCGGCCCGCAGCACATCGAGCACCGCGCTCGCCTTGTTGGCAAGCGGATACAGGCGCCCCTCAGCCTCTTCGCGCCACGCCAATCCGTGCTGCTGGAAAAATGCCACGACCCCGTTGGGGCACTCTGGCATACCGAGCGCGCCTACCTGGTCATCATGGTCCGCGCGGCGCGAGTGGGGCATGCGTTGGCTGCTCCTTGCCTGCGTTGCGCGCGCATTTAGCTTCGTGTCCGTGCGAACCGTCTGCTCGAAGACGGCCAGCACATCAGCGACGAAAGCAGCATTATGGTATTGTGCGGCCTCGATGCGCGCATTGCTGAAATTGCAGCGTCCGTTACCGCTTGCCAGAATAGGGCGCCCGATGCGGTCGGACGCTTCCAGCACGCACACGCGCGCGCCAGCCTCGGCCGCCGCTACCGCCGCCGCCAAGCCAGCTGCCCCTCCGCCGATTATCGCCACATCCCATTCCATGACACCCATTATAAAACGCACAGGCGCCCCATACGCCACACCGCAACCGAATGGGAAATCGCACGATCGACGATCAGGATCGCACCAGATTGGTATAAGATGCACGCAAGATCGAAGACGACGGGGGAACGTGTGCCAGAACCGCTAGCCATAGACATCGAGGGAGCATCATTTCATTACGGTGCCCGACTGGTGCTCGACAACATCACCCTGCGCGTGCGTGCCGGTCAGATGGTTGCCCTCACCGGTGGAAATGGCAGCGGCAAGAGCACGTTGTTGCTGCTCGCATGCGGACTCTTGCATCCCGATGCGGGCACCGTGCGCATCTTCGACGCCGCCACTACCGACGACGGCGGTTTCGAGGCACGCCGCCACTGCGGGTTCGTCTTCCAAAACCCCGACGATCAGCTGGTCGCCTCGGTGGTGCGCAACGAGGTGGCCTTCGGGCCGGAAAACCTCGGGTTGCCGCCCGACGAGATCGCACAGCGCGTTACCTGGGCGCTTTCCGTAGTGGGTCTCGGTGGCTTCGAGGACCGTCAAACCCATTCGCTTTCCGGCGGCCAGAAACAGCGCCTCGCGCTGGCGGGGGCCCTCGCCATGCGCCCGCGCGTGCTCCTTCTTGACGAACCCACGAGCATGCTCGACCCCGAGAGCCGCTACGACTTCATGCGCTTGATCCGCCAACTAGCCGATGGTGGCATGACCATCATGATGGCGACCCACTCCCCACGCGAAGCAGCGCTGGCCGATCGCGTGGTGCGCCTGGACGGCGGCACGATCGCCTTCGCTGGCAACCCGATCGAGGCAGAACTGGGTCTCTCGGAGGACCTCACGCGCATCGCCGCCAAAGACCCTACGCGCGAGCCCGAAGACGACCCGACCCCACCACGTGGGCGCCACGCACGTCCAGCACCACAGCTCACCCCCGAAGAGATCCTCAACGCGCAGGCCATCGACCCTATCCAAGGGCATGCCCTCATGCCCATTCTGCGCTTCGACGATGTGACCTACATCTACGACAACGGCACCGATGCGGCCATTCGCGCGCTCGAGAACGTCTCGCTGACCATCCAGCTGGGCGAGTTCATCGGCATCATCGGCAGCACCGGCAGCGGCAAATCAACGCTCATCCAGCATATGAACGGGCTGCTGCACCCCACGTACGGCCGGGTGCTCTCCAATTGGAATGACCTGGCCGACCGCTTCGCTGCCAATGAGGCGCGGTTTCGCATCGGGGTCGTTTTCCAGTACCCCGAGCAACAGCTCTTCGCGCAAACCGTCTACGACGATATCGCCTTCGGACCCCGTAATCAGGAGCTTGGCGTAGACGAAGTGGAGGCACGCGTGAAAGAGGCCATGGCCCAGGTCGGGCTCGACTACGACGAACTGGCAGCGCGCAACCCGTTCCAGCTTTCCGGCGGCCAGCAACGTCGCGCTGCCATCGCGGGCGTGCTGGCGATGCACCCTGAGGTGCTCGTGCTCGACGAGCCGTGCGCGGGACTCGACCCTGCGGCACATGCGGCCATGCGCGACCTACTGCGCCAGCTCCATGAAGGCGGCCAGACCATCATCATGGTGTCGCACGATCTGGAAGATGTGGCCGACCTGGCCACGCGCACTATTCAAATCGATACAGGTCGCGCGTTGCCTGCTTGAACGCCTCGTAGACATCGCGCACCACGGCCTCGTCCTCAACGAACTCGAAGGCGTCCGGTTGCCCATCGGCGTCAAGCTCGGTCACCTCAAGCACCACGACCTCGCCCGAGGACAGCGCGGGAGCCTCTTCGTCTATCTGGAAGAAGAAGCCGTAGCGCGCATCCTCGTGCATCAGCAGCCCCAAGAACTCAAGCTGCACCGTATCGCCGTTTTGATCCTGGAAGGTGAAGGAGAGCCCCTCTTCTACCGGCGGGCAAAAGTTGGGGGCGCTCCCTTCGCGTACCTGTGTGCTCATGAATCGTTGTCCTGCGTACCCGGGGCGTCCGTCTCGTCATCGCGCACGAAGCGGATGCCGTCGATGCCCGTGCCGCCGCGCGCCTGAGACGTTTCCTCTGCGGACGACTGCGGCATCTTCTTCTGCGCGCCTTTCGCCTTCGGCTTGTTCGGGCGCCTTCCTTGCTTCTTGATCTGCGGCTTGGCGCTTCCCTTCTTCGCCGCGGCGATGGCGTCACTGACCGCTTCCTCAGCAGGACCAGCCGCCTCTGCCACTAGATCGGTACCCTTATCGGCCTGGCGCTGCGCCTTCGTCTGTGCCTTCGCCTCGGCCTCGAGCCGAGCCAGCGGCACCTGCTCGATCTCGGGCGAATGTGCGCTGTCGAACTGGAACAGGCCGACCTTCGATCCGTACTTCTTCTCCAGCTTGGCGAATTTCGCCTCGCGCGACTTCCACATGCTGTATAGCGGCATTGCCACCGCGAACGACGAATACGAGCCCGCCAGCAGGCCGATGGACATGGCGAACGCGAAGTCCTTCAGCGTCTCGCCACCGAACAGCAGCATGGCGAACACCGGCACGAAGCTAGTCAGCGTGGTGTTGATGGTGCGCACGAGCACCTGATTGATGGAATGGTTGGCCATGGTCATGAAGGTGCAGCGGATGGCCTCGCCCTTCATGTTGTCGCTGACGCGATGGAACACGACCACCGTATCGTAGAGCGAGTACCCCAAGATGGTCAACAGTGCCGCGATGGCGTTCGGGTTCAGCTCGCGACCCACCAGCGCGTAGATGCCGAGCACCAAGATGAGGTCGTGGAGCAGGGCCACCACCGCGATGATGCCCATCTTGTACTCGAAGCGAACCGCGATGTAGGCGATGATCAGCAACATGGACACGATGACCGCGATGAGCGACGACTGGATCACGCTAGCACCCCAGTCTGGGCCGATAGTGTCCACGCTCACGTCGCTTGCGGCAACGCCCACCTTCTCAGCCACCTGCGCACCGGTGGACGCTGCGGCCTCGGCATCGGTGGTGGTGATGCGCACCAGGAAGCCATCCACCCCGTTGGTGGACGTGGTCTGGATGACCGCATCGGGCTCGCCAGCCTCGTTGAACGCTTGGCGCAGCTCTTCGGTCTGCAGGTCGCCGGTGTTGGTGTAGGTAATAGATGAGCCACCGACGAACTCGATGCCGAAGTTGAATCCGCGGATGCCCATGATGCCCAAGCAGACCACCACGGCCACCGCCGCGATGCTCAAGAAGATCTTGCGATGGCCCAAGAAATTGATGTCGTGCTTTATGAAGCGACCCTTGATCTTCTTCGCCGCATTGACCACCTTGGATTCAGCTTCCGCACCACCGCGCGCAAGCGCCAGGCGGTCGGCCTCGGCCGCATCCATCTGCTCGGCCGTTTCAGCTTCGGCCACATCAACGCCTTCCGCTGCGGCGATAGCCTCGTAGTCCTTCGCCGCCTCAAGGCTGTCGCGGATGCCCCAGAAGCCGGGATGCTTCGCGATGGCCTTCGGCGCCAACAGGCGAATGAGCGGCGCCTTGAACACCAGCATCATGACGATGTCGCAGATGATGCCCAGCGCCAGCGTCAAGCCGAAGCCCTTCACCGACGCGCTTGCCAGGAAGAACAGCGAGAGCGCCGAGACCATGGACACCAGGTCGGCGTCGATGGAGGTCATGATGGCGTGCTTCACGCCGGTGATGGACGCCGCGCGCACGCTGCGGCCCATGCGGATCTCTTCGCGGAAGCGCTCCACCGTGAGGATGGAGCTGTCGGCCGCCATGCCAATAGTCAGCACCATGCCCGCCAGACCGGCAAGCGAGAGGCTGAACAGCCCGAATGCTGAAAGACCGGCCAGAATGCCCAGATACAGCACGGCGAACACCAGCATGGCACCAGCGTTCACCAGACCGAGGCCCTTGTAGAAGAACAGCAGGTACAGCATGACCAGCGCCAAACCGATCAGCACCACGATAAGACCGGCAGCCAGCGCATCTTGGCCGAGCGTGGGGCCGACCACCTGGCTTTGCGCATACTCGAAGCTGACGGGCAGACTACCGCTCTCCAGCACTGTCTGGAGGCTGTGGGCCTCGTCAAGGTCATAATTGCCCGTGATGGACACATTGCCATTGGGGATCTCGGACTGCACCGCAGGCGCGCTTTGCACCTCGTCGTCCAAGATGATGACGATCTGACCGTTGGTGGAGGCAAGCTCGGCGGTAGCCTCAGCGAATGCAGTGGTGCCCTCGCCGTTCAGCGTGATATTCACCGCGTAGTACGCGCTCGTCTCGCTGGCGCGGTCAACGCTCACGTTGGTGATCTGGTCGCCGGTGATCAGCGGCGTGTAGCTATCGGGGCTGATCTCGAGCGGCACCGGGTTCTCAGCGCGGAAGCTGTTGCCGTAATCGTCTTCCACCGTGGCGTATTGACCATAATTGCCGCTTTGGATGTCCTCGGCCACCGCCTCGTCGGTGATACTATCGAGGCGCGTGAACACCAGCTGACCGGTACGGCCGATGGTGGACAGCGCCGTCTGCGTGTCCTCCAGACCAGGGATTTGCACCAGCACCTGGTCGGTGCCCTGCACCTGCACGGTAGCCTCGCTCGCGCCGAGCGCATTCACGCGGTTCTCGATGATGGCGCGGCTGGTCTCCATGTCCTCGGCGGTAATGGCACTGCCGTCGTCGGTTTTCGCCGTAAGCACCACCGACAAGCCACCGCGGATATCGAGACCCTGATTGATCTTTTCTCCTGGCGGTGTGAACAGCACCACCGAAACGACCACTAACAGCGTGGTGAGTATCATCAGCCAGACGTTGCGTCTGTTCGCGTTGTTCGTTTTCTTCTTCTTGACGTTGCGCTCTAAGGCCATGCCCGGTTCTCCTGTTATCTTCACGTATCAAAAGCGCCCATCGGCGCTAACTTTCATATTTTGCCACAATCAAGGAACCTGCGCGCGCACATCGCATATCTGCGCAGATCATCCACGAGAAGCGGCACTGTCACGAAAGCAGGACTGCCGCGCCCCTCACGCATCTGAACAGATGCGCCTGCGCGCTACGGCGTCGGAAACCATGCAATCGCTCCCTGGGCTTATAATCGAGGGAAGCACGAACGCGAAGAAAGGTGGCTATGGGGGTCGTAGCGCTTCAGGGGGTTGAGAACGTGCGCGATCTGGGCGGCATCGCCGTAGGGGATGGACGCATGGTAGCCCACGGCCTCTTCTTCCGCGGCGCCCACCTAGGCAACATCACCGAGTCGGACCACCAGGCGCTCTTCGGCGCGCGCGGCATTTGCTGCGTGATCGACTTGCGCTGCGGCTGGGAGCGCGAAGCCAAACCGCCCATCAGCGTGCAGGGCGTGAATCACCAGCACATCCCCTTCTACGATCTTGCCAAAGTGGGCATCGAATACACCGAACCCGGAGCTGGCACCAAGGTGGTTGGCCGCGATGTGGCCTGCAACCCCTTGCGCTTCTACCCCTCGCTGGTGAACCCGCTGACCGTGAAGCAGATGCGCGAAGCGGTGCGATGCATCTTCTCACACGCTTGTGAGCGACAGCCGGTGCTTTGGCATTGCAGCGGCGGGAAGGACCGTGCTGGCGTGCTGAGCGCGCTGGTGTTGAAGGTGCTCGGCGCATCCGACGAAGACGTCTTGGAGGATTATCTGCTGACCAACGAATCGCGCGATAAACGCTACGACCAGCTGTTCGCGCGGTTCCTACGATTGGCCGACGGCGATGAGGCGCTTGCGCATGAACTGGTCACCTCGCACCGCGCCCGCCCGGAGACGCTCGCGGCCTTCTATGCGGCCGTCGACGAGCGCTGCGGCAGCATGGAGCGGTTCATCCGCCAGCAGCTCGGCATCAACGCCGATATGCGAGCGCGCATCCGCGAAACATGCACAGCGGCTTTATAAGGCTGGTCAGGCAGATTCCGGCTCGACGCCTCGCCTTCACCTGCCTGACCAGCCTCACAGATCCAGCCAACCTCACAGATAAAAGCATTCCTTCGCGATGAGCTCCATGAACTCATCTGACAGATACACCGGCAGCTTGCCCGCGGTCTTCTCGGTAGTGTGCGCGCCCGTGTTGGACGAGTAGCGCGGAATGGCCTGCACGCACCAGGTGGTCGATTTCAGCGCCGTCATCATGCGCCATGCGCGGAAGCGGCTCTCGAAATCCGTGCGCGGGAAGCGCCCGTCCACCGCGCGCCAGTACTCGTCGATCATGCCCGCCACATCGCAGACGGGAAACAGGAAGCTGCTGTCCCAAAACGTGGTGGTCGGAGAAACGAAGTAGGCGACATCCTGGGCCACTTCCCCGATCACCGGGCGCTCCCAGTCGACGAAGCATCCCGGCGCTTCGCAGAAGCGTCCCGTACCCGCCGCAGGTGCCGCAGCCGCACGCGCCGCCGCGTCCGCGGGGATCAGGAAGTGCGAAGGCAGCGTCTCGGTGTTGATGAGGTGCCCGATGTCTTGCGGAGGCGCCACCGCATCGAGCATGGCGCGCGTTGCCGCCATGAACCGCTCGGTCCAGCGCGTGATGCGCGCATCCTCGAATCCTGATGCGCGGTAACTGGCGAAGCGCTGCGCGCATTCGTCGAACATCTCGCGCAGCGGATCGGCCGGGCGGAACAGCGTGGTAGCAGCAGGCATCTCAACCGCATGCACGTCGGCCATCATCTGGAGAGCGCAGCGCACATCGCCGGGGCGCAGGTCATCGAAATCGAGTTGCTGGCCAGCGCAGAACGTCTCCACCAGCACGCCTTTGCCCGGCGCCTGTGCCGAATCGTCCAAGAACAGCGGCGCTGGCGTGCACCCGCTAGGACACGCCGCTTCAAGGGCGCCGTATTCATAACGGATCTGGTTGGTGTGGAAGGGTTGGGTAGCCACGTTGATGCGCAGCACGAAGCGATGGTCATCCGGCGCGGCGAACCAGACGTTGATGTTGTGCTCGCCCATGCCCAGCAGATGCGGCACGAGCGGTGCATCAGTCGGAATACTCAGCGCCGCGCGCAATCCCGCGCTCGCTGCACCGTTGAGGTACGCCTGCGCCTGCGCTTCTGCGCGCTCCTGCTCACGTTCGTACGCATTCGTCGCCATTGCCATCCGCCTTCGCTTATGGGTTCGCCTTCGCGTTTTTGTTCGCCTGATGCCTATAGTAGACCATATCGACCAATGCGGCGCGAACAGCGTCCCTTCGCCCCATCAAAGGTGCTCTTGACCGACCACCTCGTAGCTCTTCTGGAGCCCTTGCTTCAGAATGCGCGCGCCCAGAAGCGCCGTCACCGGCACCGCAAATGCGAGCACGGCGCCGAAATCGAAGCTGGCCGCAGCGCCCCACGTATCCACGATGATGCCACTGACCGACGGCCCGAACGCCATACCGCACGACATACCGGCGTTCATCCACGTGATGGCCTCGGTAATGCGGCTGCCAGGTACCGCGCGCTCGCACGTGGCGTTCACCGTGATGAGCAGTGGGGCGTAGAACAGCGCCGCTATGGTGGACATGATGAACAGCGAGAGCGCTGAATCGACCAAGAACATGCTGCCGTACGCGCAGCCGATGATGACAGCGGTGACCAAGAGTTGCGCGTACTGCGGAATGCGCAGGCGCACCATGCCGAAGAGGAATCCGGTCACCATGGATACGCACGACGCCACGATGAGCACCACGCTGGCGATGTTCGGGTTGCCCAATTCCTCGGAGAGCGCCACGGTGGTGGCGTCGAAGACGCTGAAGAACGCTCCCACGAAGAACATGACGGCGAACAGCATCCGCACCACACCTGAGGTGCGCAACACGCTTTTGGGGCGAGCGGCCTTCGCCGCGCTTGCCGCATCTGCATCTGCGCCCGAAGCTCCCGCAGCATCGACTGCCCGCGATGCGCCCGCCGAGCGCGCCGCATCGCTCCATCCCGGCACTGGCTCGGTGCTACGCGAAAGCGTGAGCAGCGTTGTGCCCACCGCGAACGAAATACCACCTGCGAGCAGGCCTGCCACCGGCGTTATGGCCGAGGCGAGCGCGATGCTGATGGAGGGGCTGAACATGAACCCGATATCATCGAGCACGCCTTCGTAACTGAACATGGTGCGCAAATCGGGCGCAGCATCCCCGAGCCGCCCCGAACGGATCAAAAACGTCCAGCGCGCACGGGCGAGCGCCTGCGGATTCGGCACGAAGCCCATGGGCAACGCCGCCACGAACAGGGCCCATTCCGGACCGTGCGCAGCAATGTTGACCAGCATAGCCGCCAGCCCTGCCATGGTGATGGCCGCCGCCACCGGCACCACACGATGCTGCCCGCGCTCGTCCACCAGCTTCGACACGCGCGGCGCGATGAAGAACGTGGACAGCGCGATGATCGACGAGGTCAGCCCGGCCACGAAGAACGAATACCCCGCCAGCGTCAACATGGTCACGGTGCCGATGTTCATCATGTAGGCGTAAAAGCGCATGAGGAAGCAACCCGCCTCGAAGGCGTAGGCTTGCCGCACGCGCAGCAGATCAGCATAGACCTTGGGGTTGAAGCTGCTCATGCACCGCCCTGCCTAGTAATCCCGCGCAGCAGGGCTTGCCATCCATGCGGCCAAGAAGGCATCATAGGCGCCCTCGAGCACCGCCTCGCGCGCGCGGCGCATCAGATCCAGCAGGTAATGCAGGTTATGCAGGCTCAGCAGAATGCCGCCGAGCATCTCGTCCTGCTTCACCAGATGGCGCAGGTACGCGCGTGTGAAATGCGTGCAGGTGTAGCAGGTGCACGCATGATCGAGCGGCGTGAAATCGCGCGCGAACTTGGCATTGCGCATGTTCATGCGGCCCGTGCTGCTAAAGGCGGTGCCCATACGTGCGGTGCGCGTGGGCAGCACGCAATCGAACATGTCCACTCCCTCGCCCACTGCGCGCACCAACGTGGTAGGGTTGCCCACGCCCATAAGATAGCGCGGCCGGTCATCCGGCAGCGCGCGCGCCACCTGCCCAAGCGTCTCGAACATCACCTCGTGGCTCTCACCCACCGAGTACCCACCGATGCCGAAGCCGCCGAAGCGCCGACCACCCACAGCTTGCGATTCGCGTTCTATGTCCAGCAATCCACGCACGCTCTCCAATCGCAGATCAAGATGCATTCCTCCCTGTACGATACCGAAGAGCGTCTGGTCGGGCTTGGTGTGGGCAGCCAAACACCGGCGCGCCCATTTGTGCGAACGAACAACAGCCTGAGCAACGAAGTCCCGCTCGGCCGGATAGGGCGCGCACTGGTCGAGCTGCATGGCGATATCGGCCCCGATCAGCTGCTGTATCGCCATATTCTTTTCCGGCGTCCAGAACACGCGGCTGCCATCGTAGATGCTGCGAAATTCCACGCCATCGGCGCTCAGCTTCACCGTGTCGGCCAGGCTGAACACCTGAAAGCCGCCCGAGTCGGTGAGCATGGGCCCGTGGTAGTTCATGAACGCATGCACGCCACCAGCCTCTGCCACCACCTCAGCCCCAGGGCGCATTGCCAGATGGTACGTGTTCGCCAGCACCACCTGCGCGCCCAGTGCGGTCAGCTGATCGGGCGTGATGCCCTTCACCGTGGCATGCGTGCCCACCGGCATGAACATCGGCGTGTGGAAGTCGCCGTGCGCCGTGGTGTAGGTGAGCGCACGGGCGTGGCCGCTGCGCGCATCCACCTTGCAATCGAACAAAGCCATGCTGCGCTACCCCACTCTCACAGCGCTGGCGGCACCCGGTTCGTGGTCGCCCGCCACCGCATCCGCCACCAGCGCGGCCTTGCGCTGAGCATCGGCCAGATCCATCTCGGGCAGCGCGTTCGCCTGCAACGCCGCCTGCATGGCCGCAGGCTCGATCGCCCCCGGCACGATGCCTTGCGCAGGATCAGCGCAGGCGGGCAATTCGTCCACCCACACCTCGAAGTCGGCCATGCTCCCGTGTTCGATGGTGTCCAGATCGAATCCGATCGGATCGAGCAGCCAATCGGTCACCAGATACCCGTGGGCGCCCAGATCGAGAAACGACATATCCTCCATGGTGTTGTTGCCCACCATGAGCACCTCGTCCCCGCGCACGCCCATGGCCGCCACGTTCTCGGCATAATAGGTCTGCTTCGGCTTCACCGCGCGCGAGTTCTCGTACGAGGTGATGCGCTCGAACGCCGCCGGGTCGATCCCCGCCCATGCCAGCCGATGCTCGACCGCGCGGCGCGGGAACATGGGCATGGTGGTCAATACGAGCGGGTAGCCCTTGGCCGCCAGCTTCGCCACCGCACGCGCGGCCGCCGGATCGCCTTGGAATCCATCGCCGATGTGCGGGAACTCCCGATCGTAGAACTCGACCGAAAGCTGCTGCAGGCGCTCCTGCTCTGCTGGATCGTCTTCGCCATACACCACGAAGAACTCATCCCAGAATGCTTCCTTATTCGTGCGCGAGCCATCATGCAGGGCCATCTGCTTGGTGCCCGCCTTCAGCGCCGCCATGAAGCGCTCGGCATCGCAGCCGTGCGCTGCCATGAACGCTGCGATGCGGCCGAAGTACGCTTGCATGAACTCGTCGATATCCATCGGCAGCAGCGTACCGTCCAGATCGAAGCAGATCGCGCGGTATTCTCTCTTCTCGTTTCGCATAACGCCTCCGTCGAGCGCCGCCGTCGCAGCGCGTGTTCTGTATGGGTAACATGGTAGTATAGCGCCGTGGAATCAACTGAGGAAAAACCCGTTCATCTGCTGCTGCATGCCTGCTGCGGGCCGTGCAGCTTAGAGCCGGTGCGCCTGCTGCGCCAGCGTGGGATAGAGCCCCACATCCATTATGCCAATTCCAACATCGCCCCTGCGGACGAATACGCACGCCGCCGCGACACCATCCGCGCCTGGGCGACCGAGATAGGGCTGTCCTTTGCTGAGGGGACCTATGCACCTGATGCGTGGGAAGCAACGGCGGGACGCATCGGCGAGGCCTCGGATGGCTCAGAGGCGCAGCGTCAGGCCCGCTGCCGGGCCTGCTATCGGGTGCGCTTCGAGGAATCGGCTGCTTATGCGGCCGCGCATGGTTTCGGCGCGCTGGGCACCACGCTCTCGGTCAGCCCCTACCAGTACGGATGGATCATTCGCGAAGAATTGGAGCGCGCCTGCGAGCAGGCGGGCATTCGGAGTTTCTTCGAGGATTATTCCCCCCATTACGCGGAGGCTACCCGGCGCAGTCGAGAGGCGGGCATGTACCGTCAGGTCTACTGCGGATGCCGCTTCTCTGAGGCGGAGGCGGCAGCCGAGCGGGAGGAACGTGCGGCCGCGCGCGAGGCCGAGAAGGCGCGGCGCGCCGCAGCACGCGAGCCCGAAGAGCGTCGCTTGGCCGCGCGTCGCGCGCAGCGAGCCGCCTATGATGCCAAGCAGGCGCACAAGCGCGCGGTGCTCAAAGCGCTCCGGGCCCACCGAAAGGAGCATCCCGATGCGTGACGGCGCGCTGGAAGCGTTCCAGCTCATGCGTGACGATATCGTGACGGAGCACGACGAGACCATCGCGCTCATGAACAAGCTGCGCGCAGAGGGCAAGGAGAGAACGGCGACGTTTCGCCAGTTGCTTGCCCAGAAGATGACGCTTGCATCAATGCTCGAGCGATACAAGAGGTATGACCTGCTATGAGAACTGCTGATTTCGATTACGACCTTCCCCCGGAGTTAATCGCGCAAGCACCGGCGCCCGTGCGCGATGAGTGCCGCATGCTGGTGCTGCATCGGACCGACGGGCGCTTGGAGGACCGCATCTTTCACGACGTGATCGACTACCTGCGACCGGGCGATCTTTTGGTGGCGAATGAAACGCGCGTGTTGCCAGCGCGGCTGCTCGGTGCCAAGCGGGGCACGGGTGGGGCCGCTGAGGTGTTCTTGCTGCGCGAGGCCGCCGGGCCTGAACCGCGCACGAATCAGCGTGCGTTCTGGGAGGTGCTCGTGCGACCGGGCAAACGCTTGAAGCCAGGCACGGGCGCAGTGGTCGACTTCGCCGATGCGACCGGGCAGGTGGCGCTTTCGGCCGAGATCATCGACTGGGCGCCCGGTGCGCAGAAGGGCGAGCGTCTGGCGCGCCTGACCACAGAGCTGCCCTCGCTGGATGAGGCGCTTCATGCGGTAGGCACCACGCCGCTGCCGCCCTACATCAAAGACTACGCAGGCGATGCCGAGATGTATCAGACCGTCTATGCCAAGCGCGAGAGTTCGGCTGCTGCGCCTACCGCCGGGCTTCATTTCACGCCGCAGCTGATCGAGCGGTGCGAAGCTTCCGGCATTGGGTGGGAAACGGTCGAGCTTGAGGTGGGGCTGGATACCTTCCGTGTGGTCGATGAAGAGAACGCCGAAGACCACGCTATGCACACCGAGTTCTACACGGTGCCCGAGCGCACGGTGCGCGCCATCGAGCGCACGAAAGAGGCGGGCGGGCGCGTGGTGGCAGTCGGCACGACCAGCGTGCGATCGCTCGAGAGCGCCTGGAACGCGCAGACCGAGCGCATCGAGGCGAAAGAGCGCGCTGCCACCTCGCTCTTCTTGCTGCCAGGCAGCACCTTTCAGGTGGTGGATGCGCTGATCACCAACTTCCACGTGCCGCGCTCGACGCTCATGATGCTGGTGTCAGCGTTCGCGAGCCGTGAGCAGATCATGGCAGCCTACCAACACGCCATCGCCGAGCGCTATCGTATGCTCTCGTTCGGCGACGCCATGCTCATCGTGTAGAGCGCATCATCACACTTCGCACAGAGCCGACCGTTACAATGGACGGACACACGCGACGAAACGAGGACCCATGCTGACACAGGACTATCTGGTGCGTATGCTGGTTGATTTTGCGGCAGGCATCATGCGCGCCATGCAGCGACAGACCGAAGAGCGCGACCCACGCGGCGGGGCTGAATTGCTGGAAGCGGCGGTTGGCCAGGCGGTTGACATCGACGGCGATGCCCTGCTGGCCTTAGCGCCAGAGTCCATGGCTACCGTGCTTCAGGTATCAGGTACCGAACCGGCGCTGACCGAATACATGGCTCGCTCGCTCATGTTGGCAGCCTCCTACCGCAGCGAGGCCGGACAAGCTGAGCTCGCAGAGCTGCGCGCCAACCAAGCACGCGCTCTTGCCACTGCCTACGGGCACGATATCTCAGACATGGATGTTGATGGCGCCGGTACGTCTTCCGATGATGCGGACCAAGCCATGAAGGCGTTCCTTAATCAAAGTAACGATTAGCTAAATCTTTCACTTTCTGCGAGAATCGCGCCGTCAATGCTGAGCAAGTAGCGTATAGTTATGCGGTGCTTCAAAGCGAAGCGACGGTGCGCGGGGTGCGCATCGCTGTGTGATCCCCCGGTAGGCGGGGGAAGAAAGTGGGAATTAGCATGGCTGAAGGTACTGTTAAGTGGTTCAATCCCGACAAGGGCTACGGCTTCATCTCTCAGGACGACGGCGAAGACCTGTTCGTTCACTTCTCTGAGATCCAGATGGACGGCTTCAAGACCCTCGACGAAGGCGCAGCGGTCACATTCGACATCACGACTGGCCAGAATGGCAAGCTGCAAGCCAGCAACGTCATGAAGAAATAGCTGGAACTGAGCATATATTCAGAACCTGCATGACCCGCTCCGGCGGGTCATTTTTTTGCGCGTGCTCTGCGAGAGCATCCGCAGGTGCGCACCGCAGCCTCCAACGCTTCGCATTGTTTACCCGTCCAAGCCAGCAATGCGCAGACGCGCCGAGCAAGCCTGCAGCACGCGGACACACCGACCAAGGCAGCCGCATGCGGGCGCACCGAGCACGCCGCTACGAAGACGCTGGCGGCATCATGCCCAAATGCTCGAATGCGCGCGCAGTGGCAACGCGCCCCTTCGGCGTGCGAATGAGCAGCCCTTGCTGCATCAGGTATGGCTCATACACGTCTTCGAGCGTGTCGGTTTCCTCCGAGAGCGCGGACGCCAACGTGGTCAGCCCCACCGGCGCTCCCGAGAACTGCACGCACAGCGTTTGGAGAATGCGGTTATCCATGGCGTCAAGGCCCAGATTATCCACCTCGAAGAAACTCAGCGCCTGAGCTGCGACATCTTCCGTGATACGTCCATCGCTGCGCACTTGAGCCCAGTCGCGCACGCGCTTGAGCATTCGGTTGGCCAAACGCGGCGTGCCGCGCGAGCGTCGTGCGATCTCAAGCGCTCCTTCCCGATCGATGCCGATATCCAAGATGGTAGCTGAACGCTCCACGATATCGGCCAACTCGTCGGGCGTGTAGTATTCCAAGCGATACACGATGCCGAAGCGGTCGCGCAGCGGACCGGTCAGAAGCCCGGTGCGCGTGGTGGCGCCGATCATGGTAAAGCGAGGGATATCCAGCCTGATGGAACGCGCAGCCGGGCCCTTCCCCACCATGATATCCAAGCTGAAATCCTCAAGGGCTGGATACAGGATCTCTTCCACCATGCGATTGAGGCGGTGTATCTCGTCGATGAAGAGCACATCGCCCTCTTCAAGATTGGTCAAGATGGCTGCTAAGTCACCCGTGCGTTCAATAGCTGGCCCGCTGGTGGTGCGAATGTTGGCATCCAGCTCGCTTGCCACAACCGCCGCCAGGGTGGTCTTGCCAAGCCCCGGAGGGCCGCTGAACAGGATATGATCTACCACGTCTCCCCGCGAGCGGGCTGCCTGGATCATGACTTCGAGCGATTCCTTCACCTTGGACTGCCCCAGATAATCATCAAAGCGCTTCGGACGCAACGAACGATCGAAGGCGATATCTTCCTCCATCAGCTCGGGCGCGAGCGCACGCGTGTGCGCAGCATCAGATGGCGCACCGTCAGCCTCTGCCTGAAAGATCATGCCCTCTATCTCGTCCATCGTGCCTACCAGACCGCTTTCTACCTTCTTGCTGCTTCGGCGCAGCGCTGCAACGCTCTACCCGCCTGCGCGCACCAGAAGCGCTATCCGCCAAGCCGCTTCAACGCATATCTTACCAGTGCGCTTTCCGTAGCGCCTTCCGGGGCACCCTTCAATGCCAACTCTGCCTCAGCAGCAGTGAACCCCATGGCGAGCAGCGCCTCAGACGCGCCCGTCAGGCGCGCATCCACCACCGAGGGCGCGTCGTCAGCTGCGAAAAGGCCGCCATCGCCCACCTCTAACGTGCCCTTCAATTCCAAGATGATGCGCTGCGCTGTTTTCTTGCCCACCCCAGGGATCTTCGACACCTGCGTTGCATCTTGTGCAGCGACCGCATCGGCCAACGCACGCGGACTGAACGTTGAGAGCGCCGCCAATGCCATTTTCGGCCCCACGCCCGACACGCCGATCAGCTTTTCGAACAATGCTTTTTCGTCTTCGGTCAAAAAGCCATAGAGCGCGATGCCGCTATCGCTGACGTGCAAATACGTGAGCACCTGCACCTCAGAACCGGTCTGCCCCAGCTTTGAGAGGGCATCTTGCGACATGAGCACCTGATACCCAACGCCGCTCACTTCTACAACGGCGCATGAGAGCGTCTTAGCTGCGAGCTGCCCTTTGAGAAACGCGATCATGCGGACTTCCTTTCCGCCTGCGCCACCAATTCCGCCAGGCGATGCTCGGCGACACCGGAATGAGTGGTGAACGTGATGGCGGCCGCCAGCGCGTCGGAGGCGTGATCGGGCCGAGGCACCTCTTCGAGCGAGAGCAGCTTCTGCACCATGTACTGCACTTGCTCCTTCTCAGCGCCGCCCGTGCCCACCACAGCCAGCTTGATCTGCTTGGGGGAGAACTCGCCCACTTCAAGGCCACCTTGCGCGCACGCGACCAGCGCCGCGCCGCGCGCCTGACCGGTGGCGAACGCCGCCGTGATGTTCTGCCCGAACCAGACCGTTTCAATGCCAACGCACGTGGGACGGAAGCGACGCACGACCGCCCCGATCTGATCGTGGATCTTGAGCAGACGCGCTGCGAGATCGTGCTGCGCTGAGGTGGACACGCATCCATAGGCCACGCATGCCAAGCGACTGCCCGATTGATGCACCACACCCCAACCGGTATTCGCCAGGCCCGGGTCTATGCCGAGTATGAGCCTGTCCAATGCCACGCTGCTCCGTTCCCTCTCCGATCAGCTTTCGGCATTATAGAACAAATGTTTGCTGAATTCAAGAATGCGTTTCGCGCAGCCGCGGAGCCCGTCGGACACAGCGAGCAATGGCCTGTCATCCACGTGCCGACGCACCCTACATCAGGCGCAGACCCACTTCCTTCAGCTGACGCGCGGTCACCTCGTTGGGAGCGCCCGTCATGGGGTCGCTCGCGCTGCTCGTCTTCGGGAAGGCGATCACGTCACGGATGGAATCCTTGGCCGCCAGCAGCATGACCAAGCGATCGAGTCCCAGCGCGATGCCCCCATGCGGCGGCGTGCCCAACTCGAGCGCGTGGATCAAATGGCCGAACTTCTCGTCGATCTGCTCGTCGGTGAGGCCCAGCACGCGCAAGATGCGGCGCTGCTCGTCGGCGTTATGGATGCGCACCGACCCGCCGCCCAGCTCATAGCCATCCATGACCACGTCGTAGGCGTAGCTCTTCACGCTGAGCGTATCGCTTTCAATGCGGTCCATATCCTCGTCGACCACCTTGCTGAACGGGTGATGCTCGGCCGCGTACTTCTTCTCGTCCTCGTCGTAGCGGAACATGGGGAAGTCGACCACCCACAAGAGCGCATGCCCCTCGCGCGGAACATCCAGCGTATCAGCCATGTGCAGGCGCAGCGCGGAGAGCACCGCGTTGGCGATCGCAGGCTGATCGGCGGCGAACAACAGCAAGTCGCCCGGCTCAACGTCCATCTCGGCTTTCAGCGCCGCCCACTCTTCGTCGGTGAAGAACTTCTTGATGGGGCTCTTTTCCTCGCCTGCGGTGGTGAACGCCACCCATGCCATGCCCTTCGCGCCGTTCGCCTCAGCGATGGTCGCCAGCTTCTCAACGTCGCCGCGGCTCCAATCGCCCGCGCCCTTCGCGTTGATGGCCTTCACCACGCCGCCGCTTTGCGCCACGCTGGCGAACACCTTGAAGCCCGAATCGCGCACGATGTCGGTGATATCGTGCAGCTCCATACCGAAGCGCACGTCGGGGCGATCGTTGCCGTAGCGCGCCATGGCCTCGGCATAGGGCATGCGCGGCAACGGAACCGGCAGCTCTGTGCCCACGGCCGCGAACACCTCATGCAGCACGTCCTCCATCATGGTCATCACGTCGTCTTCGGTGACGAACGACATCTCAACGTCAACCTGGGTGAACTCGGGCTGGCGATCAGCGCGCAGATCCTCGTCGCGGAAGCAGCGCGCGATCTGGAAGTAGCGCTCCACGCCGCCCGCCATCAGCATCTGCTTGAACTGCTGCGGGCTCTGCGGCAGCGCGTAGAACGTGCCCGGATTCGGACGGCTCGGCACGATGTAGTCGCGCGCGCCTTCCGGCGTGGAGTTCGCCAGAATGGGCGTTTCCACCTCGATGAAGCCGCGCTCGTCGAGCGCACGGCGCATCGCCTGCATCACGCGGTGGCGCAACGCTATGTTCGAGAACATCTCTGGGCGGCGCAGATCGAGATAGCGCCACTTCATGCGCGTGGTCTCGTCGGTTTCGATGCCATCCTCGATCTGGAACGGCGGCGTCACGCTGGTGTTCAGCACCTCAAGCTTGCTGGCCAACACCTCCACCTCGCCGGTAGCCATGTTCGGGTTCACCGCATCGGCCGCACGCTCGCGCACCGTACCCACCACGCGCAACACGTATTCGCGCCCCACGTGCTCAGCGCACGCGAAATCCTCCGCGCTCACACAATCTGGGTCCACCACGATCTGGGCATAGCCCGTGCGGTCGCGCAGATCGATGAAGATAAGACCGCCATGGTCGCGGTTGTGCCATGCCCAGCCGCACAGCGTCACCTGCCGCCCCACATCGCTCGCGCGCAGCTGCCCGCACGTCGCAGTGTGCATGCTGTATTCGTTCATGTAGTCGGTGTTCTCGGCCATGCGATGTCTCCTGTATCGTTTCGTTCGCAACCGCACTATTGTACGACAGTTGCTGCCAGGCGCATATGCCACCAGCGCCGCTAAACCCGCTTTGGCCCCCAATGACCGCCAAGCAACTCGAACGCGGCTCCTACAGACCGCGGCTCATATCGAAGCTGTCAGCCAAAGCGCTGGGCGCGAGCACGGTCAGTTCTCGCTGCGCTCAACCGCCAGCTCTCCCGCGAGCGCAGAGAGCGCCACGCGGCGCTCTTCATGGGTTGCCATATTGCGCAGATTGGCAACGCCTGCCGCCAGCTCGTCGGGCCCGAGCACCGCCACAGAGCGCGCACCCAGCTTATCGGCCAGCTTGAACTGGCTCTTCAAGCTGCGATGTTGGTGGTCCATGTCGGCTTTGATGCCCGCTTCGCGCAGCTGCTCCACCACCGCGAACGCCTGCGGCCGTGCTGCATCATCCACGCATGCCACGAACGCATCGCAGCGGCGCGCTGCGGGAAACTCCACCCCTGCCTCTTGCAAGGCCAGCATGGTGCGCTCGTAGCCCAGCGCGAACCCGAAGCCTGGCGTGGGACGCCCGCCCACCTCTTCGGCCAGCTTGTCGTAGCGGCCGCCGCCGCCGATAGCGCTCTGGCTGCGCTTGCCGTTGTCCACCTGCACCTCGAACACCGTGCGCGTGTAGTAATCCAGCCCGCGCACGAGCGCCGCATCCTCGTGATACGACACGCCCGCACCATCGAGCAGCGCTTTCACCTGCCCATAGTGCGCTTGGCAATCCTCGCACAGATGATCGGTGATCTTCGGCGCGCCCGCCATCACCGCAGCGCACCCCTCATTCTTGCAATCGAACGCGCGCAGCGGATTGGTCTCCATGCGACGGTGGCAATCTTCGCACAGTCCCTCGGCATGCTGTTCCATATACGCGCGCACCGCATCGCGATACGCCGGACGACACGCCTCGCAGCCCATGGAGTTGACCAGCAGCCGCATCGCATCGGCGGGCATGCCCATGGTCGCATAGAAGCGCATGAGCATGATGATAGCCTCGGCATCGACCGTAGGGTCGTCGGTGCCCAGGCATTCGATGCCGACCTGATTGAACTGACGCTGCCGCCCGCGCTGGGGGCGCTCCGCGCGAAACATCGGACCGGCGTACATCAGCTTCGCCGGAGGTGCGCCCTGCGGCACCAGGTCATGCTGCACCACCGCGCGCACCACGCCCGCCGTGCCCTCGGGTCGCAAGCTCAAGCGGCTCTTATTCTTGATGGAGCCGCCCTCGAGCAGCGTCGCTAGGTTCGCGCCGCTGATGGCCGTGAACATCTCCTTGCCCACCACATCGGTCGCCTCGCCGATGCCGCGCACGAACAGCTCGGTCTGCTCGATGATGGGCGTGTCAAGGGGTACATACCCGCACCGCCCGAAGACCTCGGCCGCCGTGCGCTTGAACTCTTCCCAGAACAGCGCCTCATCAGGCAGCAGATCGCGCGTGCCCTCCGGTGCGTGCATCACCATGTTCGCTCCTATCCTTTTGCTCGATCAGCCCATTGTAGCGCAAAGAAAACGCCCGCAACTGAGCTGCGGGCGTCGCTTGGACTCTGTCGGATACGCCTAGAGGTTCTCCACCACCAGATCTCCCATGCGCACCGTGCCCACCACCTTGTCAGCTGGCGTGGCCGCATCGGCGATATCGCCCGTGCGCCAACCCGCATCCAACACAGCCGTCACCGCGCGGCGGATGTCATCGGCCGCATCCTGCATATCGAAGCTGTAGCGCAGCATCATCTCGCACGAGAGAATCTGCGCCAGCGGGTTGGCGATGCCCTTACCCGCGATATCGGGCGCGCTGCCGTGGCTCGGCTCGTAGAGCGCCGTACTATCGCCCAGGCTGGCGCTTGCCAGCATGCCCAGCGACCCGGTCAGCTGCGCCGCCTCATCGGAGAGGATGTCGCCGAACATGTTCTCGGTGACCATGACGTCGAAATCGGCCGGACGCGTGATCAGTTGCATGGCGCAGTTGTCCACCAGGATATCCTCAAGCTCCACATCCGGGTATTCCTTATCGTGGAT
Source organism: Adlercreutzia murintestinalis (assembly GCF_943192905.1). Lineage (GTDB taxonomy): Bacteria > Actinomycetota > Coriobacteriia > Coriobacteriales > Eggerthellaceae > Adlercreutzia_A > Adlercreutzia_A murintestinalis. The sequence goes on along the minus strand of NZ_CALPCC010000004.1, from coordinate 28,565 downwards.
CGCATGCACGATCTCGCGCCACAGGCGGCTGGATTCCAGCACGTTCGCCTTGTCCACGCTGGTCACCTTGTTGCGACGCTTGCGCGCAGCCTCGAACGCCTGGCGCGCGATGCGGTCGATCTCGTACTCGCGATACTCCATGGTGTCGTAGGCGCGCTGGCCGTTGCTGCCGTTCGGACCCGCGCCTTCTTCATCGTAGAAGCGCTCACGCATGCCGAAGTACACGCCGCCGGTCAGCTCGCGCACCATCATCAGATCAACACCATCGATCACCTCAGGCTTCAAGGTGGACGCCTCGGACAGCGCTGAGAATATCTGCACCGGGCGCAGGTTGGTGTAGAGCTCCAAGCCCTTGCGAATGCCGAGCAAACCCTGCTCGGGACGCGGACGCTCAGGGTCGGTGGTGTCCCACTTCGGACCGCCCACCGCGGCCAGCAGCACCGCGTCGCTTGCCTTCGCCACCGCCAGCGTTTCATCGGGCAGCGCGGTACCGAACTCGTCGATGGCACATCCGCCGATGGCGGCTTCGGTGTACTCGAAGCTCGCACCGTACTTCGCACCCACCGCATCGAGCACCTTGCACCCTTCGGCGATGATCTCCGGGCCGATACCATCACCCGGCAAGAGGCATATCTTGTAAGTCGTCATCTAGTTTCTCCAATCGTAGGCGAGCACATAATGTGCTGAAAGGTCGCCTGAACACAAACTTTAAAAGCGCAAAGCGCTGCATGAATGCATGAAGCCAACGAAGCGCACGAGCGAAGCGAGCAGCGAGAGCATGGCCCTGAGGCACATCACGTGCTCGCCAAAGATCAATTGGCCAGCTTCTCCTTCCAGCGGTTCACCAGTCCGCCCTTCTCGATGATCTCGGCGATGAACGGCGGGAATGGCTGCGCCTGAAACGTTGCCCCCGTGGTCTCATCGGTGATGGTGCCCGTCTCGGTGTCCACGCGCACCACGTCGCCTTCGCTGATAGCGTCCGCCGCCTCGGGGCATTCCAGAATAGCCAGCCCCGTATTGATGGCATTGCGATAGAAGATGCGGGCGAAGCTCTTCGCGATGACCGCATCCACGCCGGCCGCCTTGATGGCGATCGGTGCATGCTCGCGGCTGCTACCGCACCCGAAGTTCTCGTCGGCCACGATGATATCGCCAGGCTGCACGCGCTCGACGAAGGTGGTGTCCAGATCCTCCATGCAGTGCTTGGCCAGCTCGGCCGGATCCGATGTATTGAGGTAGCGCGCCGGGATGATGACATCGGTGTCAATATCGCGCCCATACCGGAATGCGTTGCCTTTGAATTCCACTCTCTCTCCCTCCGATCCGTCTTCGCCTAGTCCAAGTCAGTGGGCAGGCCGATGTGCCCCAACACCGCGCTCGCAGCGGCCACCGCAGGGCTGGACAGATACACCTCGCTGGTGGGGTCGCCCATGCGGCCGACGAAGTTGCGATTCGTCGTGGCGATGGCTCTCTCGCCTGCGGCCAGAATACCCATGTACCCGCCCAAGCACGGACCGCAGGTGGGCGTGCTCACAGCGCAGTTGGCATCAAGGAACACGTCCATCAGCCCCTCTTCGATGCACTGCCGATACACCTGCTGCGTGGCGGGGATGATGATGCAACGCACATCGGGATGCACCGTGCGTCCGCGCAGCACCTCGGCCGCCTGACGCATATCGTCCAAGCGCCCATTCGTACAGCTGCCGATGACCGCCTGATCGATGCGCACCTCACGCGCCTCAGCGACCGGGCGCGTATTGCTGGGCAAATGCGGGAAGGCCACGGTGGGCACGATGTCGGCCGCATCGATGTGGATGACATCGGCATATTCCGCATCCGCGTCGCTATGGTATTCGGTAGAGGGCCGCTCCACGCGACCATCCATATACGCGCGCGTGACGTCGTCCACCGGGATCAAGCCCGCCTTGCCACCCGCCTCGATGGCCATGTTGGAGATGGACATGCGCTCATCCATGGGAAGCGCCTCGATAGCGCTGCCGGTGAACTCCATGGCCTTATACAGCGCGCCATCCACGCCGATCATGCCGATGATGTGCAAGATGACGTCCTTGCCGGTCACGCCCGGTGCCAACTGGCCGTCCACCACGAACTTGATGGTCTCGGGCACCTTGAACCACGCCTTGCCCGTCGCCATGCCCACGCCCGCATCGGTGGAACCCACGCCGGTGCTGAACGCGCCCAGCGCGCCATAGGTGCAGGTATGGCTGTCGGCACCGATGATCAGATCGCCCGCGCCGACCACGCCCTGCTCGGGCAGCAGCGCATGCTCAACGCCCATGCAGCCCACTTCGTAAAAGTGCGTGATGCCCTGCGCATGTGCGAAATCGCGCACGATCTTGGCCTGTTCGGCGCTCTTGATATCTTTGTTGGGAACGTAGTGGTCGGGCACGAGGATAACGCGCTGCGGATCGAACACCGCATCCGCTATCTCGGTGGCCGTGCGAATGGCGATGGGTGCCGTTACGTCGTTTGCCAGCACCAGGTCAAGGTCGCATTCGATCAACTGTCCTGGTTCCACTTCATCAAGCCCGGCATGGGCCGCGAGGATCTTCTCTGCCATGGTCATGGCACGCGCCATAAGCAACCTCCATTCAAACTCTGTTGTGTGGTGGAGATTCTACCACTGCACACCGCAGGAAGCAGTGCGCTGTAGCAGAAACTCCGAACAGCCGCCACCGCAAGGTCCCGCTTCGACGAGTGCGCCTTCTGGCGCTCGCCACACGACCTCCTGCCCGTCGCTCAACGAGACATGCCTCTCTGCTTTGGATATGCGGAATGCGCCCGCGTTCCTTCTGCCTGCGGACGCTCTGCCTGCTGACGCTATGCCTGCCGACGCGGCTCGAGCCACGCGAGCCACGCAGCCGCATCCTCTGCCGACACGTCCCACAACGTGATGGTCGTGCCGCCCACGCCCGCGGCCGTGCGCGCGTTCAGCGTAGCCACCTGGGACAGGCGCTGGAATGGATTGGTACGCGTGTAGCCGTATTGGATCTTGGCGCGCGGGAAGCTGCGCTCTTCGCGCGACAAGCCGCCATTGACCACCTTCATGAACTGGCGATTCACCGCGAAGCCCGACTCGCGCGCCCAGCGCAATGCACTTATCAGCTCAAGAACGAACACGATAGCGGCCACCACGTACAGGCCCGTGCAAATGATGTTGCACCACCCCACGAACACCGCGTCCGCCTCCGCCGTATTCGTGGTGAGCCCGGCCTCGGGTGCGAACACCATGTTCACCACCGCTTGCAACACCGCCACGATCACGGCCAGCCAGAAGCCGCCGCCCTGGACGATGCAGCGACGAATGATGCCGCGCCGCAGCGCCACCGGTGCCACGGGCGTGCGCCCTTGCGGAATACCCGCATACTCGGGCACCAGGCCCTGCAAGATGCCTGGCACATCGGCCAGCTTGCAGAACGGATGCACGACCACCCCGGTCGCGTTGAGGCTGTTCTTCTGCTGGCCCGCATCATCCGAGGCAGCCGCGTCGATCTTGTCGAGCGACACCTCGCAATAGCCGATCAGTCGGCGAATGACCGACTGCTTCACCACGACCGCCTGCACGCGCTGGATGCTGATGCTCTGGCGCGTGTGCTGCAACAGACCATGCTCCACCTCAACGCGATCCCCCACGCGGCGCGCGCGGAACCCGCCATAGTTGATGCACTGACCCACTGCCGACAGAAGCCAGAAGAGGGCGAGCACGACCAAAATGCCCACGACGGACAACGCGATGCCGGTGCTCATCAGCGGATCGGCCCCCTGCGCAACGAGCGTCCCCACCGTCTGCTCTACCTGACCGGTCTGCTCGGGGAAGAGATCGCTCGCGAACTGAAAGAGCTGGCCCACGCCCGCCATGAATCCCACCACCAGCAGCACGAACGAGGTGTTGCTGGACATGCCCGCCAAGAACAACTGCGCATTCGTCAGACCGTATTCGTAGCGTGGGGTCATTTCCTGCTGGGGCGCACCCGCGAACACGCCGCCCACTTCATCCCATGCCTGCTTGCCATAGTCGAGCACGTTGGCAGGTCGCGGCACCGCACCGGGTTGCGCCCCAGCGCTCGCCTCTGACTGTGCGCCGTGCGCCTGCATGGTAGCCACCGCCGCAGCTGGTACCGGAGCGGCGTGCGGTTGTAGCGCTTGGCGCTTGCGAGCGTATAGCTCGGCGGTCAGCCACTCGGCTTGCGCTTTCGTCACGTACGGTATCAGCACCGCCTTGTTCGACGCGCCACCAGCCGTGTCGATGAACACGTTGCGCACGCCGAATGCGCGCTGGATCAAGCTGGCGCGCGCATCGACTGACTGCACGCGATCGTAGGGCACATGCACGCGCTTCTTCGTGATGATGCCGCTATACAAGCTGAACTCGTTCGGCCCCAGCGTGAAGTACAGGCGCTTGTACGCCAGCACGTGCACCAGCACCACCAGCCCCACGAAGATGAGGAACAACACGCCCGTGCCGCCGAGCACCACGCCCACCATGCCGATGCCGGAGTAGCCGATCTCGTCCACCACCGCCGCCACCGATGAGAACGACGAGATCATCAACACAAAGAAGACAGCCAGCAGCGCGCGGATGGTGCCGAGCCAAATGTAGCTGTGATGCACATGATAGGCGGGAAGGCCGCCTTCCTGCCCGAACGGCTGAATGGGTTGCGCCGATTGCGCCGAGCGCGTCGCCTGTCCCAGCTGTGCGGGCACCGGCGGCTGAACGACCGGTTGCTCGCCTACCGCTGGCATCACCGGCGCCTGCTCCGGCTGCGGTGTGGACGCAGGCATAGCGGCCGTACCGTATTTCTCGTTGTATGCGCTCGTCATCTAGATATCCTCACGCGCAATGCGAGCCAACTCGGCCGCACGATCGCGCAGCTGTTCGGCCTGCGCTGTGCTGATGCCGGGTATCTCATGCTCGCCCGCTGCCGTTGCCACGGTAACGCTTGATAGCCCGAACGCGCGCATGATGGGCCCCTGGCGCGTGTCGGTATTCTGCACACGAATGAACGGGATCACGAAGCGCTTGCGCCAGATGATGCCCCGCGCGATATCAAGGAAATCGCTTGACATCTCGTAGCGCCAACGCGCATAGCGAATCGGCGGCAGCACGACCAAGAAGATGATGGCGAACACCGCGAACAGCGCAGCGATGACCGCCATGACCACCATGGCCCACGATCCATCTTCGCTGCTGGCCACGATGACGAACGGGACGAAGCAAGCCAGAAAGCACACCACGATCCAGATGGCATCGTTGATGCGCCACACGTTCTTGATCTTGGGGTCCAACATTTCGTGCGGCATCTCGCGCATGAGCATCCTTCCTTACGCAGCAGATACGATCAAAGATTGGTAGGGGCGGCGGGACTCGAACCCGCACGCCTTGCGGCAGAGGTTTTTAAGACCTCGGTGTCTGCCATTCCACCACGCCCCCACACGTTCATTCTACAGCACGGCGCACAGCCCATCCAGAAGCGTGATGGCATAGTGCTGGGCCGAGCGCTGCTCGCCCGCATCCATCCAGCTTGGCCCCGGCAGCACCACCTTCACGCGCAGCGGTTTCGCGGCACGCGCGGTCTGAATGGCCGCTGACAACCGACGTGGCAGCGTCTCTTCGTCGTAGATCACCTCAGGCACCGCATCTTCTCCCGGCTCCAAGGCGATCTGCACCAGCAGCATGTCCTCGTCAGGCGCCACTGAAAGCGCGTCAGCGCTGACGATGCGCGATGCCGGATTGGTGGCAAGCGCCAGATTCGACATGCGCTGCGCCACTTCGCGCGTGAAGCTGTCGGTGCCGAACAGGCAAAGCGCATGAGCCTCGAGCACATCAGCGGCGCGCGCGAAACCCAAGCTGCGCGTGGCGTGAGGCGGCTCCTTGCCGGCCCAGGAATGCTCCAGATGGCGCAGCGCCGCGAACGTGTAGGCGCCCGCGATGCCATCGGAGGGCAGGCCCATGTTCACCTGGAACTTGCGCAGCGCCATCTCGGTGATGGCACCGAAGATGCCATCATCTGCCCCGCAGGCGAACCCGAGCGCGCCCAGCGCCCGCTGCAATTCCAGCACGTCGTTGCCATGTAAGTAAGGCATGCGCAGGTACAGCGTACGGTCACCCATATGATAGGTGGCATCCACCAGCGCCGCCCATACCTTGCTGGTCACCTCGTCACAAGGGGGCATGTCCTGCGCGCGGCAAAACGCGCTCAACGCCTTCGCGGTGGCCTCGTCGAACACGCCGCTGACCGCCTCGGGTGCGAGCAGTCCCAGCAACGCCAAGCGCTCCTGCACATCTTCAACCGCCGCTCCCGTGTCGCCGCGCTTGATAGAATCCATCGCCGCCATATCGTCGCCTACCTGTTGTCTATTTCAATCTCTTCACGAACCAGTCAGCCATGCCGATGAGCAGATCGCGCGCAGGGCTCGGCGCCACCACTTCGATCAGGTGTCCCTTGGTGCTGTCGGTAAGCCCCTCGGCGTATTCGCGCGCATACGAAATGGACCCGGCATGCTCCATCAGCTCGACCGCTTCGGCCAGCCCCTCGGGCTGCCGCTCCTTCGATGAGAGTATCTCGATGAGCCGAGCGCGCGGTGCGCCGTCCAGATGCTGGAGCGCATGCACCACCATCAGCGTGCGCTTGCCCTCGGTGATATCGCTGCGAAAATCCTTCTTCGTGGCCTCTTCGGCCCCCACCAGGTTCAGCAGATCGTCCTGTATCTGGAACGCCAAGCCCGTGCGCAGGCCATAGTCGCGCAACGCCTGTATCTGCTCTTCGGTGCCATCTCCCACGATGGCGCCGATCGCCAATGGCACCGCGCCGGAATAGTGCGCGGTCTTATGCGTGGCCATCACCAGATAATCCTCAGGCGTGATATCGTAGCGACCATCGCGCGCCCAACCGATGTCCATGGCCTGGCCTTCCACCGTGCGGCGCGTCATGGTGATGAGCTCGCTGGTAACGCGTATCTTCTGCGTATCATCCAGCAGCGGGTCGTCGATCACCGGGCCCACCGCCAGCGCCAATGCTAAATCGCCCATGTTGATGGCAAGGCCCTCACCCTCCGTCAGGTGCAGGCATGGCTCACCGCGACGCATCTCGGCCTCGTCGGCGATATCATCATGAATGAGCGCGGCGGTGTGGAAATGCTCGACGGACGCTGCCGCCGAGGTGGCGCGATCAACATCTCCCCCCACCGCCAGGCATGCCGCGAACGTGATCAGCGGTCGATGGCGCTTGCCGCCATTCTTGCTGTACGTCATCAGCGGATCGTAGAGATAGCGGTCCATATCGGGATGGCTGCCCCGCTGGATGTACTGATTCACCAATTCTCCCACATCTTCGGCGTAGCAATCGAGATAGGCCTCGAAGCTGTCGAAGGGTTCTGTCGCGGTATTCAGAAGCTCGCTTGCTGTTCTCATAGTCCTCATCTGGCTTGTGCATTGTATGCGTAAACGATTGCCGCTGCGGTGCACATCTGAACATGCCGCCCCGTGTTCAGGGCTGCTCGGCTGCCTCAGCTGCAAGCCGCAGGATCATGCCATCCAGTATATCCGATTCGCTGACGGTAAACGCGTCCATCTGGGCCGCATGCATCACAGATTCGAGAATCAACATGCCCGCTACGATGACGGGCGCGCGGCCTGGGTCCAAACCCACCACCTGCCGACGTTGCGCCAGGGGCAGCGCCGCCAAACGCTCGGCGATGTCGCGCAGCTCAATCGCCGACACGCGCGCGCCATCCACCCGTTCGCTGTCATAGACCGCCATCTGCTCGCGAATGCTCACCGCCGTTGTGGCAGTGCCCGCCACCGCGATCATACGATCCGCTGGCGCGATGCCCTGCCCGCGCACCCCCGCAAGCCACGCGTCGAACGCAGTCTGCATCCAGGCGCGTGTCGCTTCCAGCTGTGCGCGCGAGGGCGGGTCAGCGTGAAGGAAACGCTCGGTAGCTCGGCGGCAGCCAATGTCGAACGAATGCGCAACCTCGGCAGATGCGCCCGCACGCCCGATGGAAAGCTCCGTGGAGCCGCCGCCCACATCCACCACCATCACGCGCTGACCTGCGAACGCGGCCGTCGCGCCCGCGAAGGTGAGCGCCGCCTCTTCGGCACCGCTGATCACGCGCAACGGCAAGCCCAAGCGGGCGAGCATCTCCTGAAACGCATCCGCATTCTCAGCATCACGGACAGCCGAAGTGGCCACGACCATGGCGTTGCACCGCGGCACCTCGTAGCGTGCGCGAACCGCCAGAAACGTTCGCAGCGCCTCTTCGACCCGTTGCATGGCCTCAGGCCGCAACCGATGCGTCGCATCAACACCTTCGCCCAGATTGGTGATGCAGTACTCCTTCGTGCGCACTTCAAGACGACCCGCGCGAACATCTGCCACCATCATGCGGCAGGTCACCGTGCCGATGTCGATGGCGGCATAGCGCCCATCACGCAGGCCGGTGGTATGCGTGTCATCCATCATTGCGGATTGGAATACCCAAAGAGCAGATCGAGCACGCCGGAATACCAGGTATCAGGCGCCGCTACGCCTCCCGGCACCACGTTCGCCACGAAATCGGTGCTGCTCTGTACGTCGATGCCACTGACACTGCCGGCCTCTTCGCCATCCTTCACCATGCCGTATTCAGCATGCGCCTTGTCCTCGATGCCCTCTTCGGTTTGCAACATATCCACCGAATCAGCCAGCGCCTGGTTGCGGTCCATGACCGCTGCGTACTCGGCAGCCACCCGGTCGCGCTCGCGCACCTGCTGGTAGCATTGCTGCGCTGGCGCGTACAGCATGAACGTCAGAAACGCAGCGCATCCGATGACCGTCAAGATGCGCACCGTGCGCTTGGGCAGCGCCTTGAGATCGGGCAGCGTGATGCCGCCGATGAAGCCGGATGCGGCCGAGATGCCTTGAGCGGCCTTTTGCTGCAACGCCTGCGCCGCTTTGCGATGCTTTGCGCCCATCTTGGCCTGATACACCGCCGCGCGCGGGCCGCCCTCCGAGTTCGAAGCGGACGCGCTCGCCTCGCCTTTGCCGTAGAGCTTCGTGAACTTCTTCTCGGCACGGGCTTTGCCGCGGCGGCGCTTGGCTGCCTCTTTGTTGGAGCGCTTTGCCGATTCGTGCGCAGTGCTGCGCATCTCTGTTCGCGCCGTTTGCGACGTGCGAGTGGCGCTGCGCTCAGGCGCGGGTGCCTCAGCGCGCGCAGCACCGGATGCGACGTGCTTGCGCCCTGCCGAAACGATGCGCGTGAGCATGTTCGTCGGGGCGCTGGTTGCTGCGAGGCGCGCACTCGTCGAGGCGCTGACAGCCGTCGTGCGCGCAGATGCCTTCTCGACCGGCGCTTTCTCAGCATGAACACGTTTGCGCGTGCGCATGCCACGCGTCGACTTCTTCTCTTCAAGTTTGGTGGTGACCGCATATTCGGAAACAGAGACTGACCCAGAAACGGCAGGTCGGCGCCGCTTCGCTGATCGGCGCGCCTCTTCAAACGTGACGATGTTGTTCCTTGTGGCCAAACTGCTCCTTGGCATGGTGTGTTTCAGCTGCAGTGATGCGATAAAGAGCGTCTATAGCTTAGCATGCGCGAGCCCGCTGGGGAACCCGCGCATCCGGAAGCGTCAAAATAATGCAGAACGGCTTCAATCCCATGCTTGACGCATGAGGGAATCCTTGGGAACCACGCCGTTTTCGCGCAGCACGCGGACGATGGACATGACGTCTTCGCCCTGCAGCGCAGCCACCGGCTCGCGCATCTGGTTCGTCTCGAAGATGCCCATCTGCCACAGCGCCGTCTTGAAAGCGCCCACGCCCGCGCCGAAGCCGACGGTGGCCTTCACGCGGCGCGTCATCATCATCAGACGTGCGAGATGATCCTGCAGTTCGGTCACGCGATCCCACTCGCCCTTCTTCGCGCAGTGCCACATCTCCACGTAGCTGTGCGGATCGATGTTCGCCAGGCCGGGAACGCTGCCATCGGCACCACCCAGAAGCACGCCGTCCACGCACACCTCGTGCCCGGTCAGCAGCTGCATGGGATGGCCCGCTTCCTCGTTCTCGATCATGAGCCAGCGGAATTGCACATCGTCGCCGGATGAATCCTTCACGCCTTGCAGCACGCCATCGGTGCCCAAGCGGATCAGCATCTCGGGGTTGAGTTTCGTATGCACGCTCACCGGCAAGTCGTAGGCGAACAACGGCAGCTCGGTGCTCTCGCGAATGGCACGGAAATGCCGCTCTGTCTCGGTTGGACCGCCGAGCGCATAGAATGGCGCTGTTGCCACGAGCGCATCCACGCCCTCGCAGCGCGACACGCGCTTGGCCTGGTCGATCACGCGCATCGTCTCCATATCGATGATGCCTACCAGAACCGGCACCCGACCATCCACGATCTCCAGAGCGGCGCGCAGCACGCGCTCGCGCTCATCGTTGGTCAGGAAAGCCACTTCCCCGCTTGACCCCAAGAAGAACAACCCGTGCACGCCCGCATCGATCATGCGGTCAATGCTGCGCTCGAACGATACCGGGTCGAGCGTGCGATCGCCTTTCAGAGGAATGATAACCGGAGGGATGACACCGCTGAACTTCTTCAGATCTTCCATGTCGGCCTTTCGCTTTCGTTTCGATGGTAGAGCAGGTTATGGTACAACAAATGAGAAGCCCCCGCATCGGGAGCTTCTCAGCAACATCATTTGCCCAGTTCCGGGTGGAGCAGCGACGGCGCGGCGCCCAACAGCAGGCGCGTGTAGCTGTCCTGCGGATCGTTGAACACCTGCTCGGCGGTACCGCGTTCCACCGCGCGCCCCGCATTCATGACGATGATGCGATCGGAAATGTAGCGAACGGTCTGGATGTCGTGACTGATGAACACCATGGCAAGGCCCAGTTCCTTCTTCAGATCCATCAGCAGATTGAGGATCTGCGCACGCACCGACACGTCGAGCGCGCTGGTGGGCTCGTCGGCGATGATGGCGTCGGGCTTCAGGGCGAGCGCACGCGCGATAGCAACGCGCTGACGCTGGCCGCCGGACAGCTGGCCCGGCAACGCTTCAAGGGCGCTCTGCGGCAGGCCGACCATGCCGATCAGGTCATGCACGCGGCGCTCGCGCTCTTCCTTGGTGCCCACCTTGTGCACGATCATGGGATCGAGCAACTGCTCGCGTACGCTCATGCGCGCGTTCAGCGCCGTGGCGGGGTCTTGGAAGACCACCGAGATCACGCGCCCGATGACGCGACGGTCGGCTGCGGTGCGATGGGTGACGTCCTTGCCTTTGAAGAACACGCGGCCCGAGGTCGGCGACTGCAAGCCGCACATGACGTTGGCCGTGGTGGACTTGCCGCATCCGGACTCGCCCACGATGCCGATGGTCTCGCCAGGCCATAGCTTCAAGGTAAGACCGCGCACCGCATGCACCAGATTCGGATGCAGCAGACTGCCCGTGCGCGTCTTGAACGTCACTTCGATGTTATCCAAGAAGATGATGGGCTCAACGCCTTCGCGCTCGAATGCCTCTTCTTCCGCCTCGATCGCCTCGTGGCTTGCTGGCGTCTCGCACGCGACCGCGCCATCGGTGTCCGTGCCGCACGCATCAGTAGCCGCACCGCCCGCTTCGATCGTTGCGCGTTCATACAGCTCGGCGTCGCTGCGCACCTTCGCCTTGTCGGATGCAAGAGCCCCGCCCGCGGCGGCTACCATCTCTTCGCTGAGGGTTTTACGGTCGCTCATTCGATCGGACCTCCTGGTACATAGGGCTCTATGCCAAGGCGCGCCAACTCGCTGTCAGGCAGCTCGGCGAAGTAATGATCGGTATCCTGGTAGCGCTTGAGCTTCGGGCGAATGGGCGACACCTTGTCGGGATGACTGCTGCGCGGGGTGAAGCGGTCGCCCTCGGGGAAATCCTTCGGGCTGGGCACGCTGCCCGGCACCTGATGGAGACGATCGCCGCCCGCCTCGATGGAGAGCACGCTGCCCAGCAGGCCGCGCGTGTACTCGTGGATGGGGTTGGTCAGAATGTCGATCACCGGACCTTGCTCCACCACCTGACCGGCGTACATGACCGTGATGGAATTGGCCACCTCGGCCACCAGCGCCAGGTCGTGACTGACGAACACCATGGCGAAGCCCAGTTCCTTTTGCAGGCGGTTCAACAGATCGACCACCTGCTTTTGCACGGTCACGTCCAACGCGGTGGTAGGCTCGTCGGCGATGATGACCTTCGGGTCGCGCGTGAGCGCCATAGCGATCAGCACGCGCTGGCGCTGACCACCGGAGAGCTCGTGCGGATAGGAATCGAGCGTGCGCTTCGGATCGAGGCCTACCAGCTCAAGCAGCTCTTCGGCACTGCGCGTGCCGCCGCGCTTGGTCAGCTGCTTCATCTGCGCACGGATCAGCATGGACGGGTTGAGGGAGCTCAGCGCGTCCTGATAGATCATGGCGATCTCGCGGCCGCGCAGACGATTCATCTCGCGATCGTTGAGCTTCAGCAGGTTCTCGCCGTTATAGAGCACCTCACCGGTGATGGTGGCGCTGCGATCGAGCAGCCCCATGATGGCAAGGCTGGTGATGGATTTGCCACATCCCGACTCGCCCACCAAGCCCATAGTCTGGCGCGGGCGCACCACGAAGCTGACGTTGTCCACCACGTTCACGTCACCATGCCGCGGGAAGCGGATGCACAGGTTCTTCACCTCGAGCACCGGCGGTACGTCGGTCTTGGCCGTGAATCGGTCGTTGCGCTGCGCCTCGATGGCGCGCAGGGCATCCAGCCGCTTCTCCAGCATCTCAGCCTGCGCGGCATAAGCCAGCTTCGGATCGGCCACCATGCGGTCGGCCTCGCGGCCACCGGCCAGCTTGTCGTCGCCCGCGTCCACCGGCGCCTTCGCCGGTGCGGCCATGGCGTCGGTGATGCCCTCGGAGAAGATGTTGAGGCACAGCACCGTGATCATGATGGCAAGGCCCGGGAACAGCGCCTGCCACCAGCGCCCTGCCAGCACGCCGTCGCGCGCGTCAGCCAGGATGTTGCCCCAGGTGGGCGTGGGTTCGGGAATGCCCGCGCTGATGAACGACAGCGACGCCTCGAACACGATGGCGTCAGCCACCAGCACGATGGTGAACACCAGCACTGGTGCGATGCAGTTGCGAATGACGTGCTTCACCAAGATCCAATTAGCGCGCGCCCCCGATACGATGACCGCGCGCACGTAATCTTGGTTGTACTCGCTCATGACGTTCGCGCGCACGATACGCGCGATCTGCGGGATGTACAAGAAACCGATGGCGAAGATGAGCGAGGGCACCGAATTGCCGAACACGATGACGAACGTGGCGGCCAGCGCGATGCCCGGGAAGGACATGATGATGTCCAGGATGCGCATGATCAGGTTAGAGATCCAGCTGCGCACCACGGCTGCCAGCGAGCCGATGATGCTGCCCACCACCAGCGCGAACGCCGTTGCGCCCAAGCCGATGACCAGCGAGTAGCGCCCGCCGTACATCATGCGCGAGAGCACGTCGCGGCCCTTGTCGTCGGTGCCGAACAGGTGCGCAGCATCGGGCGCTTCGCGCGCCACGGTGATCTCGTAGGGGTTATACGGTGCCAGGAAGTTCGCGAACACCGCGATCAGCACGATGACGATCAGGATGATCAGCGCCACGCGCGAACTGATGGGCATGTTCTTCCAGCGGCGGAAGCGCACCTTGCCTTCCAGTTTCTCGGTGGTCTTCTCGCGCAGCTTCGGGCCCAACTCAGGGCCACCAGCAGCTGGCTCGGTGGCCGCTGCCGCAGCGTCGGTGCCGTACAGGGGCGCCTTCGCTTCGTCTTTAGGGGTATACAGCTCGTCTGAGGCCATGCTACACCGTCCTTATGCGCGGGTCGATAAGGATGTAGAGCATATCGACGATGATGTTGATGATGATGAATGCGATGGCCACGGTGAGCACCACGCCCTGCACCAGGTACAGGTAGTTCGACTGGATGCCCGACACGATGGCCATGCCCATACCAGGCAGGTTGAAGATGACCTCGATGATGACCGCGCCACCGATGAGGTAACCGATGCGCAGGCCCAGCACCGTAACGGGCGTGATGAGCGCATTGCGCAGCACGTTGCGCGCCACGACCACGCTTTTCGGGATGCCCGCGCCGAGCGCCGTGCGAACGTAGTCCTTGTCCAGCTCCTCCACCATGGACGTGCGCACCACGCGCGTCAGCTGGCCTGCTACCGGCACGCCAAGCGAGATGGCGGGCAGCAACATGCGCATGAACCAGCCGCTGGGGTCGACGAAGAGATCAGGCAGCTTGCCCGATGCGGGCAAAACGCCCTGGAACGCCAGGATCAGCAGCACCGCCAACCAGAAGGACGGCGTTGCGATGCAGGCGATGGACAGGATGCGGATGACCTGATCGGGCCAGCGGTCGCGGTACAGCGCCGAGACCACGCCCAAGATGACAGCCACGATCACGCCGAAGATAAGACCCATGAAGGTCAGCTGCAGCGTAACGGGCAGCGCCTCGAGCACGCGGTCGGTCACGCTCATGCGCGACGCGCCATACGTTCCGAGGTCACCCTGGAAAAGCCCTAACAGGAAATTGCCGTACTGAACGATGATCGGGTCGTTGAGTCCCATCTGCTCGCGATAGGCCTGCGCCTGTTCCACCGTGGCATTCTCGCCCAGAACCGAATATGCCGGATCGATAGGCGAGAGTGACATGATGAAGAACACGAGGATGGTGACACCCAAGATCATGACAGGTAACCACAGGATGCGATTACCTATCAAACGAAGTAGGTTATTCACGCGATTCCCCTTACCTTGACGTTACCGCCTTAGTGTACACGAGAAACGGGTGCCGTGATAGCGCTAATCAAAGAGCAGCGGGGAACGCGTGCAGAATCGAGCGAAAACAGACGGGATCGGGCGAAGCCACGCGAGAGCTGATGAGATCGGGCAAAGCCGAGCAGGGCCGCACGAACTGCACCAGCGCCTCAGTCTCTAGCGCGGCAGCTTCGATGCGGACACCTTAGTCTCTAACGCGGCAGCTTCGATGCCGCCTCCGCATCGCAGATGACCGTGCACGCAGGGTGCAGTTGCAGCACCGATGCGGGCACCTGCGGCACGACCGGCCCGCAGAACGCCTTCGCCACGATATCGGCCTTATCCGCCCCGCTGACCACCACGAGCACCTCGCGCGCCCCCATGATGGTGCCGATGCCCATGGTGTAGGCACTGCGCGGCACATCGTCGATACTGTCGAACAGGCGGCTGTTCGCATTGATGGTGCTCTCGGTCAGCTGCACCGCATGGGTGCCCACCGGAAAGGCGTCAGCTGGCTCGTTGAAGCCGATGTGCCCGTTGTGACCCAGGCCCAACAGCTGCAAGTCGATGCCGCCGTTGTCCCAGATGGCCTGCTCGTAGCCGTTGCAGACCGCATCGGCGTCGGCATTGGCGCCGTTGGGCACATGCGTGCGCGCCTTGTCGATGTTCACATGGTCGAACAAGTTGTCATTCATGAAGTAGCGGTAGCTCTGGCGGTGCTCCGGCGCAAGACCGGCATACTCATCCAGGTTGAACGTGGTCACGTCGCTGAAATCAAGCGTGCCGTCCTTATGGTCGGCCACTAGGCAAGCATAGGTGCCGATGGGGGTGGACCCCGTGGCGAGCCCCAGCGTGCAATCGGGACACGAGCGCACCTTCGCCGCTATGGCATCCGCTGCCGCACGGCTCATCTGATCGTAGGTTTCGGTGATGATGAATTCCATGTTCGCCTCCTGCGGCATGCGGCCGCTCTCTCTCGCCTGCGCTTCCCGCCTTCGGCGTTGTACCCGGGCCTGCGCGATCAGGTCCAGAACAGGAACGTCTCCAGCACATCTTGGTATGCCCAAGGATAGATATCAGAATACCACCCCGTCTCGGGAACGAAGCACAGCAGCAGGCTGTACGCAACGCTCAGCGCCGCGAGCGCCAGCAGCGCCCGGGTCATCAGCGCGCGCGTGCGCCGATCGCCCAGCGGCATGGGAGCCGCCGTGTCGGGTGCGGGCACGAGGCGGCTTGGCAGCGGATCGTCGGCTACGTTCTCGTTCACGATGAACACGAGCAGCACCACCGCCGCCAGGAACATGAAGCTGAAATCGGCATAGTACCGCTGCAAAATACCCGCCATTTGCGCGTCCACCATGGCAATGGCCACCCCGCTGACCAGCAGGCACACGATGACGCCGCTGATGGTGCGCGTTGCGCGCTGGGCGTTGCGCAAACGCACGATGGGCGCGGCGAAGAACAGCACCCACAGCACCGGCAGGCACGCGAAGATGCCGCCGAAGGTGACCTCTTTGATGGTTTGGCCCATGTAGGTGGTTGCGAACGAGGCTGGCTGCAAGAACGGGAAGACGCCCACCATGTTCGCCGGTTGGAGGAAGTAGCTGAAGAACGCGCCGGGCAGCCGCCCCCAGACCCAGCCGCGCTGCGTCATGTCGTTCATGGTCAAGTTGTAGTTGGCGCCGAAATCGGTGAAGCCACCGAAGCGCGCGTAGTTGTACGCCATGATGCCCACGGCTACCACCACGTAGGGTAGTACGAGGCAGGCGAACTCGCGGGCGCCCGCGCGCGTGAACAGGCGGCGCTTCGTCAGATAGGTGCGCCAGAACAGCGGTATGGCCAGCAAGCTCAGCAGCAAGAACTGCGGACGGCACCCCGCCACCAGCGCCATGCACAGCGACCCCAACGCGAACATCAGGCAGCGTCGACTGCTCTCGCGCCCGCGCATCCAGAAATACAGGCCCCACACGGAAAACGCCATGGCGCACGCGATGGGCAGCGAATAGAACGTGGGGAACTTCACCAGGTACAGCACGCCGCTGCAGAAGATGATGGGTATCTGCACCAGCAGGTAGACGCCCAGGCTCACGCGCTTGAAGTGATAGCGCGCGAAGCGGTCGAGCATGGCCGAGCACCCCAGCGTGAACATGATGGCCGCCACCAGCACCCCTATGGCCGTGGGGAAGTTCGCCCCGGTCAGCAGATAGAACGGCAGGTAGAACAGGAGCACGGGGACCACGCCGAAGTACACGTAGTAGTGGCCCTCGTAGTACGCCACATCGAATAGATAGGGCTCGCCCGTTTCCTTTTGCGCCTCGTCGCGCGCGCCCTTGTCGTAGGGGTCGGCCATGTCTTGCAGCCACTGCGGCGGCTCTTCTTCCAGATAGAGCTTACCTTCGGTGAAGCTCTTCGCCAGCTCGGCGTATTGCTGGGCGTTGTCGCCGCCCACCTCGAAGGTGTTGACGATGGACTGGCCATCCCAGTCACCCTGGTTGTAGCCTGGCGTGGCCACGCCCACCAGATTGCTGCCGTAGAACAGAAGCGCGCAGATGATGGCCACTTCCACCACGTTCGCGGCGATGATGCCCGCCTTCGACCGTCGGGGGTGCTCCACGATGCGCAGGCGATACAGCACGCTCTTCGGGCGGAACATGAACGCCACCAGCAGCGCCCCGAGCGTAAGGCCAAACCGCAACCCGCTGAAGATGAACGGATGGTGCGCGTTCAAAATGATGGTGCGCAGACGCACTGGGTACTGCACGTCGTCACCCACCACTTCGATCTTGAGGTTGTTCATGAGCCCGGTGGTGTTGAGGTTGATGAACTGGCTTTGCCACGAGTTGGTGGCAACATCGACCACCGGCACGCCTTCGGAGTATTCCGTGCTGTCGAAGTACGTGAGGTGCGCCTCGTCGGTGAACTGGATCTTGATGGGCACGTTCTGGGCTGGTTGGTCGGCGGCGAAATCGAGGTAGATGTTGTGCACCTCTTTATTGAGGTTCTTGAACTCGATGGTGTTGCGCGCCTCGGTGATGCGGAAGGTTTCGTCGGGGCCTTCGTAGAGCTTGATGTGGGACCGCATGTTCAGCGGCTGGTAGCCTGCGGTGGCGAAGTAGTTGAAGTTGAAGACGAGCACCTCGAGCGCCAACGCCACGCATACCATGATGCCCACCCATTTCGCCATGTACCCGATGACGCGCCGGTAGGGCACGATCATGCGTCGGCAGAAATAGCACAGGTTTTCCCAGATAGTTGGCATGGGTTGATTATATATGCTGCGGGCGCTGCGGGAAGCGCACGGTTGGTGCGAAGGTACGAAAGAGTGAAAGTGCGCAACATCAAGAAAGGGAAGCCACTTGCGACTTCCCTCCATTCAAAACAATATGCTCAAGAAAAAGCGCTCTGCGACTCAAGCGGCGTCTTCATGCTTGTCCGCGCAAGCAATCTTACAACTCAAGCACCGCGTTCATGCCGATCTGCGCGAACGAAAGCAGCTTTACAGATCAAGCGCCTGCTTCACATCGGCGTACACGACTTCCGGATCGCGGTCGCCATCAATGGTGACCAGCAGATCGCATCCGCGATAATAGTCGATCAGCGGACTCGTGGACTTCTCGTATACATCCAAGCGGTTGCGTACCGTGGTCTCATTGTCGTCGTCGCGTTGATACATCTCGCCACCGCACTTCGGGCACGCATCACCATCAGCTGCCGTACCAATAGCACCGCAATCGCGGCACATGCGCCGACTGGTCAGACGGCCCACGATCACCTCGGGGTCCACGTCGATCAGCAACGCCGCATCCAGCGGACGTCCCAGATCGGACAGCATGGTATCCAGCGCCACCGCCTGCGTCGTCGTGCGCGGGAACCCGTCCAGGATAACGCCCTTCGCGGTGTCGGGCTGCTGGATGCGCTCGCGCATCAGGTCGATGATCAGCTCGTCAGGCACCAGATCGCCCGCGTCCATGAATGCCTTCGCCTTCATGCCCAGTTCGGTCTGATCCTTCACCGCCTGACGCAGGATGTCGCCCGTGGAGATGTGGCACAGGCCCTCCTGCTCCACCAACTTGGCAGCTTGTGTGCCCTTCCCAGCGCCGGGAGCGCCCAAAAGCACGATATTCATCCTTAATCCTTTCGATTTATAAGCGAACGATGCACAACCACACCGATCGCCATGGGATGTCCTCCAACCGATTGGACCCTGGTGGCGTGCTCACCAAGCAAGTCACGCAGCAAACGGGAACGTCCAGTGGACATTCCCGCCGAGCGAGGACTGTTCGAGCGACCGAGCATGCCAGCAGGGTCCTCCCAGATGCAGGTTGAATCCTACTTGAAGAATCCTTCGTAGTTGTGCATCTTCAACTGGCTCTCCACCTTGCTCATCGTGTCGAGCGCCACGCCGATCATGATCAGAATGGACGTACCGCCGAACGACTGGATCAGCTGGTTGTTCGTGAAG
Organism: Adlercreutzia murintestinalis; assembly: GCF_943192905.1. GTDB lineage: Bacteria > Actinomycetota > Coriobacteriia > Coriobacteriales > Eggerthellaceae > Adlercreutzia_A > Adlercreutzia_A murintestinalis. The sequence goes on along the minus strand of NZ_CALPCC010000004.1, from coordinate 9,277 downwards.
AAGAAGATGATGGTGGGCACCACCGCGATCAACGCGATGAAGATGCCACCTGGCAGCGTGATGCGCCGCAGTGTGTTTTTGATGTAGGTGACCGTGGCCGACCCCGGACGCACGCCCGGAATGAAGCCACCCTGCTTGCGCAGGTTGTCAGCCGTTTCCTCGGGATTGAACACCATGGAGGTGTAGAAGTACGAGAAGAACACGATCAGCAGCAGCGTCAGGATCCAGTTCAGCCAGCCAGTGGAGCACCAATCAGCGAACGTGGTCAGCCAACCCACGTTGAAGATGGCCGCCAGCTGTGCCGGAAGATACAGGATACAACTTGCGAAGATGATGGGGATAACGCCCGCTGCGTTCACCTTCAATGGAATGTAGGTGCTCTGGCCGCCCATCATCTTGCGCCCGGACACGCGCTTGGCGTAGTTGACCGGAATACGGCGCTGTGCGCGTTCGATGAAGATGATGACCGGAATGCACGCCAGCACCACGATGAGGATCAACACGGTCACGGCGATGCCCATACCCAGATCAGCCGTCAGGTTGATGGAGCTGAAGATGGCAGGCGGAACGCCGCTGACGATGCTGATGAAGATGATCAGCGACATGCCGTTGCCGATGCCGCGCTGCGTGATGAGCTCGCCCATCCACATGATGAATGCCGTGCCCGCCACCAGCGTGAACACGATGATGGTGGCCGTCAGCGCATAGGGCACCTGGTCGCTGAACGTGACGCCGTATGCAGGCGACTGGAACAGCAACAGATAACCGACCGCATTGATCAGGCCCAGGCCCAGCGTCAGGTAACGCGTGACCTGCGTGATCTTCTTGCGGCCCGAGTCGCCTTCCTTGGCCCAGCGGCCCACGGCCGGAATGACACCCTGCATCAGTTGCATGATGATGGATGCGGTGATGTAGGGCATGATGCCCAGCGAGAAGACGCTGAAGTTGGAAAGCGCGCCACCGGTGAACAGGTCGAGCATGCTCATGGCAACGCCGGAATCCTGATAGGCGGTGGCGAACTCGTTGAACGGAATGCCGGGGACCGGCACGTAAGCGCCAAAGCGGTACAGCGCAAGAATAGCCAGCGTGAAGAGGATCTTCTTGCGCAGTTCCGGTACTTTGAACGCGTCGATAATCGAGCTTAGCAAGGCTCTTCGACCTTTCCTCCAGCTGCTTCGATCTTGGCTTTCGCCGAAGCAGAGATCTTGTCCACCTTGACGGTGAGCGCCTTCGTGATCTCGCCGTCGCCGAGGACCTTCACCGGGTCAGTAGTGTGCTTGATGATGCCCTTGGCTTTCAGGCTGTCGGCATCCACGGTCTCGCCCGCGTCGTACTTCGCATCCAGGCGGCTCACGTTCACCGCGATGTAGTACACCTTGTTGGGATTACGAAAGCCTGGTAGCTTCGGCAGACGACGAGCCAGCGGCGTCTGGCCGCCCTCGAAACCGTTGCCCTTGCCACCACCAGCGCGGCTCTTCTGGCCGTTCATGCCACGACCGGCGGTCTTGCCTTTGCCGGATGCGGGGCCGCGGCCAACGCGCTTCTTGCGATGAGTGGAACCCTCTGCGGGCTTCAGATCTTTGATCTCCATGTTGCTCCTTTTTGTCGCGCCCTCAGGCGCTCGCTTTCACTTAAATCTCTTCTACCTCGATGAGGTGCTTGACCTTGAAGATCATGCCGCGCACGGACTCGTTATCCACGATATCGTGCGTCTTGCCGATGCGGCCCAAGCCCAGGGCACGCAGCGTGCGGTCCTGATCGTACTTGCGGCCGATCTGGCTTTTCACCTGCGTGAGGCGCAGGGTCTTCTTCGCTTCAGCCATGGCTACTTATCCTTCCTGCCGAACATCTTGTCCACCGTGGTGCCGCGGCGAGCAGCCACCGTCTCGGGGCTTTCCATGGCCTTCAGGCCTTCGGCAGCAGCCTTCACGATATTCATGGCGTTGGACGTGCCCAGGCTCTTGGTGATGACGTTCTTCACGCCAGCGAGTTCCATGATGGCGCGCACCGGGCCACCAGCCATAACGCCAGTACCAGGCACAGCTGGCTTGATCAACACGCGGCCAGCGCCGTATTCGCCGATGATCTCATGCGGCACGCTGCCCTCGTCGGTCAGGGGCACGGTGAACATGTTCTTCTTCGCGTCCTCCACGCCCTTCTTGATGGCGTTGGGCACTTCCTGCGACTTGCCAAGGCCAAGGCCGACCTTGCCCTTGCCGTCGCCCACCACGACGAGCGCCGTCAGCTGCATGCGACGGCCGCCCTTGACGGTCTTGGAGACGCGGTTGATGCTAACGACGCGCTCTTCCAGCTCGGGAACAGCGTTTTCCTGTTGTTTACGGGCCATTCGTCTCCTCCTAGAACTTAAGGCCGGCTTCGCGGGCTGCGTCAGCCAGGGCCTTAACACGCCCGTGGTACAGATTGCCACCGCGATCGAACACGACTTCCTTGACGCCCTTCTCCTGCGCCAACTTCCCGATGATGGTGCCCAGCTCGGCGGCGCCTGCCACCGTAGAAGCCTTCGCACCAGTCTTCTTGAAGTCGGCGCCCATGGTGGACGCGCCGCAAATAGTAACGCGGGCCACGTCGTCGATCACCTGAGCGTAGATGTTGTTGTTGCTGCGGGTCACGCACAGGCGCGGGCGCGCAGCGGTGCCGCTGATCTTGCCGCGAACACGGCGATGGCGGCGGGCCAGGCCGGATTGGCGCTTGAGGATGTTCTTCTGCATGTCCAGCCTCCCTTATTCCTTACCGGCTTTGCCGGCCTTGCGACGGACGTACTCGCCTTCGTAGCGAATGCCCTTGCCCTTGTACGGCTCAGGCTTGCGCCATTTGCGGATGTCGGCGGCCACCTGGCCCACCTGCTCCTTAGAGGCGCCCGATACGGTGATCTCGGTCTGCGAGGGCACCTCGAAGGTGATGCCCTCCGGCGCCTTCACCAGCACCGGATGGGAAAAGCCCAGCTGCATCTCCAGGTCGCGGCCCTTGAGCGCGGCACGGTAGCCAACGCCCACCAGCTCCAGCTTCTTGCTGTAACCCTCAGAGACGCCCACCACCATGTTGTGCAGCAAGCTGCGGGTCAGGCCCCAATAGGCGTTGGTCTGGCGCTCATCGTTGGCAGGGCTGACCAGAACCTCGTCGCCCTCCTGCTTGATGATCATGGTGGGCTGGAAGGTACGGGTGAGCTCGCCCTTCTTGCCCTTGACGGTCACCGTGGTGCCGTCGATCTTCACTTCCACCCCGGACGGTACGGGAATGGGCATCTTGCCGATACGTGACATATGCGTGTCCCCTTCCTACCAGATGTAGGCGATGACCTCGCCGCCGATGCCCTTTTTGCGAGCATCGCGATCGGTCATGACGCCGTTAGAGGTGGATATGATGGCCGTGCCCAAACCGCCCAGCACGCGGGGCAGCTCGTCTTTGCCAGCGTAGATGCGAAGACCCGGCTTGCTGATGCGCTTGATGCCGCGGATGGTCTTCTCTTTCTTCGGGCCGTACTTCAAGGTGATGGTCAGCGTGCCGCGCGGCTCGCCGTTTTCCACCTCGTAGCCGTTGATGTAGCCCTCTTCGTCCATGATGCGCGCGATCTCGACCAGCTTCTTGCTGGTGGGCATGGACACGGTGTCCTTTGCCGCAGACTGGGCGTTGCGCACGCGCGTCAACATGTCTGCTATAGGATCGGTCATTGTCATTTCAGGTTTCTCCTTTGTTCAGTGATGAGCCACAGCGCCTCGGTTCGCATGCCGCCCATAGCGGCTGCGCCTGCGGCGCGGGCACACCCTTATTGCGTCGACCGTGTCGTTTACCAGCTGGACTTGGTGACGCCGGGCAGCTTGCCTTCGTTGGCCAGTTCGCGCAAGCAGATACGGCACAGGCCGAACTTGCGATAGTAGCCGCGAGGACGACCGCAGCGCATGCAGCGATTGTGCTGACGCGTGCTGTACTTGGGCTCGCGCTTGGCCTTGGCAATCATCGATTTCTTAGCCATGCATTCCTTCTTTCTTGTGGGCCTGCCAGGCCCGGGTCGAGGTTACACGGAAGGCCCCTCAGGGCCAGCCGCTTTACTTGCTCTTGAACGGGAAACCGAGGTCGCTCATCAGCTGAAGGGCGCCCTCGTCGTTTGCCGCGCTCGTAACGAATGTGATATCCATGCCGCGCGTGTGATCGATCTTGTCGTAGTCGATCTCCGGGAAGATCAACTGCTCGGTCACGCCCATAGAGTAGTTGCCGCGCCCATCGAAGCTGGTGCGAGACATGCCGCGGAAGTCGCGGATACGCGGAATGGCGGTTGCCACCAGGCGGTCGAAGAACTCCCACATGCGGTCGCCGCGCAGGGTCACCTTGCAGCCGATCGGCTGGCCCTCGCGCAGCTTGAAGCCTGCGATGGATTTCTTGGCCTTGCAGACCATGGGCTGCTGACCGGTGATGACGCGAATGTCGTTGATGGCGCCTTCCAGCTGCTTGCTGTCCTGAGCAGCTTCGCCCACGCCCATGTTCACGACGATCTTCTTCAGGCGCGGAACGTCCATCACGTTGTCGATGTTGAGTTCCTTCTGAAGGTTCCCACGGACCTCGTCCAGGTACTTCTTCTTCAAACGGGGCATCTCTGCCATAGTCTTGCTCTCCTTCGTTTTCGCTCGGCAGGGGGTTTCCGACCTCCTGCCCTTAAAGGCATTCTTCCCAAGCGGTCGCGGGTATCGCCTTGCGCTTGGCTTCGCGCATCGAAGAATGCGACGAGGTATCACGTTCTTCTTGCGCTGCAGAATCGCGCTGCGGTGATATCCGCGACCGCTCTTCCGCAATAAGTGACTTGCTTGTTCGCCAGTACGTCAGCGTCAAGCAATTCCGGCGGCCGTCGAGGCCGACGGAACTAGTCGATATCCTTGCCGCACTTCTTGCACACGCGAATCTTCTTGCCCTCGTCGGTACGACGGCGCGCAGCACGCGTGGGTTTCTTGCAATGCGGGCACACCAGCATCACGTTGCTGACCGCCAGCGGGGCCTCTATGGTGGAGATACCGCCTTGCGGATTGGCCTGCGTGGGACGCATGGCCTTCTTCATCATATTGACCTTCTCCACCACCACGCGCTCGGTCTCGGGCACGGTGCGCAGAACCTTACCTTCTTTACCCTTGTCCTTACCGGCGAGCACGGTGACGGTGTCGCCCTTCTTGATGGGCAGCACGTTGCGCTCGTTCGTCTTCTTCGTCATCTTCAGCACCTCCTACAGCGTTTCCGGTGCCAACGACACGATCTTCATGTACTTCTTATCGCGCAGCTCGCGGGCAACCGGCCCGAAGATACGCGTACCGCGCGGCGTGCCATCGTTGTTGATCAGCACGCATGCGTTCTGGTCGAACTTGATGTAGCTGCCATCGGCGCGACGAACTTCCTTCTTCACGCGCACGATGACGCAGCGCACAACCTCGCCCTTCTTGACGGCGCCATTGGGCTGCGCTTCCTTGACGGAGCACACGATGACGTCGCCCAGGCCGGCGTAACGGCGCTTGCTGCCGCCCAGCACTTTGATGCACTGGACGCGGCGGGCACCGGAATTGTCGGCCACGTTGAGCATGGATTGCATCTGAATCATGCTATTCCTCCTACTACGGTAAGCAGTGCTCGCAAGCAGCCGCTATTTGGCCTTCTCGACGATCTTGGCGAGACGCCAGCGCTTCATCTTGGAAAGCGGGCGGGTCTCCATGATCTGAACGGTGTCGCCGTTGCCGGCTTCGTTGCCCTCGTCGTGGGCATGGTACTTTTTGGTGGTGGTGATCATCTTGCCATAGATGGGATGCGGCTTGCGCTCTTCCACGGCAACCACGATGGTCTTGTCGTTAGCGCTGCTGACCACAACGCCCTGACGCACCTTGCGTAGATTCCTGGTTTCTGACATCTATCTGCTCCTTTACGCGCTCAACTCGCGGGCACGCTGCTCGGTGAGGATGCGCGCGATGTCCTTCTTGACCTGCTTGACCCGCGCGGTGTTGTCCAGCTGGCTGGTTGCCATCTGGAAGCGCAGGTTGAACAGCTCTGCGCGGGCGTCTTTGAGCTTCTCGGTCAAGTCTTCTGCAGAAAGCTCACGGATCTCTGATGCTTTCATTTAGTCCTCCTGCTTCTGGCTCTCGCGAGTGACGATCTTGCACTTGATGGGCAGCTTCATGATGGCCAGGCGAAGCGCCTCGCGTGCGGTCTCGTCGTCCACGCCGTCGATCTCGAACATGATGCGGCCGGGCTTGACCACAGCCACCCACGCCTCGGGCGCGCCCTTGCCCTTGCCCATGCGGGTCTCAGCGGGCTTCTTGGAGATGGGCTTATCTGGGAAGATGCTGATCCACACCTTGCCGCCACGCTTCATGTGACGGGTCATGGCGATACGGGCAGCCTCTATCTGGCGGTTGGTGATCCAATGGCGCTCCAGGGCCTGAATGCCATAGCTGCCGAAGTTCAGCTTCGTGCCGCCCTTGGCGTTGCCCTTCATAGAGCCGCGCTGCACCTTGCGGTGCTTCACACGTTTAGGCATTAGCATTTATCTGCGACCTCCTTCGTTGCGACGGCCGCGGCCACCGCGACGCTCCGGACGGCTGGAGCCTTCCAGCGCCGGTTCGGGTGCCTTCTGGCCGGGCAGCACATCGCCGTGGTACACCCACACCTGCACGCCGATAGCGCCCATCTGGGTGTTCGCGGTGGCGAACCCGTAATCGATCTTAGCGCGCAGCGTTTGCAGCGGCACGCGGCCTTCGCGATACCACTCGCGACGGCTCATCTCGGCGCCACCCAGGCGGCCCGAGCACTGAATGCGGATGCCCTTGGCACCGGACTTGCGGGCAGACTGCACTGCCTTGCGCATGGCGCGACGGAAAGCCACGCGGCCCTCCAACTGCTCGGCCACGCTCTGAGCGATCAGCTCAGCGTCCAGCTCGGGGCGGCGAATCTCCACCACGTTCACGGCGACGGTGCCATTGGCGACCTTCTCCAGCTTCTTGCGCAGTGCGTCGATCTCGGCGCCCTTCTTGCCGATCACGATGCCCGGGCGAGCCGTGGTGATGGTGACGGTGATCTTGTCGCCAGCGCGCTCGATCTCGGTCTTGGAGACGGCGGCGCGGGCCAGCTGCTTATCCAGGAACTTACGGATAGCAAGATCGTTCTCCAGGGTCTCCTTGTAGTTCTTATCGGCATACCAGCGACTGCGCCAGTCCTCGGTGATGCCCAGGCGGAAACCGGTAGGGCTTACTTTCTGACCCATGCTTTAAGCCTCCTCTCGCGGTGCGACGATGATCGTGATGTGGCTGGTGCGCTTGTTGATGCGGGAAGCGCTGCCCTTGGCGCGCGGACGAATGCGCTTGAGCGTGGGGCCCTCGTCCACGAATGCCGTCTTCACGACCAGGTTGTCGGCGCGAAGGTTGTTGTTGTGCTCTGCGTTGGCCACGGCCGAGTTCAGCGTCTTCAACACCGTCTCGGCGATCGCGCGCTCGGAAAACGCCAGGATCTCGCGGGCGTTCTCGATCTGCTTGCCGCGGATCAGATCCACGACGACGCGGGCCTTGCGCGGAGACACGCGAACGTACTTGGAAACTGCTTTAACCTCCATGTGCGGCGCCTCCTATCGCTTTCCCTTGTCGGCGGAATGACCCTTGAAGGTGCGGGTGGGCGCGAATTCGCCCAGCTTGTGGCCGACCATGCTCTCAGTTACATACACGGGCACGTGCTTGCGGCCGTCGTACACCGCAATGGTGTGACCGACCATCTCCGGGAAGATGGTGCTTGCGCGGCTCCATGTTTTGATGACGTTCTTTTCGCCTGCCTCGTTCATCGCCTGGATTCGACCGAGAAGGCGCGGCTCAATGAATGGGCCTTTCTTCAGACTTCTGCTCAATTCGATCTCCTTGCTCGGTTACTTCTTGCGGCGCCTGATGATGAGGCGGCTCGAAGCCTTCTTCTTGTTGCGGGTACGGTGACCCTTCGTGGGAACGCCCCACGGGGTGACCGGGTGACGGCCGGAGGTCTTGTTCTTGCCCTCGCCGCCGCCGTGCGGGTGGTCGACCGGGTTCATGACGGTACCGCGAACGGTGGGACGGATGCCCTTCCAGCGGTTGCGGCCAGCCTTGCCGATCTTGATGTTGGAATGCTCGGCGTTGCCCACCTCGCCAATGGTTGCGCGGCAGGTCAGCAGCACGCGGCGCATCTCAGATGAGGGCATGCGCAGGATGGCGTATTTACCCTCTTTGCCCATCAGCTGGATGCTGGTACCAGCAGAGCGGGCCATGCTGGCACCTTTGCCGGGCTGTAGCTCAACGCAGTGCACCAGCGTGCCTACGGGGATGAACTCCAGCGGCAGAGCATTGCCAGGCTTGATGTCGGCCTCTTGGCCGCTCATGACCGTATCGCCCACTTTCAGGCCTTTGGGGTGGATGATGTAGCGCTTCTCGCCGTCCACATAGTGCAAAAGCGCGATGCGCGCCGAGCGGTTGGGATCGTATTCGATGGTGGCGACCTTCGCGGGTACGCCATCCTTATCGCGCTTGAAGTCGATGATGCGGTAACGGCGCTTCACTCCGCCGCCCTTGTGGCGCGTGGTGATGCGCCCGTTGTTGTTGCGACCTGCCTTGTTGGGCTTTTTCGCCAGCAGCGATTTCTCGGGCTTCGAGGTGGTAATTTCCTCGAAGTCGGAAACCGTCTGGAAGCGACGCCCGGGGCTGGTCGGCTTGTACTGCTTAACGCCCACGTTGTTCCCTTCTTCTTTGAAACGACTGCTCGCGCGCCTCTCCGCACACCAGCCGTTTCTTCCTTACGTTCCGGCAAGACCATGGCCACTTCGTCAGAGTAAGAGGCTCTGAACTGCGACGCGGCCTTACCACGCGCCCGGGTGTGTCTATACACGGACAGACGCGAATGAGTAGTGTAGCACAGAATGTTCCTTCCGAACAAAAGAAATGTCGAACGAATGGCGAATGAAGACGGTGCATGCGCAGAAGCAAGCGATGGACAAAGATGGTGCGTACGCGAAAGCAAGTGATGAATGAGTATGGTGCATACGCGGAAGCAGCTGGCAAACGAAAATGGAGGTATACCTTTATATAGGTATACCTCCATGCAGCTGTCGTCCTCATTCATATATCTCCATATATATGTAGCTGCCGCCCTCATTCGGACGCATGATCGAACGACGAGTGAACCTTGAAAGAACGGTAGAGCTGAACACCCAACGCTCAGCTCCACGCGCCCTTATGCCGCATACATCGCTTGCGCTTCGTATGCCCCTTACGACTCTTGC
>NZ_CALPCC010000003.1 GCF_943192905.1 Adlercreutzia murintestinalis | reverse complement strand
GGGCGGCCCGGAGGCCGCCGTCAACGAAGCATGAATCATGCCAACTTATTTGTCGGCTGAAGGGTCCATATCCTCGCCCACGATGTTGTGGATGTCGGGATCGTAGACCAAACCGCCATGCTCCTTATGGAAGAACATGAGCTTGGTGGGAGCCGTGCTCTCCACATTCGCCAGATACACATGGATGAACATGAAGATGATGAACACGAACATGCCGTAATAGTGAATGATGCGCATGCTCATAGCGCCGCCGACGAGCGTGGTGGTAGCCGCAAATGCGGGCACGTTCATCGTCTCGCCCCACAAGCACAGTCCCGTCCAGAACATCACAAGGATAAGGAACGGGATCAGCAGATAGGACAGCTTCTGCGGAACGCCCAGCTTCGCTCCGAGCGGATGATCCTTTTTCAAGAACAGATAGTACTTGATCCACTCGAGCGCCTGATGGCGGTTATCCTTCTGCGGCAGCCACGACTTGATGTCGGTGGTCTGCTTGCGCGTGCCGCCCGTCGGAGATGTTTTCACGATGAACGACGCGATGACGCGGAATACGCAGTTCAAGAACAGCACGAAGCCGCAGAATACGTGCACGCCACGGCAGATGCCGGTCAGACCCGCCAGAAACGGATAGTGGATGATGAATCCGGTCAGAATCAACAGGATCATACTCACCAAATTGATCCAGTGGGTGACCACGAAGACCATAGGATGCGCTTCGCGGTAATGCGCGAGATGTGCCATTTACTTCACCCCCCAAGGGCTGGTCACCGTCTTGAACTCCTTGCCCGTCTTGGGCTCGGTGATGTGGACCGCGCAAGCGGTGCACGGGTCATAACTGTGGACCGTGCGCAGCGCATGGATGGGCATCTCGATGTCCTCCACGGGCGCGCCGATCAGCGCTTGCTCCATCGGACCATGGACGCCATCAGCGTTCATGGGAGCCAGGTTCCACGTAGACGGGATGATGATCTGATAGCCGTCCACGTTGCGGTTGGTCACCTTCTCGGCGTGGTAGAGCGCGCCGCGCGGAGCCTCCCAGAAACCGGTGCCTTCACCGGTGGTGGTCAGCGGCTGACGGAAGTACTCGGAGTCGCCGCCCTTGATGGCCTCCATCAGCTCCAGCGTCCAGTCCTTCATGAGGCCTGCGATGTAGAGCGTCTCGACCTGGCGAGCAGCGGTGCGACCCAGCGTGTTCTGCAGCAACTCGACCTGGCCAGGCTTGCCACCCAACTTCACCAGCAATGCGTCGACCTGCTCCTTCACGAAGGGCACGCCGCGCTTGTAGGCTGCGAATACACGCGAGAGGCCGCCTGCCTCCATGGGCTTGCCATCGTAGGCCGGGCATTTCACCCAGGTGTAGCGATCCTCAACGTTGTACTCCGTGAAATCCGGATCGGTCACGAAGTAGGGGGACTGATAGGTGGAGTCGCCCTCGTACCATGAATGGCCCATGTACTCGGTGATGAGCGATTCCTGCACGTTGGAGACGTTGAGCTGCTCGTCGAGCACAGCCATGGGCAGATAGCGGTTGATCATCTGCTCGGTGTAATCGTCGCCATAGGGCCAATCCGGACCCTCGAAGACGCCCCATGCGATATAGCGGCCGCAGCCCTTGCCATAGTTGGCAACCTCAGGATAGAACGATGCGATGGCCAGCGTGTCAGGGATCATGGTGGTGGAGACCCAATCGTAGATCTCGTTGGCCATGGCCCACAGATCGTCAAGCTTCGCCTCGGTGGGCACGAACGACGTGCCACCAGGCAGCACCGTCATAACGTGCGGCATCTTGCCACCCAGCAGCGCTGCGATCTCAGAGGCCTTCGCCTGCATCTTGAGCGCCTCAAGGTAGTGAGCGGTGCAGATCAGGTCGGCCTCAGGCGTCATCTTATAGCCCGTGCCGCCATCGCACTCGAACCAGTTGCCCGAGAAGATGGACAGCTGTCCGTTCGCAGCGAACTTCGCCAGCTTCTCCTTCAACTGACCGAAGTCGGTGTTCATGGATGTGCCCAGCGTCTGTGCCAGCTCGTAGGTGTCCGCCACATCGGCGGTCAGCGCGTTGAGCGGGTTCACATAGTCAAGCGCACACAGATTGTAGAACCACAGGATGTGCGAGTGCAGGAACTGCGCACCCTCGATCAGGTTGCGCACGATGCGCGCATTGTTGGAAATGGTGATGCCATAGGCCTTCTCGGCCGCGATGGAAGAAGCATGCGTATGCGAGACCGGGCACACACCGCAGATACGCTGCACGATCTGAGCAGCGTCCTCGGGCGTGCGATCCTGCACGACCAACTCCATGCCACGGAAGCAGCCACCGGAGACCCATGCGTCAGAGACAACGCCGTTCTCCACTTCCATCTCAACGCGCAGATGGCCCTCGATACGGGTGATGGGATCGATGATGGAACGCGTCATTACTTCTCACCTCCCGCTTCTTGCTCATAGTTGGCGACCATCACATCAGCTGGCGCCGACGGATGATGCGTGTTCTCTTCGGTCAGCTCTTCGCTGATGACCGGGCCGCCCGTCACCGGATCGGCGTAAGTGCCGATGGAGCGCTCGGGATGCTCTTTGTCCCACTTACGGATAGGCTCGAACGGAGCACCGCCATCCATACGACCGGTCTTCTTCATGCCGAAGCCATGCACGACAAGCGCTGCGGCAACGATGCCCGTCAGCACCCATGCCACCGGCTCAGGCTGGAATTTGAACTCGCCGATACGCAGATCGCGGAAGCGATTGTAGAACGGCGTGTTGACCTGCACCCAGTTGTCGCCCGGATCGTTGGGGTTCGCCTCGCAGCATCCGATGCAGGGGCTGCCAGCCTCTACGCACCATGAACGACGGTTGTTCCAACGCGTGATGGGGCACATGGCCTTCGTCTGCGGCCCGCGGCATCCCACCGGATACAGACAGTATCCCAAAGCCTCTTCCTCGCTGCCGAATTCGTAGACGAACTCGCCATTCTCGAAGTGGCCGCGACGCGGGCAATTATCGTGGATGGTCTGATCGAAGAGGCTGGAAGGCTCGTTGAAGTCGTTCAGCTTCACCAGCGACGGATCCTTCAGCATGACCACATCAACCAGCACCTGCATCATCCACTCGGGGTTCACAGGACAGCCAGGGATGTTGATGACCGGCGTGTCAATGCCCTCCTTCTCAAGGAACATCTGAACGCCCATGGCCTTGGATGGATTCGGGTACGCTGCGCACCAACCACCGTTGACCGCACACGAACCAACCGCCATCACCGCATTGGCGCTGGCAGCAGCATGAGCCAGAGCCTCGTTGCCGGTCTCCCCTGCGACCCGCAGCGCGTTGCCGTTCCACGCCTCCAGAACCGCGCCCTCGTACACCAGGACGTAGTTGCCCGCCTCGATCGTCTGAGCCTTAGCCTCCTCAACGGACCAGCCAGCCGCAGCCGACAGCGTCTCGGAGTAATTCAGCGAGATGACGTCCAGAACGACGGTCGCCACATCAGGCGTGTCGATCTGCGCGAACGACTCCGTGCACCCCGTGCACGACGCACCCTCAATCCAGATCACTGGGTAGAGGTCGCCAGACGTGGCTCCAATCACGGACTGTTCGAGCGCCTCGGCAATGCGCGGGATGGCCAGCTGCGACAAACCTGCCGTTGCAGCGATGCCAGCGCAGAGCTTCATGAAGCTGCGGCGGCTAACCCCACGCGACTCGAGAACGCTGAAAGCGTCCGTAGTCGTGGCCTGATCTACCATGTGTACACCTCCCTTAGGTGTCCTCGTCTTGTACAACGGTTCGTATTGTGCAGCCATCCGCGCACCGGCAAGGGCGGCATCGGTTCGTGAGGGCTGAAAAGCGCCGCGAGATGCTACAAAATGTTACGGAATGTTTTCGTCGTAACATCACAACGCCCTGGAACGAGGGTTTTCACAAGAGCAACCGCGTTGCTCCCATGAACGGTTACCAAGATGTTTATAATCGAGGAAACGAACCGAGATAAGGAGCAGCGATGACCGACATCGATCACACGATAGCATTCTTAGGACCGCGAGGCACCTACACCCACGAAGCAGCAAACGTGTTCGCTTCCGCGCTCGGGATCAAGGCGCCCGACCTTCTCGAATGCGCCTCCTTTGACGAAGTGTTCGATGCGGTCGACCGAGGTCGCGCTGCTTTTGGCGTGGTGGGCAAGGAAAACTCCCTCGAAGGCCCCGTAACGGCCACGCTCGACAATTTCGCATTCCGCTCGTCAGCAGTCATCCTGGCAGAGACCGTCATCGACATCCATCATTGCTTGGTCACCGCGCCCGGCGTTGCCTTAGGCGATATCCAAACGGTGGCATCGCATTCGCAAGGCCTTGCGCAATGCCGCCGCTACCTCAACGAACGCCTCCCTGGTCGCAACACCCAGATCATGCCCTCCACTGCGGAAAGCGCACGACTCGCCGCATCCGATCCCACCATCGCCGGTATCGCGAACGCTTTCGCCGCACGCCTTCATGGATGCGATATCGCCGCTGCCGACATCGAGGATCATCTGGGCAATCAAACTGCCTTCGCCCTCATCGGCCGCCTCGGATCAGCGCCTCAGCTGGTCAGTGATGACTACAAGACCACTCTTGCGCTGTTCTTGCGCGAAGACAAGGCCGGTGCGCTACACATGATTCTTTCCGAGTTCGCCTATGCGGGCATTAATATCACCATGCTGCAATCGCGCCCGCTCAAGCAGCAGTTCGGCGACTACATGTTCTTCATGGAGTTCTTGGGCAAAGACATCGCGCCCGATGTGCAGACCGCGCTTTCTTGCTTGCGCCTCAAACTGCGCGAAGTGAAGGTGCTCGGGTCTTATCCGGTCATACCGAGCGCCTAGAAGCTCAGAACGCCCAGGTGCTCCAAGAGTACCTTGCAGCCGATGAGCACCAGCACGACACCGCCGATGATGCCGGACGCACGCTGAAATCGTCCGCCGAAAAGGTGCCCGATAAGAACCCCTACCAGCGAGAGCGCAAAGGTGGTGCCCGCGATGATGCCTGCTGCAAGACCGATGTTCACCTGCATGAGCGCAAACGATACGCCGACCGCAAGTGCATCGATGCTGGTAGCCACGGCGAGCAGGATCAGCTCCCTGACATCAAGGCGCTGATCGACAAGGCGGCAGGCATCCTCTTCATCTCCCCGCATGCCATCCCAGATCATCTTGCCACCCACCGCGACCAGAATAGCGAAGATGACCCAGTGATCGACCGGTTCGATGAGTTGGGAAAACGAAGAACCGAGCGCCCAGCCGATAAGAGGCATCACACCTTGGAACACGCCAAAGAAGAGCGCGATGACAAGCGCATGACCCCAGCGCATCGTGCGCATGGACAGGCCCTTCGCCACCGCAACTGCGAATGCATCCATGGAAAGCCCCACCGCTATCAGGAGCAGCCAGGTCACATCCATGCCGCGTTGCCCTTCACGAGCGTGGGCATCGGAGGCACCGCTCTACCCCGATCAACCTTCGCGCAAGATGTCATCAATGTGGCTCAAATCACGCCGGAAGTCGCGGATGACCTCGTCTTCCAATTCGGCATACTCAGCAGAATCGAGCGCTTGATAGGCAGCGAGCTTGTCGAAGAGGTTATCGCGCGTGACAGGCTGGTAGCGCCGCAGCATCAAGCCGGTCTTATACGCTTCCTCAATAGCCTCGCGTGCTGCCGCGTACATATCCGCCCGCGGCAGACGCGCAGAAAGGCGCACCAGGTCGGTGCGATCGATGCCGCGCACCGAGGGATGTTCGCGCGCGATATCCTCCCATATCTGCGCTCGCTCGGTGGCGGTGGGTAATTCGATCTGAATCATGGTCATGGGCTCGAGCATATCGAGGAAGAAGCCATCGATGGCGCTCACATCCGATGCCGTGGCCATCACATACACATCCGGGCTCTCAACCGCCGCACGCACCAGCGCCACGGCTTCACGTGCACCGCGTGTCAGCGACATCATGAAAAACGAGCCGCCTTCTTCTGCCATTTCGGTGCTCGGCGCGAGCCAGCAGTCGAGGTCTTCCAGCACCAGCACGCCGCCATCCTTGAAGACGTTGCGCAAACCCTCACCTGTGGGGATATCGATCGCATGCGCGCTCACGCAAAGCAATGGCATGCCCTGATAGTTCTCTTCCATGCGCATATGGATGGTGGGCATATCAAGCTCGCCGAGCGTGGCCATCATGAAGCGATTGGCATCTTCACGCGCATCGGAGCGGAACAGGATGGTGTCAAGCGCGGGCGTGGTGGACATGCCATGGAGATGATTGAGCATCTCGCGCAGCTTCTTGAAATCGGCATCCTCATCCATGCCGATGCCCAGAGCATTCATAGCATGAATCGCATCCTCGTATCCCGCTGCGTTTGCATACGTAAGATGAGGAAGCTCGGGAGGCTCAGGCACCCCAGCCGATGCGGCTATGAGGTCGGTATTGCCCTCAATGTCATCCTGGATGATCTGGGCCATATCCTCTAGGTCATCGCGAGAAAACCCGAATTCCTCAAGCTTGTCCATGGCGAGGCTATGCAGCGCCTCGGCGCATAAGGTTATCTCGTCAGCCGAGAGGTAGGGCTCAAGGCGCTCGAAGATATACTCGGCAAGCGAGCGCTCCTTCTGCGTGCATGCCAAAACCCAGGCCTCTTTCAAGCCCGATAGAGCATCTTCACCCGGGCGACCGCCTTCGGTAGTGGCCTCTTCAAATGCGGCCATGTACAGATACATGCCCAATACCGCATCGCCCGATTCGCACGCAGCCTGAGCGCGCTTCAGATAGTCTTTGATATTATCGAGCGAACCCCCATCGTTGCGGGAGTTGCCCGGTGCGTTCTCTGCCATACGATCACCTCATGTGCATGCTCGTTGCGTGTCCGTGTGTTTGCGACCATTCTATCGCATGATGCCCGCTGTTATATCGAACAAATGTTTTTATCATAAAAACCTTATGAGACCGGCGCGCATCCATTCGCTTGCCGCACCATGCAAAGCGCCTGACCGAGCCTGATGAAGTCAGCAGGCGCAAGCGTCTCACCGCGCACGCTCGCATCGATCCCCGCCACCACGAGCATCTCATCCACCGCCGAACGCGCTGGATCGCCGCGGCTGGTGAAACTGGCGCGCAGCGAATTCGCGATGGTCTTTCGCCGAGCGAAGAAGGCGCCATCGGCCATCTCGCAAGCCGCACGAATGATCCGAGCAGCACAGGGTCGCCCTTCTTCATCGACGGGTTGAGAGCGGTCAAGACGTATCACCGTGCTCTCCACATGCGGCTGCGGCATGAAGCTGCCCGGCCCTACGCGAAAGCTCTCCACAACATGAGCGCACAGGGCAAGCTTCACCGTGTAGGCGCCGTATTCCTTCGTGTGAGGGATCGCGCGCATGCGCTCGGCCACCTCGCGCTGCACCATCACCGTCGCGCTCTTCATGAACGAGAAGCGCTGGAAAAAATCGAGCACCACCGTGGCCGCCACCGCATACGGTAGATTCGCCACGAGCTTGTTCGGAGACGCGCAGGCTACCCCGCGAGAGCGCAGCGCCGCTCCGGCTGCGTCGATATCGGCTTGCTCCACCTTGAGCGCATCGCGCATCACCAGCTGGAAATTGCTGCGCTCGCCCATCGTATCCTCGAGCACCTCGATCAGGTCCGAATCGCGCTCGATGGCCACCAACGATCGCGCACGTGCCGCGAGCGCGGCTGAGAGCGTGCCGATGCCAGGGCCCACCTCCAACACGTCATCATCCCCGTTCACGCCGGACAACTGCACGATCCGCCGTACGACGCCATCATCGATCAGGAAATTCTGACCAAAGCGCTTCTTGGGAGACAGACCGAAACGATCGAGCACGGCGCTTGTCGCGCTCGGTGAGGCAAGGGGGGACGCCTTAGCACTCATAGAGCTCAGCATCTTCGAGAATGATGCCATCCGCATCAATGCGCCCCCGCCAATCGAGCACGCGATCGAGCTTGAACCCTGCTACCGAAAAGGCGGACCGCACGCATCCCAGCAACGGCTCGATCCCATGAGGGTCTCCCCCCTCGCCTATCACATGCAGCACGCATGGGCGCTTTGCGCTCTGGCGCCGCACCCCCGACCAATAGTACGGCTGCAAGCGGTCGAGCAGCGCTTTCAACTGAGCAGGCGGTCCCGCAAAATAAACCGGTGCCACCACCGTCAGCTCATCGGCTGCATCCAAATGCTTGCGCACCTCAGCCATATCATCTTCGATCACGCAGACATGGCGTTGGGAATCGCTCTTGCGAATGCGCTCGAGCGGTGCCAGAGGATCATCGAGCTTCGGAAACGGCGGAATAGCCTCGGACGTCGGTGCGAGCGCCTGCTTGCACCCATCGCAGCCCGTGCAACCCGCCACGTCCAAATGGGCGATGGCCAGCAAAGAAACTCCGTCGTGCGGACAGTCTTCGATACAGGCGTCGAAGAGCTCTTGTGCCAGTGCGGCGCATCTGCCTTGAGCGCGCGGCGAGCCGATGATGATCGTCCTATGCATGCTCGGCCCTCTGCCATGAGGTTGGTTCGCGATCGAGCAACCCCAGCGCGTTGCGATATGTGCGCTCAAGAAGCTCTTGACGCTCTTCGGGGGACGCCTGCGGCAACAGGTAGTCCACCAGACGCTGCGCGGTCCAGATCACGTGCGCAGGCTCGCACTCCGTGCCGCGTAGCGGCTCGGGCGTCATGAACGGTGCATCCGTTTCCAGCAACAACCGATCGCGCGGCACGAGCGCCGCTGCCTGTCGGATGCTCTCGAGCTTCTTGAAGGTGAACGCCCCACCGAACGCAACGAAGCACCCCGCTTCGACCCAGCGACCAATCTCGCGCTCATCGGAGGTATAGCAGTGCAGCAACACGCCCGCATCGGAAAAACCGATCTCTTCCATGATGGCGAACGCATCATCGAAGGCCTCGCGCACATGCAGGATAGTGGGCAGCCCCGCGGTTGCAGCCATCTGCACCTGCTCAGCGAACACGCTTCGCTGCACCTCGCGTGGAGAATGATCGTAGTGATAATCGAGCCCGATCTCGCCCAGCGCGCTCACGCGCTCATCGTGGAGCAGGCGCAGCATCTCCGCGCGCGTCCGCGCATCCCACGCCTTCGCCTCGTGCGGATGCACGCCCACCGCGATGCGCACCTTCGGCGCCGGATGCCACCCTTGCCCGCAGATGCGCGTGGACATCTGCCGGGTATAGAGCTCGGCTTGGTGCTGCCATGCGGGCAGCTGGTCGAACGCTGCTGCGCCCGCCTCGCTCAACGGGTCCACCATCGCCTCGACGAAGCGCACATCGTGCGCACCGGCACGCGCCAGCGCGAGCGCCGGGTCGCTCAGCATATCCAGATGGGCATGCGTGTCAGCGATGGGCGTCAGATGGCAGGGAGCTGTGACCACCTTCCATTCGCGGCCGTGCTTCTTCGGCTTCTTACGGAAGTACTCGTCCACGAACACGGGCGCATCGCAGACATCGCTCTCGGTGCCCGCGCTGAGCGGCGCATCTGCGGCACTTGGCATCGAAGCGGTCACTTCTCGCCCTCCGCAGCGCCGATCTTGTCGGCATCCAGGCGCGGGAAGAGCGGATCGCCCACCTCCACCGCATTGCCCGCGGGTAGCTGACCCCACGCAGCCGCGGCCTCTATATCGTCAACTGCGGAGATATCGCCCAACCCCAGCCGGTGCCAAACCGCAGTCGAGGTGTTCGGCGCGAACGGCTGCATGAACAGCGCGATGATGCGGATGGCCTCCAGTGCGTTGTAGATGACCGCCGCCAGCTCATCGGCGCGCGCGGGGTCCTTCGCCAGCGCCCACGGTGCGCTCTCCTCCATGTACTCGTTCGCCCGGTGCGCCAAACCCTGCACCGCCTGCGCCGCTGCCGTGAAGTCAGCCAGCGCCAGAGCCTCGTCATAGGCGGCGTAGAGCTTCTCGGCAAGAGGGCGCAGCGGGTTGTCCGTCGCGCTGGCAGGCGGTGCGGGCACCCGCGCATCGAAGTACTTCTTCGTCATGTTCGCCACGCGGCTGACCAAGTTGCCCCACGTGTTCGCCAGATCGGCGTTGTACACCTGCACCATGCGCTCGATGGAGATGGAACCATCGGCGCCGAACTGCACGTCGCTCATGAAGTAATAGCGATACGCGTCCACGCCGAAGATGTCGACCAGTTCAGCCGGACGCAGCGCATTGCCCTTGCTCTTCGACATCTTCTCGCCCTTGGTGAGCAAGAAGCCATGACCGAACACCGTGTGCGCCACCGGCAGACCCGCCGCCATGAGCATGGCTGGCCAGATGACGCAGTGAAAGCGCGTGATATCCTTGCCCACGAAATGGTACTCGAAGGGCCAGCGACACTCGAACTCGTCGCCGCGCGCCTCATCGGCATACCCGATGCCCGTCATGTAGGCAATAAGCGCATCGGCCCATACGTAGGCCACATGCCCCTCGTCGAACGGCAGCGGCACGCCCCAGTCGAACGTGGAGCGCGAGATGGAGAGGTCCTTCAAGCCGCCCGCCACGAACGAGACCACTTCGTTGCGGCGCGTCTCGGGGCGGATGAACTCCGGGCGGCGCTCGTAGAGCTCCAGCAGCGGCTGTTGGAAATCGCTCAGGCGGAAGAACCAGTTCTCTTCGCCGCCTGCACGCTGCACTGGGCGCTTGCAATCCGGACAGACGAAGACACCCTCCTCGTCGCGCTCCAGATCGCTCTCGGCGTAGTAGGTCTCCTCGTGCACGCAGTACCAGCCGTCGTAGGAATCCTTGTACAGGTAACCCTTGTCATACAGATCTTGCCAGAGCTTTTGCACGGATGCGGCTTGGCGCGGCTCGGTGGTGCGAACGAAGTCGGTATAGGTGATATCGAGCATCTCCCACGCATCACGGAAAGCTGGCTCCATAGAATCGCACCACTCCTGCGGCGTCATGCCATGGGCTGCAGCGGTATCGGCTACCTTCTGGCCGTGCTCGTCCATGCCGGTGACGAAGGCCACATCGTAGCCGTTCATGCGCTGATAGCGGCTCACCACATCAGCCGCGATGGTGGTATAGGCCGTCCCCAGATGGGGCGCCGCATTGACATAGTAGATCGGCGTGGTGACCGAATAGGTGCCTTTGCTCATAGATGCTCCTTGATGCGCTATGCCTGGATATAGATGTAGATGGTGCGGATCGTGTCCGCGAGGTTGCCCGTAGCGTTCGCCATGGTGTAGTCATACGACAGGTCGGCCTCCCAGCTGTACTGGGTTTCTCCCACACTGCCAGTACCCGAGAACTCGCAGTATTCACGTGTCAAGGTGGTACCATCGCCCGCATAGCTGGAGTACTGCATCTTATCCTCGGGAAGCGTTGCTGTGTAGTCGGCGATGGTGAGACCGGCTTCCTGCACGGTCTCTTCGATGATCCCCTCGTTGCTGACCGCGTCAGCGAAGCTGATCGAGCCGTACCCAATGGAGGCGATGGCTACCGAATATCCCGCGCGCAGCACGCGACCCTCTTCGTTGAGATCAAGGTAGACGCTCGGGGTGCCAGAGCGCGAATCGGCTGGCTCGTCAGAGAGAGCCACATCGACCTGCTGCTTGATGGGATTCCCTTCCTCGTTGATCTCGGACAAACCCGTTACTTGCGCACCATGCTGCAACTGATCGAGCGCCTCTTGCTGCGTCAGCCCCAATAACGAGACGAGATCGGGAACCGTGGTCCGTTTGGTGGTCGTGGTAGAAGCATCCTTGGTAGCGTCGTCCGACTCGATGGCCTCCACCTGCGACACGGCGCTTTGCGCCTGTTGAGTAGCAGCGTTATTGGCCGTATCGAAGAGCATCACGACGAGCACCGCTCCTGCCGCCACCAAAAGCACCAGCACGACGAGTACGGCAATGAGGATCCTGCGCATGCGCCGCGAGCGCTTGAGATACTCGGGAACCTCGTCGTCGACTTTCCCGTGCTTGCCGTGCTTCAGGCCTCTCTCCGGCGCATCATCCGCATCGCACGAAGGGGTCGCGGTTTCAGTCTCTGTTGCTGTGCGATCGACCTCATCTTCGTGCATCATCTGCTCTTCGGGCACCTCTTCTTCGCGATGGTCCCGCTTGTCTTCCTTAACGCTCACGTCTGCATCCCATCTTCGTTTTGACCGTCAATCTATCCTGCCACGAAACGCCACACGAAAAATACAATGACCGCAGCCACCGCCAATGCGATCACGACCTTCTGCGTCACTGACATCTTCGATTCCGCTATATCTTCCAGCGTTGTCGGATGATATGCGCCTGTAGAGGCTTCTGGCCCTGGCGCGCAAACGGCATCTCTTTTCTCCGAAGAGGCGCTGAGGTCGTCAGACGATGCAGCTGGCGCACGATCAGCCTCTGCTCGGTCCGCTTCCTCTGTTTGCGCCCCCGCAACGATCACGACATCATCGTCGGCTCCGGTAACGCGGATATGCTTGAAGTCTGCTCGGTCGGCCATGCTCCGCTTCCTGTCCGTGGTTTGCCGATTATACGCGAAATGGACGCCCGCGCCCACCTATCCAACAAGATCGACCAGCGTAAGGCCCTCATCGGAGGACGCAAGGAGCGCGCGTCCTCCCACCGAGCAGAGATGCCCCGCATTCACGAGGGCCTCCACAGTGGCAGCCTGTGCGCGCACCTCGCCTTCTCGGGCTGCACGCAACTGCGCGCGCACCTCAGCGCGCATATCCTGCGTATATCCCGAGAAGAACATGGCATCTTGCTTGCGCATGCGCTCGCGCGCCTTCAAAGGAGCGTCCATGCCCGCGACCGAGCTCACGACGTAGCCCGCGAATTCCTCAGGCTGCACGGACAGATCGGCCAGCCACGCCGCTGATCCCGCGAAACGCGCTACCGTCTCATCGAGGTGCGGGTCGCGATAGGAATGGAAGCTCGCGGTTCCCGTTGCCGAAACGCTGAATCCAGTGCCATACGCGCCGCCCAGCACGCGGACTTCCTGCCACAGATACCC
Organism: Adlercreutzia murintestinalis; assembly: GCF_943192905.1. GTDB lineage: Bacteria > Actinomycetota > Coriobacteriia > Coriobacteriales > Eggerthellaceae > Adlercreutzia_A > Adlercreutzia_A murintestinalis. The sequence continues at coordinate 112,714 of NZ_CALPCC010000003.1, read as the reverse complement.
ATAGGTGAGCGCGCGCGAAATCAAGGGCCAGATACCTCCGTAGGCACCGCCGACCGAGGCCAAGCTCGCTGAGAGCGCAGTATAGGACACATCGGTTGGCACAATGAGCCCTTCGCGCTTGTCCTGCGGTTCGGGAACGACCAAGCGCTGCGGACAGCCGTGCGCCGCAAAGGGCTCGGCAGCCCCCAGATAACGCGTCAGATCGTTCGTGGCACCGGTGAAGGAGAGCAGGCAATTACCCTCTGAGAAGAGGCGGTGCGCCACTTCGGCAAGCTTCGCAGAGCATGCAGCGGCGCGCTCATCAAAATGCTCCAAGAGGTCTTTGAGGAAGAGGTAGAAATCAACGCCGCCGAGCGCTTCGCGCACACACGCCGCCGGAATATGGTACGACACGGCGCGGCGCAAAGCGGTCGTGTGCCCCGCAGAGGCAAACGCCTGCTCCATGGCAACACGACGCTGTACGAGAATGTCGCGCATCTTCTCCTGATCGGTCAGATCCGTAGTGCGGACGATCTCGCTGACGATCGTTGCCGCATCAGCCGCATGCGCCGAAAGAGCCGAGGTGGCCACCACGAACTTCGCCGCAAAGCCATCCCCTTTCATCTGCTCGTGCACCTCGCAGAAAAACCCGAGGTTGCCAAGCTGGGCATGCACATCCCGATCAAGCTGCGCTGCACTGCGATGCGCAGTATCCAGCTTCCCCAGCAACATGGCCAACAAGGCGGCATACGGCAGCTCATCGAAGGTCAGGCAGCCCAGATCGAAGTACAGATACGGATACGCGATGCCATGCGAGGGCACCTCATGGCGCAGCACCTCAAGCCCATCCCTCGGTTCCAGCCCGAACGGATGCCGCGTTGGCGCCTCCCCGATCTGATCGACGCGCAACCGCGGAAGCGTGAGCAGCGCCTGCGGGCTATCAGCGGCAAGTTGTGCCACCCGCAGATCCGCCTCAGCGCGCTGCACTTCCTCGAGCTCCAAGGAACCCATCCGCTCCTGAACTGCCACCAAACGCTTGCGGAGCGCAGCATCCCCATCACCTTCGACCGGCACGACCTCAACCTGGGCATAATGATCGTTAGTGATGAAGATGCTGCGCGCAAGTTCCTCGAAGTAACCCGTGGCGAGCTTCGCGCGCAAGTCGGCGAAGACGTCTTCATACCGAAGATAGGAAAGCGCCGCATCGTCATCGTAGAGCCAGCCGGACATCGCGGTCATGGCATACACCACGCCATCAGCGTAGCCCATATCGTGCTCGCGCATCACGAACTCGGCATGCGAGAGCGAGGCTTCTATGAGCGCGGGGTCGATACCCTCTTCGATCAGACGACCGCACGTATCTTCGACGATGTTCGCGAGCTTTTGGACGGTACCCGGGCGCGACCCTTTGACGCTCACCACCACGAATGGCTGAGCTACGCTGTCCTCAAGATAGGCCATGCAATCGTCAGCGATGCGCGCATCTAAGATAGCGCGCTTGAGCGGAGCCTCGTTAGAGCCCAAAAGCGCGTCGACGAGGATATCGGCCGCGATCAGCCGCTCGCGCGCCGACGCCTCTCCCACGACAAACCCGCACGCAGCGCATGCGTTCTCAGGTGTCGTGCACATTTCCCTGGTCACACCCATGCTCACCACAGGCGCTTGATGCGCGATGGCGATCGCTTCCCCCGTGCAAGCGCCGGTCGCTGCGAGCGGGGCTAGATACTCTTCGTCGAGAAAGCCGAGCACGCGTTCGATATCGAGATCGCCATAGAGCACGATATAGCTGTTATCGGGCCGATAATGACGGCGATGCTGCTCAAGGAACGCCTCATAGGTCAGATCGACGATGGCCTCTGGTTCTCCGCCCGACTCGAAGCGGTAGGTGGTATTCGGGAAAAGCGCTGCCGAAAGCGTATCGTAGAGCACCGAATCCGGATCGGAGAGCGCCCCTTTCATCTCGTTGAACACCACGCCGTTATAGGTCAGCTGTGGTGCGCCCTCATCATCTTCGCCCACCTCATAATGCCATCCTTCTTGCTGGAAAATAGCCGGAGTATGATAGAGACGCGGATGGAATACGGCATCCATGTAGACATCCATCAGGTTCATGAGGTCTTGATCGTTCGTGGACGCCACCGGATACATCGTCTTATCCGGAAAGGTCATCGCGTTCAGAAACGTTTGCATGGAGCCTTTCAGTAGATCCACAAAGGGCTCTTTCACCGGGAATTTATCAGACCCGCAGAGCACCGAGTGCTCCAGGATATGGAAAACGCCTGTGTTGTCAGCAGCAGGCGTTTTGAAGGTGATGGCGAATGCCTTGTTCTCATCGCTGTTGCGCAAAAGCAGCAGCTTGGCACCCGATGCCATGTGCACCATGCGATGCGCGCTTCCCTCAAGCTCGTCAACGCGCTGGCTTTCAATGAGGCGGAATCCGTGCGATGCCGCCTGCTCGGCGATATCTCCTACCATGTCTTACTCCTTGCTCGAACGCAGCACTGACCCGCGCATCCGCATCGTGCTCTCTGCGTTGAATCGATGTGCGGACGACTACGCCGCTGTCGCTGCGGATGATTGCGCGGTGGCATCCGCATCCCCTGTGGGTTCATCGGCGTTATCGGTCTTCTCAGGCGTGACCTCTGCGGTCGGCGTGGTGCTCAGATCGAGCAGCGAACCGAGCCACTTTTGCTCGATGACCCCGATGGTGCCATTGTTCAGCAAGGTTGAGAGCGCATCGGCAACGGCACTTTGAAGCGCGATGTTCTCCGATGAGGCGCCGATGCAATAGCCGCTGGCAGAATCGATGAGCGCAACGATCTCCACCGGGGTGCCTGCACGATTAGCGGCATACATGCCGATGACCGCATCTGAGGCAAGATAGTCAACCTGCCCGGAGGCGAGCTCTGAGATGGCGCTGCTCAGATCGTTCGCCGATTCGAGCGCGCTATCGCCAAACGCATTGGTGACCGCCCATGCGCTCTTCGACGAGACCTGCGCGGCGATCTTCGAGCCGTCATCCTTCTTGGGAACAGCGGCATTCGACCCTTCTGTCGCGAATACGGCAACACCGGTGGGCAGATACTCCGCAGACAACCAGAAGCCCGCATCGGAGTCAGACTTATCGATGCCCATCACGATGTCGACGCTACCCTCTTCGAGGGCGGTATCGGGGCTCGTCCCCACATCTTCAAGCGACAGTTTCAACCCCAGCTCGTCCGCGAGAGCCGCCGCGATATCCACATCGATGCCGATGATGCGATCGTTGCCCATACCGGCCAAGGGAGACTTGCTGGTGTTCACGCCGACGCGCAGCGTGCCCTCCTCGCCAATGGTGGGCGGCTCCACTTGAGGCGAGCCGAGCTCCGGCTTGTAATCGTTGCTCGCGCAGCCCGCAAGAGCCATCGTCATCATGATGGACAACACAACAGCAGCCGCAATGCGTACACACTTCATAGACTTCTTCCTTCCGGCGGCGATACATGGCCGCATCCAGCACTTCCCGGCTGACCTAGCCTTTGCCCCCACACTCGCGCACTGGACTTGCGCGTTTCCGCTTGGGCCTCTCGCCCGCCGCCACACCATGTGGCGGAATGTCGTACCGGGCGGTGCGTCTTACTTCTAGAATACGCCATGCTCAGCAGCGCTGCGCACTGCCTTACGTGGACCCTTTTGACCGCATCTGCCATGGGCTTGGGACGCGTGAGCGCCCCGCAGCTACAGACCCGGGAAGTCATCTGTGCATTATACGTCAGATGCACGTCAGATTTCGTCCAAACCCATGCGTCATCCACACCAGAGAGCAACGCTATGATCGATGCATGGATGATCTTCGCCTCAAACTGAGAACCGCGCTCGCCTTCGCAGCGGATGTGGCGGCCGAGACGATCTGGCCGACGCGCTGCGCGGTATGCGATGTGCCCGGAGAGCTGCTCTGCGCCGACTGCGCGCGTAAGCTGCCCTCTATCGACCAGTGCCTGGCCTGTCCAACATGCGGTGCCCCCTACGGGCGCGTCCAATGCACCGAATGCAACGCTACCGTGCTCGCCGCTGCGAATCTGTCGCGCTTTCCCCTGGACGGTCTGACCAGCACCTTCATCGCCGATGACGCCACGCGAAGGATCGTGAAAACCTACAAGGATCAAGGAGAGCGGCGTCTCGCGCGCACGATCGCGAAGAGCATCGCCTTATGCGTGCCGCCCGCATGGCTTGACCAACCCAGCGCGCTCACCTTCGTACCCGACACGAAAGCCTCGATGAGGCGACGCGGATTCGATCACGCTCGCGAACTCGCCAATCTTACCGCCGCTATGCTGGGATGCGATTGTCTTGGATTGTTAGAGCGCCCCAAAAGCATCGATCAACGTGCCCTCACGCGCGCAGAGCGCTTCGCGAACATGGCTGACGCGATCGAGCTCTGCCCCGCCATCCCGCCTTTGCCGCGCGTAATTCTGCTCGACGATGTCTGCACGACCGGCGCGACCCTCTATGCGGCAGCCGCCACACTACGACGCGCGGGCATCCAGCAGGTGTTCGCTACCACCTTCTGTCGCGTCCTTGATTGAGCGCAATTCCCTGCATTTGCGCCATGTCTGGGTAGCATACTGGAGACACACAGCGATTCAAGCACTGAGGAAGCTGGGTTATGCTCAGGCGCGCGCGAACGCTCTCAAGCCTGTTGCTTCTTCAATTCGGCGAATTCGGAAACGTCAACCGAGATGGTATGCGCCGTAGGCTTCCACGTGCACTTCTTCACCAGTGCGACCAGCGCGATGGGAATGTAGGTGAGCATGAACAAGGGGAAGGTGAACATGCTGCCGATCTTGCGCGCGGTTGACGTGTGTATCTTGTTCCATTCGACAAAGGTGGTGAGCACACCATAGACGAACATGAACATGACGTAGTTGAACAGACAGAAGAAGATGCTCGAAAGCGAGCTCATGATGGCAACGCCCGTAGTCATCACGCCAGTCAAAGCGAGCACCACGATGACCGCATTGAGGGTAATGGTGATGATGGACAACAGCATGCCCGGCGCAAGCGTCATGAGCATGTCGTAGCAAGCGAAACGGTATCCGCGCGGATTCGTGAAGATGCCCTTCACCAGGCGCCCAGAATAGCGCCCGAACACCTGATAGAAGCCCTTTGCCCAGCGGAAACGCTGGTTCCACGATTCGCGGAACGTGGTGGGTTGCTCGTCATAGAACACCGCCGTGGGACAATATGCGATGCGCACGCCATCGGCGATGGATGAAGCGGAAAACTCGATGTCTTCGGTCAGCAGATGCCATTTCCATCCGCCAGCCGCCTTCAAGATATCCGCCGCGATGAAAAAGCCGGTACCTGAGACCGCGGCTGAGGTGTTCAGGGTCAGACGGGCCTGATTGAGGAACTTCGCCTCGCGCATGAACCAAACGCCGTATCCTGCTGATATCCAGTTCGAACCGAAGTTCTTGGAATTGCGATAACTGGTAGATGCCTTCGCACCCGCATCGAAGGTCGCGTTCATCTCGCGGAAGTAATTCGCATCCAACACGTTGTCGGCATCGAAGACGAAATACGCCTCGTAGTCATCATGCGGATGATCGCGCCAGATGGCCTTCAGACCGTGGTCGAGCGCATAGCCCTTCCCGATCTGCTCCTTATTGTTGCGCGTGTACACCTGCGCGCCGTGACTGCGTGCGATCTCGCCGGTATTGTCGGTGCAATTATCGGCGATCACGAAGATGTCGATCAAGTGAGCGGGATAATTCTGAGCGCGAATCGAGCGAATCAGGTCCCCGATAACCGCCGATTCGTTGCGCGCTGCGATGAGCACGGCGAACTTATGGTCGCGCTGGGCGCGCGCGACAGGCGCTTTGCGGGTCAATACCACGAACACGTAGAACAGCTGATAGGTATAGCAGCACGTGAATGCAAGAAAAACGCAGAAGTTGAACGTGTCAACGAAAGAGAGCCGGGCCATCGACTCGGCGAGCATTTCGATCACGATTCTCCTTAATCCGAACTGCAGAAGTGACGCAAACGGCTCGATTATAGCTGCCTGCCCTTGCCTTGAACAGGAATTATGTCGAAATTGTAAGTTTGAGGTATGCTGGGTCGGAGCAAAGGGAACCCGAGGAAGGAACCAAAGTGATCGATTGCGACATCAAGGATATCGCTCTTGCCGACGAAGGCCGGGCGCGCATCGAATGGGCCGACCGTGATATGCCGGTGCTGGCAAGCATCCGCGAGCGCTTCGAGCGCGAAAAGCCCCTCGCAGGCGTGCGGATCGGCGCATGCCTTCACGTGACCACTGAGACCGCGAATCTCATGCGCACCCTCGTAGCGGGCGGAGCAGAGGTGCGCCTGTGCGCCTCGAACCCACTGTCCACTCAAGACGATACCGCCGCTTCGCTCGTGCGCGACTATGGCGTATCGGTCTTCGCCATCCGCGGCGAGGACAACGAAACGTACTATCGGCACATCGATGCCGTGATCGACTTCAAGCCCCAGATCACGCTCGATGACGGCGGCGACGTCGTCGGCCGCATCCACGAGAGCCGACGCGATGCGCTGCCGGGCATCATCGGGGGAGCCGAAGAGACAACCACCGGCGTCATCCGCCTTGCTGCTATGGCTGCCGAAGGCGAACTCGCCTACCCCGTCATCGCCGTCAACGATGCGAAGACCAAGCATTTCTTCGACAATCGCTATGGCACAGGCCAGTCCACCCTTGACGGCATCATTCGTCTCACGAATCGTCTGCTCGCAGGGCGCACGCTGGTGGTGAGCGGATACGGCTGGTGCGGCAAAGGGCTTGCCATGCGCGCGAAGGGTATGGGTTGCCGGGTGATCGTGTGCGAGGTTGACCCAGTGGCCGCGCTTGAGGCGCACATGGATGGCTTCGCTGTGATGCCGCGCGAAGAAGCGGCGCATGAGGCGGATATCTGGGTGACGGTCACGGGCAACCTGAACGTTATCGACGACGTGTGCTTTGAAGCCATGAAGGATGGAGCCATCATCTGCAACAGCGGCCACTTCAATTCTGAGATCAACATCCCGTGGCTTGAAGAGCATGCTCTGCGCAAAGAAGCGCTCAAGCCGTTGGTGGAGGAATACACCATGCCGGATGGTCGCACCATCATCTTGTTGGCCGAAGGACGCTTGGTGAATCTGTCGGGTGCCGAGGGCCATCCTGCCAACGTGATGGATATGAGCTTCGCCAATCATGCCCTCGCCTCCGAATACCTGATCGAGCACGCGCGCGATATGGAACCGAAGGTCTATGACGTGCCCGCACAGATTGACGAGGATATCGCAGCGCTCAAGCTCGCAACGCTTGGCGTACATATCGACGAGCTCACGCCCGAGCAGATTGCCTACATGAACACCTGGCAGGTGGGCACCGTCTAAGCGAGCGTCGGCTGACAGCGAGCGCATAGCATCGTCGAGGGGTATGGGCCGATCTCCTAGAGCATATGGCCCATACGAGTCTTCTTCGTCTCCAGATACCGACGATCGAACTCGTTCGGATCAGCTGCTATGGGCACGCGCGCGGTGATGCTGATGCCGAAATCTTCAAGCTGATAGACCTTATCAGGGTTATTCGTCAGCAAACGCATGGTGCGCACACCCAGATCGCGCAGGATTTGAGCGCCGATGTAGTATTCACGCTCATCCCCGCGAAAACCCAGCGCCAGGTTCGCATCGAGCGTATCAAGGCCATCGTCTTGCAGCTCATAGGCGCGCAGCTTGTTCACCAGTCCGATACCGCGCCCCTCTTGGCGCATGTACAGCACGATACCGCGCCCCTCTGCTTGCACCGCATCCATCGCTGCTGCCAGCTGCTCGCCGCAATCGCAGCGCATCGACCCGAACGCATCTCCGGTCAAGCACTCGGAGTGAACGCGCACGAGCACCTCTTCTCCCGCGCCGATGTCTCCCTTCACCAGCGCCACATGATGCTCGCCATTGAGGCGATTCACGTATGCGCAGGCTTCAAAATCGCCGTGCACGGTGGGAAGTTTCGTGCGGGCTACGCACTCCACCAACGTATCGTGACGCTTGCGGTACTCCTGGAGCGCCTTGATGCTGATCATCTTGAGCCCCAAGCGATCGCGCATCAAAGCGAGTTCGGGCGCGCGCATCATCTGGCCGTCCTCGCGCATTACCTCACAGCACAGACCTGCTTCTTGAAGGCCAGCCAAACGCATGAGGTCGACGGTCGCCTCGGTATGGCCGTTGCGCTCGAGCACGCCACCTGAGCGCGCTACCAACGGAAACATATGGCCTGGGCGCCTGAATTGCTCAGGACGCGCATCAGGTTCGGCCAGCTTGCGCGCGGTGAGCCCCCGCTCTTCGGCGGAGATGCCCGTCGTAGTATCCACGTAATCCACCGATACGGTGAACGCCGTTTCATGATTGTCGGTATTGTCACGCACCATCTGGCGCAAATGAAGCTGAGCCGCCTTCTCCTTGGATATCGGCATGCAAATGAGCCCGCATGCTTCGCGCGCCATCAGATTCACGTTTTCCGTGCTCGCGAACTCGGCCGCGCAGATCATGTCCCCCTCGTCTTCACGATCGGGATCGTCCGTACATAAGATAACGCGTCCTGCGCGCAGTTCAGCGAGCGCCTCTTCGACAGTATCGTAGTCGATCATGCCTCTCTCCTTGCTCGTATCTGCGAAACGACCTGCATGCCGCACCGGATACACCCTGTGCGTTCCCGGTTATGAATCCGCTTTCTGCCCCGCGTCCATCGTATTAGTCGCACGGGCGCGGTGCAGGCAGAAATTTGACCAGGTACGAGCAATAGCCCATACAAAACTGATGCCAAGAGCGATGCCTAAAACCGGCTGTAACGTGAGCAACGCAAATTCTCCACATTGCGTCCACGAGCCGAGCAGGGCGCATTTCATGGTGAAATAGAGTGCGCGGCCAGGAATCAGCGGGATGACCGATGTGATGAACACGACGGACACGGGAACCTTCAACTGCTTGGAGACCACCTGCGAGAGCACTGCTGCAAAAATAGCAGCGATGAAGGTGGGCATGAACGCATCATGTATCACATACTCGTTCATGACCAAGTAGATGCCCCAGGTACACACTCCGCCGATGGTTGCCAACGCCAGCAAAGAGCGGCGCACGTTGAAGAACAGCGCAAAGCCAAACGCGGCTGGCACGCAGGCGGCAAGCGATATCAAGGGCGCCGCCGTCGACGCGAACTCTCCCGTGGAGAGGCCCGCCACCCAAAGCGATGCCATGAATCCCAACGCGATGGCTGTTGCCAAGAGCAAGCTTTCGATGAAGCGCATGACCCCCGATATCGTATCGCCCGATATCATATCGCGCGTTGCGTTGGTCATGGCCACACCGGGCACGAGCAGTATGATGACGCCAATGGTAACCATATCGACCGACATCTGCGGCATCAGATGCGCCACACCGCCGATCATAAGCCCCACCAGAGCACATGCCATGAAATTGAACACGATCAGATTGGGAGTGATCGGCTTCAAGTAGGTCAGCAGCAAGCAGATCACGATCGAAAAGACCGCAGTCATCACCGCATCCACCCACGAGCCCCCGAAAAAGACCGCGAAACTCGACGCAGCTATGATGCCACCGATGTAGAGTGAGGTGGCCGGAAACGGCTTTGTGCGAATCTGCTCGAAGCGGGCTCGCAGCTCGTCGGGTGGCAACGGGTCCTTATAGCAGTCCATGCACAACTGCGTCAAAGCTTCCAGCTTCTCGAAATCCGTTTCCCCTGGGTTTTCGATGCGCCGCGTTTGGGTATATTCCCGGCGATCGGGCAACGTCATGGTGACGATGATGGATGCCGTGATGACCAGTACATTCATCTTGTAGGCGCCATAGGCATGACCCACGCGGCGCAACAACAACTCGACCAAGTTGACGTCGGCACCGGCGATGAGCATGCTCTCCCCCATGTCAAGCAGGCACGGGAGAACCTTGTGCGTGATCGTCTCCGCATCAACGCAGGGAGGGATCGGATGGAACGCGAGCGTGTGTCCAGGCAGCATTCGCTATGCGCTCGCTGCCTTCAAAGCGCGAACCAACTGGTCGGCGCAGCTGGTAGTGCGCGGTCCGCACGTATTCCCTTCGAGCAGATCGATGATCTCGCATGCCTGCTTGCCTTCGACGAGCTTGGCGATGGCCTTGAGATTGCCATCGCAGCCGCCCGTAAACCGGACGTTGTGAATACGGCCTTCTTCCAGATCGAATTCTATCTGACGCGAGCAAACGCCACGGGGCGTATAGATATGTTCTGACATGCTCCCTCCTTACCGTGCCTCTATTTTAGCCAACCGCGCATGTTTCCGCTATGTGACAACACGATGTCGCACCTGTTAAATCGCGTATGCGAGCGTGTTAAAAAACGAGCTGCAACTCCCGCATTGATAAAAGGGTGGCACGATGGAATGCATGAACGACACGATACGATGATAGGGGGAACAAAATGGATGCGGGAACAAGCGCCTTCATGCTGGTTTGCACCATGTTGGTGCTTCTCATGACGCCAGGGCTTGCGTTCTTCTATGGAGGGCTCACGCGGCGCAAGAACGTTGGGAACACGATGATCATGGTGTTCGCCGTGATCGGCGTGGTCGCGCTCACCTGGAGCGTATGCGGCTGGTCATTCGCCTATGGAGGCAACGGGGGAAATCCCTTCTTCGGCGGATTCGACCAGCTGATGCTGCTTACCAGCACGACCGACATGCTCACCGAGGCGCAAGCGCCTGATGGCGAAATCGTCTATCCGGCCATCACCGACGTTGTCTTCCAGATGGCGTTTTGCATGATCACCACCGCCATCATCACCGGCGGCGTTGCGGGGCGCATGCGCTTTGGCGCCGTTATGGCGTTTCTGGTCGTATGGACGATGGTCGTCTATCCGCCTCTTGCCCATATGGTGTGGGGCGGCGAAGGGTCGCTCATCGGCGATACCATCGGCGCGCTGGATTTCGCGGGAGGGGATGTGGTGCACATCTCTTCCGGGCTCACCGCGCTCATACTGGCCGTCTTGGTTGGACGACGCCACGGTTTCGGCGCCATGAGCTACCGACCACATAACGTGCCGTTCGTTGCGCTGGGTGCTGCGCTTTTGTGGTTCGGTTGGTTCGGTTTCAATGCAGGAAGCGCCTTTGCATCCGATGGGATAGCCGCGCTCGCGCTGGTGAACACCGTGTGCGCGAGCGGCGCTGGTGTTGTCTCCTGGATGGTGGTGGAGCGCATCTGCGTGGGCAAACCGACCCTCATCGGCGCCTGCACGGGGTTGGTCGCAGGGCTTGTTGCCATCACGCCAGCCGCTGGTTTCGTCGAAGCATGGGCTGCCCTGGTCATGGGCCTTCTCACGTCACCGCTGTGCTATTGGGCCATCTCGTGGCTCAAGCCAAAGCTCGGCTACGATGACGCCCTTGACGCTTTTGGCTGTCATTGCGTCGGCGGCATCGCAGGAGGGATCATGACAGGGCTATTCTGCATGCCCGAATTGTCATGGACCGGCGCAGGAGGGCTTCTGTACACCGGGGACTGGGCGCTTCTGGGAAGTCAGGTGCTCGGCATCGTGGTGACCATCGTATTCGTGGGCATCTGCGGTATCGTGCTAGGGTTGTTGGTGAAGCTCTGCTTCCATGGCAGGCTCCGTGTTGACGACGAAGCGGAAGCGGGCGGGCTCGACGTTGCCGAGCACGGCGAATCCGCCTATCCAGCCTTTACCGGTCTTGATTAGGGGTGACAATACATGAAACGAATCATAGCGATCGTGCGACCCGAGAAAATGGAATCGCTCAAAGAGGCTCTCTTCGCATGCGGGGTCACCGGCATGACCATCAGCCAAGTGAGCGGCTGCGGCAACCAGCACGGCTGGAAAGAGCATTTCCGTGGAACCGAAGTGCTGCTCAACATGGTACCGAAGGTGAAGTTCGAGATCGTAGCCGACGATGCGGCTGTGACCGACATCGCGCGCACCATCCAAGAGACCGCGCGCACCGGAGAGGTGGGCGATGGCAAGATCTTCATCAGTCCCATCGAAGAGGTTATCCGCATCAGAACAGGAGAAGCGGGAACGGAAGCGCTCTAAGCCGCAGCGCAGAACGCAGATACAGGGTGGGACGCGAGCATCGCCGCTCTTTACTGGGCAAGCCGCTTGCGTATCGCATCAGCAAGAGAAGGACCATCGAGCCCGATCTCGGCAAGCAGCGATGCCGTCTCGCCTTGCATGATGAAATGATCGGGAATGCCCAGCACGAGCGTGCGCGGCGTGGCCCCCATGCGCGAGAGCTCGTCGAGCACGCCTTCACCAGCGCCGCCGCACACCGTTCCCTCTTCAAGCGTTACCACCAGCGGCGTGGCCGCCGCTGCAGCGATCGCCTCGGAATCGAGCGGTTTCACCCAGCGCATGTCGACCACGCGAACGCTCATGCCCTCGTCTTGTAGCAGATCGGCAGCTTCCAGCGCACGATTGAGCAGCGTGCCGAACGAGAGAATGGCAGCATCGGCGCCTTCCCGCACAACGCGCGCACGACCGACCTCCAGCACCACAGGAACACCCTGCACGATATCTTTCTCAGTGGCGCGCGGGTAGCGCACCGCAAACGGACCGCCCATGCGCAACGCGGTCTTGAGGGCGCTCTTCAGTTCGAGCGTGTCCGCGGGTGCCAGCACGCGCAGATTAGGCACCATGCGCGCATACGAGATATCGAGCACGCCGTGATGCGTCGGACCATCCTTGCCCACGATGCCCGCTCGATCGAGCGCGAACACCACATCGAGCTTCGGCAGAGCACAATCCACCACCAGCTGATCGATCGCGCGCTGCATGAAGGTGGAATACACCGCCACCACCGGCTTCTTGCCCGCCGCAGCCAAACCGCTCGCCATGCCCACCGCTTGTTCCTCGGCGATGCCCACATCGATGAAGCGCTCCGGGAAACGCTCATGAAAGGCCTTGAGGCCGGTGCCTCCCTCCATGGCAGCCGTGATGGCGACGATGCGCTCATCAGCTTCCGCTTCCGCCACAAGCGCCTCACCGAACGCCTTGGTATACGTGAGCCCTGAGCGCGTAGCGGGCACGTCCTCACCGGTTTCCAGATCGAAGGAGCCCACGCCATGGAAGCGCTCGGGATCGGCCATGGCAGGCGCGTACCCAGCCCCTTTCTTCGTCACCACGTGCATCATGACGGGGCCATCCATCTCCAGCACCAATCGCAGCATCTCGCGCAGCTGGCCGATATCATGCCCATCGATGGGCGGCGTGCACACGATGCCGAGCTGTTCGTAGATCATCGCCTCGGGCAAAAACATGTGCTTCATGGAATCTTTGGTGCGTTTGCCAAGCTCAGCGAACGCGCGGCTGAATCCACCTCCCGACTCCAAGCGGTCCTGCATGCTCTCGCGCGCAGCCCGGTACCCGTTCGTTGCGCGCAGATTGCCGAAATGCTTCATCAGCGCGCCAACATTGCGAGAGATGGACATCTCATTGTCGTTCAGAATGATGACCATGGGCAGCTGTTCGGTACCGATGTAGTTCAACGCCTCGAACGCCATGCCGCCCGCCACCGCCGCATCGCCTATCACGGTGACGATCTTCTCATCGGTGCCATTCATGACGCGCGCCTTCGCGTAACCGGATGCCACTGAAAGAGAGTCGGAAGCATGCCCGGACGGATGCGCATCATAAGAGCTCTCACCAGGACGCGGGAAACCGGAGATGCCTTGATACGTACGCAGCGTATCAAAGCGTGCCAGACGACCCGTCACCAGCTTATGCGCATATGCTTGGTGGCCCACGTCGAAGATAAGCTTGTCGGTGGGCGTGTTCAAAAGGCTATGGCATGCCAAGATGATCTCGACCGCACCTAACGAGGAGGCAACATGGCCTCCCGTTTTGGAAGTGGTCTCGATGATCTGCTGACGAATCTCATCAGCCAAGATCGTCAGCTCTGATACCGTGAGCAGATGCAGATCGGCCGGTGAGGCGATGCAGTCGAGTATCCGATGCTCAGCCAAGTTCGCCCCCTGGACGCAGCGATGCGGCATCGTGGGACGCATCCGCCGCAGGCGCATCCGTCTCGGTGGCCACTGCGGTGACCGCATCGTCGGAAGCGTTCATCTCTGAGGGCGCGGCCGCATCCGAAGCGGCTTCGGATGCTTGCTCGTTTTGAGCATCTTGAACCAAATCGGCTTCGCTCAAATCGCACGCAGAAAGGCCCAAGGAAACCGCCTCTTCGTAGAGCGTGAGCGCATCGTCGAGCGCGATATCTTCCCGCGCTACTTCCTCAGCAATGCGCTCGAGGCGCTCCTTCACCGCATCAAAAGATGGTGTCTTCGCTTGCTCAGACATCTTCTGCTCCTGCCATCCCATGCTCGCCCGCTTCCATCTGACGCGCTACGCGCCCGAGCATGCCGTTCACGAAGCGCGGGCTATCGTCCTCGCCGCCGAACTCCTTGGCCAACTCCACCGCTTCGTTGATGGAAACGCTGGTGGGCACATCGTCCACATAGAGCATCTCGAACAGAGCCAGACGCAGGATCGTTCGATCCATGATGGGCATACGGCCCACCGACCAGTTCTCGGAGATGCTCTCCAAACGCTCATCGATCTCAGCTTCGTGCACTTCCACGCCCTCTACCAGCATGAGCGCATAGTCGGAGAGCGCATCGTCAAGGCAGAGGATCTCACCACCCGAGAGCAACTCAGAGGCGCGCCTGTTGCGAATGACACCGGCGTAGAGCACCTGTACAGCGCTTTTGCGAGATGCGGTTCTTTCGTGTTGACGTGCCATAGCCCTACTGCTGGAACGAGATTCCATCCACGTAGATGTCGATGCTTGACACCTCGACACCCACCTGCACCAACAGCGCATCGCTCACGGCCTGGCGCACCTTGGCAGCAAGATCGGGAAGCACGTATCCGTATTTCACGTCAATATGGAGCGTGATGGCCAGCTTGCCTTCCGGCGTGATCTCGGTCTCTATGCCCGCAGAGGCTTGCTTGCCTGCGATGCGCAGGCGGATATTAGAACCAGGTGTTTGGCCGAGACCGGCAACACCGTCAACTTCCTCCACGGCAATGGCGATGATGGTATCCACCACACCGGGAGCGATGCTCATGCCGTTCGCGTTCAGTTGATCCGTCATAGAAGATCCCCCATCTCGTTGGGTATGAAGGCTGTGGTAGCGTCTCCCGCAATAAAGGTGGCATTGTCCATCACGCGTTTATGGAACGGGATGGTGGTGGCAATGCCCTCGATCTGGAACTCGTCCAAAGCCCGCTTAGCGCGCGCAATGGCTTCATCGCGGTCTTGCCCATGCACGATAAGCTTCGCGACCATGGAATCGTAATACGGCGATATGCGCGCCCCCTCGCCCACATACGTCTCCACGCGCACTCCTGGCCCCCCCGGCACCACGAACTTCGTGATGGTGCCCGGACAAGGGCGAAAGCCGTTCTCGGGGTCTTCGGCGTTGATGCGCATCTCGATTGCATGGCCATTCGGCGCAAACGGAGCACGATCGGCACAACTGATCGGCTCGCCAGCAGCGATGCGAATCTGCTCCTTGATGATATCGGTGTCGGTGACCATCTCCGAGACCGGATGCTCCACCTGAACGCGCGTATTCATCTCCATGAAGTAGAACTCGCCGCGCTCGTCAAGCAAGAATTCGATGGTACCGGCATTACGATAATCCACCGCGCGCACGGCCTTGACCGCTGCCACCATCATGGCACGGCGCAGATCGTCCGTGAGCGCTGGCGAAGGTGCTTCCTCAACAAGCTTCTGGTGACGGCGCTGAATGGAGCAATCGCGTTCGCACAAAGCGATATGGTTGCCGAAATCGTCCGCCAGAATCTGCACCTCTACATGCCGTGGATTGAGCACCAGCTTCTCCAGGTACACGCCATCATTGCCAAACGCAGCACCCGCTTCGGTGCGCGCCGCTTTGTACTGCGCTTCCAGATCGGCCGGATCATGTACTTCGCGCATGCCCTTGCCGCCGCCGCCCGCCGTTGCCTTGATGAGTACCGGATACCCCACCGACGAGGCGAAGCTTCGCGCCTCTTCCACAGTGTCGCACACACCATCGGAGCCGGGAACCGTAGGCACCCCGCACGCCATCATGGTCTCACGGGCTGTTGCCTTGTCACCCATTGACTCGATGCAATCAGCCGAAGGGCCGATGAATACCAAGTCGTTGTCAACGCAGGCGCGTGCGAAATCGGCGTTCTCGGCCAAAAAGCCGTACCCGGGATGAATGGCCTGCGCGCCGGTATTCTTCGCCGCTGCGATGATGTTCGGAATGACCAGATAGCTCTGATTGGCCGGTGCCGGACCCACGCATACGGCCTCGTCAGCATACCGAACGGGCAGCGTATCCTCATCTTCGGTGGAATACACCGCCACCGTTTTCACGCCAAGCTCCTTCGCCGCGCGCATGACGCGCAGCGCAACCTCTCCCCTGTTCGCAACCAGTATCTTATCGAACATGTTAGGCCTGCTCCGGAACGGCGTTATTGGACTCATGCGGCTCAACATAGAACAGCACCGTGCCGAATTCGACCGGGGTGGCATCCTCGAGGCACACCTCGCGCACCGTGCCCATCTCTTCTGCTGCGATCTCGTTCATCAGCTTCATAGCCTCAACGATGCAGAGCGTCTCGCCTGCCGCCACTTCATCACCCACGCGCACGAACGGCGCCTCACCGGGGGCCGGCGCCTCGTAATACGTGCCGACCATGGGTGCGGTCACCGCATACCAATTGGAAGGACGCTGCTCTTCGGCTGCGGGAGCGGGCGCTGCTTCTGGCGCAGGCGCTGCCGCGACCGGTGCAGCAGCGGCAAGCGACGGCGCCGCCATGGGTGCCACCGCGCCCTCGCCGGGCATGCGAACGGCGATGCGCACGCCTTCTTCTTCCACCACGATCTCGCCAACGCCGCTCTCTTCGGCAACCTTCACCAGTTCACGGATCTGATTGATGTCCACGTAATCGTCCTCCTTGGTGCTGCTGGATTCTTGCTCCAACATGAAGTCAACTTTTTCCGACGTGCGATGCTTGCTCAGATAGGTACGCGCCTCGTTGGGGAACAGCGCGTACATCAGCACGTCTTCCTCACTGTGGGCGAGGTCTCCTATCTCTTCGGCCACCTCTTCATAGGTGGTGGTCACAAGCGACCCCGGAGCGATATCCGGGTCGAGAATGTCAGCATCCCCGGCTACCTTGGCAACGATCGCAGGATCCATCCGTCCTGGCGCTTTGCCGTAATACCCGCAGATGTAGTCTTTCATTTCCTTGCTGATGACGCTCCACCGTTTACCAGTGAGCACGTTGAACACCGCTTGCGTGCCCACGATCTGCGACAGCGGGGTCACCAGCGGCGGATAGCCCACCTCAGCGCGCACCTTCGGGATCTCAGCCATGACCTCGGGCAAGCGCTCGGTTGCCTTCTGCACCTCAAGCTGGCTCATCAGGTTGCTCATCATGCCGCCGGGCACCTGATGGCTGTATACCTTCATATGCGTCAGCGACGAAACGCCGCGCTTGTAGTGGTTGCGCTTGCGGATCTCTTCCCAATACTCCGATATCTCGAAGAGCAGCCCGAGATCCAGCCCGGTATCGTAGCGGCTCTCTTGGAACGCGGCCACGATCATCTCAACTGCCGGATGGCTATTGCCGAACGCGAGCGGCGCATGGGCCGTATCGGCGATGGCCGCGCCCGCCTCAGCTGCCTTGATGATGTTCGCCGGAGCCATGCCGCCCACATAGTGGCAATGGATGTGCACCGGCAACCCGATCTCGGCGTTGAACGCCTTCACCATGCGCTCGGTGCGGTACGGCGTGAGCATGCCCGCCATGTCCTTGATGGCAATAGAGTCGGCTCCCAGCTCCTTGAGCTGCTGGCCGTACTCGAGGAAGCTATCGAGCGTATGCACGGGGCTGATGGTGTAGCTGATGGCGCCCTCGAAATGCGCGCCGCACTCCTTGATGGCCTCGGCGTTGTCCACCACGTTGCGAATGTCGTTCAACGCGTCGAACACGCGGAACACCTCGATGCCGTTGCGATGCGCGCACTGTATGAAATGAAACACGATATCGCGCGAATAATGCTTGTACCCCACCAGATTCTGGCCGCGCGAGAGCATAGCGAGCGGCGTATTCGGCGTGTTCGCCTTGATGGAGCGCAAACGCTCCCAGGGGTTCTCGTCCAAGAAGCGCAAACACGAGTCGAACGTCGCACCGCCCCATGCCTCGATAGCCCAATACCCCACCTTGTCCATCTTAGGCAGGATGGGCAGCATGTCTCCCAGCTGCATGCGCGTGGCCCAAAGGCTCTGCTGGCCGTCGCGGATCGTGGTGTCCATGATCTGAAGTCTGGCCAAGTTGCGCACCTCCTTGTACCTACGTCAAAGTCCGAAACAACTATTATAGAGTATGCGCACTGCCGCAGAGCAGCACGATGGCAAAATGCATGAATGAGCGACCATTCCGCTCTGAAGCCCCACAGATCACGGGCATAGTATCGCTTACCCAGAAGCTCCAAGTTCATCTAAACGCAGCAGACTCAGACGAGGTGGTGCAGCATGCTATGAGCTATGGCAGCCCTTCCATCGAAAGTGTCCTGCGCGACCTTAAAGAGCGCTGTTGCACAGAGGTGCTCGCGTTGCCCTCTATTCGCAAAGCACGCACCCCACTATCGCAATCGTCCTCGGCAAGACGCACTCTACGCTAGCAAGGCTCTTATAATATCCTCGCGCGCATCCACCTGCAGCGCGCGTATGCCCTTTGCACCATCTGCTCACTCGTCGATGACCAGACTGGGATCCTCGCGCGTGATGATATGCTTGGCGAAGATGGTGGCGCCCAGATGCTGCTCGGCCAGATGCGCCATCTCATCAACGGCGGCCTGCAGGTCAGCTGCGCGGGCCGGATCGACCGATTCGATGATGAGGAAGGCTTTCTGGCTCTCATCGGTCAGCGCGGTACGCTGGCCATCGCGCCAATTCCAGCAGCGGCAAATGGCACCCGCATCGTCGCGGTAGCACAGCTCGCCTTCCAGCGTCGGCGCATCCTCGTCTTCACCGAGCGCACGAAACGCATCGCCGCCCTCGGTGATGCCCAAGCGGATGTCGCCCTGCATAGCCTCGATGTCTTCTCCGCCCACTGGCAGCGCATACTTCAAGGAAATGGTGTTGTACAGATCGACCGAAGGCGTGATGGATCCGACCGGATTGCCCTTGAGCACGCGTTTCAGCAGGTTCTCCACCGAACAGCGCGCGCCTTTCTTCGTCTTGAACCGCTGGTAGGCATCGCGCCATACCGCTACCACCTGGTTCTGGGATATGGTATTCGATGTCAGGTGCTGATCGGCGGCTGCATTAGCCTGCGCAAGCGCTTGCCGAAGAGCCTTCGCATCCTCATCGCTCACCTGATCGGCCGACTGCATTCCATGCGCCACCACGATGCCGATGCTCGCATCTGGGAAAAGCTCCCAGAACGAATCCTCCGCTATGAACCGCTTCATGCGGCCTCCTTTCGCTCACAAACAAAAAGCACCCATCCGATGCGCGTCTTCAAAGGCCTAACGATACGCATCAAACGAGTGCTCTCCTACCCGGCGGCAGGTCTCTGTACGGGGTGAATATACCACACTTCGACGAAGGATGGCAGTGCCGATGGTGATGCCGAAGATGTCGAAGACGCCGCCGAAGCGCTGCTGATCCTACAGATCGAGCCCGGCGATGACCTCCTTGAGCTGCTCGGCCGATGCCTTGAGCTGCGCCTGCTCCTTATAACTCAGCGAAGGCGGCATCCGCACCTCGATGCCGTCGCTACCGAGCACACATGGCGTAGAGAGCGCCACGCCTTCGATGCCGTACTCCCCTTGCATGGAGTTGGATACCGACAGAACCGATTTCTCGTCGCGAACGATGCATTCGCAGATGCGCTTGATGGCCATGGCGATGCCGAAGTAGGTGGCCTTCTTCTTGTCGATGATCTCATAGGCCGAGTTGCGCACGAGGCTGCTGACCTCAGAGCGGAACTGCTCGTAGGACCCTGCGCTTCGCATGTTGAAGAAGTCCTCGAGCGGGATGCCCGCCACATGCGCGCTCGACCAGGCGATCAGCTCGCTGTCGCCATGCTCGCCCAAGATGCGCACGTGCACGTTGCGCGGATCGACGCCGAGCCGCTGGCTGATGATCTGCTTCAAGCGGCCCGTATCGAGCACGGTGCCCGAGCCGATGACGCGCTGCGCGGGAAGCCCGGAGAGCTGGATGGAAACGTGCGTCAGGATATCCACCGGGTTGGAGACGATGAGCAGGATGCCGCTGAAACCGCTCTCCTTGATCTGCGCCATGATCCCTTCGAAGATGGCGACGTTCTTGCTGACCAGGTCAAGACGGCTCTCGCCGGGTTTCTGCGAAGCGCCCGCGGTCACGATGACCACATCCGCATCCGCAAGGTCGGCATACGAGCCCGCGCTGATATCCATGGGTCGGGCGAACGCCAGGCCGTGCGAGATATCGAGCGCCTCGCCTTCTGCCCGGTCCTGGTCGACGTCGATGAGGACCATCTCTGAGAACAGCCCCGATTCCATCAAGGCGAACGCGCTCGTCGCTCCCACGAAACCGCAACCGATGATGGCGACCTTGCGGCCTTTGATCTTCTCTGGCATATTCGTGCGCCTTTCTCGCATCCACGTTGCCTAGCAGTCTAGCATGCCTGTATTTCCTGTCTGTGAACCGAACGGAAACAGATGCGCGCGAATGGAGCTCGGCGCGGCAGCCCCTCAGCCCACCAGGAATACCACGAGCGGGATCGTGAAGATGCTCACCACGAGCGTCGCCACCGTGATACCGGTAGCGTATTCGGATTCCTTCCCGTTCGTTGCAACGAGCAAGGGAACGACCGTCATCACGGGAAGAGCCATGATGATCGAGAGCGCCAACACCATGGACTGCGGGAAAAGACCTACGAGCATGAGAGCGCGCCCGATGACGACTGGGAGCACGATCATCTTGACCACGATGCCCACGTAGAGCTCGGGGCGTCTCAAAACGGGCACGACATGCGAGAAGCTGGCAAGCGCACCGAGATAGAGCATGCAGAGCCCCGAGGTCGCAGAGCTGATCGTTCCCAGCGCATCTTGGATGATGCCTGGAACCGGAGCCTCGAGCAGCACGAAGGCGACCGCGCACATGATCGCGACCGTATTCGGGGTTATCAGCGAGCGCCAACTGATATGCGAAGCGGCACTGTGATGGTGATCGCGCTCGGTGGAGAGCCATACGCCATAGGTCCAGAACACCAGCTGGTCCACGATGGAGAACATCATCATGTATACGAGGCCCGCATCGGGAAACACCGCTGCCAGAAGCGGTATCCCCACAAAACCGGTGTTTCCGAAGATGAAGCAGAACTGGAACACCCTATCCTTATCGTGTTCGATGCGCAGCGCTTTCGCCACGATGAACATGATGAGGCTGATGAGGGCGTAGAACAGCGCTGCGAGCAACACCATCTGCCCGTTGTCGATGATAGTCTGACGCGTGCAGTTGGCATACGTCGAAAAGAAGATCATGGCTGGCAACAGCACCTTCGTAATGATCTGCGCGATGCCGGGAAGATACCCCTCCTTCACGACGCCGACCTTAGCCACCGCGAAGCCGACCGCGAACACGAGGAAGAACACCGCCATATGCTCAAGGGTCTGCTGGAAGATCATCGTATCGCCTTGCCGCTCATATCCGTACCGATGCCGTCGCATCACCGCTGCACCATACAGGCCATTCGGGTAAAGTCTATGGCCTCATCTCTCGGAAAAATGAACAAAACGATATGATCTGTTCACCTGATGGAGACGCGAGAGGATCATCATGGGCCACACGAAACCAGGTTTGGAACGAATCGACCACGCGCTGCTCACGCTGTTGGAGACGACCGCGCTCGAGCGCATCAAGGTGGTCGACCTCTGCGCACGGGCCCACGTGAGCAGGAGCACCTTCTATACGCATTACTCGAATGTCGGCGAGGTGTATCGCGCACTCGTCAGGAAGCTCGCCTTGGAGACGAGCAGCATCCTGCCACAACTGCGTTGCTCGGCCTGCGCAGAGGGCGGTCAGAGAAAACCGTTGTGCGAACTGATCCGCAGAGGCGGCGCCTACCACAGCCTGCTCAACGAAGATCGCTTCATGTCCATACTGATGGACGAGAGCACGACGGCCTTCGACGAAGAGACCTTGGATATGTATACCGAGGCCTGCCACGACAAGAGCATCGCGTTCGCCCTCTACGCGTTCCAGTTGGCCGGGTGCATCGGTGCCGCACGGGCTGTGCCGGAATCGGAGGATTGGCACACCGTGAAGCAGGCGATCGATTCCTTTATCCGGGGCGGGCTGACCGCCGTTCGTACGCGTTCTGCGTGATCGCGAATCCCCAAACAGCGTGAAAAGCGTCTAAGCCAGGCGCGTTCTCTTCGTCACGGGGCAGGTGATCGTGCCGCCACGATGCGCGTAATGCACGAGAAAACCGATGCCTGCCAGCACGAGCGCCGCCCCAAGGCCAGTGTAGAAGAAGGCCACGAACCATCCGGGCACGAACCCTGCCGCGCGCAACCCGATGCCGCCGCCCATCATGATGGCCATGATGACGTAACCCCTCACATCGAAGAAGCGCAGCACATGCATGCGGTCCTCGCCATAGCCGCGAATGCGGTCAGCGTGCTTTCCGACCAGCTTGCTGAACATGGGATGGAATACCAGGAATACCGCCGAAATACCCAGTATGAGCACGATCAGTGGCGCTGTGCCTTCAGCACACGCAAGCGCACCCAAACGCACGATATTGAGACCAGCCGCGATCCAGACAGCCGCCGCAATGAGCAACAGATATCTCGCACGCACCTTGAACATGATATCCTCCGTTCCGCCTCGCTTGCACACGATGCTACACGGGTACAGTATAGCGCGTGGGCAGCAGTTCAGTATCGCCCCTAAACCAACACATGAATTGCCGTTCTCCCCCAAATGAACGTCTTGACTTCGAGTGCACTCCATGTGGTATAGCTAGGGCAAGCACACGCGAACTGCTTACAACTGTTGACAAGGAGCATGCTATGGCATCCAACGATCAGCACCGCCCCGAACGCTGCCTGTTCGGACTCGGCCAGCCCAATACCGCCTTCGCCCAGTACTTCGTGGGCGAATCGTACCTGAACCCGCTGACCGACCCACAGCAGACCCAGTTCGTGGCCAATGTGACATTTGAGCCGTCCTGCCGCAACAACTGGCACATCCATCATGCCAATGATGGGGGCGGACAGATACTACTCTGCACCGACGGACGCGGCTGGTATCAATGCTGGGGCGAAGAGGCACACGAACTGCACCCGGGTGCCGTCGTGTTCATCCCTGCTGGCGTGAAGCACTGGCATGGCGCAGCACGCGATAGCTGGTTCTCGCATGTGGCCTTCGAGGCGCCCGGGCGTGGGTGCAGCAACGAATGGCTAGAGCCCGTGAGCGCTACCGACTACAACAAATTGCCGTAAGCTAATCTTCCTAAAAAAGCGAGGACATAATCTTCTATCTGAAGTATCAGACTAGTTAACCAAACACCAATCCGAGAAAGATCCCGTAAACTCGATCGTCATCGATAAGATCAGGATGAAACGCGCAGTCGGCTGGGTTGCAGAAATGCACGCAGATCAGTTGCCCATCCACTGAAGCAAACAATCTACCTCCCTTCCGCGGACGCGATGCGCGGAGCGGCTGTCGCCACATCGCAGCCAGAACGAAGTGCGGACACATTGTTGTTGTAGGGCAAAGCAAAACAGAGCAAGTGGCACCCATTATCGCCGATAATACAGGGCTTTCGCGGTACGGATACACAACCTAAACGCATTGTTGTCAGCGCGAGTGCCCAGATCCTCTACCAACCGATCGTGTAGCTACCGGGGATGCTAAAGCGCATCACCTCAGAAGACCCGGGATACCCCACCTCAGGCACCCGCTGCGTATATCCGACATCAACCACTTTGTCAGCGCTTCCATAAACGATCAGCACGGATCATCGTAGATCGCGAGTGTGCTCGGAGACAGACGATCTTGTCCTCGAACGTAGCGTAAGGTGCAGGTATACCGAGCAATAGGGTTACACCTGTATGAACACCACTGAAAAAGAGACTCAGCATTCGCATAGATACTCGCCAGCGAACGCATAAAACCTTTCGAATTCAGCAGCTAGCGGTTCACGGTCTCGATGAGCAAGTGCGTGTGCACGTTCCGCTATGCACCCTATAACCTTGATAAGGCCCGCAACCGATGATCGACGTATTAGAGAAGTCGGACGCGACGGCAACGTCCGCCCCAGCATGCACACGGCGCAAATGAAATATCCACCCCTGTTCACGCACCCGCAACGATCGCACAGCGAATCGCTTGGGCCGTCCCTCCCTGCTTACACCCTGTGCCATCATTGTCTCGCGAAAGATTCCGTCGCGACCCGCTGCATCCCCGTGACGCCCGCGGCTCGCAGAACGAGTGCATCATATGCACATCAGTCAGGTTCACCAACACGACCGACCACATGTTTGGGTCCGCAACTATAACTAAACACCACCTCACGCTTCGCGAAAGCCGCCTAAGTCAATACGTTTCGCCCAAAGAAGAGTTCACAGATTCAGAAACACAGAAATGATCTAGACCAATACACTCGCTTTGTTTCTTCTCGAACGACTCCGAAAGCAGGGGTTCTCTATGCCATGCAGAACCCCTTGATGACTGCACCATCGCCGTATCCTTTCGCGTAGAGCGCATCGAGCCGCTCTCGCTTACGGGTCAGCGTGGAAACGCCACACGTATCGTCAGGTGCCACAATCAAAACCGATCCGGCACGCTCGTAGCGCTTCGCAAGGGCCACCCCCTCGTTGTAGCGCGCTGCGCGCTGACGGAGCGCCTGAGCGGCCGCCGGATACCTCCGGCAGATCATGGATGCGAGCCGCACATCACCATCGGTCGTCCGCACCATATCGCGCGGTTTCGTCAGCAGCACGACCACCTTGTCGCATCCCTTGTCGAAAGCTTTCTGCACTGGCACCGGGTCACCCAAGGCGCCATCAAAATAGTAGGTCCCTTGCACCTGATAGGGCTTGCATACGCCCGGTATAGCGCTTGATGCCTTCAAGATGCTGAAATCATCATAGCTCACGTCCCTCTTGGTGAAATAGCGCGCTACTCCCGTGTTCGCATTGGCGGCAACAACGATCACCTCGGTCGGGCTCGCGAAGAACGTCTCCTGGTCGATCGGGTCTTCGCCATCAGAATTGCTCAAGGTCGCATACACATAATCCAGATCTATAAACGTGTGCTTGAAGAGGAAGTTGCGCATGCTCGCATAACGGCTCCGACGCCCATACTCGGTATAGAAGCGGTAGTTGCGCCCTTTCTGGTGCGCCACGAACGAAGCGATGTTGGCACTGCCCGCAGACACGCCAATACACAGATCGAACGTAACGCCCTCATCAAGGCAGCGGTCAAGAACGGCAGCGGCATAGATTCCGCGAAACCCGCCCCCAACATCTACCAAACCAATCTTTCCCATGGTCACAACCCTCGTACGCGTCCAATTGCTCGATCCCGACTATAGAGCTTTCGCTCGCTGTGCGCAAAACGTAGCAGATGGCTCGTACTCTACAATCCAGCTACTCCTGCACGCCAATTTCAACACCTCGCAGCAGCACCAGAAGAACAAGGAGGCCCTTTCTTCGAACACGCACATGACGACTGAGCGCTGTGCGCAACAAGCTGTTGCTTGCAAACCGCATGGGATGCGGAATAATCGAGAGCATCATACCAACCGCTACGGAAGGCATATCATGGCAATGAAGGATACCATCGCGCAGATTCGCGAGGAGCAGGACCTCACCCAAGAACAGATGGCACGCAAGCTCTACGTGACCCGGCAAGCGGTCTCACGTTGGGAAACCGGCGAAACCGCTCCGAGCATCGATATGGTGAAGCTCATCTGTACCACGTTTCAGGTGCCGCTTGAGCGCTTCTTCGATATGCCGCTGGAGTACTACTGCCAATGCTGCTCAATGCCCATTCCACAACCAGAGCTGCATGGCACCGAAGCTGACGGCTCCCCAAGCGAGAACTACTGCAAATACTGCTATCAGCAAGGCGATTTCACCGCAAAAGGTGTCGATATGGACGAGTTCATCGAGGCGACCGCGCAAATGGAAGCCGACGCCATGGGCATATCGCGCGAAGAAGCTGTCTCGCTGATGGCAACGCTGCTACCGCATCTCAAGCGATGGGGCCAGCCTCTACGGGCATCTTCAAGCGAGCAGTGAGCGCTCTTGCAGCCCCTCACTGCTCGTCACCTTCCAAGCACCTCTTCCGTATAGCGAGCATCTCAGCGGGAACATCCTGATCGGGCAGCGCCTGCACCGCCCCTTCGCTGCCTAAGCGCACCGCCTCATCATAGAACCAGCACTTGTACGTGATGAAATCCAACGTGCGTTGCACCCGTGCTAGTTCCGCTTCCACCGCATCGCGTCGCTCGTAGAGCAGCGCACGTCGAGCATCCAGAGTGTCATCGCCTTGCTGCACCAGATCGGTGTAGCGGCGTATCTCCTTGATGGTCAATCCCGCCTTCTTGAGGTACTCGATGACGCGAATCCAAGCAAGATCATGCTCCGAGAATACGCGCGAGCCGCCACCCAGACGCTCCACCTCGGGCAGCAACCCCTCTTTGTCGTAATAGCGAAGCGTCGACGCAGGCACACCTGCAGCCTTCGCAGCATCCGCAATCGAATAGACCATGCCGTCCTCCCTGAAAAGCGCTTGACTTAAAGCGCGCTTTAATGATTAGGATATAAATCGAACTTTACCAGGTTTCTTCATGCCTGCAAAGCAGGTACGTGAATCCGAAAAGAGAGGATGAGAGGATCGGTATGGACACCACGATATTCCCCACTTCCAAGATGGGCTTTGGCTGCATGCGCCTGCCCCTTACCGACGAGAACGACCCGAAGAGCATCGACCTACCGCAGTTCACCCAAATGGTCGACCTGTTCATGGAAGCGGGTAACACCTATTTCGACACCGCATTTGTCTACCATGAAGGCGAATCGGAAGTGGCGCTCGGGCAGGCGCTCGTCGCGCGTTATCCGCGCGAATCGTTCACCATCGCCACGAAATGCCTCGCATGGGCCATGCCCGACAAGCAGGCCGCGCAAGCTTGCTTGGATGTGTCTCTCAAACGGCTTGGCATCGCCTACGTCGACTACTTCCTGTTACACAATGTGGGCGGTCAGCGCACGGCAAAGTTCGACGAATACGATATGTGGGCATATGCGCAGCAACAGAAGGCAGCGGGCAAAGTGCGCTTCGTCGGCTTCTCCATCCACGACGATGCCGATTGCCTAGATGCATTGCTCAAGGAGCACCCGGAGATGGATTTCGTGCAGCTTCAGGTGAATTACCTCGACTGGGATGACCCCGTCAACGAGGCGCGCCGTCTCGTGGAGGTGGCGAAAGCCCATGGCAAGCCGGTCATCATCATGGAACCGGCGCGTGGCGGACGCCTGTGCGATCTACCCGCCGAGGCAGCCGCGGTCCTGGCAACCGCAAAACCGGGTTCCACGCAAGCCGAATGGGCCTACCGCTTCTGCTGGAACCTGCCCGATGTGATCGCGGTGCTCTCCGGCATGTCCACGGTAGAGCAAGCGCGGGAGAACCTTGCATCCTACGCCGCGAACGAGCCGTTCTCACCTGCGGAGCGCGCGGCGCTCGACCAGGCCATCGCCTCCTTGCGCGCCCTGACGTCGGTGCCATGCACTGCGTGCAATTACTGTGTGAAGGGTTGCCCGGCTGGCGTGAAGATCCCCCAGATCATGGGACTTTTGAACCTTGAGGCCATGACGGGTGACCATGAGTTCGTCAAGGGTCTGTACAGCTGGCAAGCAGCCGAGGGAAAAGCGAGCACGTGCATCAAATGCGGGCTCTGCGAGACGATGTGCCCCCAGCAGATCGACATCATCAACCAGCTGGAAGCAGCTGCGGACTGCTACGAATAATCATGCGACGTTTCCCTCTATCTCCACCATCGCATCTGACTGACCGCGCTCGCGCAGGGGCGCGGTCAGGAATATAGCGTAGCGGATGACCACGAATGCCACCATCGCCACCGCAATCGCCGTCTCAACGAGCACGAGCATGTCAAACACGGGCGAGAACGGCACGCCGGATGCATTCAGCGCCTCAAGCGCCTGACCAAGCGCGGTCGCGGTGATCACGAAGGGAAACGTCATCGCCGCGAAGCTGGGATAAAACCCAAGCGATACGAACCGCGGCACCCGCGCCAACGCCACCATGAAGAACGCCTGCGCGCACATCAGCATGATCGCCACGAACGTGATATTCGGCTGTGGCGCGATGGCCAGGTACCCGACCAGGGACAAGCTGGCTGGTGCCGAATAAATGCAGAACAGCGGCCGCGCCGCATCGGGAGGCGGGCAGCAGACGTAGCGCGCCGTCACTACCACCAGCAGCACCGGATAGCAGGCGAACCCAAACCAGAAGAGCGCGCTTCCCAGCGACTCCATACCGAATACGGGAGAGGTGACTGAAGCGACGATGATGCCCACGTAGCAGATGAAGTAGGTGGGAAACACCTGGTCGAGCGTCACCTGCCGCGCATGGCGTGCGGTAAACCAGCAGATAAGCCCGAGGTGCGCCACCACGCATGCAGCCCACAGGCACGCCGCTGGAATGAACGCGAGCGACGCGATGTAGGTGCTCAACTGCATCCCCGCCATCCAGAACGTGGCCGATACGCTGGCAAGAAGTGGATTCTTGAAATCCTGTGCCACCATTTCGGGAAACAGGATGGCTTTTGCGGCCACCAACGCAGCAACGCACGCAGCCAACAGGCCGCAGAGCGAATATACCGCACCCGCATAGGGTTGCAGCAAGTTCCCCAGCGCAGCGAGCCCTAACGCTACTCCCGCTGCTGGTATGGGCACATTCTTTATGACTTCGCGCATAACGCGTCCCCTCTCGGTTCATAGCGCATTCAATGCTTGATTACTCTGGTTCAGACCCCCGCTGCCGGTCTTGCGCTCAGCAGCAGGGGGAACGCTTGATGTGTTCATTATCAACGAGGGATACCAGAATGTAAAATTATCATCTATTATAGTTTCATAATGATTTCTTATGGTTGAGCGGAGCGCCCCATGCAAGACTCACGGGTCAGAACGTTTCTCGAAGTATGCCGCACGATGAACTACACCCGCGCCGCCGAAGCGCTTCACATCACCCAGCCCGCTGTTTCCCAGCATATCGCTTTCCTCGAGCGCGAATACGACGCTCAACTCTTCCGGCGCGACGGCAAGCGATTGAGCCTCACCCCTGCTGGCATGATGCTGCGCAACGCCCTTTCCACCATGGCGCACGACGAAACGCTCTTGCGTGAGCGCGTG
Organism: Adlercreutzia murintestinalis; assembly: GCF_943192905.1. Taxonomy (GTDB): domain Bacteria; phylum Actinomycetota; class Coriobacteriia; order Coriobacteriales; family Eggerthellaceae; genus Adlercreutzia_A; species Adlercreutzia_A murintestinalis. Next base: position 83,243 of record NZ_CALPCC010000003.1, on the reverse strand, counting down.
TCAGCGCTCGCATCAGGCACCCGGATCGAGCTGCGCATCGGCATGACGCTCACCGCGGGCGAATACATCGTAGCTGCTCCCCTTGCAGCTTATCTTGCCGAGCATCCCGAGGTGCGCGCCACCGTGCGCTCCGCGAGCACCCAAGAGCTCCTTGAGGCGCTTGACGCTGGTACGCTCGACTGCGCTTTCGTCGAAGGCTATTTCGACAAGGAGCCCTATGAATGGGACACGTATTGCACCGAACGCCTCGTCTGCGTATGCGCGCCTGGTAGAATGCCGCGCGGACAGCGCTCCTTTGAAGAGCTTCTCGGAATGCAGCTGTTCATTCGCGAGAAGGGATCGGGCACGCGCGAAGTGCTCGAACGAGCACTGGCCACGCGCAATCTCTCGCTCTCGTCGTTTGCGGACACATGCCAGATCGATAGCCTCGACATCATCAAGGTGTTCGTCTCGGAAGGACTTGGCATTTCGTTCATGTACGAGGCTGCCGTCGAGCGCGAGATAGAAGAAGGCGCCTTGCAAGTGGTATCCCTCCAAGGCGCCCCCATACAGCACGATATTTCATTCGTTCGCTTGCGCAACAGCGTGTTCACCAGCGAGCTGTCGCGCCTGTTCGCGGAACTTGCGCTCTAAACGCGCTTGATGAAGCGGCCGTCGCGCGTGTCGATCTGAAGCACATCACCGATCTCGATGAACGTGGGCACCTGCAACTCTATGCCCGTCTCCAACGTGGCGGGCTTCGTGGTATTGGTTGCGGTATCCCCCTTGAAGCCAGGTTCGGTATGAGTCACCTCAAGCTCCACGAACATGGGCGGCTCCACCGAAATGAGCTCATCGCCTGCATATAGCAACGACGCCTCATCGTTTTCCTTCAACCACTGAGCAGCGTCCCCCACATCAGAGGCGGGCATGCTCATCTGCTCGTAGGTGTCGTTGTCCATGAAATGGTAATCAACACCGTCGTTATACAGATACTGGAGCTTCTTCGTCTCCAAACGCACGTTCTCCAGCTTCACGCCAGCATTGAACGTATTGTCGATGACGCGGCCGGACTTGATGTCCTTCAGCTTGGTGCGCACGAACGCTGACCCCTTGCCCGGCTTCACATGCTGGAATTCAATGATGGTGTACATCTTGCCATTGAAGATAATGCACATGCCGTTCTTGAAATCGGCCGTTGAAATGGTCGCCATGTTCCCTCCATAGGTATTCTGTTACGCGGATGAGTTGATTATACCAGTCGCGGAAAGCCCGCGTCACTTCTTCAAAACCGTCAATTCTTCAACACTGTAGCGCAAAGCATCTTCGTATTCCTCACGATCGAATTTCAAAGCGCTGATATCGATGGTGACCGTGGCTGTAGTGCCCGATTGCGTATCAAGCCGATAGGCACTGCCGTAATCGCGCTCAAGGTTCGCCAGGAAATCGTTGCAGGCAGCCTCGTCGGGGAACTCCAGTTTCATCGTAGTGGATTGGCACTTCCCTTCCGCATCGTAGGTCACTGTATCGTTGACCTTATACGACACGCCGTCAGAGGTAGTGGCCGTATACTCATAGATCACCGTGCCCGATTGGTCGCTCGCGCTCGATGAGCGCGACGACGACGAAGAAGAGGCGCTGTTCGCAGCAGCACCGTGCGAGGCGCTGCCGGGAGTGCCCGCAGAGGTATGCGCCGACGAAGATGCCCCGAAACCGTTCAGCGATATGGTGCCCGTGTAGAGCAGCGCCCCGAAAAGGGCGGCCGCAGCAAGGATCACCACCACGACCGCGATGATGATACCGCGTCGGCGCTTGCGTCTGCTGTCGGCCGACTTCAAGCCATCAGCGATGGAGATCGGCGGTTCCTCGAACATCACCGATTCCTTCAGCGCGTTATCCTCTATCAGCGGCGTGCTGAAAGTGCGAACCGTGCTCTGGCGCTGAGGCGGCAGATTGACACCCATGCTGTTGAGCGATTCGCGGCTCAGATGCAGGTTGCCGCCTTCGGAGGCATTCGGAGGGGCAGCCGCAGGGTTCATCTGGATATTGACCGTGCCCGTGCCCACCGGACGCGGATTGTTCGCCTGTTCGCGCCGAACCGCCTCAGCAGCGTTGCGCTTCCACGAACCCATCCCGCGCGGCGCAGCGTAGGGGTCCTCCCCCATGTTGAAGGGACGCTGCTCAACGCGTCCCCGATCGAGACTTTGCGTTGGCTGTGAGCTTGGCGTCTGCCGGTTGAATCCGTTCAGCGTTACCGTAGGGGTCGTGGGAGCTTGCCTTTGCGGTGGGGTGGGCTGCGCATTGGGAGATGCAGCAACCTGTCCTGCCGGAGCGCTCGGCGTTGGAACGGTGGGCGCTCCTGTCTGGTGAGACGCGAACGCCGCATGATCATTGAATGCCGACTCCGACCAAGGACGCTTGATGACGCCAGAAGCAGACTCGCGCGTGGTGTGCGCTCCTAAAGGCTCTATCTTGGGTCGGCGCTCGGCGGTACCCGATGAGCCGTTCGACGAATTGAAGTACAGAGGAATGTCGGTCGAGACCGCCTGCGGCCTGAACCCGTCGTAGCCATACGGCGAAGACGGGCTGGGCGTCATGCCCGGATAGTGGCTGCGCTGTGAACCCCAGCCTCCATTGGGCAGCACCACCGAAGGCGGCGCCGAAGGCTCTGGCTCGTCAACCTGATACACCATGTTATCCGGAATGCGCGGGAAGCTGGCCGAACGCTCGGATGCCTCTGCTTTCCCCCGGGAATGCCCCTCGGGCTTCGTGCGCTCGGATGTTGACGGTTGCCGAACGGTGGGTTCGGGAATGGGAGCGCTGTCGTAGCCACGATACGTCGGCGCATCATACCCATGATCGTCAGGGGGAAGATCTTCGGAGGCACGCTCGATGATGACATGCAGCGATGGATCGGGCGTGCGCGGACGCTGTTGTGCGGCAGCCTGACGCTTCTTCGCGGCTTGCTTCTGACGCTCGATCTCACGCTGCCGCTCAGCCTCGCGTTGACGGCGGCGCTGCTCACGCTCTACGCTGGTAGCAGTCTCAGGAGGCACGTCCAAGGATATGCGCACATAAGGGCTGGAATTCATAGGTCCCAGCTCTTGCAGCGTTATGCTGTCCAGGTCGTCCTCTAAGCCGTGGTTGTCAGGATAAAATGCCATTGTGAACATTATACACACGGGTCTGCGCATCCTGATATCGGCGCAGGTTCGTGGTTTTCATGTTACACAACGTTTACAGAATTAGCGTAGCCTCTCCAAGGCAGGCAAGCACATCCTCGGCGATCATCGCGATATCTCCCCACCGTTTTTCGGCGCACCGAGCCGCCTGAGCATGCAAGGTGGCTCCCAGCACGCATGCCTCGGTCGCACCCATCCCCTGCGCGCTGAGCGCACCCACCATGCCAGCGAGCACATCGCCCGTTCCCGCCTTCGCCAATGCGGGCGTCCCGCACCGCATGATGATGGCTCGATCCGGGTTCCGAGGTGAAACGATGAAGGAGACAGGACCTTTCAACAGCACGGTCGCACCCCACGCGCAGGCCAGCTCGCACGCGAACGCGGCACGATCCTCAAAACCGGCATCAGCGTCTGGCGGCTGAATGCCCGCCGCCGCAGCCAACCGCGCTGCCTCGCCTCCATGGGGAGTCAGCACGAGCGACTCACCCCGATCCGCACGAGCAGCCGCTCGCGCGCACCCCGCTTCACAGGCAAGGGAGCCAAGCGCGCCCCCATCGAGCACGAGCGGCTCCGTACAGGCAGCGAGTGCTTCGAGCACCTGCGCTTTTTGGAGAGCATCGGTGGCATCCATGCCGCTTCCCATCAGGCAAGCCCATGGGTGCTTGGCGCTGCTGGGATGGTCTGGCCAGGACAATTCATTCCAAGGGCGCACAACCGCCGAGAGGCGCGTACTACGCACCACCGAAACCGCCGATGGATCGCAATATGCCTCCACATATCCAGCCCCCATCCGCTGCGCGGCGCCGATCGCCAACGCCGCCGCACCTGGATACTGCGCGGCCCCGCCCACGAACACCAGCTTCCCGCGCGTGTACTTGTTAGCATCGTGCGCCGGATGGGGCAACAACGCCACCAGCCTCTCTGCGGAATATTCGTCAATATGCATCACAGATCATCCAGCATGCCGCGCGCTTCCTTGAAGCGCTTCGACAGTTCCTCGGCAGCATCGATGCGCTTCTCTCCCGCTTCAAGCGATGAGCGCGTAATGGCGATAGCGCATGCGATGGCATCGGTTGCTGTATAGGAAAGCGAGATGGGCACCTCGGTGACGCCCAACTGCTCGGCTCTGCGCTTGGCGGCACCGAACAGCACCGCATACGGCCTGCCGTTCTTCGCACGCCGCACTTCAATGTCGCGCACACCCACGCCGCCAGAAAAGCCAGTCCCGAGCGCCTTCACCACCGCCTCTTTCGCAGCGAACCGGGTGGCATAATGAATGGCCGGGTCGGCCGTCGCATCGCAGTATGCGCGCTCGTCGGCCGAGTAAACGCGCGCAGGAAACGACGGGGTACGCTTCAAGATCGCCCGCATGCGCGCAACGGGCACAATATCGACGCCCAGGCCAACTTGACCTTGCGTCATGGGAGCCGCCAGCGCCTCATCCAGCGCGGCTTGGGTTTTCTTTGAACGTGCCATATCACTCCACCGTCACAGACTTTGCCAGGTTTCGGGGCTGATCCACATCGCACCCACGTGCAAGCGCCACCGAGCGCGCGAACAGCTGCAAGGGCACGCTCGCCACAATGGGGCTAAACGCATCGCGTACCGGAGGAATGAAGAGCACATGGTCTGCATGCGCGCGAATATCCTCGTCACCCTCGGTCGCAAGAGCCACCACGACCGCACCACGTGCCCGAGCCTCTTGCAGATTTGAGACCACCTTGTCATAGACCGCCGAGCGCGTTGCGATCGCAATGACGGGAAACCCCTCGTCTATGAGCGCAATAGGCCCATGCTTCATCTCGCCCGCCGCATACGACTCCGTATGAAGATAACTGATCTCCTTGAGCTTGAGCGCGCCTTCATGGGCAACCGCAGCACCCATGCCGCGTCCGATGAACAGCGCGCTTGCCGCATCCGTACAGGCATGGGCCGCCTCATCGATGGCCGTGGTATCCTCAAGCACCCGCTCAACCAACTCGGCGGTGTTGGCCAGCTCGGTGTAGAGTTGTCGAATATGGCCCGAGGTCATCTTCCCTTTCGCCTGCGCGAGCACCAACGCCAACAACGTCAAAGACACCACCTGTCCAAGGAAGCTCTTCGTTGACGCCACAGCGATCTCTTTGTTCGCCTTGGTGTAGATGACCCCGTCAGCTTCGCGCGCTACCGGGCTGCCGATGACGTTCGTGATGCCGAATACGCGCGCGCCCTTCACCCGTGCATCGCGGATGGCCGCCAATGTATCCGCCGTCTCGCCTGACTGCGAGACCGCCACGACCAACGTGGTGGGCGTGATGATGGGATTGCGATAGCGAAATTCGCTCGCCACCTCCACTTCGCACGGAATGCGCGCCCACCCCTCTATCAGGTTCTTCGCAATGAGCCCTGCATGATAGCTGGTGCCGCATGCGATGATGTACACGCGATCGATCAAGTTCAGCTCTTCGGGCGTGAGCTGCAGCTCATCGATCTGGATGCTGTTCCCCACCAACCGTCCAGCCAGCGTGTCGCGAATGACGCGAGGCTGCTCATGGATCTCCTTCAACATGAAGTCGGGATACCCCGTCTTCTCGGCCACATCCATATCCCAATCAATGTGGGTGGTTTGAGCGTCGAAGGTGCGCAGATCATCCCCGCACCGCGCAAAGCAGGTAAGGGCATCCGGCGTGCACCGTGCGATTTGACCATCAGCGAGCACCACGATATCGCGCGTGGCATCCAGCATGGCGATCACATCAGATGCCACATAGGCTCCATCTTCGGCCATGCCCACCACCAGCGGCGAATCCTTGCGCGCGCACACGATGGCATCGGGTTCATCGTCGCAGATCACGGCCAGCGCATACGAACCGCTCAGCTGCTCAACGGTATCGGCCACCGCGCGCACGAGCGCATCCGTCCCCTCCTTTGCGCACGCACGCGGATACGCCTCTTCGATGAGGTGCGCCACCACTTCCGAGTCAGTCTGGCTGCGCAGGTCATGCCCCGCAGCTGCAAGCCTCTCTCGTATCTCGTTGAAGTTCTCGATAATACCGTTATGCACCACCGCGATACGCCCGTCGCACGAGGTATGCGGATGCGCGTTCGCCTCGGAAGGGCGCCCATGGGTTGCCCAGCGCGTATGACCGATGCCGCATGTCCCCGGCACACCGACCGCCTCCACCGACGAACGTAGCTGCGAAACCCTGCCCGTGCGGCAAATGACCTCCATGGCACCACCATGCTGCACGGCAATGCCCGCAGAATCGTATCCTCGGTATTCCAGCCTACTCAAACCTTCAAGCAGCACCTCGCATGCCTGGCGTGTACCGGTGTACCCAACTATGCCGCACATTGTCTCGCCTTTCGTTTGCGTATGCGTCATTGTAAAGGATGCACCGCGCGGGAGCCCCTTCATATCGCCTCAACGCGCGCCTTCGCGTCCATAATGGGATGGCATCCCGAAATAGCGGCTTTTTGAAACCGTTCATTATCAAACTATTGGCAGACTGACAATAGGTGTGCTTTAATACAACGAATCATGACGAATCCGCTCAAGTAAAGGAACTGCCAACATGTGGAGCAGCTGCCATCCCCGATCAGACGAAGACATGAAAGAATGCGCCGAGCTCGGAAAATCGCTCAGCCGCCTTTCACAGCCAACCATCCTGATCATCATGGCGCAATACGGCAAGCCCATGCATGGCTACATCATCGTGCAAAAAGCGGCAGACTCCCCCATGTTCGGCGGGAAAAAGCCAGACGCAACGGGTATTTACCGCGCGCTCAAGCGCATGGAAGAAGCGGGTCTCGTCACCTCGGAATGGGAAACGCCCGAAGAGGGCTCAGCCAAGCGCATGTTCTCCCTGACGCAGAAGGGGTACGACTGCCTGCGCCGCTGGATCGATGCGCTCGCCTGCTATACGCTCACCATCGAAGAGCTGCGCGCCCAGGCGGCAACAGCGCTCGGCATCGATCTGCCCCCCACGCCCGTTTGCTCGCATCCGCGCTACGAGGACGATTAGCTGCGATCCGCCCGCCTCATGGGGCATGGTTCGCACTCATCGAAGAGCGGGCAGCCATCACAATCCTCGATTACGTCCGATTCGATCAGATCCCACGCGCAGGGTTCGAAACCAAGAGCATCGTAGAATGCTTTGCTTGATCCGCGCGACACGAGCCTGAGCTCACCGTAGGCGTCCTGAGCCTCGTCGATCAACGCGCGGCCAACGCCGTACCCCCGCCAACTCTCATGCACGACGATGGGATTCACGCGCGCCACGCCCGCTCTGCCAAGCGAGATGCGAATAAAGCCAACCGGTTCGTCATCGGCATTCACCGCCACCGTGACGCGCTCAAGTGATGGCAGGTAGTCCATCCCTTCGCGATACGTATAGGAATCCAGATACCTTCGATCGTCTTCGCGCGCAGCGCGCAACGTGAACAGTGCCGCCATAGCTACATGATCGGTTCGACGTAGATCTTGTTACGCGAATCCGAGATCGCCTTCTTCGCCAGTTCGGTGAGCCCTTGCACGACGGTGGGCATCATCGCGGTAGGCACCCCCATGAACATCATATCTTCGCCGATATCGCTCGCCGCGCGGCAACCGTAGCAGCCAAACGTAATGTTGGGTTCATGCTCCATCAGCGGATAGAGCACCGCCTCTACGCACATCGAGTTATATCCGCTCGCATGAAAGTCGAATCGATGGCCTGTGTAGTAGCTCATCGACATGCACAACCACATCATCTGCTCGGGCGTTCCCGTGAATACGACCACCTCAGGTTCGCGCACCGTCTTCGCAAGCGGCGCCACGTAGGTGGCCCGACGGCTTTTCTCCGGCAAGGTGGGTCGCTCGGCCACCATGCGCGCAGCGGCCTCGGCATTCACCAGCTTGTGGAACAGCACGTAGATCTCACCGGTGGCGAGCTTCTCCGGAACGCCGGTCATGCCGAAGATGGACGTTCCATCCGGGCACGAGTGTCGGTGCGGCGGCATCAGAATGGACGCTCCTCGGCGCGCCGCCATCATAGCCTGGCAAAAGCGCAGGTTCTCGGGCGGCATCGGCACATCGGGCAACAGCTCGTCGCGATCGATCAAGCTGACCGCGATGGGTTGCCAACGCAGTCCCAGCTTTTCCATGCATATGCGCTGCCACGAGGCATACTGCTCCTGCGTTTCAGGCGATATCGGTTCGGCGCGCGGTTCGTCCGCGAAGGGATCGAACGTGGCATCGCCGATCGCCTCGATCGTAAGAGCGCGTTTGGGGCAGTTACCCGAACAGGTCTGACAACCAACGCACGCTTCAACATCTGCAACCACAGGAGCGCCGTCAGGCCCCTCTTCCAAGATGCCGGGTATGGGGCAAAATGCTACACAAAGCCCACAGCGCACGCATAGGTCGGGATTATGTGATATCCGGTATTCAGCCATCGATATCCTCCTTGCACCACGGGGCGTAGATACGTCTGCCGCATGAATCGGTCAGATGGTATGCGCAAAACGGCAGCGCGCGACCATCCGGCACGCACACCATCATGGAGCATTCGCGCAACCGCTGGGTGTCCATGCTCACCGCATCCATGTAGTTCATGATGATGATCGATACCCCGCTATCAACCTCAACGCCCTTGTTGTGCAGGATATCCAAGAACACCGAACCCTGGGGCGAATCGGGACTATACCCTTCGGCGTATTCCTGCGAGGTCATGCGACGCGTTGCAGGATAGAAGCCCGAAGGGTGCTCAGATGTGGCATCCTTCACGAGAAAGACGCCAGTATCGCAAAGCGGGTTGCTGCATCCGAGCGGCCAGATATCGCGCACGTCAAGCAATCCCTCGGATTGCTCAGCCAGCGCGAAGATGACATCCCCCGCGCTCATGGGCATGGCGCGATCAGCTTCAAAACGCCCCGAGGTGAAGGCGGGCTGCAAGGCAACCCCGGCCACCACATCGGAGTTTTCAAGCGCGAAGCGCACGATATCGCCGATCTGCCTATCGTTGAGACCAGCCACCACCGCCACCGACAACACCACCTGGATGCCCACCTCGCGGCATCGCTCGATGGCACGAAGTTTCACATCCAAGATATCGCGCCCGCACGTGGCCTCATACACCTCACCGGTCAGCCCGTCGAAAGACAGATACACCCCCGTCAGGCCCGCCGCCACCAGTTCCTCCAGATAACCGGGGCGCGAGGCGATCACCAATCCGTTCGTGTTCACCTCAATGCCCCAAAACCCCTTTGCTCGCCCCATGAAGATGATCTCGTGCAAGTCCTTGCGACACGTCGGCTCGCCACCGGTCAGCTGCACCGCGCCATCGGTGCCCACGGCACGCTCAATCGCGTCGTACATGGCAGAAATCTCATCCATGGTCGGATCGTATTCACCCGTCTCAGAACTTGCGAAGCACACCGGACAATGCAGATTGCAGTTGCGCGTCACCTCGATCTCGAGCAACGTGCCGCGCCGCTCATGGCGTGCGCAGGTGCCACAGCCGAACGGACACGCGTCGCGTATCGGTTCGGGGTTTTCGGGGCGCACCTTCGGGAACGCCCCAGAGCGCAGCCATTCGTAATGGGTGGCATCGGGCCACATGCGCGTGGTCAAAGGCCCATGCTCTGGACACGTGCGGCTCATCCACACCACGTCGTCTGCATCGGCGTACACCTCGGCCGGATACTCCTTCAAGCACACCGGGCACAGCGCCCCGGTACGATGAAGGACCCGCTTCTTCTCGAGTTCGTTCACAAGCACCTCACGTTGCTGGTTTAGCGTAGTCGGTCGACAAAGGTTTTCCCAGAGCTTATCACTGCCCTAAAAGCGCGTCGTAGCCTCCTTCGCTACGCGGCGAGCGCTTGGGCAACACATGCATGCGCTGGTGAGAGCCGCAGCGTCCACTTAGGAGTCGATGTACTGCCGCGGATCATGCTCTTCGTTAGGCGGCGTGCTGACGGTGATACCCATGAAATTCACCCAGTTCAGCACGCGATGGGGCACGAACAGCTCATGCTGATACCGCGCCGCCTGCGCGATGGCGTTCATGCAGCTGATCGCATGCGCCAGATCGACCTTCTCATCAATATCGGCGATGGGCGCAAAATACGATACCGGAATGCCCATCGCAGCAGTCTTGGCCATGTACGCATCAAGCGCAGCTACCCCGTTGGTGTTGTAGTAGACCCCCTGATGATTGATGGGCGTGTCGCAACTAAAGCCCACCAGTGAGGTCCCGCATTCCTGACACGGCGCGCATACGAACCCAGGCGTGCCAAGCGAGCGGTAATAATCGAGCCACTGGAATGCCTGCGTCACATGGGATTTCGGCATCGTGGGGATGTCGCCTCCCACCGACACGATATGCTCATACCCCATCGCGAATATCTGACGGAACGCATCATCGAAATGATCGTCGAAGGTGGCGCCCTCATCAGTGATGTAGTGGATCTCCATGGGCCACGGACCGATGGCATCGAACGTTTGCCGCATGAGCTCAAGATTCTGTGCGGGCGTGGTGGATACGAAGAAGTCGTATCTGATGCGATCAGCCGTTGGGTCGGCTGCAACCAAGGCATCGTTTTCCGCTTGCAGCTCCATCAGCGCCTGCATGCTGGCCTCAGCCACATCGTAGAGCGACAACTTGAAGAACTGTGCCGCTTGCTCGTCGGTGAGAAAGCCGCCATGCGCCTGGGTCAGACGCGTCTTCACCATGCCCGGAATGGGCGGTTTGCTGAAAATCAGCAGCGCCTGTCTCTTCTCAGCCATAGTATCCTCCTGATACCTACCCCAGCTCTTCCCAGCTGAGGGTCTCATCCGTCTTCTTTATCATGCAATCGATCGCGTTGTAGGACCAGGTGCCGATCAACGGCTCCGTCTGATCGAGCGCGCACGAGGTCAAGCAGTTGATATTGCTCTCCCACATACCGCCTTCGCGATCATCCCATGGCCACTCGGGGTGCCACCAGCCATAATCGGCCTGCACCACACCGTCTGCCATCGTGATTGTAGCAACCTTGAAGAGCGCCTTGCCACTATCAGATGCTATCTGCACCGTATCTCCGGCCACAAGCTCTAGATCCTCAGCGGTACGCCGACTCATCTCAAGCACCGGCTCGGGAACAGCCGCACGAAATGCGGTGTTGTTCAGATACATCGATGCATTATAGGGCTGCTTGCGAGCGCCCGTCATCAGCTTCACATGCTGCCAACCCCTGCTCCGATGCTCCGCGATGAACGCGTCACTGCACAGCGCACGAGGCTCGTCCGGCTGCGGCAGACGCGCACCTCCCAGCTTCGGCAACAGCTCGCTCGCCAGTTCGATCTTGCCTGTCGTCGTCGCGAATCCTTTTGGTCGCATGGCATCATCGGTCATCTCGTGCTTCATATACCAGGGCGGGCGAAAGTACATCCCCTGCTCGCAATAGTGCTCCCATGTCATGCCCGCAGGCGCCAACGTGCGCGCGATGGCCTCTTCGAAGGTGGCGTCAGGCCAAGCATCCCGCTGCCCCAAGCGCAACCCCAATGCGCGAAGTATCTCGTAATCCGTTCTACGCTCGTAATAGGGAGCGCACGCCGCCGCACCACCATAGGCAATGTTTCCCACCCCTCCGTGTGCCTGGAACGTCGGGCGCTCGATGGCACCGGCAGCGGGAAGCACGTAATCGGCAAGCTGCGCGGTGGGCGTCAGGTAATACTCCAGCACTACTATAAGATCGAGACCCATCAGCGCCTTATAAACCCGATGAGTGTCTGCGTAGGTGAGAAGCGGGTTGGTCGCCTCGACGATGAGAGCGCGCACCGGATAAGGCTCGCCGGTCTCCATGGCACGCAGCACCAGATCAGGATGAGCGGAAGTCAAATACCGCACCGGCAGCTTGCGACCGAAACGCTCGGTGAGCGCCTCCACCTGCGCGTAGCCCTCATAGCACTGCAAGGGCGTTTCCGCTGTGTTCAGACAGCGCGACGAGAGCTCGTCTGCATGTTCCAAGGTCAGTTCAAGGTCGGCTTCCTGAATGAAGTCGCTCGCATCAGCCAGCACGCAAGCACCGGGAACATCCACGTTTCCCGTGATCGCCCGAAGGCAGCAGATGGCGCGGTGAGTAGGGGCAACGGAGGCGCCCACCTGGTCGATTCCGCGCCCTGACACCAAAGCGCTCGGCCGCTCACAAGCAAACCAGCGGGCCGCCATGCGGATATCGTCCGCCTTCACGCCGCACACCTGAGCCGCATGCTCGGGCGTATACGAACGCACATGCGCCGCCAGTTCGTCAAAACCATGGCACCAGGCGTCCACGAAGGCGTGATCGTAGAGGTCCTCGTCGATGATCACGTTCAGAAACGCGAGCGCCAAGGTGCAGTCGGTGCCCGGCTGCGGTGCCAACCATAAATCGGCTGCACGAGCCGTACGGGTGAAGCGCGGATCGATGACGACCAGCTTGGTGGTCTCATCCTTTCCCGTCTTGAGCACCGTGCGCCAGAATAGAGAGTTGTCAGATTCAGCCGGGTTCGTGCCCCATATGAAAACGCATCCGGTCTCAGGACGGATATCGGCCTCCACCGTCCAGCCGAACGTGATGACATCCATCCAAATGCGTGGATTCCAGCATATCTGCCCGATGCCCATGTTGTTCGGCGATCCGAAGAGCGTCATGAACCGATGCAAAGGCCAAAACGATGTGTGCGGTCCCCCGATCATCGAGGCAAGCGTAGCGGCCCCATGCTCTGCGCGCAACGCCTCAAGCCGTGCTGCGATATCGTCGAGCGCGGCATCCCAGCTCACGCGCTCCCACTGACCTGATCCGCGCTCTCCCACGCGCCGCAATGGATAGTTCACACGATCGGCGCCATCGAGCACATCAAGATTCATGCGCCAGCGCCGACACCCCGCCATGATGCGCTCGTCGTAAGGGTAGCGGGTCGGGTCGGGACGCACATCGACCACCCGTCCATCCTCAACCGTGGCGATCAGTCCGCATAAATAGCCGCAGAAATGGCAGTTCGTCTGCTTCTCGACCTTCATCTGCCCTCAATCCATCTCGCAGGTGTTGCGGTTGCTCAGAGCAGCATCCGACGCGGAAAGGCGATCCGCCTCTGAGAGTTCCGGCTCGTGCTCCCCTACGACCGTATCGGCGATGGTTGCTGGCGGCGCGCCTACGGGCGCACCAACGCCGGCGAACGCGCGCTCTCCCGCACCCTTCTCAAGAGCACCGAGTGTTCCGTTGAACAAAAAGCGCAACTTCATCCAGCCTGCCGCAGCCCGCCAATCGATGCGCCACGCGTACAGCATCTCAAGATAATGCACGCACGGCAGATGCCTTTGGGCGATATTGAGCTGGAAATCGCAGCTTACGCAGGCCGTGATGATGGCATCGGCGCCTATCTCGAGCGCCTCTTGGCCGTTGCGATCCGCACAGCGATCGGCTTGCTCGAACTTGCCCGCCGCGCGCGGCAGCGACCCACAGCAGATCGAACGACGCCGACAGTGCATAGGATCCTTCCACAGCTCATCGGGCATGAGCGCCCGCAATCCCCGGGCGAAGTCACCGTACTCACGGTCAGGACACGAATCGTGCGTGCAGAAGAGCACCGGCGCGTCCGCATCGCCTTTCACCAGAAGGGCACAGGTGTCCTTCTCGAGACGATATCCTAGATCAGCCAGCACGTGCGGCAGCACCGCTATCTCTACGTGAGCCGTCCGCGCATCCGACGCGAACGCCTCGCGAAGCGCTTTGACGCAGTTTGGGCACGCGCAGACAAAACGCTGGATGCCCGATGCCGCCACCGCGTCACACAGTTCTTCCTCAAAAGCCGCGCGCACCGACTCGCCATTGGGTTCGTAGCTCAATATCTTGCCGCAGCACAACACCGATATGCCGTCCACTTGCCCGGCATCCACCAGCGTGTCATAGACCGCCGATACCAGCGGCATGGCATAGTTGAGAAACGAGCAGCCAGGGAAAAAGACCGATGTGCATGCCGGCAGCGTGCCATCTCCGCGCTGCATCGTCGCGTCGCCGCCCGCATAGGTCAGCCCGATAGCATCCCCGCTGAGCGCATCTATGAATACGAAATCCTCCACGAAGCCTCCTGATAGCATGAAGGAAGGGCGAGGCCCTTCCTTCATAATAACTCACTCTTCCAGGCGATTGGCGCACCCGAAAGAAACACAGCGCTTAGTAGATGTTCTCGCCGTACGTCCACTTCGTGATGAACTCCGCATCGCGCGGCGGCAGCTTCTCGAAGAACTGGTCCTCACCAGGCAGCGGAGCGCGCTCGTCGCTGTTCACGACCATGAAGCGCAGCAAGCAGCCACCACAGAGCACCAGGATGGGAGCGATAGTCGTTGACGCGACCGTACCGTCCATGAAGATATACATGAACTCGGGCAGCCCCAAGCCCATCACCATCATGCCGCCCCAGAACGCTAGCGCGTAGGAACCGTGCACCCATTTGTGCCCCACTTTGTTCGCCGTCTTGTTGCCCGCGCCCAGGAAGGAGAGCACCATGACCAGCAGCACCACGATCTCGCATACCACCAAGATGACATCCACCAGATGCAGGATATGGCTTGCCTCCGCGGAGTACTCAAGAACCGCCAGACCCGCAGCGCTCTGGATGGAGGTATCCGCCGGCCACCAACCGATGGAGAGCGCGATGGCCGCACAGGCGGTTGAGAGCGCCGAGATGGTGAACAGCACCGGCAGTGCCGGCGTTGCCCAGAAGGCATGGGCTTTCAAGGTGGACAGGAAGATGCCGGTATACAGCATGATGCACGTGCCAGCAATGCCTGCGATGGCAATGTTGAGCGGACGGAAGAACACGAAGAAGTCAGCGATGGGCCTGAACCATTCCCACGGAATGTAGCTCACGAACCACAGCAGACCGAAGATCATGCATACCGTCAGTAGGCGAGCACCCCAAGCCAGCACGCTGGTGCTCTTCACGAACGCACGATAGAACACCATGGGCTGACCCAGGTCGGCCACCAACATCAAGCAGCCGAAGCCAAGGCAGAGGATGGAGATGAAGCCCGGCCATGCCAGCGCCTGCGGCACCGCTTCCACTCCGGGAAACACGAACAGCGTAAGGATAGCGGCAAGGCAAAAGATACCGCCGCCGAGACCGCCGAGGAACAGATAGACGGGTATCGGCCATTTCCAAAAGTGATGTCTCATTTTGCCGTACCTCCAAGGTCAGGAATGTAATAGATTTGCGGACCAGTACCCATGTCCTCCAACAGGCGGAACGTCTCGGCAGAGCCGATCAGCTTGGAAACCTCTGACTCGGGATCATCCAGATCACCGAAGATGCGCGCCTTCTGATGGCACGTCTGCACGCAGTACGGGTCGCGACCCGGCTCGGTGTTGCGGCGATCGCGGCAGAAGGTGCACTTCCGCACGAAGCGATGCAGATGCGGCTGCAACTTGGACTGATCGCGCATGCCGTAGGGGCACGCGTTCACGCATGCCAAGCATGCCATACACTTATCGTAGTCGATCCACACGGTGCCGTCGGCATCCTGCTGGCTCGCCCCGGTCGGGCAGCACGGCACGCACGCCGGCTTCTCGCAGTGCATGCACAGCGTCGGCACCCAGTTGCGGTGCACGTTGGGCCATTCGCCCTTCACACCTTCGGTCAGCACCGGATTGTAGACGATATCGAGCGGCAGCTCGTTCCAGGTGCGGCATGCCACCGTGCAAGACTGGCAGCCGATGCAGCGCCGCTGGTCGATGACCATGCAATAACGCGTCATTAGTTAACCTCCTTCGAAGCCTCAGCAGCAGCCTGAGCGTCAGCGTAGTCGCCCTCGGCAGCCAACTCAGCAGCTGCTTCATCGGCCTCGATGTGAGCCTCAACGGCCGCATCGGTGCTCGCAGCCGCTTCAGCTTCAGCCGCCACCGTGTTCACCGGAAGCTCGTCGTTGCCGGTTATCTGCTCATAGGCCATGGTGTAGCGCACGCCGCTCTCCATATCGACCAACGTGTTGTCGGTCGGATCATAGGCGTAGCCACGATACTGGTCGTAATAGACGTTGTCCTCGATGCCGATGACCCACTGGGTATCCGGGTTGTAGATCTTGCCGTCGCCCTTGGCGCCGGCGAACGTGGCGTATCCCTTCGCGGCATCCCACACCAGCAATTCGCTGGCGATCTCGAACGGCGCGGTCTCAACGCCGGGATACAGGCGAATGCCTGCGAGCTCGGGGATCTCCTCACGCTCGAGGGTGTACTTCTTGCCCGTAGTGATGTCCACCAGGCACTTCTGGTTGTCGTCGTAGCGCCAACCGGTGTAGGCATCCACGTAGGACTTGTCCTTCGGGTCGATCAGCCAGCCGGAGTCATCCAGCTTGAAGCCGGTGCCCTTCTGGTAGATGCTGTCGTCCTGCCACGTCCACACGTAGCCTTCCGGCACCTCGCGGTCGGTCGTGGGCGCCTCGAACGGAATGGGCTCGCGGCATGTCTTCATCTCGGAGTAGGTCATGTGGATGCCCGGCTCTTTGGCAGAGCCCGGGATGGAGAACTGCGCGTCATCGTGCGTGAACTTCACGTCCAGATCGCCGCACTTGTACACCTTGCACATCAGGCCACGGTTGTTCCAGGAACCGCCCATGGGGTCGCAATCCCAGTCGTCCACCGAGGTCAACGTGTTCACGTTGGACTCAAGGCAGCCGAACGGGTTATCCGGATCAGCCGCACCGTCGCGCTCAGGGAACCACCAACCACGCGGGCACATGACCACGCGCGGATCCACAATCTCTTCCACGCCCGCGCGCATCTTGATGCGACCGCGGCGCGTCTCGATCCAGCACCAATCGCCATTCTTGATCTTGAGCTTCTCAGCCAGCTTGGGATTGATGCAGAAGAACGGATCGGGATACAGGTAGCGGATGCCCTGCATCTGGAAGTGCTCGGAGTGGTGATATGGCATGAAGCCGCCGCCGGTGGTGAGCACGATGGGATATTCCTCGGCTACCTCAGGCGTGGTCAGTTCGCTTTCCGCCATGCCGGTGTAGATGGGCATGCCCGAATAACCCAGCGTGCGCAAGATGGAGCTGTTGCACTCCACTTTGCCCGAAGGCGTCCAGAAGCCGCCATTTTGCACGTACTTCGTCTGGTGCAGCGGTGGGAAGTACATGCGCACCTGATCGACGAACTCGTTGTAGTTGCTGATCGGCAATCCCAAAGGCTCGATAACGGCCCAGTATGCCTCTTCCTCGGTCTCCCAAGGCCAGTTGGCCGGATCCTGCCCGCAAGCCAAGCCCAGCTTGCGCCAGAACACCATGTCGGTGTGGCGGTCGTATTTCGGCTGCATGGCGCGACGGCCGCCCATGAGCGAGTCGGTGGCGCCATAGTGCGTGATGATGGTCGGACGCTCCAGCGCGCCTGCGGCCGGGAACACGTAGTCGGCCTGCAGAGCGGTCGGCGTCATCCAGTAATCCACCACCACCAAGAACTCCACCTTCTTGAGCGCAGCCAACGTCATCTTGGCATCGCCATAGGAGTTGATGGGGTTCGTGGCATTGCAGATCAGCGCGCGGATCTGATACGGGTCACCGGTCAGAATAGCCTTGAAGACGCTCGGGCCATGAGCCTCGCAGAACCACTCGGTCGGCAGCGTCTTACCCCACTTGCGCATAGCGTTATCGGAGATCAGCTGATAGCCCGGCCAGCTGGTCAGCTTGAACTTGTCAGAACCGATCTGCTTGGCCTTCACCTCTTCGGGCAGCAGCTGGTTGAGCTCCAGTTCCTCGTCGGTCAGGAAGTTGAGCGCCGGACCGGGCATGCCGTCGCCGCCCGGGATGTCCAGGTTGCCGCAGATGGCGCGGATGAGCGCCAGCGCATGGCTTGCCGTGGTGGACGTGGAGCCGTTCTGGTCCCACGTGCAGCCCCACTGAATGCAGCCGGGCTTGTTCATGGCGTACATGCGCGCCGCAGCACGGATCTGCTCGGAATCAAGCCACGTGATGGGCGCTGCCCACTCGGGCGAGTAGTCGATCATGTGGTCTTGCAGCTCATCGAAGCCCTCGCACCACTCGGTCACGAAGTTGATGTCGTAGAGCCCCTCGAAGATGATGGTGTGCAGCATAGCCATTGCCAGCGCCGCATCAGAACCTGGTCGCAGCGGCAGCCACAGATCGGCCTTCGAAGCGGTCTCAGAGTAGCGCGGATCCACCACGATCATCTTCATGCCGTTCATCTTCAGATCGGTGTAGCCGTGCATGCCGCCCAGCGTGGATGCAGCCGGATTCATGCCCCACAGGATCAGCGAACGCGCCGCGCCCAGATCGGTCTCGAATGGAGACCAACCGGCCACGCAGGTCTCGGCCATGAAGGTCGGGATCCAGCACAAAAGCGCATTGTGGAAGCCATTCGGGGTGCCGAACTGATTCAAGAAGCGGCGGCGTGCCCAGTCATCGGTACGCGTGGTGCCACCAGCGGACGCCACAGCCTCAGCACCGCTTTCCGCCTTGATCTGGTTCAGCTTGTCGGCAACCTCTTGGATCGCCTGATCGTAATCGATCTGCTCCCATTTTCCCTCACCTTTCTCGCCCACGCGCTTGAGCGCATGGTTGACGCGAGCAGGATGGTTCACATGAAGCAGAGCGCTCGTTCCGCGGCAGCACAGACCGCCCTGGCTGGAGTAATCAGGATCGCCTTCGATCTTGAATACTTCGCCATCTTTGACGTAAGCGAGGACGCCGCAATTCGCATGGCAGAAATAGCACAGCGATTTGATGCATTCTACGCCTTCGTCGAAAATGCTCGGTTTCTCGGCCATCGACCTTCCTCTTCTCCTCGTTTCTTACAGCACGGCAGCGGATGCGCAGCACCCGCTGTATGCTTGCTGCGCTCATTATAGCCACCGTAGCGCGCCCGATACTAGACAGGGGCCATCACTTTTCCCATCTGCGGCTATAATCGGGCATAAAAGGAGGAACCATGGCAGACCATCTTTTCACGTTCATGGGCACCGCCGCTGGCTGCGGCGTGCCCTCGTTCTTCTGCGATTGTCCGGCCTGCACCGAAGCGCGGGCGAACCCGCAGCTTGCACGGGGCGATTGCGGTGTGATGGTGCGCCGGTCGGGATTACCCGAAGCGGATACGCCCACGCTCGTGATCGACACGCCACCTGATGCGCGCCATCAGCTTCTGCGCGAAGGGGTGCGCCATGTTGACGAGATCCTGTTCACCCACTGCCACTTCGACCACATTGGCGGCCTGGGGGAATACGAGTACCTCGTGCAGCTCGTACGCAAGGGCGCACCACTGCCCGTGGGTGCCTCACCTGAGGCGCTGCAGGGCATCTTGGCCGAATTCCACTACATGGGCTATTGCTTGGACTGCGAGCAGATCGAGCCGTTCGATGAGCATGTCTTTGACGGAGTGCGCTACACAGCACTGCCCGTCACGCACGCGCCGGGCACGTACGGCTACTTGATAGAGACGGACACGACGCGCCTGTTCTACGCCTCGGATACCGGGCCTTTGCCTTCCGAAACCGCCGAGCGCATCCGCGGAGTTGACATCTTAGCCATGGATGCCACGTTCTGGAATAACAACTGGAATCCGAACGATCATCATTCCATCCAAGAATGCATCGCCGAGGGTCTCTCCCTTGATGCTGGAACCACTTACCTCACACATCTTTGCATGCACTACGACGAGCCCATCACCCACGCTGAGCTGGTTGACTATCTTGAACGCTACGAGGGACGCGTAAAGGTCGCGCAAGATGGGCTCTCACTCGCCATCTGATGCGCGCAGTGATACGTCGCATCCGCACCTGACAAACGAAAGCGATAGATCTGAAAGCAGAAAGGGCGCGCGGGCTTTCTTTCCTGATCAGCAATTGGCGACCTGATCGCGCCCCTTGCGCCTCTACCGAAGGTGCGCTGCCCGCATCGAAGCTTTGCAGAAGACGATCTCTGCCCGTAGTTGGTCGGCTGCTCGCCCGATGCATCAAGCCTTAGCGTCCGCACGAGGCATTGGTGGCCTCGATGCTGGCGATGATGCTCTGCTGCATCTCCCCTACCGCACCAATATCCGAGGGCATCATAAGCACCTTCATGTTCGGGCTGTCCGCGAAGCGGCTCAGCACATCCAGGTATTGCTCAGTCAAGATGATGGACATGATCTCGCTTTCCGTCATGCCGTCTTGCTTCAACTCTTCGAAGCTGCGATGCAAACCATCCACGATGGCCTTGCGCTGATTGGCGATGCCCACACCATGCAGCTTCGCTTGCTCAGCTTCCGCCTCGGCTTTCACCACCACCGTGATCTTATCGGCCTCGGCCAGCTCACGTGCCGCCTCCTTGCGGCGCTGACTCTCGTTGATGGAGTTCATAGCATCACGCACGGCCGCATCCGGCTCGATATCGGTTATGAGCGTGCGGATGATGACGAAACCGAACTGGCTCATGGAGGCGCGCAGGGTATCCTCGACATCGTTGGCGATCTTGTCCTTCTGCACGAAGGCGTCATCAAGGGTGAGCGTGGGCACCGCATTGCGGATATTGTCCTCCACATACGCACGGATCTGCGTCTCGGGGCTGCTCAGCTCATAAAACGATGCCGCGATGTTCTTTTCGTCAACGCGATACTGCACCGATACATTCAGGTTCACGAACACGTTGTCGACCGTCTTGGTGGTCACGGATTGATCCATCTGATGGATGCGCATGGACACCTTCGTCGCAATGCGATCAACCAGAGGTATCTTCACGTGAATGCCGGGATCGGCAAGCCGGTGGAACTTGCCGAAGCGCTCAATGATATAGACGCTTTGCTGCGGAACCACATAGATACCCGCAACGAGGATCCCCACCGCAACGACAACGAGCACCACAAAAGCAATGAAGGACACCGATGAGAGAAGCGTGAAGAGCATGGAGGCTCCTTTCCACTCGAACCACGAACCATGAAAAGCGAATGCGCCCTCCTTCCCTCTTCCCTGCGAAAGCGATTGCGCCTGCGCAAAGGGCCTTATGAGAACGCTCTCCAGAGAAGTATAAGCAGAATAGGCGATGTTATCATCCACACCACCACTATGAGCACGGTTTTAAGCGTGTCCGATCTTGCGCGAGGGGATCGATCGCGCATATGAAAAGAGCCCGCAGCCATCCGACTACGGGCTCTTTTCAAGCGTCTCTCGAATGCAAGCGCTTACTTGCCTTCAGTAGCGCGCACCTTCTCGGCTACTGCTTCTTGCGCCTTCGCCTTCGGCTCTGAGATCTTGTTCTGCACGTTCGACTCGAAAGAGTCGAATACCTCGGTCTGACCGATCTTCTCTTCAGTTGCCATCTCGACCACCTCTTCCAGTTCGCTTGCCATGACGCAGTCCGATCGCCTGCGCCTCTCTGGAATTCATTATCGGCAGCGCGCATGAAGAAAGAGACCCCGAGCGCCAAGCGCAAAGAGCCTGATACACTGCCTTTACCATGGCGTAACCTTCTCAGTGCGCGCGTGCGCGCTCATGCACAGAAAAGCCCTTGCATCGCGCAACTACCCGCGCACCTCAGCTCCCGTAGCGCTCGCGGTCTTCTTCACCACACGTTCGTGAGCGCGTTCCACCTCATCAGCGGTCAGCGTACGATCGGGAGCACGATAGGTCAGCGTATATGCCATGGACTTTTTCCCTGCACCCACGCGCGCATCATCTCGATACACATCGAACAGACGAATGCTTTCCAAGAGCTTGCCACCCGCAGACGACATCACCTGCACCAATTTCTCATGAGTCACCTCTTCGGCAACCACAAGGTTCTGATCGACCTCGATCGGCGGGAAGGCGGGAACGTCGTTGAAGGGACGCGCGGGCTGCGACGCCTTTTGGAGCGCATCCATATCCAACTCGAAGGCAACCACCGTACCGTCAACATCGAAAGCTGCGCTCACAAGCGGGTGCACCTCGCCCACCCAGCCGATGACGATACCACCTGCGAGCATCTGCGCAGCACGACCCGGCTGCAAATAAGGCGCCTCATCGGCATCCAGAGCCTTGAAGCGCACCTTGGGCAGTGCAAGTTCACGTGCAAGGCTCTCGAGCACTCCTTTGCCATCGAAGAAGTCAAACGCAGCAGGATCACTGTTCCATGTTCGCGCCAGCATATGGCCCGCGAGAACACTGGCCACTTTCGTACGCTCCTTGGGATTTTTACGACCCTCGGTCGCGGTGAACACGGTGCCTATCTCGTAGAGCTGAACGTTCGGTACGCCGCGATTCTGATTATAGGAAAGCGAGCGCAACAACCCCGGCAGCAACGTTTGACGCATGATCGACTGCTCAGCGTTGAGCGGGTTGAGCACCTCGACCGCTAAGCCGAGCGCGCCTTCCTCCAGCCGAAGGCGCTGCACGTCAGCTGGCTCCGCGAACGAATAGGTCATGGTCTCATTGAGACCAGCCGCGCGAAGCACCTCGTTCACCTTCATGTTGATCAGCTGGCGCGGCGTACGAGCACCTACTCGATGGGGACTTGCGGGCAACGTGGAGGAAACGCGATCCATTCCCCACAAGCGCAGCACTTCCTCGTACAGGTCGATCTCTCGCTCAAGGTCGGGGCGGAACGTAGGAGCAATCACCTCAAGCGTGCCCTCTCCCGTATCTTCCGCCGAACACCCTAACCGCCGCAGCGTATCCATCGTGAAACTGGACGGGATATCAGCACCGACGAACTCTTGGAAACGCTTAATGCGGAACGTCAGATGAGGTGCCTCGCTCGGCTGCGGCCATTCGTCGATGAAGCCCTCGCCCGCAAGCGGCACCACCTGACCCCCTGCTACTTCCACCATGAGCGCCGCCGCTGCCGCCGAGCGCTCCAGCATGCCATGGTCGTCAACGCCGCGCTCGTAGCGCATGCTGCTCTCGGATATCAGACCCAAATTGCGACTGGTGCGGCTCGTGCGACCAGGCTGAAACGTCGCAGCCTCAAGGAAGATATCGGTCGTTTCTTCCGTCACTTCGCTTTCCAGACCGCCCATCACGCCCGCAAGCGCGACCGCACCGGCGCTCGGTGTGGCGATCACGGTCATGTCCTCGTTCAACACGCGCTCTTGTCCATCAAGGGTCTGCAGCTTCTCGCCCGCATGAGCAGCGCGTACCACCACATCCACGTTGCCCGCTGCATCCGCCAGCTTCTCCATGTCGAACGCATGGAGCGGCTGCCCGTACAAGAACAGGATGTAGTTGGTCACATCCACGATGTTGTTGATAGAGCGCTGTCCAAGCGCCGCCAGACGCTCAACCAGCCAGTCTGGCGAGGGGCCGATCTTCACGCCACGGATCACCCGCGCTGTGTAGCGCGGACACCGCGTCGCATCCTCGATCGTCACGCTCACGCGATCGGCAGGCGCCTCGCCAGCAAGGCCCAACCGTGCTGCCGCATCCAACAGAGGATCGGCCCAGTCCTCTTGATACATCGCACCGACTTCGCGCGCCATGCCCGTCACCGAAAGACAATCGGGACGATTCGGTGTGATCTCAAGGTCGAGGACCGTATCGCTCTTTCCCAGATACTCCGCCAGCGGCATGCCCACTGGCGCATCCTCGGGCAGGATCATGATGCCGTCATGCCCGCTCCCCAGGCCCAGTTCTCGCTCAGAGCAGTTCATCCCACACGATGCCACACCGCGTAGCTTGCCCTTCTTGATCTTGACGCCTCCCGGCAGCTCGGCGCCGATCAGCGCGGTCACGATATGATCGCCCGTGTTGAAATTCTGCGCGCCACAGACGATCTGCAAAGGTTGTGGCTGGCCAGTCTCATCAAGGTTGCACGCTCCCACATCCACCTGGCAAACCCAGAGATGGTCAGAGCCAGGATGCGCTTCTTTGCCGACCACCTTCGCTGTCACGATGTTGGCAAACGCATCCCCTACCTGCTCGACGCCCTCTACACCAGTGCCGGTCAAGTCCAGACGATCGCAAAACGCTTGCAGATCCTCTGGCACCTTCACGTATTCGCTTAACCATTTCAATGAAACAAGCATCGTCTACTTCTTTCCCTATCGGCCCTTCACCACATCCGCCCCAACATCAGAACTGGCGCAAAAAGCGCATATCGCCCTCCAGCAGCATGCGCAGATCGGGCACGTTGTATTTGAGCGCAGCCACGCGCTCGATTCCAAAGCCGAACGCGAAACCGGAATATACCTCAGGGTCAATGCCGCTCATGCGCAACACGTTCGGATCCACCATGCCGCAGCCGAGGATCTCAAGCCAGCCTGTATGCTTGCACATGCGGCATCCCTCACCGCCACACACCGCACAACTCACATCGACCTCAGCGGAAGGCTCCGTGAAAGGGAAATAGTGCGCGCGAAAACGCGTGCGCCGATCGGGTCCGAAGATAGCTCGACACACGTATTCCAGCGTGCCCTTCAGATCGCCGAACGTGATGCCCTTATCCACGACGAGCCCTTCGATCTGATGGAATTGGGGAAGGTGGCTCGGATCGGCCACGTCACGCCGATACACCTTGCCAGGGGATACCATGTAGATCGGAAGCTCCCAGTCTTCCATGGCATGCACTTGAGCGCCGGACGTTTGGGTGCGCAACAGCACGTCGCTCTCGCCGCGCACCGAGGCAGCGTCACCCGAGAGATCCTTCACGTAGAACGTGTCCTGCATGCTGCGGCTCGGGTGATCGGCAGGCGCGTTCAAAGCCGTGAAGTTGTAGTAGTCGGTCTCGACCTCAAAACCGGACTCGACCGTGTACCCGAGCCCCAAGAAGATGTCGTTGAGCTCGTCTATCATGCGATTGATGAGATGGCGACTGCCCATCTGCTGAGCACGTCCGGGAAGGGTGATATCCACCGCACCCGCCTGAATGCGCGCATCAAGCTCGGCGGCAGCTAGTTCAGTGCGCCGCGTCTCAAGAGCGTCTTCTACCGCCTGACGTGCCGCATTGACCGCTTTGCCAACCTCGGCCCGTTCCTCCTTGGCAACATTGCCCATATTGCGCAGATAGCTGGTCAAGGTTCCAGACTTGCCGATGACCGCCACGCGAACCTCATCCAGGCTCGCAAGGTCCTCCGCACGGGCCACCCGTTCAAGCGTGTCGCTGCGCAACCCCTCAAGTTCGTCCGTCAATGCCATGGTCGCCTCTTCCCTTTCGCGATATGTGCATGCACGCGACGACCATGGGCCATCGCGTACCGAATCGAATTTCTGTGCGGATTACTATAGCGCAATGCGGGCGGCATGATGCCGCCTTATCTCTTAAAGAACGCGGTATTTGACGTTGCGGTGACCCCACTGGTTGCACGTGGTGCAACTGGGGTCAAGCGCTTTCCATACGCCGGGCTGCAGATCAAGCTCGCAACCGTACTTATCCATGTTGCCGCAGTCGTTGATGGTGGCGTAGACCAAACGTCCGTTATAGACGATTTCCACCGTTTTGCCGTAATAGCTAGCACGGTTGCTCCATGAAAGCGGAATGGCAACACCCATTGAGCTATCATTGCAGATTGCGCCGGTAGCCGTGGTTGCCACCGCACCGGTGCTCGGATCACTGCTGCCGCCGTACGCAGAGGCGACCACCGAACGGAAACCGGACAGATCGCCCGGCGCTGCGGATGAGCCACCACCACCGCCGCCGTTGTTGCTTGACGAACTGCTCGACGACGCAGGCTTCTGCTCAGGTTCAGGCTGGGGTTCTTCCTTCACTCCGCCCCAAATGAACTGATCTGCCTGCTTGCGCATCTGCTCGATACGGGCGTTGTCGGCCTCGACCTTCACGCTGGCCTCTTCGACCACCGCCGTGGCCTCTTCGCGTTTAGTAGCCAACTCTTCCAGCTTCTCATCCTGCTCGTCTTTTTGAGCAGTAAGCTGGTCGGATACTTTCGTGAACTGCTCTTTGAGCTCTTTTTGAGTGTTGATCTCTTCGGCTTGGTGATCCATGATCTGGTTCACGTACCCAACATTGCGCGTGAGCTCAGCGATATCGGTTGATCCCATCAAAACGCCCAAGATGGTAGAGATGGAGCCGCCACGGTATTCGTAGAGCACCGTGGAGCCTAACGCCGCGCGCCCTTCCATCATGGCTTGCTGCGCATCGAGCACCTGCACCGCCAACTCGTCGATCTGCGTCTGCATTTCGTTGATCTCAGCGCTCAATGCTTCATATTCGGTAGAGATCTGATCGAGACGCTGCTGAGCCTCATTGAGCACCGCTTCGTTTTCGGTCTCAGCGTAGGAGGGGATAACCGCGAAGACGCTCAGAGAGAACGCCAACACGATAGACATGCATGCATACGAGCCTTTTTTCAAGAGGTTCAGTACCAAAATGTCCCGTAGTCCCTTTCTGGCTTCTCCGTTGAAATGCTTCCGCGCGTATTCTCCGTTGCGATGCGCCGCACAAGCACCGAAGCGCTCATCTCCAGCGGAAATAGTCTCTTATGATAGCGGAAAACGCAATATCTTGTGGAGAAAAAACATCAGATGCGCCACCGCTGCCCTTCTTCGGCACCTCCAGCGCCGCGCTGTCCACCCGAATCCCTCGCTTCCGTCCTTGCATTCTGTGCGCATGCCGTATCACGCTCAGCGAGCGCACCTACCTCCACTATGGCAGTTCCTTTGAAGCCTCTGCGCCGTTCAGACCGCCTACGACAAGAGTCGATCGAAAAAGTTAACCACGGTTGCAAACCAAAATTCCGAGTGCTATAGTCGCTTTGTTTGCTGAGGCTAACTTCAGTATCGGAGGTATGACATGCACAGTGCGATGGCCGTCGAAGACGCAGCGTTCACCGCGCAGCCCAAAGGGCACGCCGCCCATCAGATGCCCCTCACCTTTTTGCAAGCAGGCGAGCAGGCTCGCGTGATCAAGGTGCGCGGCAACGACGAGATCCACCATCATCTGGAAAACCTGGGTTTCGTCGCAGGTGCGCCGGTGCGCGTGGTCAACAAGCTGTCGGGAAACCTGATCGTTGAGGTCAAAGGCGCGCAGGTGGCGCTGGACCGGTCTGCGGCTTCCAAGATCATCGCCGGTTAGAAGAACACGCAAGGAGGACTATGACCGACCAAGGAAAAACGCTACGTGAGGTACCCATTGGCGAAACCGCCACGGTACGCCGCTTGATGGGCGAAGGGGCGCTGCGCCGCCGCATCATGGACATGGGGCTCACCAAGGGGACCCCTGTGCTCGTGCGCAAGGTGGCACCTTTAGGAGATCCCATTGAGGTCACCGTGCGCGGCACCGAGGTATCACTGCGCAAGGCCGAAGCAGAGCATGTGCTCGTGGACTGAACGGCTATTTTTTTGAAAGCAAGTTAACTAAAGCTAACTTAGGGGATTCAGAAGGGAACTAAGCACTATGGCGATACGCATCGCGCTCGCCGGCAATCCGAACTGCGGCAAAACAACGCTGTTCAACGATCTGACCGGCACAAATCAATACACCGGGAATTGGCCCGGTGTCACCGTCAGCAAGAAAGAGGGCACCTACCGACGCGACAAGGATGTAACGATCACGGACTTGCCGGGCGTCTATTCGTTGTCCCCCTACACACCTGAAGAGATCGTCACGCGCGACTACTTGATGAGCGACGCCCCCGATGCCGTCATCAATATTGTCGATGCCACCAATCTGGAGCGCAACCTCTACCTGACCACGCAGATACTCGATTTGGGGCTGCCGTGCGTCATAGCGCTCAATATGATGGATCTTGTCGAGAAGAACGGTGACCAGATCGACATCGACCAGCTCTCCGAAGATCTAGGATGCCCGGTCATGCCCCTCTCGGCGCTCAAGAGTCGCGGCACCGAAGAGGTGGTCGCCAAAGCGCGTGAGCTGGCAGATGCTGACAAGGTGCCCGCCACCAAGATGCGCTTCGCTGATGATGTGGAAGCATCGCTGAACAAGGTGATCGACATCATAGGCGACCGCGTCCCTGCACGCGAGATGCGCTGGACGGCCATCAAGCTGCTCGAAGGCGAACAACTCACCACAGACAAGCTCCAGCTGCCCGCCGAAGACCTCTCGAAGATCGCTGTGATACGCGCCACGCTCGAGACGGTCATGGACGACGACACTGAGTCCATCATCACCAACGAGCGTTACGATGCGATCAGCAATATGTGCACCACCTGCGTGAAGCGCACGACACGCGGCATGACCACCACCCAAAAGATCGACCGCATCGTCACCAACCGCGTGCTGGGCATCCCTATCTTCATCGTGGTGATGTTTCTGGTGTACTTCATCAGCGTCTCCACGGTCGGCACCATTGCGACCGATTGGGCCAATGACGGCCTGTTCGGCGATGGCTGGCTCTACACCAACACCGAAGAATACGATGAAGCCACCGGTGATTTCGAGGCTCAGCAAGAGATGATCGGCGCCTACCTTGAGGCCGCCGAAGAAGACGGTCTTGACATTGAGCCCGCTGAGGCGTTCCTTGCCCTAGAAGAGCCCGCCGAAGATGCCGAGAGCGCCGATCTTGCCGCATACGCGCAAGCCGAAGAGGGTTTCGATGCGTTCATGGATGACGCGCGCGCCGCAGGTATCATGGGCACCATGGAAGTGGAGGACGAGGACACCGGCGAAGTGACCGAAGAGACCGTCAACGCCGCCACCTTCCTCAAGGCAGTGAGCGCCGAGGAACCCGACCCAGCTGAGTTCGGTCTGTGGCATCCCGGCATCCCCGTGGTGGTCGAAGAATGGCTTACCGCCATCGACTGCGCACCGTGGCTGCAAAGCCTCATCATCGACGGCATCCTTGCCGGTGTCGGCGCGGTGATCGGATTCGTCCCCCAGCTGATCATCCTGTTCATCCTGCTCGGCATTCTGGAGGGCTGCGGATACATGGCGCGCGTAGCGTTCATCATGGACCGCATCTTCCGTCGCTTCGGCCTGTCGGGCAAATCGTTCATCCCTATGCTCATCGCCAGCGGCTGCGGCGTACCTGCGGTCATGGCCACCAAGACCATCGAGAACGAGAAGGACCGCCGCATGACGGTGATGACCACCACCATGATCCCCTGCGGCGCGAAGCTGCCCATCATCGCGCTCGTGTTCGGCGCGCTGGCTGGAAGCTTCTACGAAGGCACCTGGTGGGTCGCTCCCCTCTTTTATTTCCTCGGGCTGGCCGCCATCATCATCAGCTGCATCATGCTCAAAAAACTGCGTGCTTTCGCAGGTGACGCGGCACCGTTCATCATGGAGCTACCCGCCTATCACCTGCCCACGGTGAAAAACGTTCTGCTGTCCATGTGGGAGCGCGTGAAGGCCTACCTCGTGAAGGCCGGCACGATCATCTTCCTTTCATCCATCGTCATTTGGTTCTTGTTGCAATTCGGTGTGTACGAGGGCGCGTTCGGACTTCTTGACACCGAGATGGACGACTACATTCAATACAGCCTGATGGCTGGCCTCGGCAACGGACTCGCCTGGATCTTCGCACCGCTGGGCTTCGGTAACTGGGAGGGTACCGTCACCTCCATCACGGGCCTGGTAGCGAAGGAAAACGTGGTAGCCACGGTCGGCATCATCACCAGCCTTGGTGAAGTGGGTGAAGACGACCCCACCATCTGGATGTCGTTTGCCACCATGATGGGCGGCACCAGCGTTGCGATCATGGCATTTTGCGCCTTCAATCTGCTGTGCGCACCATGCTTTGCCGCCATGGGCGCCATCCGCAATCAGATGCGCTCCGCCAAATGGACCTGGGCTGCTATTGGCTATATGACAGCCTTTGCTTGGGTGGTGGCGCTCATCATCTATCAGCTGGGCGGTCTCATCACCGGCGATGTTATGTTCAACGTCTGGACCGTTATTGCGATCCTGCTGCTGGTCGGCATGCTCTTCCAGCTGTTCAGGCCCATGCCAAAGTACAACAAGGATGAAAACCGGAAGGCCCAGGCAACGCTCGACGCTCACACCGCTGCCTAGCTTCAAAGGAAGGGATACGGATGCTCGAACTGACCATGACGCCCTCTACTGTCATCTTGCTAGCTGGCATCCTTGCCGCAGCGGTTCTTGCCGTACGACGACTCGTCAAACGCGGCATGTGCGACTGCGGTGACGGTAACGAAGCGTCGGGAGGCTGCGCCCATTGCGCAAAGAAATGCGCTGGCACTGATGGCTGCGATGCGGTGGCCGCCATGCTCGCGCACATCGAAATCGATGACACGCATGACCGCGGGCCCTCTTCCCGGAGAGGCAGCGCCAAGCTCATGGCCCCTACCCCCTTTGCGCGCTAGCATCCCAACCTCGTTCATCTGAGGCATCGCACAACGATACCTCCGCAAAAGAAGGCCGAGCCACGAGGCGGTCCGGCCTTCTTACATCCAGAGCATCTTCTCAAGAAGCGACGACTCAAGGCTTCTCGTAAAGCCTCCTGCCATCGCCTACCATCAGGCAGCCCTCTACGCCAAGCTGCCCGAACGCCGTGCACCGCCTTCTACTCCCCGAGAACCTCGCATGCCATCTTCACCAACTGGGTGCCCGAAAGCGTGCGCGGATCCTTGTTGATGCCCTGTGGCAACAGCGTCTTGAACGTGGCGATCTCGCGGAACGCATGCTCGTGCTCCGGCAGCGTCACGAGGATCACCGGCGTGTCATCGCCTTCGGTCATGGCGCACATGGCCTTATCCACCGCGCGGAAGAACTTCTCCGCTTCCTCTTTCTTCACATCATTGCGGGAGCGGTGGTCGTGATACGGCGACTCATGGCCCTCAAGGCTATAGTAATCAAGCACTGAGGTGTCGCCATTGAACGTCGCAGGGAACATCTCGGCGAAATACTGCTTTATCTCGTCAGGAAGCTGCTCGTAGCGCACCTGCTGCTCGTCACCATCGAGCACGCTGAAGAAATCGGCATTGAGCAACAAGAACTTGTATGCCACGCGATCGTGCTCCGCATTCTGCATGAGCGGCCCCATGTAGAAATGATCGTCCACGATCGAGAGCGGATCGACCGCTACATCCATGTTGAAGACGTCAGCTTCATCGTTGTTGACGAGAAAGCCTAACGATTTGTCAGCCTCAAGCCACAGCGACAGATCCCCATGGTCGAGAATGTAGTCAAGAAGCTCCATGATGCCCGCATACTGCCGCGCATCGGGAAAACGCTCCGCCAGTTGCACGCGCGCCTGCTTCGTCAGATCTTTGAATTCGATACGGTTCCACTCGTCGCGACGCTCTTCGCGCTCGGCATGCTGGATAGGCATATAGATAGAAACGGATGGACCACTCGCCTGCTTGAACCGCTTCGCATCGAATCCACTGCTGAAATGCACTCGCTGCGACAACTCTCTGATGGCTTCTTTTCTCATGATGTGCCTCCGATCCTGATGTTCTCCGGTTCGCGCACGCGCACGCACGCCACCTGCCCCTTCAGGATAGGCCCTCGCTCCCGCGCATATGGAGATCTAGCTGAGCTGTTGACTGGCTCATCTAAGCTGTTGCCGAACGGTTCTCAACCCCAACTGCCTCCACCGTCTCAACTGCCTCCATCGCCTCTCCGCTCAAGAAGCTCACCACCTCGACGATGCGCTGGAAGAACTCGCTGCGCGTCGCATTGCCCCGGCGTATCTCATTGAAAAGCTTGCCATCTTTGATGAAGAGCACGCGGCTTGCGAAGGATGCCGCGAACGAATCATGCGTGACCATCATGATGGTGGCCCCCATGCGCTCATTCATCATCTCCAGCGTCTCAAGCAACACGGTGGCCGAGCGCGAATCAAGCGCGCCTGTTGGCTCGTCGGCCAAAATGAGCTTAGGGTCGCCCACGATCGCGCGCGCCGCCGCCACACGCTGCTTCTGGCCACCGGACATCTGGTGAGGGTATTTTTGGAGCACCTGCGTCACACCGAGGCTTGCCGCTACCTGCTCGACGCGCTGACTGATCTTTGCGGGCGACACATGTTTGATCGTCAACGATAAGGCGATGTTCTCGAACGCGGTCAACGTTTCAAGAAGGTTGAAATCTTGGAAGATGAAGCCCAGCTGCTCGCGTCGAAACTTCGCAAGAGCGGCGCGACGCATGCCCATGATGTTCTGACCGCCCACGACAATCTGGCCGCTCGTTGCCTTGTCGATCGTGGATACGCAGTTGAGCAGCGTGGTCTTACCCGAGCCGCTCGGCCCCATGATACCGACGAACTCGCCGGATTCCACATCGAAGCTCACCCCATCGAGCGCATTGGTGATAGAGTCGCGCGTGCCGTAGGATTTCCTGAGCTGGCGCACCGCCAACGCTGTCGCTGATGCCGCATGCATGCCCTGAGGCTGAGCTACCGTTTCTGCCATGATTTCCTCCTTCGATCCGATGTTGCCACTATGCGCTCTGCGCCTGCGGGCTGCCATCGAATCGGCTTACAGCTGGCTTACATCCCTGTCACGTGTGCGCGACGACGATCGTGCGGAAACGTGAAGATAACGCGCGTGCCAATGCCCTCTTCGCTAGCAAGGCGCACGCCCACCCCAAGCTGCTCGCACATGCTGGCGACCAGATACAACCCCATGCCGGTCGCACTGCCACGAGCACGCCCATTGCGGCCCGTAAAACCGCGATCGAAGACGCGCGGTACGTCTTCAGCGGGAATGCCGCATCCATCATCGGCCACCTCGAGCACGGTGTGCTCGCGCGAGGTGCCCACGCCCTCTTCGGTGCTCACGAACGAGATGGTATGCGCGCCATATTGGGCCGCATTGACCACCACCTGTCCCACCATGAATACGAGCCACGGCCGATCGGCGAGCACGGTCGCATCAGTGGGAATGCGTATGCTTGGAATAGCTTGCCGCTCGATCAGGAACCGAGCATGGCGCTTGCATGCTTCGCGCACCGCTTCGCCTAAGTTGACCTCGCGAATGGCATAATCGCTGCGCACAGAGGTCGACCGGGCATAATAGAGCGCCTGTTCCACCTCATCCTCGATGCGCTCCACCTCACGCGAGAGCGCATCGCTCTCTTCCCCTTGCATGCGCGAAAGGATCAGCTTTGCCGCCGCGATAGGGGTCTTAGCCTCATGTATCCACAGTTCGATGTAATCCCGATAGCCAGCTGCTTCGAGCTGGACGCTCTGCATCTCAGCGTGCCCGCAGTCCCCCATGCGCTCGGCTATCGCATACGCTATTCTGCCCTCGAGAAACCCCGGCTCATCGAGAAACGATTGCATCTGGTTCGTCTCATCCATCATCTCGAGCATGACCGAAGCTTGCTTCCAGAAATGGCGGCGGCGTATGAAGTCGAGCACGAGCACGCTTGCCGCGACAAGCCCGACGAACACGCACAAAGCGGCGGACCCATCGCGGGTCAACCCCATGATGGTGCCCATGGCCGCAATTCCACCTTCGCAGACAGCGAGCGCTACCAAAGCGATCCAGCGCTCAGCAAGGTATCCCCTGAAGGTGAATCGTGGAGCATCTGCTTCGCTCATACCGAATATCCCATCCCGCGGCGCGTCTTGACGAAATCCTCCGGCGCTCCGATAGCGTTCAACGCCTTGCGCAGACGGTTCACATTGACCGTGAGCGTGTTATCGTCAACGAATTCATCGGTTTCCCAAAGATCGGCCATGATCTGCTGGCGGCTCACTACGCTGCCGACATTGCGCAACAGCAGTTGCAAGATGCGCTGCTCGTTGCGCGAGAGCTCCCGCGAGGCGCCTTCATACGACACGACGCCCGACGCCATATCCAACCGCACGCCTGCATGCTCCAGAACGGGCGTGCCAGTGGTTGCCTGACGACGCAGCACGCTCTGGATGCGCGCGAGCAGGGTTGCTGGGCGGTACGGCTTGGTCACGAAGTCATCTGCGCCCAGGCCGAACGCCATCACCTCGTCGAATTCGCTCTCCGATGAGGTCAACATGATGATCGGAACCTTGGAGACCGCGCGGATATCGCGGCAGATCTGCAAGCCGTCAGCATCGGGCAGCCGCAGATCGAGCACGACGCAGTCCACCTCTGCCGCGAGCACCTCAGCTGCCGCTTCTGAAAAAGAAACGCAGTGCTCGACCGCGAAGCCTTGCAGGCGCAAGAGCCGCTCGAGCCCATCGAGCAAGGCCGCATCATCTTCCACTACGAACACCTTCGGCGCCGCATGAGCGCATCCACTGCCCTCATCCATACTCCCACCGCCTCTTCGCACTTCAAGAGCATCTCGTCAACATCAGCATATCAGATGCGATCGCAGCGCTTCCCGCAAAGCGCTTTGCGGCACAATAGAGAGGCACGGTAGAGGAAGCACGACATCGCTTCGATCTACGCAATGCGCAAGGAGCAGCACATGGAGCAAGCACAGGACATCTCTCGTAACGCGAAAAGGCGTGAGAGCAACATCGTGCAGGCGAGCATCGTCGGCATTGTCGGCAATGTGGTGCTCGTCGCCTTCAAGCTGCTCGTTGGCCTGGCGGCTCACTCCATCGCCATCATCCTCGATGCCGTGAACAACGCTACCGACGTTCTCTCGTCAGTCATCACCATCATAGGCACGAAACTGGCCGCTCGCAGAGCCTCGCGCCAGTACCCCTTCGGGTTTGGACGCATGGAGTACATGACCTCCCTTGCCATCGCCGTCATCATCCTGATAGCTGGCGGCATCTCGCTTTGGGAGGCTGCCGTGAAGGTCATCTGGCCAACCGATCCTGACTACAGCACGTTCACGCTGATCGTCATCATAGCGAGCATCCTGGTGAAGGTGGGGATCGGCATCTACCTGAAACGGCGCGGCAAGACCCTCCGCAGCAGTGCGCTCAGCGCATCCGGCGTTGATTCGGACAACGATGCTATTCTGACGGCGGGCACCCTGGTAGCCGCGCTCGTCGCGTTGATCTGGCAGGTGAACATCGATGGCGCTATCGGCGTCATCATTTCGCTGTTCGTTCTCAAGAGCGGATGCGACATCTTGCGCGAAGCGGTCAGTCCCATTCTCGGCGCACGTTGCGACAACGGCTTGGGTACTCGACTCAAGAGCTTCATCTCAAGCTACGACGGCGTTTTGGGAACCTACGATATCATCCTTGACGACTTCGGCCCTAACGAGATGATCGGCGCAGCGCACATCGAAGTGGACGACGATATGCGAGCCGCCCAGATACACGAGCTCACACGGCGCATTTCAGAGGATGTGTACAGGGAATTCCGTATCATCATCACCATCGGCGTCTATGCGGCCAATCCGCACGATCGCTACAAGCCCATGCGCCGCACGCTCCATGAGATCGTCGAGGATTATCCTGACGTTTTGCAAGTGCATGGGTTCTACGTGGACGAGCAGCGCAAGCTGGTCACCTTCGACTTGGTCTTAGAGTTTCGCGCCGACAACGAAGCGGTGCGCACCGGCGTCATCGATCGTATGAAGAGCGCGTATCCCGCCTATGAGTACAACGTGGTCATCGATGCCGACTATGTCGGGTGAGAAGGTGCTTCTACCCGAACGAACGCGCTAGAGCCGCTTCATCATCCACTGATGCGGCTCCCCCTCATCGTACCCGATCTCCCCATAGGGCACATAACCATGCTTCTCGTAGAATCCTTGGGCTTGGCACTGCGCATGCAGATGCAGTTCGGTGCCGCCCCGGCTCTGAACGATGCGTTCGCTTTCAACGAGCAACTCGGAGCCAAGACCTCCCTTACGAACCTGGGGCATAACCGCAAGACGGCCAAACACCCATCGGCCGGGGGCCGTTTCGCAATCGGGCTCCAGCTCTACGGGAAACACACGAGCACACCCGAGCGGATTCCCCCCTTCAACGAGCGCCACATGAACGCACCGATCGTCCTCGTCGATCGCGTCGAACTCGTTTTGGTACCCCTGCTCTTCCATGAACACCGCACGCCGCACCTGCTGAGCCGCTTCAAAGGCGTCGCGCCCGCTCTGCATCTTCATGCGCGCTCCTTACCTACGAGACGTCCGAGGCGTCCGCGTAGGTCCATGCAACAGCATCACCATCGGATACCACGCAGCTTCCTGCCGACACCTGCGGCATCTCTCCGTTCACGGTATAGGTCCATCCGGCCGAACCCTCACCGGCAACCCCGTCTATCGCTTCGACGAACGGACCGAAGCTCGACTCGGTCACCGTCACATCAAGCCCGCTTGCCTGGAGCGCCTCAAGAGCGGTGCTGTCCTCTTCGAGAGAGATGACCGCCGGTGCGAGCATGACCTCGTCTGCAGGACCCGTCACCGATACGCTCACCGCGATAGAAGTAGCCTGCGCGACTGCTTCACTGGAAGCCGATGAACTCTCGCTTGAAGATGACGTCTGCGACCCTGCGCATCCCGCACAAGCGAGCAACACCGCCATCGCAAGCGCGACCATGGCCATACGCATCCGCACGCCCGTCATACCCTTTATACCCGACATAGTCCGCCTACTTTCTCAAAAAAACCGTCCGTAGCATACCGTCTCCAGTGTAGTGCATTCGCACCATCTCCGCGCGCGTGCCGCTCCATCTCCATCACCGCGACCGAACTCCCTGCAAGAAGGCCCGGCGCGTGTCCGTTGCGTATATAATCTTCAGAACGTGATACAGATCAAGGTGAGCAGGTGAGCAGCATGGAATACCGGGTTGGCGTTGTAGGGGCAGCAGGATTTGCGGGCATCGAGCTCGTACGCCTTCTTCTCGCTCATCCTACGTTTCGCGTGACCACGGTCACCTCCGATGCTTATGCGGGAGCGCTTGTGGCGGAGCGCTATCCCGCCTTTGCCGGAATGACCGACCTGCGCTTCTCCGCCAACGATACGCCCGACCTCGCCCACTGCGACGCGGTGTTTCTCGCGGTTCCTCATACGGCAGCCCTTGACAGCGCCGCCGCCCTCCTTGATGCCGGGGTCAACGTGATCGACCTCTCCGCTGATTTCCGCCTCAAAGATGCCGCCGTCTACGAACACTGGTACGACACGGCTCATACGCACCCTGACCTGCTTGCCCGCGCAGCGTTCGGACTGCCTGAGATCACCGGAGATGAGCTCGCACGGGCAGCTGCCCAGAGAAACCAGGGCAGCCCTGCCCTTGTCGCCTGTGCCGGGTGCTACCCTACTGCCACATCGCTTGCAGCCTTTCCCGCTTTGCAGGCAGGCCTGATAGCCGAGCAGGGCGCGGTCGTAGCCGATGCCATCTCGGGGATCAGCGGCGCAGGCAAAAGCCCCAATGCGCGCAACCAGTTCTGCACGGTCAACGAGGATGCGCAAGCCTACGGCGTGGGCACCCATCGTCATACCCCCGAGATAGCTCAGATACTCGGTCTGGGCGATCGGCTGGTTTTCACACCGCATCTGGCACCCATGAACCGCGGGCTGCTCTCAACGGTGACTATGCCCCTTGGCGCCACCATCAGCATCACCACCGAAGAACTCGTGCGCATCTATGCGGAAGCCTATGCGCATTCCCCCTTCGTCACCGTTTTGGCACCAGGAACCTTCCCGCAAACCAGAAGCGTCGCGGGCACCAATCGCGCGCACATCGGCGTGACCGTGCACGAGGCGGCGCGATCGGTCATCGCGGTGTGCGCTCTTGATAATCTGGGCAAGGGTGCTGCTGGTCAAGCGGTACAATGCGCGAACATCATTTTCGGCGAAGACCAGAGCGCGGGCCTTGATACCGTCGCGCTCGCAGTATGAGGACCACTATGAGCATAACGCATGATACCTACGCGGCAGCCTTCGGTTTTCCGTTCAAAGCGGGCGGTGGCGTGACCTCTGCTCGAGGATTCACCGCTGCTGGCATCCACGCCGGGTTTCGCGCAAACCCCCATCGGCTCGACATGGCCATCGTGGCTGCTCAAGCGCCATGCCCGACCGCAGCCGTCTTCACGCGCAACGCCTTTTGCGCGGCACCAGTGCGCGTCAGCCGAGATCGTCTCGGTGGCGTCATCGGCGAGAGCTACGGAACAGCACAAGCCGTGATCGTGAACTCCGGCAACGCGAATGCGGCCACCGGCGAAGAAGGCGTGCGCACGGCTGAGGCGGCAGCCGAGATCGTCGCTGAGCATCTCGAAATACCCCCGCGCGATGTTCTGGTCGCCTCAACGGGGGTGATCGGCGTACCGCTGCCGCTTACGCCTTTCCGCCACGGCGTGCCCGAGGCAGCAGCGAAGCTCTCCCGCGAAGGCGGTACCGATGCGGCGTGCGCCATCATGACCACCGATACGGTAGAGAAGGAATGCGCGGTCACCTTTCAGGTTGAGAACACCACGTTCACCGTAGGCGGCATGGCGAAGGGATCAGGCATGATCATGCCTGATATGGCGACCATGATCGCGGTTTTGACGACCGACGCTCCCCTCGCACCCGCCGTCTTGCATAAGGCGCTCCATGCGGCCACAGCAGCAAGCTTCAACAAGGTCACCGTTGACTCCGATTCCTCCACGAACGACACGTGCATCCTGATGGCCTCGGGAGCCGCAGCAGACACCATGGCGCCCTTTTCCGTCGGAAGCGCAGCATACGAGGCGTTTCAAAAAGCGCTCACGCAAGTCTGCGTTGCCCTTGCGCGCGCTATGGCACGCGATGGTGAAGGGGCATCCAAACTTGTCACCGTACACGTACGTGGGGCCGCTAGCGCCGATGAGGCCGATGTCGCCGCGCGCGCAGTGGCGAACTCTCCCCTCGTGAAGACGGCTGTAACTGGTCGCGATGCCAATTGGGGACGCATCGCCGCAGCGTTGGGCAAATCTGGCGCGCGATTCGATCAGCACAAGGTGGATATCGACATCATGGGGCTTCCCGTCTGTCGTGCAGGCATGGCACAGCCCTTCGATGAGGCCGAAGCGCGCAAGCGTTTCGAGAACAGCGAGATCGTCCTTGAGGCAGATTTGGGCGCCGGTGAGCACGCAGCGACCCTCTGGACGTGCGACCTCACCCATTCCTACATCGACATCAATGCGGATTACCGCTCCTGACCCTGACGAAATGAGCGCTATGCAATACGATCGACAAACAAGACCCCACGGTGTTTCCACCCTAACAGGAGAAGTGCTCTCCGAGGCCATGCCCTGGATCAAGAATGTGACCGGCAAAACCATCGTCATCAAGTACGGCGGTGCCGCCATGGTCAACGAGCAGCTGCGCGCTGAGGTCATGGCCGATATCGTGCTGCTCAAGATCATCGGCGTGAATCCGGTCATCGTGCATGGCGGCGGTAAGGCCATCAGCGCTGCCATGGAAACAGCCAATCTCCCGGTGGAGTTCGCAGAAGGGCAGCGCGTCACCAGCGACGAAGCCATGGAACTGGTGCGCACGGTGCTGATGGGCAAAGTGAACCAAGACCTCGTGCGCGCTATGAACCGCCACGGCAATATGGGGGTTGGACTCTCCGGCGCTGATGCTGGCATCATGGAAGCCGAGCAAGCCGATGCGCGCTTGGGGCGCGTGGGGCGTATCACCCGCGTGAACGAACAGCTCATCGAAGACCTCATTGCCGATGACTACATCCCGGTGATCGCCTCGGTGGCGATAGATGCGCAGGGCGGCTGGTTCAACGTCAACGCCGATGTTGCAGCAGGTCATATCGCCGCTGCCATCGGGGCGCACAAGATCATCTTCTTGAGCGATGTGGACGGACTGTACGAGGACTTCCCCAACGAGGACACCTTCGTCGCTCGCATGACGGCGGATGAGGCGCGAGCCATGGTTGCCGCCCGCGAGATATCCACTGGCATGATCCCGAAGCTGGAAAGCTGCGTTACCGCCCTTGATGCTGGCGTGCAACGAGCGCATATCATCAACGGCACTACCCCGCACGCGCTTTTGCTCGAGACCCTCACCAACAAGGGGATCGGCACCATGATCACCGGCGTTGGCCCCGCCTCCGGATTCGATCCAGCACGTCTGGGCCGATTCGCATCGAAACTGCTCGAGAACGCAGATACGACGCATACCGGCAACTGATACGAACATCGCAATCGAAAGGCAGATCGATGAGCACCCCGAGCCTTGATGAGCAACAACAGCTAGAAACCGAATATGTGATGCCCACCTTCGCGCGCAAGCCGGTCGAGTTCGTCTCCGGCAGCGGCATGCATCTCACCGACAGCACTGGCAAGTGCTACCTTGACTTCCTCTCTGG
Organism: Adlercreutzia murintestinalis; assembly: GCF_943192905.1. Classification (GTDB taxonomy): domain Bacteria; phylum Actinomycetota; class Coriobacteriia; order Coriobacteriales; family Eggerthellaceae; genus Adlercreutzia_A; species Adlercreutzia_A murintestinalis. The sequence goes on along the minus strand of NZ_CALPCC010000003.1, from coordinate 43,091 downwards.
CATCGGCGTGTGCAGCTTGGGCCACTGCCACCCTGCGGTGGTTACCGCTCTTCGATCCCAAGCTGAGCAGCTCATTCATGTGAGCAATTACTTCTATATCGAGAACCGCGGGCAGGTTGCGCGAGGCCTCAGCGACATGCTCAACGCAGGGCTTGACGCGGCCTCCCATCATACGTGGAAGACCTTCTTCGCGAACTCGGGCGCCGAAGCCAACGAATGCGCCATCAAGCTGGCGCGGCTGCATGCACACAAGCAAACAAAGGCGCGCGACGAAGAGATGAGGGCGCCATCGTTGATCGTCACGCTGGTGAAGAGCTTCCACGGGCGCACCATGACCACCTTGACGGCAACCGGTCAAAGCAGCCTCCAGCATGGCTTCGAGCCTCTTCCAGAAGGGTTCGTATACACCCCCATCAACGATATAGATGCGCTCCAGGAGCTCTTCGCGCGCTTTTCAGGTCAGATATGCGCGATGATGCTCGAGCCCATTCAAGGAGAATCAGGGGTGCATCCTTGCACTGTTGAGTTTCTGCAAGAGGCGCGTCGCTTGACCAGCGAGGCAGATGCGCTGCTGATCTGCGATGAAGTGCAATGCGGTATCTACCGTACCGGCGATGCCTTCGCCTTCCAAAGCGCGCGCATCGTACCCGATGTGGTCACGATGGCGAAAGGAATCGCCTCAGGCATGGTTTGCGGCGCCTGCGCGGCACGCGATGAGCTCGGCGAGGTTTTGACACCAGGCACGCATGGCTCCACGTTCGGCGGCAGCAACCTTGCCATGGCAGCTGCGCGTGCAACGTTGCGGGAGCTCTCGGATCCAGCCATCGCGGCGAACGTGAACGAGCGTGGCTCGTCTTTGCGCCAGCGCCTGGAAACGATACCGGGCGTACGTGCCGTGCGCGGGCGCGGGCTCATGGTAGGAGTCGATCTCGATGAAGGGCTCTCGGCTCCGCAAGCGGTGGATGCCGCGCTGGAGGCGGGACTGGTCATCAATGCGACCGGACCACAGACCTTGCGCTTTCTCCCTCCGCTCATCTGCACCGATGCCGATATCGATGAGATGGTGGCCATCCTGACACGCATCTGCGCACAGCTGCGCTGAGACGGCAGCGCGCGTCGCGCCTTCGCTCAGGCAAGATGCCTCAGGAAAGCTGCGCGTACAGGCGCAACTCAAGACCGTTGCGCGCGAAGCCCGCTTCCTCCAACATGCCAGCAGCAGGACTATCCAACACAGGCTGACCGTCAAAGGTGCGCACCTGTATGCGCTCCCGCAGAGCGCCCGGACGCCGCAGCCGCGCGCGCAGCTCATCTGCAAGAGCACGAATCGCCCGCACGAGCAAGGCCTCATCAGCATCGAAGGATATGAGGTCGCGAGCGTGTGCGCTGGCGTAGAGGACCAGCTGACCATCGCAGAAAACGACCAGGGCGCCACTGCGACGTACGAGCCGTTTCGCACTGCCCGTATCCGGCCACGCAAGGCCAGCCCCGAACAGATTCGCCGGATCATCCGCATCGAGAACGATGGTGGCATCATCCGATGCATCTGCGAAGGAGCGGATGCGCTCGATCGAATCCATCAACGCGAACTGCGCAGGGCCAAGCCCCTCGACGAATGCCCCGCGCAAAAGCTCCCCCGCATCTTCCCGACTTCGCAATACCGGATAGATGCCGCTCAAACCGCCTGGCACTCCTGCCCCTAACGCGATGTCGCGCGCAATGATGCCGAATCGCTCCAAGAGGGAATCGACCATCTCGAGCGCACGCATGGTATCGTTTGTTGGCAGCGCCTTAAGCGCCCACCAGGTACCAGCGAAAGCCGCATCGTGGGCGCTGCGGGCAACCACCCGCTCGCGCGCTGCCCGACGCGCAGCGGACAGCTCGGAATAGCGCCGCATCGATCGGCGACTCATGGCGCGACGGGGCGCAGGCGGTGGAGCGCTGGTCTGCTGACCGTGCTGACCGGCACAGGAAGCGCGCACGAATGTGAAGCGATCGGACGATACGCCGCCTTGCCACGCTGCCTCAGCGATCTTCGCCTGCTCACCGCCCGCATACCAAGGCGCACGAACCGGACACAGCGGCGAGTCAGCGGGATAGAATGAAACGACCCGATGACCGTCCGCATCGGTACCGCCGACCCATATCACCTCGCCCTCGCTCAATAACTCATCGAGCAGGGCAGGCTGATATGCTCTGACCCGCGCAGGAAACACAGCGGACTCCCAGAGAGACGCCGGGAGAGCAACGCCCTCGAACTGCGCAATAACCTCCGCCAGTCGATCGAGGCTGTCCGTGTCGAAGGCAACGCCGATGCCCTGCAAATCGAAGAGAAAGCGCAGGTAGGCTTCTTGACTCACCGGCTCCACCGCCTTGCGAGCCGCCGCAAGAGAACGGGCACGCACGCGCCGCAAAACGGCTGGGTCAGCCCACATCAGCTGCGCTGCATCACCCGGGGCAGACACGCGCCTAGCCCTTCCTTGCGCTGCCAGACGACACAGGCTCTCTTCTACCAAAGCAGCCCCTATTCCAAAGCTCTCAGCAATGCCCGACGCAGAAGAGAGCACGTTCGTTTGCACTATGCGCGCCACAAGACCATCGAGCAGATCGTCTCCGTCTGCAGCGGCGTGAGCGCTCGGTGCCCACGAGGGGCCACGCACGCCCAGCACCGCATTCAGTCGGGCAGCATCTTCTGCTGCAACCCACACCTCCGCCACGCCCACCCGTGTCCGGAACGCTCGATGCGCCGCATCCAATGCGTCGAGCATGCGCTGCGCCTCTTCCTCGCTGCAAGCCGCCTCATCCGCCTCCGCACCAAGAGGATCAGAACCGTCAAGAGCGCGAACAGCCGATGCGTCGGCAGCAAGGCGAGCCGCAACGGCACAACGTGACAGGGGCCCCAGCCGCCGCAAGAGCTCATGTGCTCCTTCGCTGCCATGCATCCGGTAGCCAGGCACCTCATGTTGCAGTTCGGCCTGCACGCGAGCAACCACTACCTCATCAAGGATCTCCGCGGTCTTATCGCCTCCCAAGAGCTCGCGCAAAAGCCCCGCATCTACCGAGAGCAACGCCCGTCGTTGCTCCGCATGCGGCAGATCGCCCTCATAGAGATGCTCAGCCACATACCCGAAGAGCAGCGGTGCTGCAAACGGCGATGGTGTCTGAGTGCGTACCAGATGCACCTGCAGGGAACCCTCGGCAACGTCTTGCATCACCTGTCGCAACGAGGGAAGATCGTAGACATCTTGCAAGCACTCGCGCGCGGTCTCGGCCAGAAGAGGGAAATCACCCTGACGCCGCGCTGCCTCCAGAAGCTGACCGCCCTTGATGCGCTGCTGCCACAGAGGCGCACGCGTACCCGGCTGATGCGGTGTGACCAGAAGCGCCCGCGCCGCACATTCGCGAAAACGCGCCGCGAACAGCGCGGTGGAACCCACCGTATCGCAGACAATGCGCTCGATCTCGTCTGGATCGAACAGGAAGGCTTCTCTGTCGAGCGCAGCGTCGTGCGCCTCGGGAATGCGCAGTACGATACCATCATCTGCTGCCATGGCCTGCGGGTCAAATCCATAATGCGCGCGCACGCGCGTCGCAAGAGCCAGCGCCCAGGGTTCGCAAACGCGCTTGCCGAAGGTCGCATGGATGATGATGCGCTCATCGCCTTGCTCGTCAGCGCACTGCTCGATGACGACGGTGTGGTCGTCGGGCAGCACACCCGTTGCCTGTCGCTGTTGCTCCACGAGCGCTCGAAGGTTATCGCGCGCGAACGCATCCAAGCCATCGGCGATCAAGCGCGTCTCCACCGCATCTGCATCCTCATGGACGAGCTGGCGCACAAAAGCGCCTCGTCGCATCCCCGCATCGAAACTGCGCCCTACGTTCTCGCCGTGCCAGAACGGCAGACGCGCCGCTTGACCAGGAGCTGGTTCCACTAACACGCGATCGCGCCCGATCTCGATGATGCGCCAGGTGCTCGTTCCCAAGATGATACGATCGCCCACCCGCGATTCGTGGACCATTTCCTCATCAAGCTCCCCGACGCGCCTTCGCCCTCGCGCAGCATCCCCTTCTGGCAGCATCACCGGAAAAAGCCCCCGATCGGGAATGGTGCCGCCCGCGCTCACCGCCAAACGTTGGCTGCGCGGAAGCGGCATCAAAAGACCGCTTGGCCCCTCCACTCTGATACGGGGCGCGAATTCAGCTACCTCACCGGTAGCGAATACGCCTGAGAGCATCTGGATGACCGCATCGAACGCCGAACGTGCAAGCGTCGTGAAGCATGCCGAGCGCTTTACCGTCTGAAACCACTCATCCGCGGAGAGCCCCTCCGTGCACAAAGACACCTCGGCCACCGTTTGCTGCGCCAATATGTCAAGCGGGCAGTTGATGAGATGGGTCCGTTCGATGTGCCCGGCTACCATGCCTTCTACCACTACGGCACAATCGAGCACCTCGGTGCGCACGCGCGGGAACATGATGCCTTCCGATTTGCCTGCCACCCGATGATTCGCCCGCCCGATGCGCTGCAACCCGCTTGACACCGAAGGAGGCGGTGCCACCTGGATGACCAGGTCGACCTCGCCCATATCTATGCCGAGTTCCAGGCTTGAAGTTGCCACCACGCACCGCAGAGCACCCGTTTTCAGTTCGCGCTCCACCTGGACGCGCTTCTCCTTCGCAACCGATCCATGATGCGCCTTCGCGATGATCTGAGCGCTGGCTCCGGTAAGCTCAGAGGTCGAACCGATATCTGAGCGGATGGGCCCTGCGAGCTCAGCATCTAACACCTTGCCGCGCGCGCCCTCTGTGCGGCGAGCGTAGCGGTCGTTGAGATGTGCGGTCAAACGCTCGCAAAGCCCGCGCGAGTTCACGAAGACGATCGTCGAGGTATGCCGCAGCACCTCATCTAAGATGGCTGACTCCAAATACGGCCAGATGGAGACCTTCTGGTTGTCTCCGAAACGAGGGATAGCCGTCATATCCTGCACCGGGACGCATATCCTGATATCCGCGTCAGTGCGCCCATCAGCTGCGATCACCTCGACCGCATGCACACCCCCGAGAAACCGGGCCACTTCCTCGCGTGGCTCCACCGTGGCTGAAAGCCCCACACGCTGCACGGGATGGCCCACGAACACGTCAAGCCGCTCAAGGGAAAGCGACAGGTGCGCGCCGCGCTTGTTGCCAGCAAGAGAATGGATCTCATCCACGATCACCGTCTGCAGGTCTTTGAACATCTCCCGTGCTTGCGAGGTCAGCATCAGATAGAGCGATTCGGGCGTGGTGATCAGAATATCGGGCGGACGACGATTGAGACGCTGTCGCTCGGCAGCTGTCGTATCTCCGGTGCGCACACCTACGTCCACGCCCACATCGCAACCGGTGCGCACGGCGATATCGCGCAAGGGTTCCGCAAGATTGCGCTCCACATCGGCTCCGAGCGCTTTGAGCGGCGATACGTACAGCACGCGCACCCCGCGCCGCCACTGACGCGCGGCCGCTTTCTCGCACATCAGCGCATCAATGGCCTGCAAGAACGCTGCGAACGTCTTACCGGAGCCCGTTGGTGCCACGACCAGGGCGTTTCTTCCCTGCGCGATGGTGTCCCAGGCACGTGTCTGCACCTCCGTAGGCGCCTCGAACATATCGAGGAACCACCCGCGCACCTCATGGGAGAATGTATCCATACCTTGTTCCATGGAAGAGATTATACGGGAACAAGCGTACGGGTGCGAACTTGATCGACACCGGATATGCCTCACGCTTCGTTCAGAACAGCGGCGGAACCAGCATGCTCACCACGATGGAGGCAGCTACCAATGCCACGCAAGCAACGATCGCTCCCGCATCAAGCCTCGCGAACGGGTATTCCTTGAAGCCGCTCTCGCAGGTGCGCAGGTTGAAGCCGCGCACCTCGGCTGCAATGGCCGCCGAATTCGTCTTGCGAACGCTACTGATGAGCAGCGGCACGCAGAGGGGAACCATCAAGCGTATCCGTTTCAGCGCACCGCCATCGAACTCCACGCCACGCGCAGTCTGCGCTTCCATGATGCCCGACATATCGTTCATGAACACCGGGATGAAATGCACGGCGCTCGTGAACGTGAAGGCGTATTTGTACGGCACATGCACGATCTTGCAGAAGGCATTGGCAAGGTCGCTCATCTGCGTGACATACATCACCAAGAACAGTGGAATAGCACACGCGACCAAACGAACGACCACCGTGATGGCCGCCACCACCGACCCCCATCCAAGATAGCCCCACGGCAGCGCCACCAACTGCGGGCCGGTCGGCGTGGTCAAAAGCGCGATCAACGCCAATAGGATGGAGAAGATGGCGATCGCCCTGGCCAATCCTGCTGCTTGGCGCATCATGGTGCAACTGGCCGCCAGCGCAAAATCCATCACCAGCACCACACCAAGGAAGATCAGATTGCCCGTGCAAAAGCACGAGATGGATATCAAGAGCGCGCACAGCACCTTGACGACCGGATTCATGCGGTGCAGGAAGCTCTCGCCTGGCACATATTCAAGAAACTTCGCCACAGCTCATCGCTCCTTCCTGCGCCTGGAGAGCATCCAGCATCTCATCGACCGTATTCGCACGCGCGAGCGCCGTATCGGCACGCGCCGGATCGTTCTCTACCAACGCCATGCTTATTTGAGGTATCTGAGGTGCGAGCAAGTGCGTCGCATCAAGCGCGCTCCTATCACAAAGCACCTGGAACGTGGGTCCATCGGCCACCACGCGCCCCGCCGTCATGGCGATCACGCGCTGCGCGTAGTCGCCAACCACTTCCATATCGTGGCATACCATGATCACCGTGGTGCCGTGCGCATGCAGCTGCGCGATGATGTCCATCACTTTCGCGCACTCGCGAAAATCAAGACCAGTGGTCGGTTCGTCCAACACCACATACGGCGTCTCCATCACGATGATGGAAGCCAAGGCCAATAGCTGGCGTGTTCCTCGGTTCAGTAGAAACGGCTCGGCATCCGCATCGAAGCCGAACTGCTCGATGATTGCATCCACCCGCGCCTCAGCATGCGCATCAGCGCGCCCTTGCGCCCGAAAGCCGAACAGCAGCTCATCGCGCACCGTGTTGCAGCATATCTGTCGATCCGGATTCTGGAAGAGGAATCCCACCTGTGCGGCAAGCTGGCTCGTCTTGAGCTGCGTGGTGGGCACCCCGTCTATCAGCACCTCGCCTGCCGTGGGTTTCAACAACCCGTTCATCAGGCGCATGGTGGTTGATTTGCCTGCGCCGTTCGTTCCCACGAAGGCCACGAAATCGCCATCGTCGATGGTGAAGGAGACGTCCTTGAGCACCGGCATCTCGTCGTCATAACTAGCGCTCACCGCTTTGAACTCGATCATGCGAGCACCTCCTCGCATACCGCCACGGCCTCATCCACATCGCGCACAGCGCTGCCCCGGTAGAGCCCGCGTTGGCGAAGCCCGTTCACCAAGCTCGTCGCCCGTGGCACGTTCACCCCGATCTCGAGCAGTTCCTCAGAATGCGCCAGCACGTCTGCGGGCGCGCCATCGAAGCGGATGCGGCCCTTCTCGACGATGACCAGCTTGTCGGCAAAATCGGCAAGCAGCGCGATCTTCTGCTCCACCACGATCACCGTCGTCTGATGATGGTGAGCGTATTCACGTAACAATTCAAAGACCGCGAGCGAACTGGCAGGGTCGAGTTCAGCGGTCGGCTCATCCAAGAGCAGCACCTTCGGACGCAACGCGATAATTGACGCGAGCGCCACCTTCTGCTTTTGACCCCCCGAGAGCGAGTCGATGGTGCGCGTGCGCAGATCGGCAATGCCCATCGCCTCAAGCGCATCGGTCAGACGCACTTCCACTTCGTCTGTGCGCACACCGAAGTTCTCAAGGCCGTAGAGCACCTCATCTTCCACGATGGAGGCAACCATCTGAGAATCGATGTCTTGGCAGACGCTGCCGACCAGACGCGAGATATCGGTTAGGCTCGCATCAACGGTATCCAGGCTTCCCACGATGACGCTTCCGAAGAAATCTCCCGGATAGCAATGTGGGATGATGCCGTTCATCGCATACGTCAACGTAGACTTGCCCGACCCGGCCGCGCCCGTGATGCCGACGAAGCATCCATCCGGCACTGCCAGATTGATATCGCGCAAGGCGAACCGATCGCTTTCAGCGTATTTGAATGAAAAGTCTTTCAGGCAGAGCATCTGTGATTTCCTGTCGTCTGTCCCAATACGCTCATCAGCGTTTCAGCACCCGGGAGAGCGGCAGCGCCAGTATCTCCACCAGGATGCAGTTCACCAAAGCGGTGCCGAATACCATTATGGCGTAGGTGATCATGATAGCGCCGATGGCCAGACCATTCATCAGGCCGACGATAAGAGCGAAGGTGTAACCGGAGACCAGGGTGGACAAGAAGGTGCTCACCAGTGGATTCAGATCGAGCTTGCCCACCTTGAGAGGGATCAGGATCAAGAGCCCGCACACCGTTGCGCCAAGCGTCTCAGATGCGATGTTGACCCAGGGCGTTGCGTTCAGCATGGGAATCTGGCTGATCAGACCAGTGAGCAACCCGATAATGGCCGCTTGTCCCACATTGGGACGCACCAGGATAATGGCAAGGCAATACATGGCGATCATGAAGTTCGGCTTCATGCCACCGAAGCTCAGAAATGAGGACACGGTCAGTTTCAACACGGCGCCTGCTGCCAGCAGCACCGCTATCAAAATCAAGTCGCGCACCGAAAGCCCGTTGCTTGCCTGCGCCTGCACGGTGCGCTTCGGTGCAGCAGGAGCGCTGGTGCGCGGAGCGCCTTGCGGGGCGGTTGGCTGTGCTTGCATCGTCTCGTCGTTCATGATGATTCCTTTCCGTCACATCTTGGCATACGTGGTGCAAGCCCATGAAAAAGCCCCCGGCGGATCACCGAGGGCTTGCATGCAGGAAAGCCAGAGCTTGGATGATCCGTCTTATTCGGGCTTGTTCCACCACCATGCACCAGCGAACGCCGCAGCGCCCGCGCCGAGGATATGTGTATGCAGGTTGATCAAGCTATCTCCTTCTCGGATATGCAAGCTGGAAGCGATGATACCATGTTTCCGCATCAACGCAACCCATCACTGCGCTGAGCGCTCGAGAAGCTCGCGCGCATGAGCAAGGGAAGCCTGCGTACCACCCCCGGAGAGCATGCGAGCGATCTCGTCTTCGCGCGCCTGGTCGCGCACCTCGATGAGCTGCGTACGGGCCACACCCTGCTTTTCGGTCTTCCGCACCACATAATGCTTCGTCGCACGGGCGGCGACCTGAGCAAGATGGGTCACCACGAGCACCTGATGGGTTTGCGCCAGCTCAGCGAGCACCTCCGCCAAGGCGACCGCCGTCGCACCGCCAACACCAGCATCTATCTCGTCAAAGACGAGCGTGGACACCTCGTCTTTATCCTCCATCACCACATGAAGCGCCAAGAGCACGCGCGAAAGCTCGCCTCCTGATGCGATGCGCGAAAGCGGCCGCGCCTGCATGTTCTGAGCCGGACGGAACGCAAGCTCTATCCGATCGCCGCCCGAGGGGCCCCACTGCGCGCGCGGCTGCGGCTCGACCGTGCACGACACTTCCGCGCTTCCCATCTCCAAGCGCGCCATCACCGCACTGATCCTCTCTGCGAACTCCGAAGCTGCTTCTGCGCGCGCCACGCTCAACGCCTGAGCGCACTCGGCTAATTCAGCTTCAGCCAGTTCAACCTGCGCCTGCGCTTCCGCTTCGAGTCGCTCGCTCTCATCTACCATTTGAATGCGAGCGCGCGCCTCGGCCGCCTTGGCAAGAACATCTGCCACCGTCGGCCCATACGCGCGCAAAAGACCTTGGTAAGATGCCACCCGCTCCTGCATCTGCGCAAGCTCGTCAGGCTCGAATTCGATCCCCCCAGCATACGCCGCGATATCACGCGCTGCATCCTCCAACAGAAAGACCGCCTCGCGAAGGGCATCGGCTATGGTGTCGAGCGACTCGTCAACACGGGCGCCCTCTTCAAGGGCTGTAAGGGCCGCCCCTGCCTGGTCCAGAGCACCTCCGTCGCCCGAAACGGCGTCGCGGGCGCTGCACGCTGCGCGCGCGAGCGCCTCAACATGTTCCGCTTTCTTGAGCGCAGCGGTCAGTTCGTCGTATTCCTGCACGTCGGGCGAGACCGCCTCGATCTGGCGTAACATAAACGATGCCTGATCGAGCTGGTCAGCGCTCGCACGAGCGCCCATGCGCACCTCATCCAATCGCGCAGCTGCCGCCTGAGCGCGCTCATAGGCCTGCTGGTAGGCGTGGGTAAGAGAGGTCGTCTGCGCCCATGCATCCAACATGCGCAGATGACTCGCGGGCCGCAAGAGCTCTTGGCTGTCGTGCTGGCTGCATAGATCGATCGTGGGAGCGATGACCTCCGCAAGTTCCCCAACACTGGCCATGCGCCCATCGTGCTGCACGCGCGAACGCCCATCGGCGGACACTCGGCGGCAGACGACATGCTCGTCATCGCCGAAGAAGAACCGCCCTTCCACGCATGACTCAGCCTCCCCTTCGCGCACGGCCGTGCGATCCGCGCGCGCCCCCATCAAGAGCTTGCATGCCATCAGCAGCGCTGTCTTGCCCGCACCCGTCTCTCCGGTCAGCACCGTCAGACCCTCGGCGGGCACGATGGTCGCCTCATCGATCAGAGCAAGGTTGCGAACGTGTATCTCGTCGATCATCTGCATTCCTCCCACGGCCGAGCGCCGTCCCAGCGCCGCCTAGCTGCGCCGACTGCTTCCATAAGCGGCATTCTTGCGATTGCCGTATGCACTGCCTTTGCGCGCGCTCTTCTTTAGATCGGCGAGGACATCCTTCTCTGAGACATCCTCGACCGCCGTGCGCAGCTGCACCACCTGATCGCGCAAGCGAGCAGCCTCTTCAAAATCCATACCAGCAGAGGCGGCTTGCATCTCCTCTTCCATCGACATGATCATGCGCATGACCTCTTCGCGCGAAAGCTCTGCCATCTCACGATTGATATCCTCAGCGGAGAGCCCCTCCGATTCATCGACGATAGAATCCATGATGTCATTGATCTTCTTGCGAATGGTCGTCGGCTCGATGCCATGTTCGGCGTTGTAGGCCATCTGGATATCGCGGCGACGGCGCGTCTCGTCGATAGCGCGCTTCATGGAATCGGTCACCTTGTCGGCATACATGATGACCTGACCCGACACGTTGCGCGCAGCACGACCGATGGTCTGCACGAGGCTGCGATGGTTGCGCAGGAAGCCCTCTTTGTCGGCATCGAGAATGGCCACGAGACTGACCTCGGGCAGGTCGAGCCCCTCGCGCAGCAAATTGATACCCACCAGCACATCGAACTTGCCTTGCCTCAGTTCACGGAGGATCTCCACGCGCTCTAACGTGCCGATGTCTGAATGCATGTACCGCGCGCGAATGCCCTGATCGAGCAGGTGATCCGTCAGGTCTTCGGCCATCTTCTTCGTCAGCGTCGTCACGAGCACGCGCTCATCGCGCGCCGAGCGCTCACGCGCCTCGTCGATGATGTCGTCGATCTGGCTTTTGATGGGCCGCAAGATCACCTCGGGGTCGAGCAGGCCCGTCGGACGGATGATCTGCTCTACCGTTGCTTGGCTGACCTTCTCTTCATAATCGCCCGGCGTGGCGCTCACGTAGATGAACTGCGGAACCCGGTCTTCGAACTCATCGAAGCGCAGCGGGCGATTGTCAAGCGCTGAGGGCAGGCGGAACCCGTGCTCGGCCAAGGTCACCTTGCGCGAGCGGTCGCCTTCATGCATGCCGCGAATCTGCGGCACTGTCACGTGGCTCTCGTCGATGATGCAGAGGAAGTCGTCAGGGAAGTAATCGATCAGCGTATAGGGCGGCTCACCCGGCGCTCGACCATCCAGATGCCGCGAGTAGTTTTCGATACCCGAGCAAAACCCCATCGTTTCCAGCATCTCAAGATCGTAATTCGTGCGCATTTCGAGCCGCTGCGCCTCGAGCAGCTTGCCCTCAGCGTTGAATTGCTCCAAGCGCTCGCGCAGCTCGTCGCGAATGGTGCCAAGCGCGTGCTCCATCTTAGGCCGCGCCGTCACGTAATGCGAAGCTGGCCAAATGGGCACCGCATGGTAGGAGGCCACTACCTCACCGGTCACGTTGTCGACCTCTTCGATCGTCTCGATCTCGTCACCCCAAAACTCCACGCGAATGGGATTGTCCGCATAGGGCGGAAAGATATCGAGCGCATCTCCGCGCACGCGGAAGGTGCCGCGCTTCAGCTCGTAATCGTTACGGTCGTATTGAATGTCGATCAGTCCGTAGATCACCTCATCGCGATCGGCGGGCACCTCTTTATCAAGAAAGACCGCCATGCCCGCATAGTCCTGCGGACTGCCGATACCGTAGATGCAGCTCACCGAAGCCACCACGATCACATCGCGCCGCGACAGCAGTGCGCTGGTAGCCGCATGGCGCAGCTTCTCCACCTCCTCGTTGATGGAAGCGTCCTTCTCGATGAACGTATCCGATGCTGGCACATACGCCTCGGGTTGGTAGTAATCGTAGTAGCTCACGAAGTACACCACGGCGTTATTCGGGAAGAACTCCTTGAGCTCAGCGGCTAACTGCGCTGCGAGCGTCTTATTGGGCGCCATGATCAAAGTGGGCTTTTGCACTTCCTCGATCACCTTCGCCATCGTGAACGTCTTGCCAGAACCCGTCACGCCCAAAAGCGTTTGATAGCGAAGGTCAGCCCGAACCCCGTCAGCGAGCTTCGCCACCGCTTGCGGCTGATCGCCCGAGGGCTCATAGGGAGAGACCACCTCAAGCGCGGCGCTTGAGGCTGCGTCCACAGAGAGCTTCCCCGGCATCTCCATGCCCTCGATATTGCGCAGATGTGTTGACATGTGCCTCCTGAATCCAAAAGACCCGGCGCCACCTTGCGGCACGCCGGGTCTCATCTTAGCGTGAGAACACGTTTACTGCTGACAGTTCTTCCACCACGTAGTGACCTCGTTGTACAACTCGTCTTTTGTGGAATCGTTGTTGAACACCACATCAGCTGCCTCGATGCGATCGGCATCGGTGATCTGCTGAGCGATGCGTCGACGCACGTCATCCTCGTCAAAACCGGAAGCCACCGCGCGCTGAATACGAAGGTCCATGGGCGCGAGCACCGCGATCACCGCATCGGCAGACCAAGCAAGCGATGTTGAGCGGTTCTTGAACACCGAGTACTCCACGGCGACCGCCTCTACCCCTTGCGCTTCCAGCTCGTCGACCATATCGGTGTATGCCTCTTCGATGCGCGGCATCGTGATGCGGTTGAGCTTGCGCGTCTCCGCCGGACTGACAAAGGCCTTGGCGGCCAGACGCTGCCTGACCACTTCACCATCCTCGTCAAGGATATCGTCACCGAAAGCCTCTACCAGTTCTTCTTTGACGATCTCCCATTTCAGGATGTCGTGTCCCACCTTATCAAGGTCGATATAGGCCAGACCCTGATCGGTCAGCGCCTTGCGCGCTGTTGACTTGCCCGCTCCCATACCGCCTATGATAAAGATCTTCTTCACCGCATCTCCTTGCTCGCGCGTGCGCGCTATTCAGCAGCAGGCTCCTCAGCCGCCTCTTCGGTCACCACAACAGCCTCCGCCTCGGGAGTATCCACCACATCAACCTCGGTCACCTCAGCGGCGGGGTCAGCTGCTTCGATAGCGTCGGTCACGACTTCCTCGGTCTGCTCAGCCTCGTCATCTTTCTTGCGCGGCTTAGGATCTTCCACGACAACGCTCTCGTCGATCTCGATGTCGTAGCCAAGCTCTTCGGCGGCAGCCTTCATGGACAGGCTGATGCGACGGCGGTCGGGGTTGATCTCCATGACCTTCACCTTCACATCTTGGCCTTGCTTGACCACCTGAGCAGGCGAATCGATGTGCTTGGCGGCCATCTCGGAGATATGCACCAGGCCCTCGATGGAATTGCCCAGTTCAACGAATGCGCCGAACGGCACGATCTTGGTGACGGTGCCATCGACGATGGTGCCCATCGGATAGTTATCGACCAACTCCACCCACGGATCGTCGGTGGTCTGCTTGAGGCCCAAGCTGATGCGCTCACGCTGCAGATCGACGTCGAGCACCTCGACCTCTACCTCGTCGCCCACCTTCACGACCTCGCTGGGGTGGTTCACGTGGTTCCAGGACAGCTCGGAGATGTGCACCAAACCATCGATGCCGCCCAGATCGACGAATGCACCGAAGTCCACGATACTGGAAACGGTGCCCTTGAGGCGCATGCCCTTGGAGAGCTTGGAGAGGATCTCAGTGCGCTCGGCCTTGCGGCCCTCTTCGAGCAGCACACGGCGGGAGAGCACCACGTTGTTGCGGTTGCGGTCCATCTCGATGACGCGCGCTTCGATCTCGGTGTTGAGGTACATGTCGAGATCCTTCACGCGACGCAGATCGACCAGCGACGCCGGCAGGAAGCCACGCAGGCCGATATCGAGGATCAGGCCACCCTTGACGACCTCGATGACCTCGCCGGTGACCACTTCGCCAGCCTTGAACTTCTCTTCGACGCGGTTCCATGCGCGCTCGTACTCGGCGCGCTTCTTGGACAGGATCAGGCGGCCGTCCTTGTCCTCCTTCTGGAGAACCAGCGCCTCAATGTGATCGCCCAGACCCACGACCTCGGACGGATCGATATCTTTGCGAATGGACAGTTCGCGCGACGGAATGACGCCTTCGCTCTTGAAGCCGATGTCCACGAGCACCTCATCGTGCTCCAGCTTCACTACCGTGCCCTCAACCAGGTCGCCCTCGTCGAAGTCGGTCAGCGTGCCATCGATCATGGCATTGAGCTGGTCGTCGGATACGTCGTCGAACTGGATGACTGACGTGTTCTTGATCTCGGTCAAAACGGACCCCTTTCGGAAATGAGGGACCCCGTTTTCAATAAGCAGTCGTCTTGGACAGAAACTTACATTACTCGGGGCCGATACAATATTTCGCTTGCATTTTTACAAGCCTTCCGAGTATAGCACGCCTTGCTGCATAATCCCGGCTCGTTCGAGTAACATTTGCGCCGTTCACCGATTACCTGCAGGGCGATCCGGGAGCACGCGCGAGAAACGTCGAAAAACAGCGGTCGAGAAAAGATAGAGAATGACCCCTTGCGCGGGGTGAGGTGTTCGCCTACAATAGCAAAGCGCTTTTTAAGCGCTGGTTCTTGATGTGCGCCATTAGCTTAGTTGGTAGAGCAGGGGACTCTTAATCCCAAGGTCGAAGGTTCGAGTCCTTCATGGCGCACCACTCACTTGGTATGGTGGCTGTAGTTCAGTTGGCTAGAATGCCAGATTGTGGCTCTGGAGGTCGCCGGTTCAAGTCCGGTCAGCCACCCCATTTTCTCCACGTTCAGATATCTCGTCAGCGTTCTGTGCGCTCTGGCGCTTCCGTTCATTTCGCTCAGCACGTCGCCTGGACCTGACGCCCTGCCGCTTTTCTCGGCATGCGCATACCCGCCACACGCTTGCAGCTTATGGCACCATCCCCTACAATAGCAAAACGCTCCGCTTCGCACGGAGCGTTCCACTTTCCACTCGGGCCCTTAGCTCAATGGTGGAGCAGAGGACTCATAATCCTTTGGTTGCAGGTTCGAATCCTGCAGGGCCCACCACTTCCCTACATCTTCTCAGGAGCAGAAACGCCGAGCAGCCCCAGCGTCAGCGCCAGCATGATGCGCGTAGCATCGCAGAGCGCCACGCGCGCCGTGCTCAGAGCCGCATCATCGGTGAGCACCTTGCACTCGGTGTAGAACCCGTGGAAGAGCGCTGCGAGATCCTGCGCGTAATGCGTCAGGCGGAACGGCTCGCGATCTCGTGCGGCAAGCGCGATCAAGTTGCCGAAATCGGCCATCTTGCGCATGAGCGCCAACTCGGTGGGATTCGTGAGCGCAGACAGATCGCATCCTTCGGGCGCTACCGCGCAAGCCAACTCGGCGATGCTCTTCCCTTCTGCGG
Source organism: Adlercreutzia murintestinalis (assembly GCF_943192905.1). Lineage (GTDB taxonomy): Bacteria > Actinomycetota > Coriobacteriia > Coriobacteriales > Eggerthellaceae > Adlercreutzia_A > Adlercreutzia_A murintestinalis. The sequence continues at coordinate 27,050 of NZ_CALPCC010000003.1, read as the reverse complement.
CCCCCTCACCGTTGGCGGCATCGTAGGCCCGGCGGATGATGGAGCAGATGCGGGCGTGCGCGTACTGCACGTAATAGACCGGATTCGATGAGTCCTTCTTCTTGGCTTGCTCGATATCGAAGTCGATAGGCTGATCGGACGAGCGCGACAACATCAGATACCGCGTAGCGTCCACGCCCACCTCGTCGATCAGCTCTTCGAGCGTGACCATCTCGCCGGTGCGCTTGCTCATGCGCACCGCTTCCCCATCGCGGAACAGGTTCACCAGCTGCCCGAGCACGATCTCCAGATCGCCCGGCCATCCCCAGGCCTCCAGCATGCATTCGCAGCGCTTCACGTACCCATGGTGATCGGCGCCCCAAATGTTGATCAGGTGGTCGAATCCGCGCATCTTCTTGTCGTAGTGATAGGCCACATCGCTCATGAAGTAGGTCATCTCGCCGTTGGCCTTGATCATGACGCGGTCCTTCTCGTCGCCGAGCGCCGATGAGCGGAACCAGATGGCGCCATCCTCTTCCTTGACGTAGCCCTTGTCCTCCATGGCCTTCAGGCTGCGGCTGACCGGACTCTCGCCTGTCTCGTCTTCCACGTACAGGCTCCGCTCGGAAAACCAGCGATCGAACGTCGTGCCCAAGCGCCCGAGCACCTCATGCTGGAGGTCGAGCATCTCCTGATAGGCGATCTCGCGAAACGCCTCCATGCGCTCCTGATCGGTCAGGCTCTCGTACTTGTTGCCCTCGCGATCGATGATGCCCTGTGCGATATCGGACACGTAACTGCCGCCGTAACACTGCTCGGGCATCTCTACGTCGTGGCCGAGCAGCTGCATGTAGCGCACGCCCACGGAGTTGCCGAACACATCCATCTGCGTGCCGTGGTCGTTCACGTAGAACTCTTCGTACACATCGTAGCCCGCATGACGCATCACGCGCGCCATAGCATCGCCGAGCGCTCCCCAGCGGCCATGCCCCACATGAAGCGGGCCGGTGGGGTTGGCGGAAACGTATTCCAGGTTGACCTTGCGCTGACCCTCAGGGATAGTGCCATGCCCATAGTTCTCGCCTTCCGTGCGCACGGCGCGCACCACGCCTTGCAGCACCGCATCGGCGAGGCGGATGTTGATGAAGCCCGGACCCGCTATCTCAACGGCTTGGATCATGTCGTTGTCCGGCAGATGATCGACGATGGCCTGCGCCACTTCGCGCGGGCTGGTGTGCGCCAGCTTCGCCGTGCGCATAGCCACCGTGGATGCCCAGTCGCCGTTCGCTTCATCGCGCGGACGTTCAAGGGAAGGCTCGGGGGCTGCGCCCTCCAGCGCCAGCGAGCCATCGGCCAAAGCCGCATCGATAGCGGCCCTAAATATCTTTTCAAGCTGTTCGCGGATATCCATTCGCCATACTCCGATTCACATTGAAGACGTATCTACTCGATAGTGCGGCATTATACCAGCGGCCGCGGCATCTTCCCACCATCGGCATGCGTCTCCATACCTGCGCAGCGCACGCACATCCCAACGTCGCTGCGAAGCGCACGTAACAGGCGGGCCGCACGCGCGGCACATGGTGTGCGGCGGTGCCATAAAACCGAGCCGCATCAAGCATATATGAGATAATCGCCTCATGGAGGTAAACGCCGAAACACTGCGAACGCGAACCCGACGAGGCATCGCCGCGGCATTCTGCTGCTATATCATGTGGGGCCTGTTCCCCCTGTATTGGAAGCTGCTGGACCACGTCAACTCGTTTGAGATCATCGCGCAGCGCATGATCTGGTGCTTCGTCTTCACCGCCCTCATCTGCTTCATCGGACGATGGGATTTCATCGGGCTTTTGAAGGACCGGCGCGCACTGCGCTACCTCATTCCCGCCGCTATGCTCATCACGGTGAATTGGAGTACGTATATCTTCGCCGTGGATATGGACCGCATCGTCGAGACGTCTATCGGCTACTACCTCAATCCCCTCGTATCCATCGTGCTCGGCCTCATCATCTTCAAGGAGCGCATGACGCCGCTGCAATGGATAGCGGTGGCGCTCTGCATCGGCGGCCTTTCGCTCTTCATCGCAGGATACGGTGAGATACCGTGGATCTCGATCATCTTGGCGATCAGCTTCGGATTGTACGGTGCCGTCAAGAAGAAGGGCGGCTACCCTCCGGTTGAGGCGATCGCGGTCGAGAGCGCGGTCATGATGCCCTTCGCGGTGATCTTCGCCGTTGTTCTTGCTGCCACGACCGGCGGTTGCGCCTTTCTCGGAGATACCGGGGACGCCGCAGGATGGACGACAACGGCCCTGCTCATCGGAGGCGGCGCGATCACGGCCGTGCCGTTGATCCTGTTCGCAACGGCAGCGAACTCGATACCGCTCGTTCTGCTCGGGTTCATTCAGTACGTCAGCCCCACCATCGCCCTCATCATCGGCGTGCTCGTGAACGGCGAGCCCTTCACGGTGGCACACGCGGTGTGCTTCGGATGCATCTGGGCGGGCTTGGCGCTCGTCGGCATCGATGCGGTGCGCACGAACGTGCTGGCGGCCCGCCATACGAAAGCGGAACACCAGCATAACCGATAGAAAAGGCGTCCTCACATCAAGGTATCATCTCTGAGCATCTGAGAGAGGTCGCTGCGAACCAACCGGAACGCGCCGAGCGCATATGCGCCGCTCACAAGCGCCCCGACAACCACGAGATAGCCCAACAAGATCCCATAAGGGAACGCAGCAAGAACCGCCTGGGGACTCTGACGTGCAAGATATGCAAGCAGAACAGCAGCACCCACCAAAAACGGCAGAGCCATCACGACCGGCCTTACGATCGTGCAAAGACCTTCGACCATGAGCATCTTGAAGATGCCTGAAGGGGTCATGCCAAGAGAGCGCAGACGCGCGAACTCGCGGCGGCGCTGATACAGAAAGCCGAGCGCCTGCGCGAAGATGCCCGCGATGCCGATCAGTGCCAATATGGCACAAAATCCACCGGCTACCATCGTATAGCCATCCCAGATCGCTTGCGAGCGCTGCTCGTCAGCTGCCATATCCACGAACGTGAAATCGGCGTATCCTGCCCTGCGCAGCGCTCCCACCACCGCTTCATACAGCGAATCCGTTGCACCATCGCGCGCTTGCAGGTACAGACGCATGCCCTTATCAGATGGCTCGACCATGGTTGAAGCGGCAAGCTCGTCGATCCGATGCGCAAGAGCATCCAGATCGGCTGCCGAAGCATCGGGTACATCCACCACGGCATCCCACGCAATTCCATAGCGCTCGTAGTAGGTCTGCTGGACGCTCAGATGCGATACCGTCATGAACGAGAGAAACAGACCGAGCACGAGAAACGCTAGCCCAAGCGCAAGGGACGCCGAACGCAGAGCACCCCGCCGCTGGCGCATGGAGTCTGCGGCCAACTCGCCTTCGATCCCAAACGCGCATGCCAAAGACCAACGACGGCGCGTGGGCTGCTGCGGTGCTTCCAGACCACCTGCGATGGCGGCAAGCGGCCCGATGTGGGACAGTTTGCGCGCTGGCAACCCCGCCGATACGAGCACCGTGATGAGCACGAGCACAACGGTAGCTGCCAACAGCAGCGGATGATACTGGAACGTGAGCGGCACGTTCTCTGCAACGCCAATCTGACGTGCAAGGTCGCTCGCTGCGGCAACAAACATACGCGCTGCCAGTGTTCCAAGACCAATGCCGAGCGCAGCGGGCACAAGGCTCAAGAGCAGCGCTTCGCATACCAACATCGAGCGCACCTGGTGCGGTGTGGCACCAGCTGTGACCAAGAGCCCGAGCTGGTGCAGTCGTGCTTGCATGGATGCGGCGAAGGCATTGCGGATGATGAGCACCAGCGCAACGCAGGCGAGCAACAGCACCACGCTATACAGCGCAGCGCTCACCAAAAGCTCATCGCCCAACTGAGCGATCCAGTTAACCCCTTCCGCCTGAGCCTGCGCCGCAGAATCGGCTAAGAAGTTATAGAGCACGCAGGTGAGCATTGCCAAGAGAAGCGAACTGACGCCCACCGTGACGGCTATGGTGGCGCTCGATGCGCGATTGCCGCGCACCATGTCAAGCATCAGATATCGTCCCACCGTGCTCACCGCCTCGATTCATCGGAGATAAGGCGGCCGTCCTCCATGACTATGACGCGATCGGCTTTGAGCGCCACGGCCTCGTCGTGCGTGACGATGACCGTGGTCTGATGGAACGACCGATGCGCCAGTTTCAGCAGGTCGATGATTTCGCGTGAGGTACGCTGATCCAAATTGCCCGTTGGCTCGTCAGCCAACAGCAGCATCGGCCGATAGATCAGCGCCCGCGCGATGGCCACCCGCTGCTGTTGCCCGCCAGAAAGTTCGGAGGGCATGGCGTCCAAGCGCGACGCGAGGCCAAGCGCCTCTACGATCTCTGTGAAGAAGCGGGGATCGACCTCCCGCCTATCGAGCAGCAGTGGCATGAGGATGTTCCGCTTGACCGTCGTCGTTGGAACGAGATTGAAGAACTGATAGACGATGCCCACCTTGCGCCGACGAAAGAGCGCTGCTTGCGTCGCATCCAGCGTCGACACATCTTGGCCATCCACCAACGCTTGGCCGGCTGTGGGAACATCAATGCCACCCATGATATGCAGAAGCGTTGACTTGCCCGACCCGGACGCCCCCATGATAGCAACGTATTCACCAGCCTCAATGGACAGGTCGACGCCTCGCAAGGCATGAACCGCCGCCGCACCGGAACCGTACGTTTTCTCTACGCCAATGCATTCTGCGAGGGGCATGGGCTGTCTCCTTTCGAGCGGATCGCATCACAGCCCTACTGTACCTAGCCCAAGTGACATCTCAGTGACGATAGAGCCGAATATCGAAACACGCACCCCCGCCAGAACAAGATGAAGCCCGCACGCTACCCTGCTGCAACTCCACGATCTCACGCGCGAAAGCCAATCCTAACCCGGTTGCGCTCGCCGTTGCGCGCGCACCAGTGTAGAAGCGATCGAATACCCGCTCGGTTTCATGCATCCCGAACCCGGGCCCTTCATCGATAATGCGTATTTCGACGAAAAGCGGGCCTGACGTATATTCGACGCGCACGGCAGAGCCCGCGGGAGCATGCTCGATGCAGTTCTTCAAGATGTTCGCAAGCGCCTCGCATGTCCAATGCGCGTCGGCAAGAACCTCGCACGGACCGCTCTCGACGATCTCGAACGACACGCATGCCGCGTCTGCCAGCTCCTCCACGGTATCTACTGCGATGCTCACGAGCGTGAACACATCCTGAGGCGTGCGCACCAAGTTCAATGCACCCGCATCAAGACGCGCCATAACGAGCAGATCGTCGTAGAGCACCTTCAAACGATCGGCTTGCTCGCGAATGGTGCGCGCGGCATCTGCGAGTGCAATCGGATCGTGCGGATCAAGACGATCGGCAGCAAGCGAGAGCGCCGCAAGGGGGGTCTTGGTTTGATGCGCGATGTAGGCGAGATTGCGCGCGAAGCCGTCTTTAACCTGCACCGCGTCGGTCCGAGTGCGCTGGAGCGCCATCACGGTCTTGCCCAGTTCGTCTTGCAAGCGCGACAGGTCATCTTCGCCGGTCGGCAAAAGGGCTGGCGCTGTGCCGAGAGCTGCCTGCTCCAAGTACCGCGTCAGTTCGTCGATGCGTCGGCGCATCGCATGCCGCCGGTGCAAGGCAACCAAACCGACACAGACGATGCCGAGCGCAACGCCGAAACAAGCAGCACCCACCACCGCTATCGTCATAGAGGCTCTTCCAATCGGTAGCCGAAGCTGCGAACGGTTCTCAGATGACACGCCGTCCCTAGTTTGGCGCGCAGCCGCTTGATAGCAACGGTCAGCGCATTATCGCTCACGTAGTCACCCCGCGCCTCCCAGATAGTGGCGTGCATGACATCGCGCGAGACGATGCGGCCCTTGTTCCGCATGAAGAGCGCTAGCAGTTCGTATTCGAGAGGCGTGAGCGCCACCGATTCGCATCCAACCGACACCATATGCGCCCCGGTATCGAGCGCGATTTCGCCGCACGTGAACAACGACGTCTGCGCAGGCGCTCGTCTCAGAAGCGTTTCGATGCGGGCCACTAGCACGTTCATCGCGAAGGGCTTGGTAACGTAGTCGTCCGCACCGCTGCGCAGCCCCTCCACCACCTCTTCGGGATCATCGCGTACAGTGAGCATCATGATGGGCAGCTGCGCATCGCGCCGACGCTGCCACGCGCACAGGGACGGCCCCGCATCATCGGGGAGATTCCAGTCGATGAGCAAAACATCGGGCGTCATCGTAGCAAGAGCCGAACGCGCATCGAGCCCCTGAGAGAACACGCGCACCTGAAAACCTGCGCTGCGCAGACCTTCGCTCACCTGCTCAGCGACGTCAGCATCATCTTCGATATACCATACGATCGCGCTCATGACCCATCCGCTCAGGCACGACTCCAAGCATCCGTCAGTTCCTTTGCTGCCGCATACGGGTCCGCAGCCGCACACACCGCGGATACCACGAAGAATCCATCGGCACCAGCAGCTTTGAGAGGTGCGATATCGGCCAGCTTCACACCGCCGCCCACCACGAATGGCACCGGGCTCACCCGAGCCAATTCCGCAATGTCCTCAAAGCTCTTGGTGATGATGTTGCCTGCGCTATCAAGCCCGCAGTCGCGCTTGGTCTGCGTCTCATGCAGCGGGCCCACGCCCAGGTAGTCTACGAGCCCTGTCGGCATGGTGCGCACATATTCGAGCATTTCATCGGTGCGCGCCGAAAGTCCGACGACACCATCGGGACCGAGCAGCGCCCGGCACGCCTCTGGTGGAATATCAGACTGGCCCACGTGCACCCCATCGACCGCAATGCCCGCATGGCGCGCTGCCAACACCACGTCCAACCGATCATCCACGAGCAGCGCCACCGTGCCCGTGCGCCCAGCATCGGCGATGGCCTGCGCTGCCACTGCCATGCACGCCATGAGCTCCCGAGCGCTGCATTCCTTCGAGCGCACCTGCACGCACGTGAAACCAGCAGCAAGCGCCTTCGCGACCACGTCACCTATCGGGCGCCCGCAGGTGTTCTCCGGCCCGATCACCAGATACGCGGATACGTCGATCTTCTCACGCATGCAGATCATCTCCTAAGATGCCTCGCACCTTCGCCACTTTGCTGTGCATCGTATCGGTGAAACCAGGGCGCAGATCCGCCTTCAAGACGACCTCCGTGCGAATGCCCTTCTCAGCGAGCGCGAACGTGGCCTCCTTCACCACCGCCATCACCGCATCCCACTCGCCCTCTATCTCGGTGAACATGGAGCCCACCTTGTACGACAACCCGCTCTCGCGGATGACACGCACCGCCTGGGACACCTCGTCGGCCAGTTCATCACCCACTCCGAAAGGCGCTATAGCCACCGCAACCAGCACATTCATCTCACACCTCTTCCAATGTCAGCGGGCCTTCAGCGATATCCGCCGGGATGGCAGCCGCCAGCTCGTCGATGAACGCCACCTTGAAGCTAGCAGGAAGCGTGGTACGGGTCGCTGCGCGCGCACCCGCAATGTTATAGAGCACGACCGCCGCCGTTGCCGCAGCAAAGGGGTCGGCACAGGCAGCATACACCGCCGTCACTCCGCCGAGCGAGCACCCGAAGCCGGTGACCTTCTCCATGAGAGCCGAACCACCCTGACAGCGCGCGACCACCTGCCCGTTGGTCACAAGGTCGCAGACACCCGACACAGCCACCGCTCCCCCGGTCCACCGCGCGAGCGCCACGGCTGCCGCACGGGCCGCTTCCACCTCATCGACCGAATCCACACCAAGCGGGCCCGTGCCCGCATCGCCCCCAAGCCCCCACAGAGTGGCAAGCGCGATGATCTCTGACGCATTGCCGCGGATGATGGTGGGCTTGTCGTCTTTCAAGTCGGCCAGCAAGCGCGCGCGCAACGCGCCGATCCCGATGCCCACCGGGTCAACCACCCACGGCTTGCCCGCGCGTCGCGCCGCCGCAGCTGCCGTGGGGATGGTCTGCTCGTAGACCGGGAGCAGCGTTCCCATGTTCAGATAGAGCGCCCCACCGACGTTGACGAGGCGTTCCGCCTCATCGGGCAGATACACCATGGCCGCTGAACCCCCGGCCGCAAGCTGGGAGTTTGCAACGAAGTCCATCGTGACGCCGTTGGTGACCGAACCAGCGAGCGGCTTTTCCGCCCGCACTCGCTCGGCTGCGCATCCAAGGGTGGATCGGAGAACATCGATATCCATGGCGAACCTTTCCCGTACGCTTCCTTGCGTTTCCTATTCTGAGAAGAGATTCTACCTGGCTGACATGGTGTCTGACGCGAAAAACGAGCGCGCAGCGGGGATCGACCCGAAGCAGAGATGTTCCGGTGCAAAGGTGTGGTGGATGAGGGGAAATGGAGCGGGTGACGGGAATCGAACCCGCGTCAGGAGCTTGGAAGGCTCCGGTTCTACCATTGAACTACACCCGCAGCGCATGCGATTATAGCACGTACTCCCCCGTGGCATACCAGCAATGAGCCCGTCGTCGATCGCTGGAGCACAGAGCAGCGCGCGGCGCCACGTCTTTCGTAACCACGGCACCAGCAGCCACCGCCGCCCGACGACGCCCGCGTGCACCGACCTTCATCCTGTCACTCAGCAGATGCCATGTTCGAGTAATCCAGCGCAATGCCGGATGAAGAAAGCCAATCGGCGACTTCGTCTGCGGAGGAATCGGCAGCGAATCTCTTTCCGAGAAGCCATGTTGCACCATGGCAAAGGCTGTGCAAGCTCTCCGCACTCGATCCCATGCTGCTTGAGTGCGAGGTGCAAAACGGCAGGATCGTCTTGCCGAAAAGATCGAAGCCCTCAAGGAAGGTGCTGATGACTCTTAGTGCGTCCGGAATTTGCGAGATCCCCATCGAGACCGATCGTATCGTCTTCATGTGGCGAAGAAGCGCTACAGCCCGCAAGCGCCAGCATGGCATAAGCACCTGTCGCGCCCACGAAAACCCGTCGCGTGATCGTTTTCACGGGTGCCTCCTTTTCGCGATCGCTTTTGTATCAGAGCCTACACGCATCACCTTCATATATCAAGGTTGCATTTTGTACATATTCATATTTAAAGTTGATATATATAATGCAGCGGTAACCCGAGACGAAGGGAACACCTGATGGATATACGATCGATGCAATACTTCTTAGCCATCGCCCGCGAAGGGAGCATCACGAAAGCGGCCGAAGCGCTCCACATGACGCAGCCCCCGCTCTCGCGTCAGATGATCGAGCTCGAAGCGGAGCTAGGCGTCGCTCTGCTCGATCGCAGTGGCAAGCGCGTTACCCTTACCGAAGACGGACGCGTATTCCGCGAGCGGGCTCAGGAGATCGTAGACCTCGCGGAGTCACTGCGGTGCGACATCACCACCGATACCAAGGCCATCGCAGGCGAGATACGTATCGCGTGCGGCGAGACCGATGCCGTTGCGCTGCTTGCGCGCGCCGCTAAGCGGCTTCAAAGCGAACACCCCCACATCACGTATCGTCTGCTCAGCGGAGACGGCGATTTCGTTTTGGAAAAGCTAGAATATGGCGCCGTTGACCTGGGGCTTCTCGTCGTATCAAGCGTCAACAGCGCTCAATTCGATTTTTTGAGGCTTCCTGTTCAAGATACCTGGGGCATCCTCATGAAAGAAGATGACGACTTGGCCCGCAGGAATCGCATCGAGCGCGCCGATATCGTCGATAAACCCTTGCTCCTTCCGTACCGGGCTGCCATGAGCAGCGATCTCATGTCGTGGTTCGGTCCGGAAAAGGCCGAACTCGATGTTGTTGCAACGTATGACCTCGCCTACAACGTCTCTCGTTTCGCGCGGGAGGGCCTCGGTTACGCCGTTGTGCTCGATGGCATCGTTGATGCCACCGCGGGAAGCGGCCTGACATTTCGCCCCCTTGCCCCCCGTCTCAACGCTTCCTTGTTTTTGGTATGGAAGCGCGAGCAGCGCCCATCGCGTGCTGCAAACGCTTTCTTAGAGAAGATGAGAGCGCTCATCGAAAACTCATCGCCGAGCGCTCTCTAGGCTTTTCGGAAAGCACCAGACAAGAAGGGCAGCCCTGGTCCCCTTTCCACTGTTCCTCTCATACCGCATGAGCATGGGTCGGCATATCGCATAGGTGCTTCACTTCTAGCACAGCAAACGATAGCCTACTGTCCGAACAAGAACGCACCGCGCAGTTGCCTGCTCACCTTCGAGCAAAAATCCCGCAGACCACGCTGAGAACAGGAGACCAGATGAACGTCATTGCGATAAACGGAAGCGCCCGAATAGGCGGTAATACCGAAACCCTCATCAATACCGTTTTCGATGCATTGAAGGATGCCGATATCGAATGCGAGCTCGTACAGCTTGCCAGAGCTGACATTCACGGATGCCGTGCTTGTTGGGGCTGCGACGGCACGAGGAATTGCATCCATCACGACGATGCGTTCTGCGAGGTGTTCGAGAAGATGAAGGCTGCCGACGGGATCCTCTTGGCATCGCCTGTGTATACAGGCAATATCTCCACAGCGCTGCAAGCCGTTCTCGAACGCGCGGCTGTTGTGTGCGACATGAATAGAGAAGCGGCGCTTCTGAGCAGAAAGATCGGAGCATGCCTTGCGGTTGCGCGAAGAGGCGGTGCTCTCAACACGTTCGATACGCTCGCCAATTTCTTTCTGCTTCAAGATATGTACGTCGTCGGTTCTTCCTATTGGCCGATCGCATACGGGCAGATGCCCGGCGATGTGGCGCACGACGAAGAAGGGCTCACAACGGCACGGAAGCTCGCTGAGAACATGCAGCACCTTCTCCGGGCGTGCGACCATCATATGGGAGCGTGAGCAGCTTCTTGTGATACCCTGTGCGTCATGGGCGCGGTGATCGACGGATATATCTCAACGTTTAGCGGAAGTTTTAGCATAGCTGTGTTGGTATGGCCGCTGCTCTCGTTGCTGCTCAGCCTTCCGATCCTGCTGTATTTGTACCGCCGCGATGGTTGGCTGCCGCTCACCGCAACACTTGCTGTCTATATGAGCATCCTGTACGCCGCAGGTCTCGTCTGCTTCACCTTATATCCTCTACCCTCAGGCGATTCTGGGCCAGGCATCACCTATGGCATCCCTCCCGTCCTCAACCCGTTGAACTTCATCTCCGATATTGCACAAGGCGGTCTCCGTGCAACCCTTCAGCTTCTTCTCAACATCGTGCTCTTCGTGCCGCTCGGATTCATTGCGAAGACGCTTCTCAAGCTGAAACTGCCATCGGCCTTGGCGCTCTCCCTTGTCGTCACGTGCACCATCGAAACCGCACAGCTCACAGGGCTATTCGGAATGTATCCCTATGCGTTTAGAACCTTTGACGTTGACGACATCATCTGCAACACCCTTGGCGGCCTCGGCGGCTGGGCGCTCGGACAACTTGCGACAAAGCTTATCCTGCAAGGATCAACGCAGATGCCGCCGATCACCCATGAGCCGGGATTCGCGCGGAGGGCAGTGGCGCTGTGGACCGATGCGGCGATCATAGATATCTGCACGGTGATTCCCCGCCTCGTCATCATGATCGGTCTCACGTTGGTGCTCGGCGATACTGTCGATAGCGCACTTCTTGAGCATGTGAACGCAATCGTGTTCGCCGCCTGCTTCATCATCGCCTTTGCGCTCGTCGAGATCATCATTCCGTGGAAGCACCACGGAAGCACCCCAGCTGGCATGTTCTATCGTATGTCGTGCGAAACGCAACAGCGTACAGGCGCAATGCGCGTTGCCTTCTATGCCCTGCGTGCGCTCGTGCTCTTCCTCCTGCTGGTATTTCTGCGCTACAGCGTAGTGCCGCTTGCCCTTTTCTATCTGGTTACGCGCAAGATGCCTTATGACTTCATTCCTTCGAGCGCGCACAGACCAATAAGCACCATAGAATCGATCGGCGACCAAGAAGTGACCGCATGATCGAGATCAGCAACCAGCAGCAAACGGCCACCTGCATAGGGCTTCATCACCGAGAGGCCCACGCCGGGCGCAGCGCAGGCGTGATACGGCTCGGCGTGCGCTACAAACGAGCAGCTACGCTACAATGATCGCATTGATGAGCAACCGCAAGGAGAATCATGGACGAACGCGAACTGCGCTATCTAGAACTGCTCTCCGAAACCTTCCCCACCATCGCTGACGCCTCAGCCGAGATCATCAACCTGAATGCCGTGCTCAACATGCCCAAAGGCACCGAACTGTTCGCCTCAGACATCCATGGCGAGCATGAAGCGTTCTCACATCTGCTGCGCAATGGATCGGGTTCGGTCCGTCTCAAGATCGACGATGCCTTCGGTGACACCCTCACGCCGCAAGAGAAGCGTCAGTTGGCCACCCTGATCTACTATCCTCAAGAAAAAATGGATCTGCTTTTGGCTGAGACGAACGATGAGGGCGCATGGCTTGCTACCACGATCGAGCGCCTCATCGCTGTTGCCAAACAAGCCTCCGGCAAGTACACGCGCTCGAAAGTGCGGAAGGCCCTTCCGCCTGAGTTCGCATATGCCATTGAAGAGCTGATGACCGAGAACAACCATGCCGTCAACCGATCAGCATATCATCGCGCAATCATCGATGCCGCGATACATGCCGGACGCGGACGCGCCTTCGCGCTTGCGCTATGCCAGCTCATCCAGCGCTTTGCCGTCGACCATCTGCATATCGTTGGCGATATCTACGATCGCGGACCCGCACCTGATGCCATCATGGACACCTTGACCAAGTATCATTGCCTCGATATCCAATGGGGCAATCACGATATCGTATGGATGGGCGCCTCGCTCGGGCAGCGCGGCTGCATCGCGCATGTCGTGCGCAACTGCGCGCGCTACGGAAACCTCTCCATCCTGGAAGACGCATACGGCATCAATATCTTGCCGCTCGCCTCCTTCGCGACCAGTGCTTATCGCGACGACCCTTGTGTGGCGTTCGGACTGAAAGGCGATCCCGATCTCCCCGAGCGTCAACGCGAGGTGAGCATCAAGATACAGAAGGCTATGGCCATCATCCAATTCAAAGTGGAAGGGCAGCTGATCGACGCGCATCCTTGGTTCGGCCTTGAAGATCGCAAGCTGCTCCATCGCATCGACCATGAACAGGGTACGGTAGAGGTGGACGGCGTCGTATACGAACTGACCGACACCGTATTTCCCACCATTGACCCCACCGATCCCTACCGGCTTACCCCCGAGGAAGCATCGGTCATGGAGCGCCTTGAGCAGTCGTTCATGGCAAGCGAGAAGCTGCAACGGCATATGCGGCTGTTCCTGGAATGCGGCAATCTCTACAAGATATCGAACGGCAATCTGCTCTTCCATGCCGCCGTCCCCCTGAATGAGGATGGATCTCTCAAAGAAGCGAATGTTTGGGGAAGCCCCTACAAAGGTCGTGAGCTCTATGATGTGCTCGAAGCGCAGGTGAGAGCAGCTTTTTTCAGCGCCGATGAGAACGAACGCATGCGCAGCCGCGATGTGCTCTGGTGGCTGTGGTTGAGCCCTACCTCTCCTCTCTTCGCGAAGAGCAAGATGGCCACCTTCGAGCTATACCTCATCGCAGACAAAGCGGCGCGCAAAGAGGTCAAGAATCCGTTCTACGCGATGCTGGACGACCCTGATGCCATGGCCGTCATCTTCGAGGATTTCGGCATGGATCCGGCCAGTTCGCGCATCATCTGCGGGCATGTGCCCGTAAAAGCGAAGGACGGCGAGGATCCCATCAAATGCGACGGCCGCATGCTCACCATCGACGGCGGTTTCTCGCGCGCATATCAACCAACTACCGGCATTGCGGGATATACGCTGATCTCCAATTCGTACGGGTTCGTGCTCGCAGCCCACGAGCCGCTCAGCTCTGCCGCCGCTGCTGTCCGCGACGAGCTGGATATCCATTCATCGCGACGCGTCGTGGAGCAAGTGGAGAAGCGCACGCTTGTGGCTGACACCGATACCGGCATCCGCCTGCAGCAGCGCGCAGATGAACTCGGGCGCCTGGTTGAAGCGTATCGCCAGGGTCTCATCCCCGAACGAAAGGTTCGCTAGACGCTCGCAGGGTACGCTCGTGCCCTTGTGCGAGCATCCCTTCAGGTCTCTGACCGCAGTTCGGCGTCTCGTTCGCCTCGCATTCCTACTGGGCCGCTCACGCAAGAAGAGCCGCACGAGGCGGCTCTTCGACAGTGCGTGGTCGGGACGACAGGATTCGAACCTGCGACATCCTGCTCCCAAAGCAGGCGCGCTACCAGACTGCGCCACGTCCCGCAAAGCGCCTTGCATTCTAGCATACGAAGAGCACTCAAGCGAACCGATGCCGTTCACATGCGGCGATCAGAGCACGTATTCAAACAGATCGAGATCGACCGTGCCGAGATCGTCGTAGAAAACGGGCCATGCGCCATGATTGACGAACCCGAGCCCCTCGTAGAGCCCATGTGAGCGCACGTTTTCAACGAAGGTATCCAGCTGAAGCGACTTCATTCCTTCCTCACGCGCCGCATCGATCGCCTCTGAGAGAAGCTGCTTGGCGAACCCACGCCCATGATAGGCGGGCCTCGTGGCTACCGCATGCACGATCCCGATGCTCTCAAGCGGCGCTTTGATGCGCCAAGGTGCCTGTTCATAGCCGGGTGCGCGCGTATGATCGATGACCAGCGCACAAGCAATGCAGCCATCATCGGCGATGCCAATGGTAAGGTAGCCCCGCTCAACAGACTCGCGCAGAAAAGCATGGCTGGGATGCTCGTCGTGCTTCCAAAGAATGTCGAAGTCGGTTCCTTGCATCTCGTCGATCATGTTCGTATAGAAATCCATAACGGCATCCATGTCGTCCTTGGTTGCCTTGCGCACGGTCAATGTATCCACATGATCACCTTTAGCCGATCAGCGTTTGAGCCTGATGAATATGGTGCGCCTGACAGGACTCGAACCTGCAACCGTCGGATTAGAAGTCCGATGCTCTATCCGTTGAGCCACAGGCGCACGCTCATTCGCAGCAGATCACTGCATAGGCAGATTATATACCTCTTCGAGACTCTTCTTGAGCTCGCGAAGCGCGCATCCACGATGAGATATCGCCGACTTCTCATCTTGCGGCACCTCGGCGAATGAGACGGCGCCCCCAAACTCGTCCGGGAAGAACAGCGGATCGTATCCAAATCCGCCCGCCCCTTGAGCCTCATGACCAATGCGACCCTCCACAGACCCGGTCGCGCACACCTCATTGCCCTCTTCGCCAACGAACACCAACGTGCATACGAAGCGGGCCTGCCGCTGAGCGTCGGGCACGCCTTCAAGCCTGCTCAACAAGAGCGCGTTGTTCGCAGCATCATCGGCATCCTCGCCCGCGAACCGCGCGGACCGCACACCCGGCGCTCCATCGAGCGCATCCACTTCTAATCCGGAGTCGTCCGCCAGCACTGGCATGCCGCCTGACACCTCATGGGCCGCCCACGCCTTGATGCGCGCGTTCCCCGTGAACGAATCGGCGTCCTCGGCTGGATCGGAATCAACTCCTGCCTCACGCAATGTGACGAACTCCCATCCAGGCAAATCAAGCGCGTTGCGTATCTCGTCGGCCTTGTGCGCGTTGTTGGTCGCAAGCAGAACTTTCATCAGACATCCTCTCTGTACGCGGGCAGATCGAGGTGGTGCACCTCTCCGATCGGAAAACCCAGCACCAAGCTACCGAACCGCTCGAAATCCGCCACATCACCACCAGTCGTGAAGAAGCTCCGAACAGCGACCTGCGCGTCATCCGCTAAGGCTTCCCGTCGATGCAGTATCTGATGAGCATCCCGCGCCGCTTCCTCCGCAGATGACACCAGCGTTACTCCGGGCCCCATGGCCTCACCGATCAGATGCCGAATGACGGGATAATGCGTGCATCCGAGCACGAGCGTGTCCAGCGGAAGCTTTCGCAGAGGTGCCAACGTCTCTCGCACCAACGAACCATATGCGGCATAGGGAAAGAGCTCGGCCACATCCGCCGCAGGCTCAACGCCGCTGCGGTGCTGGAGCCCTTGCTCAACCAACTCAACGAACGGTGGCGTCGCAAGCGAGACAACCTCGATTCCTGCATCAAGATGATGTATGGCCCGCTCATAAGCTCCCGATGCTACCGTGCCGCGCGTCGCGATCACTCCCACCGCCCGGCTGTGCGTGGCGTGAACGGCCGCGCGCGCACCCGGCTCCACCACCCCGATAATCGGCACCGGAAACGCACGCTGAGCAGCCTGCAACCCCGCAGCCGTTGCCGTATTGCATGCGATGATGATCAGCTTGCATCCGCGCTCAACAAGCCAGGAGCAGATCTGCAAAACGAATCCGCGCACCTCGTCAAGTTGACGCGGACCATATGGGCAACGCGCTGAATCGCCTACGAAGATGATATCCTCACCGGGCATCTGACCGATCAATTCCGCAAGCACGGTCAAACCGCCGAAGCCGGAATCGAACACTCCGATGGGAGCGCGTTCGCTCTGCGCCATGGTTACTTGTGCACCACGACAACATCGCCGCGCTGGATTATGCCATAGAGCGCCTGTGCCGCGTTATAAGGAAGGTTGACGCACCCGTGCGAGCCGTTGGTCAGATATCGGCTCCCGCCGAAAGACGATTGCCACGTCGCATCATGAAAGCCCACCGAGTTGCCTTTGAACGGCATCCAGTACTGCACGCGCGTCTCGTACTCAGGTTCGCCATCGTCACCGCGTTGTCCCACTAACGTAGCTGGGCTGGATTTGGCGTTCATGGACCATACGCCCTGTGGCGTGGAATTGCCCTTGTTCGGATTACCCGACACCAAAGCGCTCTCCCAGATAATGGTGCCGCCATCGTAGAAGCGCGCGTACTGCTCGGACAGGTCAACGTCCACATAGCGCGATCCCCAGTCTTGACCGCCCACGCCAACAAACCCAGTGCCGCTTTGCACGACAGGAATCGCGATATTCTCCGTGCTTCCCGCCTTCACCGCGGCAACCACTTGGTCGACCAGAGCGGAATTGTCCACCTTCCATCCATAGGTGCCACCAGCTACGCTGACCGCCTTGCCGTCAGGCCGCGTGTAAGAACGATGGCTGCCCACCGTATTGCATGCGCTCGATATCTCCGAGGCCCATGCGGTGAGCGCCGCATCGTCGAAAGCGACCTCAAGCTCAGGACCCACCGACACCCAGGTAGATATTAGCTTCGGGTCAACCTCGGTCACAAGATGATCTGCCATGGTCAGATCGAAATCGGCTTTCACGAAGGCATTGGCAGCTTCGATAGCCACCTGGATACGTGGATCGTCAACCAAGATGGTAGGCTCAATCAGCACCTCATCCGTAAGCACAACGCGATTATCGAAATTGAGCAATCCAGAGATGATCGTTTCCAACAAGCGATCGCTATCGATAGCTGTTCCCTTGACCTCGGGCACCGCCATGTAGTCCCGCGCCGTCTCGTCGAAGGCGATGGTGGCATTCACGGGCATCTTCGCCGTTGCATTGACTGCCTCAAGTTGCGCGCTCACCAGATCAGACAGCCCGCTCGCGCTGATCGAATGGGTGAACGCGTTGGTCAGGTCGCGCGCTTGGAACACATCGAGCGGCCACTTCCAGGGGTTTTCGGCCTCGAGCACATCCTTGGCCACCTGCACCGAATCCGACGACAGGTCAGCCTCAGACGAGGTCACCGTGAAGTTCATGCCCTTCCCAACCACCGAGAAGCTGTATCCATCAAGCGTCTCATCAAGGGTTTGCGCCATCTCATCGGGCGTTTTGAGCGAGAAGTTGATACCTGCAATGTAGGTGTTGGGAAGATAGTGAGAGGAAAACAGCACGACGCCAGCAAGATAGATGATAGCGAAAAACCCAACGATGCTCGCGCACACGATCGCGATCCTGCGCGCACGCGCGCACGCTTGTGGCACACCATCAAGCACCGCAGCCGCGCTATGCAAGCCACCGCCAGAAGAACTTGGTTGCGATTCGAGCGCGGTCGCAGCAGGTACGCTCTCGATCGGTTGTTCGGCAGCCTTGTCGGGCGTATCATCCGGTGCGTTTTGGGGAGCATCATCAGACGCATCCGCTGATGCGTCATCGTTTTCCTTCGCTGCCTCATGCGCGCTTGCGCTTGTCTCGCCGCCCTGAACGGGAGCGCTCGATGATGAAGAGGACCCTGCGGCCATCACATCCGATTTCTTGTCAGCTGCGCCAGCCGCATGCTTTCCCTTGGAACGCTTCGCCATACTGCACTTTCAAGCATAGGTTTACAACGACGGTATTGTACAAAAATCCTCGTAGCTTTGTGTGTGCCTTTCGTGTGCGACGAACACTTTCGTCGGCGGGCGCCCTCCAGCCTCGGCAGTGGTTACAGCCCATCATCAAGAATGCCTCATCATCCCCGCAAAGCAAGGCTAATGCTAAGATTGATAAGATGCACAAACAGAAGGGATGCCACACCTTGGCCGACTACGTCGCCTACTACAGATCGCTCGACTCGGATAGCCGCCACATCAGCGGAATGCTTTCCTTTACAAGCGATGCGCGGCTGGGCACTAAGGCGAATGCTCACGATGCCCGTCTGCGCATGTTGGAAGAATTCGGTAACGAAGCGCTTTCGTGGAGCATCTATCGGATAGATCGCAAGCGCGCCCGCACCGACCAGATGGACGGTCAGCAGCAGCTCGACTTCCGTGAACCAGCCAAACGACGCAAACGCAACACACAGCGCGGCCTGATATAGGAGGATTCAAACGATGAAAAAGCAGCAACTCAGGTTCTTGAAGCGGCTCGTAGAAACACCTTCTGCAACCGGCAGCGAGGAGCGCGTGGCCGAACTCGTGCGCGCAAGATTCTCCGAGGTAGCCGATTGGGTGGAAACCGACACCATGGGCTCGGTGCATGCTACCCTCGATGGTCAAGGGTCAGGGCCTACCTTGATGCTCTCAGCGCACATGGACGAAGTGGGCCTGATGGTCACCTACATCTCGGATGAAGGATTTCTCTCGGTAGCCGCTATCGGCGGAGTAGATGCAGCGATACTGCCGGGCATGCGCATGGACATCCATGCAGCGGGCGCCACCATCCGCGGAGTGGTGGGACGCAAGCCCATCCATCTGATCGAACCAGACGATCGCAAATCCATTACTCCCCTTGATAAGCTCGTCATTGACACTGGCCTGTCCCCTGACGAGGTGAAAAGTCGCATACATGTTGGTGATCCGATCACCTACGGGGTGGGATTCGAGCGATTCGGGCACGGTCTGGCTGTTTCGCGTGGGTTCGACGACAAAGTGGGCGTATTCGTTACCTGTCGCGTCATGGAAGAGTTGGCGACGGCTGGACGCTCGAAAGGCGACTTCACGGCCGCCATAACGGTGCAGGAAGAAATTGGCACGCGCGGTGCCATCACCAGCGCCCATTCGATCGACCCAGATGTTGCGCTCGCCTTCGACGTCACTCACGCCACTGATTATCCCGGCATCGATAAGACGAAGTATGGCGATATCAAACTGGGCGCCGGACCGGTTATCGCTCGCGGCCCCAATATCAACCCTGTCGTGTTCGAGCGGCTGGTTGCTGCCGCAGAGGCAGAGAGCATCCCCTATCAGCTCGAGGCAGAACCCGGCGTCACGGGCACCGATGCGCGCGCTATCCAGGTGGCGCGCGACGGCATTCCCACCGGCCTCATCTCCATACCGCTGCGCTACATGCACACGCCCACTGAGGTCATCTCGCTCAGCGATATCCAGCACGCCGTACGCCTGATCGCGCGTTTCGCTTTAGACATGGAAGAAGAGCCCCACTTCGTCCCCGGTATCGATGGGACGGCGCCCCGCTCGTTCTTGCGCGCTGAAGGCGATCCGTATATCCCGAAGAATGCCAGCGACGATAACGAGCTTGACGCGTTGTTGGTGGCCCTTGAACAGGAGGAAGCGCTCGAGCAGGCCGCTCATGATGATCTGCTGCACGACGATCCTCTTGAAGCGGAGGAACCCGAGCATTCGGTCGAGTACACAGCTGAGATGAAAGAGCTCATCGCGCGTACCGAGGAGGCTAAGCAGCAAACGCAGGAGCGCATGGCCGCGAACGCACATGCCACCATGCCAGCGCAAGCGAGCACGAGCCCGACGAGCATCCCAGATATGGGCGGCATTCACGAAGTGGAAACGGGCAATACCGGAGCGCTCATGCCCGAAGACAACATCCTGCGACCGCGCTTTTAGGGCTTGCCATGACAAAGAGGGACGATACCACCATCGCGAAGAACCGCCGCGCGTTCCACGATTACGAGATCCTCGAAACCTTTGAGGCGGGCATTCAGCTCACGGGGACCGAGGTGCGCTCGCTGCGCGACAACAACGCACAGCTCACTGACGCGTTTGCCCTCGTGCGCAACGGCGAGGTCTGGCTTTCCAACTTCCATATATCACCTTTCGCTAACGGCAACATTGCGAATGTGGATCCGGACCGTCGCCGCAAGCTTCTTCTGCATAAAAAGCAGATACGATATCTCTCAGAGAAAACGCAGGAGAAGGGCCTCGCGGTCGTACCGCTTAAGCTCTACTTCAACAAGCATGGGCTCGTGAAAGTGGAGATAGCGCTCGCGCGGGGCAAGAAGCTCCACGACAAGCGTCGCAGCATGCGCGAGCGCGACGTGAAACGCGAGATAGATCGGGCGTTGAAGGATCGGATGCGCTGACGGATACCGACAAGAGGCGGAGGTCATCATGAACATGGATGAGCAGCTAGAAACGATGGAAGAGGTCGGTCAGACCGAGGCTGAACAGATCGACGAAGAGACCGAGATCGAAGACGTGGCCAGCGATATGGATGAGCTGCTTGGCGAAAACGCCGAGGAAAGCGACCAATACCATGCCTTCGACAGCTTCATCACCGAAAACGAAGCTGACTACGATGGCTATGACCCACATGAGGTTGACGAGACGATGGCGGCTGAAGAAGCCGCACGTGTCGAGAATTCAGAAGGCTACCATATAGAGAGCGCTCATGACCTGGAAGAAGAGGTCATTGAGATGGAGATCGAAGACGGAGACATCCATGCCTATCTTGTTGATGAAGACGACAACGAGATAGGGTTCGTGCTGATCGACGAAGATGGTAACGAGCAAGAATACTACTATGTCGATATGGACGAGTACGAGGTGGTCGACGACGCTGGCGAACCGGACACGAAAGTCGTACGCGCAAGCGATGGCGAGGAATTCGATCTTGGGATCACGCGCGAAGGTGTGGCAGAAGCCACGGCCGACCTCAACGCCGTCTACAAAGAGGGCGCGCAAGTAGCAGCTGAACTAAAGGACACCTTCGCCGAGATCGGGGAAGAGATGAGCTTCCTCAAAAAGCGTCGCTAAGATTCCTGCACGCCATAACGCGCATAGTATGCATCTATCGCCTCTTTGGCCGCGTCGTCTATGATGGTGCGGCCTTCTATGGCGCGATTGTAGAGACACTCCACAACCTCAGCCATGGTAACGATGGATGCTACCGGGAATCCGTAGCGTTCCTCGATCTCTTCTTGGGCGGTCTTGACGCCGTCTCTGCCAACCTCCATGCGATTGAGCGATACAACAAGGCCTGCCACCTCGACCTGACCGGCGGCTTTCAAGAGCGGATAGGTCTCATCGATCGACTTGCCCGAAGTCGTCACATCCTCCACCATGACCACCCGATCGCCATCATGCAAATCGGACCCGAGCAGGTTTCCCGCATCGGCCCCATGGTCTTTCACCTCTTTACGGTTGCAGCAATACCGTACTTCCTTGCCGTAGAGCTCCTGAAGGGCCATAGCTGTTACCACCGCTAACGGTATGCCTTTATATGCTGGTCCGAACACCACATCGAAATCAAGACCGAAGCGATCGTTGATAGCCTGTGCATAATACAAGCCGAGACGATGCAGTTGCTCCCCCGTCACGTAGGCTCCTGCGTTCATGAAGAATGGCGAGGTGCGGCCGCTCTTCAACGTGAACTCGCCGAACTTCAAAACATCGCTCTCTACCATGAATTCAATGAACTCGCGCTTATATCCCTCCATGGCCGCCTCCTTACCCCGCAGGATCTCTAACATTTGCAGCATTTTCCCTCTGGGCTTGCTCTTCGCTCGGATACTCCTTATGCATAGGGTACCAAAGAGGACGCTCTCTCGCGTGCCATACCGAACGCTGCACAGTGGAGAGCACGGATGGCTTCCAAATCAAGAGAGCATGCTTGACCTATTCTCCCTCACGCGATACTATACAAACATATATTCGCTAGAACAAATGTTTGTGGTACGTTATGGATATCGCTCAGAAACTCGAAGTGCTCGCTGATGCTGCAAAATACGATGTAGCGTGCACTTCTTCGGGCGTAACACGTGCTGGTAAGCGGGGGCAGCTTGGTGCTACAAGCTCCGCCGGTTGCTGCCATAGCTTCACCCCTGATGGGCGATGCGTCACGCTGCTGAAAGTGCTCATGACCAACACCTGCATCTACGATTGCGCCTACTGCGTGAATCGGGCGAGCAATGCTGCCATACAGCGCGTGTGCTTCAAACCTCGTGAGTTGGCCGATCTGACTATCGAATTCTACCGCCGCAACTGCATCGAAGGGCTTTTTCTCAGCAGTGGTGTCATCGGAAGCCCCGACGACACGAGCGAGCTCATGATACGAACGCTGCGCATCCTCCGTCACGAATACGCCTTTCGTGGATACATCCACACGAAAGCGGTGCCAGGCACCTCACCTGAACTTGTCTCCGAATTGGGGCTGCTTGCCGATCGTCTTTCGGTGAACATGGAGTTGCCATCCGAGAAAAGCCTGCAGTTGCTGTGCCCACAGAAGAGCAAGGGGACCATCTTGGCTCCCATGCGTCAAATTGCCGATTCCATCGCAGAGGATGCTGAAACGCACGCACTGGTCAGGCGTCGGCAAACCACCTATCTATCGGCAGCCCGTCCAAAACGAGCGGCGCGCGCGTTCGCTCCCGCCGGTCAATCAACCCAGATGATCATCGGAGCCACCCCTGAAACCGATCACCATATCTTGAATCTAGCGGCGTCGTTGTATAAGGGCATGCACATGAAGCGAGTGTTCTTCAGCGCCTACATACCCGTGGTCACCGATACCCGTCTCCCCCAAACCGATCGCATCCAACTCAATCGCGAACACAGGCTCTATCAAGCAGATTGGCTGCTTCGATTCTATGGCTTTGAGGTGGACGAGATCATTGACGCCGAGCATCCTTTTCTTGAAGAAAGCGTCGACCCAAAGGCAAACTGGGCCTTAAACCATCTCGATCTGTTCCCGGTCGAGGTGAACACCTGCTCACGTGAGATGCTCCTGCGCGTTCCTGGCATCGGCGTACGCGGGGCGCAACTGATCGTGAGCGCTCGTCGTCAAAGCACCTTGGGTGAACAGGAACTGCGCAAGATCGGTATCGCCTTCAATCGGGCGCGGTACTTCATCACCTGCAATGGTGCCTACTGTGGCAGCGGAGCAGATTTCAGCAGAGAGTGGCTTTTGGCGCAGCTTAAGAAGCCCATCGAAGGTGGCAGGCACGGCAGACGCGCCGATCGGCTTCTTGCAGGACAGCTGAGCCTCTTTAGTGAAGACCAAAGTGATGCCGCACAGGCCGCCACGCTCCTTCCTGAGAAGGCGTCATAGTGGACGCTCAGCAAAACCCCCTCACAGACCTCTTCGACGAGGTAGCCTATCTCTACGATGGCTCTCTCGAGGGGCTGCTCTCTGCCGTGTTTGAAGCGTACGCCCGCAAAGAGCATCCCAGCGATGTGATCTCTTCCGAGCTCGTACAGCCACGTCTCTCACAACGAATCCACCACGTTGCCACAAACGATATGTTC
Organism: Adlercreutzia murintestinalis; assembly: GCF_943192905.1. Lineage (GTDB taxonomy): Bacteria > Actinomycetota > Coriobacteriia > Coriobacteriales > Eggerthellaceae > Adlercreutzia_A > Adlercreutzia_A murintestinalis. The sequence continues at coordinate 3,150 of NZ_CALPCC010000003.1, read as the reverse complement.
GCGCGCCGCGTGCAACGCGGTATTGTCAAACGCTGCGGCAAACGCACATTTTGGCAGATTACGAAAGCATCCACCTCATCGGACCCGCGTGTGGGATACATCATCTATCGTTTCATCCGCTATGCCATAGACGAACACGCCGATGCAAGGCGCGCACTCTCGAATCGAGCGCATCCTGCGGTCGCAGATCTCCTTGAGGCCGTTTTGAGCGTTGAGAACGAATGCGAGCGCATGCGTCAGTTCGCGCGCTTTGAACACCTTAAAGGAGATGATATCCAGGTATGGTTTGCAAACGTTAATCCAAAGCATGCGGTCATACCACTTGTGCTTGGGCACTTCGTAGAACGGTTCAACGTGCAGCCGTTTATCATATTCGACGAAACGCATAACATTGCGGGCGTTTGGGATGGTGCGCAACAGCATCTCATACAAATTTCAGCAGCCGAACTGGTATCTCGTTTGCCACATCATTCAGCAAACGAGGTAGCCATGCAAGAAGCATGGCGTACGTTCTATCGCGCAGTATCCATTGATGCCCGCTACAATCCTGAATTGCGTCGCCAATTCATGCCCCTGCGTCTTTGGAAGAACATAACCGAGATGCAAGAAGATATCGCAGAACTGAAACAGATCGACCCCTGCGCTTGACTTGCTGTGCAGAGAGCGTAGAATGCAGTCCACACATCAGGGGCCGACTGGTTTCGACATGGTAGGTCTGAGATGAGGAGCAAGCCGTGGTCTCCTCGCCACGCTAAACAGGGGTACTGTCAAAATTAATTGGCAAAACTAACAATGCTAAGACCGGCTACTACATGCCGGCCGCTATGGCTGCTTAAGTCAGCCATCCGTCAAACTAGAAATTTCCCCGATTCTAGCAAGACGTCATTTCAGGGGAATGCTCTGCACCACGTAGTCGGTATGGGTGTAGAAAAGAAAGAACCGACTAGGAACCTCAACGTTCGTCTGCGAACCGCGAGATTCCGAATTATGAACGCAGACTAAGCTTGTAGCGCCTCATGGAGGATCTAGTATGGACCGGAGTTCGATTCTCCGCGGCTCCACCAAAGTGATATGAGACGAACTCTCGTTTCGAGAGTTCGTCTTTTCTATACTTGACCCTGTCAGAGTGAAATGAGGTGAGCTCTCGCCTGAGGGTCCACCTTCGAGATGAAATCCTCTTCTGAGACACCATTTCTGCCGCATTCCTTGATGCCTTTGGAACCTTTATTGTGTTTGTTCGCGAACGATGCATGAACACTGGCCATCATGCTCTACTTGCAAGCGCGCTCATTCATATCAACTCTCTATGGATTCAGAAGCAGCGCAGTGACAGTGACCCTATCTCATTTTCGTCGCACCTCTTAAACATCATTTTTCCGAACCTAACAAGCCATTGAGCAGGGCTGACACAATGCTGATGATGATGGACGCAAGAAATGCCCACCCGAATCCTTCAATAAAGAATCCCACTTGAAAAATGCCGTTCGCGAGCCATGCTGCAAGATAGAGCATGAACGTATTCACCACGATATAGAAGATGCCTAACGTAAGAACCGTTACCGGCAAGCTCAGCACCTGCAACAAGGGTTTAATGCTGATATCGATGAGCGACAAGAAGAGCGCGAAAATGGCAATAGCTACCCATGCACCATCTCCCCCAATGATGACAATACCAGGCACCAACCATACCGCTACGCCAACCGCGATAGCAGTCACCAACCAACGGATCAAGAAATTCATCACAGCCTCCTTCCAAGCCGCATACACGTATCAACGTCATATCGGAACGTAAGGTAGCATACGCTTTCCCTCTGTCATGCAGCGAATCTTTCCCGATTCCCTACCGTAAAGCAAACCGCGCTCTCCCGAAGGAAAGCGCGGCGGTCATACTCAAAAGGGGCTTTGTACTAATACGTATAGACGCGTGTGCCGAAAGGAATACGGTCATATATCCATTTTGCACAGTTAACATCCAATCGCACGCACCCATGAGAAAGATTCATACCCAACCGTCCATCCCGTATATACTGCGGTGTGGCCGTACGCGCATAGAGCACCGAATGGAAAAGGTAATTGCCGCTGAACTGGGTCCAATAGAAGCAACGTGATGCACCAGAATCGAAATAATACCCTCTGCTCCCGACCGTAAAATACCCCTTCTTCGTGGGGGTGCCATATGCTCCTGGGGAACAGGACCAAGTCTGATTAACGACCCAGCTATTGCTGCTACGGCTAAACACAGTGGTTCGACATGCTGAGGTATCTACCAAAATGAGCCATCCGGTGTTACTTGAGATGCCCTGAGCCCGACGCATCATATATGACGCGGTAGCGTCCCATGCACCATTTGCATAGAAATAATTCCATGCATTATCAACATACTGGCTCCCTGTCAGCATGACCCCGTCTGACGAGCGCAGCCAAAACCAGCTACCACCTACCTTGCGCCACCCAGTCGCCATAGCTCCGTCGCTGTCAAAGTAATACCAACGACCATTGAGAAGCAACCAACCTTTATGAGGTGCATAGTTCGAATCAAAATAGTATTTCTTACCATTGCTCGTTGTCCAGCCGGTTGCAAGACGACCGCCCTTACTGGGATCAGCGAAGAAACGATATCCGCCGAAATTGATCCATCCTGTTCGGATCTTACCTGACGAATCTTTAATGATGATCTTTCCGTCTGAAGTACGCTCGGCACCAGAATTGAGAGCTCCATTTGATCCAGCGAAAGCCAATTTGTTCCCGCCCATGCTAACCCAAGCGTTCTTTACAAGAGCGCCCGAGGCATCTGCTCTATAGGATACATTCGACACTTTGAAGTCGCCAACAACCATCGCTCCCGCTTGAGCAGGGTTGAGATAATACGTTGCTACCCCCAAAGAGAGCCAGCCGGTCTGACGAGCACCATTACTCATAACGTAGTACCAAGTGTTGCCCGTCTTGATCCAACGTTTCGCCAACATAGCGCCAGAGCTGTTGGAGTAAAACCAGCGCTTGCTCGTATCTTGATACCACCCTGTCTTCATGGCACCCGCATTGGCAGGATCGAGGTAGTACCACACGCCTAACCAGAGCCAGCCGGTCTGACGAGCACCATTACTCATAACGTAGTACCAAGTGTTGCCCGTCTTGATCCAACGTTTCGCC
>NZ_CALPCC010000002.1 GCF_943192905.1 Adlercreutzia murintestinalis | reverse complement strand
TACCGCTTCCTTCTTCGGGTCATATCGAACACCTTTCACCCTTAACTTGGTGTCCGATTTACCTTACCCTCTCCAAACTCTCCTCATCTCAGATGTCCAAGTTTTTATCCACGCCTCCGGGTGTTCGGCTAACTTCGCGAATCAACCTCGACAACCGTTTCGGGTGCGATCTCTTGAATGCATCTCATAGTGTCCTCCTAATGTGTCTTTCGACACTGAAACCACGTTAGACCACTTTGGACTACAAGCCACAAGAGATGGTCGGTGACTTGTCATCACGTGCAAGCCACACGCGACAACTCAGCGAGATTGGGTGCGGCTCTTGTCCCGGTTCGAGTCCTGGCCGAACCTCGGCTTGCATACCGAGACGAAGACCATGACGACGCATATGATCATCTGAGCAGCCAACAGGATGACGAGCAGCGGGTAGCTGCCGCAGGATGCGACTGTGGAGGCCGCGCCTTGCGACACGGCATCGCGGATAGCATCCACGCAGGGAATCATCAGCAGGGAGCCCGATACGATGATGAGCATTGAGAGCGCCCACTTCAAAACGATCCAGCGCCTCTTGAAGTACCCCCAGGTAGTGAAAGAACCGAACAGGCAAGCCGTCAAGATAGCGATCATGGCTCCTGGGATGATGACGAAGTTGTCAAGCGCCGCCTCGGCATCGCAAAGCGCCGCAACCACCTCGCTGCTGCCGCTTCCCGCGAAGACGAGCAGCAGCGCGATCGCAGCGGCGATCCCTCCCGTCCACAGGGCGATCGCCGTAATATGCAAGCCCCTTACCAGAGCCAGCTTGGCGCCTTTGATCCGATTTGCCATCTGCGACTCCTTGTCTGTCTCGGCAGCGCATTCCGTCCATCTGCGAGATATCCTATAATAGGTAAGTAGTTAACCATTATATAGATAAGTACTTGTCTTTACAAGGAGCTAAAATGAATGGAAATCTGGCAGAGGCGCTGAAACTGTCCCATCGGCCGGTTGGGATATGGTTCGGCTCCGAGGAGCCGAGAGGCTATGACCCGGACGCGCAGCCGTCATCGCGGTGCGTGCTGCCATACCTGCTCGCGGCGTCTGCGGGCAAGTCGTTCTGCATGAGGGAGGAGGATGTGAAGTGCCCCGGCGGAGCCGTCGGCCTCGGTTTCGGCGATGCGTTCGAGAAAAGACATGCCTCTACCCGCTTTCTCCTCTCTCACGGGGAGGAGTCCGAGGGGTATGACCCGCAGGTGAAGCTTCCTCCGCAAATGAAGCGGGGCGAGCGGTTCTTCGACTGCCCCGATACCGTCATGAGGTGGAAGGGGTCTCTAGGACTCGAAGAAGCGGATTACCTCTACGTCTGCATGACTCCTCTCGACGATGCGGCAGGCCGCCCTTACGACCGCGATCCCGATCTGGTCTTTCTGCTCGCGAACCCCGACCAGCTTTCCGCGCTCGTTATCATGTGCGGCTACCGGAATGGGAGGCCCCTGAATGTGGTAGCGCCCTTCTGTGGAGCATGCCAGTCAATCCTTCTCGCCAAGCAGGAGCTGGCCAAGGAAGACCCCATGGCGATCCTCGGAATGTTCGATCTGGCCCAACGCCACCGAGTAGAGAAGGACCTGTTGTCGCTGACCATGGTGTACGGCACCTACGAGGCGCTGGAGCGCGACTGCGATGAGGGGTGCCTTGCCTCTCACGCGTGGGGCCAAATCACCGAAAGGCAGTGAGCTTCACCGCTCCATCGTGTCCGTCAGTCGCTCGTGCTCGGCCAGCAACGCGTTGACGGTGCTTGTAAGGCACTTCTTCAGTTCTTGGTTTTCGCGTTGGGTGAGGGCGGCTTCATGCACGGCGGTAAGCCGCTCGAACGCCTCATCGAGCACAGGCGCGAGGGCGCGGCCCCGCTCGGTCAGGAAGACGTTGACCGCCCGCCCGTCCGTGGCACTCGGCGTGCGCTGGATGAGCCCCGCCTCCTCCAGTGATTTGGCGGTTTGGGCGACTGCGGGACGGCTCACCATCATGACCTCGCTCAGCTCCCGCTGGGTGATGCCCTCCATCTTCGACACCACGTAGAGGAAGTCGGCATGGCCCGGCTGGATCCCGCTTCCCTTCAGGTACTCGCGCAGGACCGATTGGCCCAGCCTGAAAGCGGCGGCGACGGCACGCCCCGGCGTGTAGTATTCTGCCAAAGACGTGTTCCTCGTTGACATCGCTATTGCAGACATCCCCTTCAGAAGACAGATAGATAACGGCTTAACGATTCTAACAGAGATTCGCGGGGGGGCTGGAGAGCACCGCCCGTACTGCGCGGAGAAGACCATGGGGCATCGAGCGACATCGGGATCTGCGCCTGAAGCTGCCCGCTCATCTACGGTTGGCCTCGCCCCAAACGCAAAGCTGGTCGAGCACCTTCATCAGCGACTCGCCGCGTTCGGTCAGCGAATACTCGACCTTGGGAGGGATCTGCGGATACACCTTGCGACGGATGAGATCGTCTCCCTCCAGCTCCTTGAGGTTTTGGGAGAGCGTCTTGTCGGAGATCTTCCCCAGGTAGCGCTTCAACTCGTTGAACCTGACCGGTTGGTACTCCATGAGGCAGTAGAGGATCACCATCTTGTGCTTGCCGGAGATGAGCGAGAGCGTGTAGCTATACCCCGTTCCTTCGAACTGGGCATCGTCGATCGCGTGGCTTGGTTCGTGGTTGATGTCGCTCTCCATGAAGATAGTACCTATCCTATAAGTGCGTACTTGATATTACTTCCCTGTGTGATTTCATAGGATACATCAATCCACAAAGAGAGGGAAGGTGCATCCATGGCGAAGAAGATCGTCGTCATCAACGGGAGCCCGCGCAAGGGCGGCAACACGGAGCGCATGATCGATGCGTTCAAGAAGAAGGCAGAAGGAAACGGCACCGAGGTGGTGACCTTCAACGCGGCCACCTCGAACGTGGGCGGATGCCACGCGTGCGAGACGTGCTTCAAGAGCGGCAAGGCCTGCACCTACGACGACGACTTCAATACAATCGCCCCCGACATCCTGGATGCGGACGGCATCGTGTTTGCCTGCCCGACCTACTGGTACTCCTTCCCCGGCCAGATCAAGAACGTCATCGACAAGCTGTACTCCTTCTGCATCGGCGAGAAGGACATCGCCGGCAAGAAGTGCGCGCTCATCTGCTGCTGCGAGGAGGACGAGCTGGACGTCATGGACGGCCTGAGCAAGCCCTTCGACCGCATCGCGGCCCTGCTCAAGTGGGATGTCGTGGGCAAGGTGCTCATTCCCGGCGTCCTCGAGGTGGGCGCCATAGATAAGACCGACGGCTGCAATCAGGCTGCAGCCTTGGCCGGTAAGTTCTAGTGAAAGGCAGAGAACGATGAAGGTTTTTGTTGCAGGTGCCACCGGGCGCGTCGGTCGAGAGCTCGTGGGGGACCTTGTGGTCGCAGGCCACGAAGTTGTCGCCGGATCGCGTCATCCGGAAGAGACTGATTGGCCAACGGGCGTAACCCCGTGCGCCATCGACTTCCACGATGACGAGAGCGCGATGGCAGCCGATCTCAAGGGATGCGATGCCGTGTGCTTCGTCGCGGGATCGAGGGGGAAGGACCTCCTGCAAACGGATGCGTTCGGAGCCGTCAAGCTGATGCGCGCCGCGAAGAGCGTGGGCGCGAATCGCTTCGTGATGCTCAGCTCCATCTTCGCGATGCAGTCCGAGCGCTGGGCAGAGGAGCCGTCGCTCCAGAACATCACCGATTACAACATCGCGAAGTTCTTCGCCGACGAGTACCTCGCCAACATCTCGGGGTTGGAGTGGACCATCGTGCAGCCGACTCTTCTCAAGGAAGAGCCGGGAACCGGCAGGATCGAGCTCAACCCCGAGCACGACGGCTCGAACCCCATCCCCGACGTCGCGGCGGTGCTTGCGGGCGCGATAGACCACCCCAACACCATCGGCAAGGTCATCATGATGAGATCGGGGGGCACCCCGATCGACGAGGCGCTCTCGGAGGTCTAGGGATGCATTTCGCAAGCGGCATCGTGCGCCCTCCCTTCGAGGCAGGATGCGAGTTCCTCCAAGTGACGTCCGGCTGCTCCCATAACAGCTGCCGATTCTGCACGTTCTACAAGGACGCGCGATTTGCCGTCTCTGACCTCGAAGAGGTCAAGGGCGATATCGACGAGCTCTCGAAATCGCCTTGGCACCATTACAATCGCATATGGCTCCAAGGGGCCGACGCCTTCGCCCTTCCCTACGATCGGCTGATGAAGATCGCCGAGGCCATCTACGAGAAGCTGCCCTGGGTGAAGAGCATCGGCGCCTTCGCACGTGCGACGAACTTCCGGAACAAATCGACCAGAGAGCTGGAAATGCTTGCCGATGCCGGGTACAGCCGTCTTACCGTGGGGATCGAGACGGGAGACGACGAGCTGCTCGCCTGGATGAATAAGGGTTACGACGCCGACTTTGCCCTTGAGCAGATGGAGAAGGTAAACGATGCCGGGCTCACTTGGGTAGGGCAGTTCCTTAACGGCCTGGGTGGCTACGGATATGGCGACGAGAGCGCGATCGCCACTGCCGAGTTCTACAACAAGGTTCCCCCGATGCTTATCTATACTGCTTCGCTCACCTTGTTCAAGGACACGCCGCTCTATGGGGAGGTGCTGTCCGACACCTTTCGCGAAGCAACGGAGATAGAGCGCCTGGAAGAGCTCAAGGTGCTGATAGACCGGCTCGGTTGCGAGACCGAGATCCGGTGCGAGCACGTTTCGATGCCGGTAAAGCTTGCGGGCAGGCTTCCAGAAGACAAGGAAAGGCTCATCTCGATACTGGACAGGGGAATCGTGGCCAATGCCGATGGGGAGCTGGAGAGGTACCGAAAGTCGATAGTGGGCTTGTAGCCTTGCATCAGGGGTCGGCGTGCCACCCCTGATGCAAGGGTAGATGGCACCTGTGCTAGATGCAACACTGGCCAACCACGCCATAGGCACGGGTTGCGTGATCTCAATGGCGTCGCCTGGGTATAGAAAGGACCAACCATGCATTTCACGGAACCGGTCTACCGCCACCCTTACTGGCCCACATGGCCGCTGATAGAGATCACCCAGGGGTGCTCCCACAACAGGTGCGAGTTCTGCACGATGTATCGGGACGTCAGGTTCGGCGTCAAGCCCATGGAGGTCATCGAGAGCGACCTCGCCGAGATCGCCCAGGATATGCCCCGTGCCAAGACGATCCAACTGCTGAGCGGTGACCCACTCGCACTTCCCTATAGCAAGCTGGTTCAAGTCATGGAGAATATCCACGAGTACCTGCCCGACATCGAGCGCATCTACGCTGTCTGTCGCGTGGACAATTTTCGCAACAAGACGGTAGATGAGCTTATGAGCCTGCACGAGCTTGGGCTTGAGGAAGTCTCGCTCGGCATCGAGAGCGGGAACGACTGGACGCTCGACCGCGTCAACAAGGGCTATCTCGCAAAAGACGTGCCCGAGCAGTGCGCGAAGCTCGACGAGGCGGGAATCAAGTACTGGCTCACGTTCATGAACGGGATCGCGGGGCACGAGCACAGCCATAACCATGCGGTGCACACCGCCGATGTGTTCAACCGGTGCAACCCCTCGACCGTCTACGTCACGAGCCTCGCGCTCTTCCCGGGCACGCCGCTGCTCGCAGATGCGGAGCACGGAGAGTTCGATCCGCTTTCCGAGAAGAGCCTGCTGGTTGAATTGAGGACACTCCTAGAACACTTGGACACCGACTGCGCGCTCGTGACGCACCACACGGCGTCTCTCAACCTGAGCACGCCGGACTTCCTGCGCGACAAGGAGCGCATACTGGATGAGACGATCGAGAACGGCAATATCGAGCTCCTCACGCTGAAGCGCAGCCTCAAGACCGGCTTGTAAGGCAGCTGCCATAGAAGTCAGAAGACCTCTATGGCAACGGAGGGCTCGGCGTGGATCGAGAGGTTCTCGTTGTCGCCGGACGTGCAGAACTCGATGTCGTCCCAGCTCTCACCTATGCGGCAGAACTCGTAGGGGATATCCTGCTCGTCTAGCTCGCCGAGCGCCTCTGCCACGTTGGTGACGTCGCAGAGGAGCCCCTCGTACCACTTGATGTCATCCCAGCCGAAGACGACGCAGCCGTCCTCCTCGTCGAAGAAGTCGGGCTGGCGATCGCTTCCCATGAGCGGGTAGCTGTCCAGCCCTTCGCTCACGGCGTCAACTCGCTCGCACATGAGGTCGTACCCCTCTCGGGTGGCGGCTATCCTGACTTCGCTTCTGTAACCCATGATGGAATCCTTTCTCGTGACATATGAAGTTGAGGGATGGCCGCCGACCCGAGGACCGACGGCCCGTGATTCTAGGACCTCGGCGCGATGCGGCAGGTGTCCTCGCGCACGTAGTTGTTGATGTTCCAGGACCAGTCGCCGTCGTGGTCGAACTGCTTGACGTAGGGCACGCCGGTCATGTCCTGGCCGTTGCGCCTGCCGTCGCCGAAGCCCGCCACCTCGAAGAGCCTGTAGCCGCTCTCGTACTCGCGCATCCAGACCTTGTCGCCGATACGCACCTCAAAGGTCGGGATCTCCTCGGCGTCAAGGAAGGCACCGAGCCTCAGGCCCTCGGGCATCGAGGCGTCGAAGGCGTGGAGCATCTCGTCGAAGTCGTGGTAGGACTCCTCGCGCGACGGGTCTATCTGCTTCCATCCAACCGGGTTCCAGTCCTGGTCGTATTCGAGCTCTATGCGGTCGGCTATCTTCCATCCGTCGATGACGTATACGCCGTTGTCGCCCTGGTCGCCGAGCCTGCCGAAGCGGTCGATACCGAGGCTCAGGGAGCCTCCGAAGAAGTTGCCTATGACTTGCGCCATCCGCGCCCATCCGTAGCAGTCTTGGCGACCATTTCAAAACAGCATCGAAATGGTGTTCGCTAAAAAAAAACGATGTCCAGAAAACAAGCCTCTGACCTGCTAGCATTGGCGGTGTTCCAAGTAGAATCTCCGCAATGGATCTAAACTAGACCTATATATGTTCAAAATTACGCGTTCGCCACTATGCCCAATGCCATTTGAGCACTGTGAATAGCCCCGCTAACTGCTGCGAAACTAGGCTGAAACCGTAGAATCGGAGCAAACAATATTCCATTCTCCGAACTGGGGTTTCTTGCAATTCGACCCCATCAAAACAGGGTGAGTTCAAATCAATGCTGCAAAACAGTGATCCGCCCGCAAACACGCAAAAGTCAATGGTCGCAAGCGGCTTGCAACCCAACTGATGGAGCCGATAGGGCATGATGCGACGGATAGAGCAGGCTAGCGAAGTCGCCAGACTTGGCGAAGGATAGCATTATCAATGCTCTAGCAGGGAAAACAAAGACCCGCTGGTCAGTTTCAGCGGGTCTCATCAGTTGACATATATCGCCGGTTACTTGCAGTTTTTCGTTAGCTACATCAGGCTTGACAGGTTCCATCAAGTGGAATATTCTATGCAAGGCAGGATGATACGAACATATGTTCTATTCCCACTCGATCGTCGCGGGCGGTTTGCTGGTGATGTCGTACACCACGCGGTTGATGCCCGGCACCTCAGCCACGATGCGCGAGCTCACGCGCGCCAGCACCTCGTAGGGCAGCTTCGCCCAATCGGCGGTCATCGCGTCGCTGCTCTCCACCGCACGCAAGATCACCGGCCGCTGATACGTGCGCTCATCCCCCATCACGCCCACGCTCTTGATGTCCGGCAGCACGGCGAAATACTGCCACACCGGCCGTTCCACCTCCGGACCGCCCGCCACCGCGCGCTCCACGCCCGCACCACGCGCGCCGCTCTCTGCGAACAGCCGCTCATTGTACGCATCCAGCTCCTCACGAACGATGGCGTCCGCGCCCTTCAGCATCTCAAGCTTCTCCGGCGTCACCTCCCCGATGATGCGAATCGCCAGCCCCGGCCCCGGGAACGGCTGCCGATGCACGATATGATCCGGCAGCCCTAGCGCCGTCCCCAGCGCGCGTACCTCATCTTTGAAGAAATGATCCAGCGGTTCGATCAGCTCGAAGCTCACACCCTCCGGGAACGGGATCAGATTGTGATGGCTCTTGATCGTGGACGCCTTCCCGCCGGTCTTACGCGCGCCGCTCTCGATGATGTCCGGGTAGATGGTCCCCTGAGCCAGATACTTCACCGGCCGCCCATCCTCCGCCAAATCCTCCGCCACCGCGAAGAATTCCTTCCAGAACTGCTCGCCGATGATGCGCCGCTTCTGCTCCGGATCGGTCACGCCAGCCAGCAGCTCAGCGTAGCGGTCCTCCGCGTGCACGTGCACGAAATCCACGTCGAACTGCCGCGTGAACACCTCTTCCACTTCCTCGGGCTCATTCGCGCGCAAGAGCCCATGATTCACGAACACGCACGTCACCTGATCGCCGATGGCCTTCGCACACAGCGCCGCCACCACGCTGGAATCAACGCCGCCGCTCAACCCTAAGATCACGCGGTCGCCGCCCACCTGCTCGCGAATGGCAGCCACGGAATCCTCGATGATGGAATCCATCGTCCAGTTCTTCTCAAGCCCGCACACCTTGAACAGGAAGTTCGCGAGCATCTGCTGCCCGTACGGCGTATGGCGCACCTCCGGGTGGAACTGCGTGGCGTACAGGCGCCGCTCGGGGCACTCCATCGATGCCACCGGGCACACGTCCGTGCGCGAGGTCACCGCGAACCCCTCCGGCACGCGGCTCACCGCATCGCGATGGCTCATCCATACCGTCTGCTCGCACGGCGTATCAGCGAACAGGAGCGAATCGCCGATGACGGGGTTGCCGGTGTCCGAGCCAAACGCCTGTCCGCACGCACCATCCAGCCGCGTCAACTCCGCTGGCCCGTACTCGCCCTTCTCGGTATGCCCCACTTCGCCACCCAGCGTCACCGCCATGATCTGCTGCCCGTAGCAGAACCCCAACACCGGCACACCCAGCTCGAACACGCCCGGATCCAGCGACGGCGCATCCTCCGCATACACGCTGGCCGGGCCGCCCGACAGTATGATGGCCGCAGGCGCCATCGCCCGCACCTCATCAGCCGACACATCGCACGACACGATCTCGGAATACACCCCCAGATCGCGCACGCGCCGAGCGATCAGCTGCCCGTACTGAGCGCCAAAATCGAAAACGACAACCTTCTGCTGCGGAGTTGCGGAATCAATAGCCACGGAAGCACCTTTCACGACCGGAAACGATGCCCCCATTATACCGAGTGAAGCCGCCAAGAGAATGCGCATCGGCATGCGATCCGCGCCGAAGAGGAACGGCCGCCTTCTCCCGCATCCTCCACCCTTCTGCGCCCTTCATCGCACGCGCCCGGTCACACCAGATACAACTCCCGCAGCTTCGCCTGCTTATCGGCGTCAAAGCCCAGCGCGCGCACGATGTAGTTATCCAAACCGCCATACGCGCCCTCAACCGCCTCCAGCATGGCATCCAAATAGCACATGCTGGCGAACGCATACGCGTTCACATCCTCATCGATCATGCGTGCGAACTTCTTGTCGGCCAAGAACTTCCGCATGGTCTCGGGCAACCCGTTCACGAACAGGTTCGTCGCCAGATAATCGTCGCGAATGTAGTCGGCGGGCACGCCCAGGATGTACTCCACCAACACGGCCGCAATGCCCGTCCGGTCCTTGCCCTGCGTGCAATGCCACAGCGTGGCGCCCGATGTCTCAGTCAGCAAGTCCTCCAAAAACGCCGTGTACGCGGCCTTGCCCGGCTCGCCCAGCACGCTCTTCACATACAACTCGCTGATCATCTCGTACGGCTTGCCCGCATACTCCATCATAGCGCGCATATCGCGCACCGGATTGCCGCCGCTGGTGATCCCAACGGCTTCCTGCGTGAACACGGGCAAGTGCATGTACTTCACGCCCTGCATGAGCGGCTTGGGGTCAGGCTCCTTCTGGATCTCGGCATCCGTGCGGAAATCGACCACGCAATCCACCGCATGCATGTGCAGCAGCTGCTTCATATCCTCAGCCGTGGCATCGTGCAGCGAGCTCGACCGCACCAGCCGACGCCGCGCGATGCGCTTATGGTCAGCTGCCGGCATGCCTCCCAGATCGCGCGCGTTCGTCACGCCCCGCAATGGAATATGTCCGAAGTTGCGAAAGCCGGGCACCTGCCTCGGCTCAGATGGTGCACAAAAGGTAGCAAGCTTATCAGTCATATCCGTCTCCTACACAACTCAAACACGCCCGTCTCCATCTGATCGCCAGATGAAAGACCCACTATCATGCTCCACACAAGCCCCCGCGCCGCTTGTACCATTATGCCGCGATGCCCACGCGAACCAGAACAACCCGCACGCCGCCTTCCTTGCTCCGGCTCCCCTGCCACCCGCGTCGCTTTGGTAGCGTCATCTCAGCGCCGCTGCCTCACCTGTCTCGCGCTTTGCTTCACCATCAACTATACAAGGCTCTAACACTTTTGAGCGTTCTTCTGCACCCTGCCACATCCGCGAAAGAAAAGCGTTGACAACATGCCACGCTCGTCTATACTTATGAATAGTTGTTCATATGTTCTATTGAATATGGATGCACGACAGCCGGATGTGCCGAACCGAAGATGCCGCTTCCGCAATCATCTTCCCAGTCTGCACATCCCGCGCAGACCAAGGAGCTACCATGCCAAACGCTACAACCGATATCGTCCGCGAAGCCGAAAGCGTGCTGGAATGTAACTGCGGCTGCGGATGCCACACGAGCGCCGAGTGCCCCATGGGTACCACCGATCGCAGCGCCGAGTGCCCCTTCGACGGTGAAGGGCTGCCCGAAGACGAACTGCTCTACGACCTGGCCGACCTGTTCAAGGTCTTCGCCGACACCACGCGCATCAAGATCCTCTACGCGTTGATGCGCCATCCCCTCTGCGTGGCCGACATCGCCGAACTGATCGGTGCCACTCAAAGCGCCGTCAGCCACCAGTTGCGCATCCTCAAGCAGGCCCATCTGGTCAGGTTCCAGCGTGATGGCAAAAACGTCATCTACACGCTCTCCGACGATCACGTCTACACCATGCTGGCCCAAGGCATGACCCACATTTGCGAATAGCGCACACCACCCAACGAAAGGATCCTCATGAAACGCACGTTCAAGCTGCAAGACCTCGACTGCGCCAACTGCGCCAGCCACATGGAACACGACATCGCTAAGATCAGCGGCGTCAACAGCGCCAAGATCAGCTTCATGACCGGCAAGCTCATGCTGGACGCCGACGACGCCGCATTCGAACGCGTGCTCAACGAAGCGCAGACCATCTGCACCAGCTACGAGAAGGACTGCGTCATCGTGCGCTAGCCGCACTCGCAGCATCAATGCATCGCCACCTTATAAGGACAACACCATGACCACCAAGCAAAAACACTGGCGCAACCGCATCATCGTCGCTATTGCCCTGTTCGCAGGCGCGCTCATCATCGAAGCCACCGGCACCCTTGAGCGCACCTTCGGCGAACCTGGCGCCCTCTATGCCGAATTCGCGCTCTTCCTGATCCCCTTCCTTGTCGGCGGCTACGATGTGCTCATCGAAGCAGCGCGCAAGCTAGCGCATGGCCATGGGCTCGATGAGAGCTTCCTCATGTCAATAGCCACCCTCGGCGCGTTCGCGCTCGTCTTCTTCCCTGATACTGACCCGCACATGGCCGAAGGTGCCGCGGTCATGCTGTTCTATCAAGTGGGCGAACTCTTCCAGAGCTACGCGGTGGGTAGATCGCGCAAATCCATCTCTGACATGATGGATATCGCACCCGAGTTCGCCAACATGGAGCGCGACGGCCAGCTGGTTCAGGTGGATCCCTTTGAGGTTGCCATCGGCGACCACATCATCGTGAAGCCAGGCGAACGCATCCCGCTCGACGGCACCGTCATAGAAGGCGAAAGTCAAATCGACACCTCGGCGCTGACGGGCGAATCGGTCCCCCGCACTGCGAAGGCGGGCGACGAGGTCATCTCTGGGTGCGTGAACACCTCCGGCACGCTGACCATCGCCGTAGCGAAGCCCTACGAGGACTCCACCGTGGCGCGCATCTTGGAAATGGTGGAGAACGCTGCCGACAAGAAAGCGCGCACCGAAGCCTTCATCACACGGTTCGCGCGCTACTACACCCCCATCGTGGTGGGGCTGGCGGCCGCCATCGCCATCCTGCCGCCGCTTTTCGTCGAAAACTGGCCCGACTGGATACTGCGCGGCCTCACCTTCCTCGTCGTATCATGCCCCTGCGCGCTGGTCATCTCTGTGCCGCTGTCGTTCTTCGGCGGCATCGGCGGCGCCTCGCGCATGGGAATCCTCGTGAAGGGCAGCAACTACCTGGAAGCGCTGGCGAAGGTGGACACCGTCGTCTTCGACAAGACCGGCACCCTGACCTCCGGCACCTTCACCGTCACCGACGTGCTTCCAGCGGAAGGCTTCGCGCGCCAGCAGTTGCTAGAGTTGGCCGCGCATGCCGAGGCATACTCGAACCACCCCATCGCGGTATCCATCCAGCGCGCCTACGACGGCGCGATCGACCTCAAACGCATCTCGAAGACCGAAGAGATCAGCGGCCATGGCATTAATGCGCTCATTGACGGGCATGCAGTGCTCGCAGGCAACGACAAGCTGATGTATCTGCACGATATCGCCTACGAGACCGCCGAGATGATCGGCACGCAGATCCACCTCTCCGTTGACGGCGCTTATGCTGGCTCGCTCATCATCGGCGACACCGTGAAAGCCGACGCGCGCCAAGCCATCACTGACCTGCATGCGGTGGGCGTGCAGCGCGCTATCATGTTGACCGGCGACCGCCAACCAGTTGCCGCAGCAGTGGCGGACGACCTCGGTCTTGACGACTATCATGCCGAACTGCTCCCGCAGGACAAGGTTGCCCAGCTTGAAGCCATTATGCGCACGGACGGTGAATGCGCAGCCGACGACGATAAGGGCAAGCGTATCGGGCGCGTGGCCTTCGTGGGCGACGGCATCAACGATGCGCCTGTGCTCATGCGCGCCGATGTGGGCATCGCCATGGGCGCCATGGGGTCAGACGCTGCCATCGAAGCCGCCGACGTGGTCCTGATGGACGACAAACCCACTCAGATCGCCCGCGCCATCCGCTGCGCCCGCAAGACCATGCGGATCGTCTGGCAGAACATCATCTTCGCGCTCGGGATCAAATTCGCCGTGTTGATACTAGCCGCCTTCGGCATCGCCAACATGTGGATGGCTGTGTTCGCCGACGTCGGCGTGGCCGTCATCGCCATCCTGAACGCCATGCGCGCCATGCGCACGAAGGGGCTGTAAGCGAGATGGTTCTCTGAGGCGCCCGAGGATAGGGGCGTTTCGGGCGTATCTGAACACCAACATTCGCGCGCGAAGCGCGCATACGAATGCATGAGGTAGCGAAGCGCACGAGCAAAGCGAGTAGCGGAGCGTTAGCCAGAGCGCTCCTACCCTCGGGCGCCCCCTCCTAACAAGCGCTGGATGACGAAGCCGGCGATCATCTGTCCGGCAACGGGCGGCATGTAGGAATAGGTGCCCAACTCGGTGCGGTCGCGGCGAGCAGCGCCCTCAGCTGGCTGCACCTTCAGCGGGCGCTCAGTGGAGTACAGCACATGGAAATCGCCTAAGCCGCGGTCGCGCGCGATCTTGCGCATCTCGCGGCAGAACGGGCAGCCCTCCGTCTGAGACAGCGTCGCGAACCGCAGCGCCGTCGGATCGGTCCGGTTCGCCATGCCCATGGAGGACACCAACGGTATCCCGCGCCCCTGCGCATACTTCGCGATGGCCGCCTTCGCGGTCAGCGTATCCACCGCATCCACGATGTAGTCGGGATTCGGGTAGGTGCCCAGCAGCTCGTCGGCTGTCTCTTCCAGCACGAACGCAAACAGCGTCTCCGCGCGCACATCGGGGTTGATGTCAGCCGCCATCGCCCGCATCACATCCACCTTGCGCTGTCCCACCGTACTCACGAATGCGATGGCCTGCCGGTTGATGTTGCTCGGCTCCACCACGTCCTTGTCCATGAACAGGAAGCTACCCACACCCCCGCGTGCAAGCGCTTCGGCACACGCAGATCCCACGCCGCCCAGGCCGATCACCCACACGCACGATTTCGCCAGCTTCTCCAGGCCCTCGTCCCCGAGCAGCCGCCTCAACCGCGATTTCGCATCTTCTGTTCCCATATAACTCAATGTAGCACCTTAGAAATCTCAAAGAAAGGAAGGGTTTTGGCACAAACGGCCCGGAAAACAACAAAAAGCCCCGGAGATGATCCTCCGGGGCCAATTCATGCACCATATCCGCACAGAAAGCAGCGGAACATGCCTGACAAATTGCCTAGCAGAAAACCGCCTGGCAAAAGCTACTTGATGGTGACAGCAGCGCCAGCCTCTTCCAGCTTAGCCTTGATCTCGTCAGCCTTGTCTTGCGGCACGCCCTCGGCAACCGGGGTCGGAGCGCCCTCAACAGCCTCCTTGGCCTCCTTCAGGCCCAGGCCGGTGATCTCGCGAACCACCTTGATGACGCCGATCTTGTTGTCGCCGAAGCCCTCCAGCACAACGTCGAAGTCGGTCTTGCCGCCGTCAGCAGCGCCCGCGTCGCCACCAGCAGCCGGAGCAGCAGCCACAGCCACCGGAGCAGCAGCGCTCACGCCGAAGACCTCTTCCAGTTCCTTGACCAGCTCGGACAGCTCCAGAGCAGGCATCTCCTTCAAAGCTTCAACGATCTCTTCACGAGTAACAGCCATGTCAAACTCTCTTTCTCATTATGGCGCCCCCAGGCGCCTTCATGTCAACAATACGGGCTTTCGCCCTGCGGCCCTCTGCCGCGCCACCTCAGGCAACCCCTGCCTCAGGCAGCTTTGCCGCTCATGCGGCCAACCGCACTACGCGGCCTTCTGCCCCTCGATGGCCGACACCACGCGAGCAAAGGCCTCCATGGGGCCATTGAGCACGCGCACCATCTTGACCAGCGGGTTGTTGATGGTGCCCAGCAGCTTGGCGATGAGCTCTTCGCGCGACGGCAGACTGGCGATCTCGTTGACCTGTGCAGCGTCCACGAACGTGCCGTCCATCATGCCGCCCTTGATCTCCAGGTTCTCGTTCTCCTTGGCGAAATCGCGCAGCACCTTGGCAGATGCCACCGGATCCTCGCCAGCGAACACGAACGCGGAGGGGCCAGCCAGCACCGCATCCATATCCGGGCAATCAAGTTCGCCCAAAGCGATGTGCATGATGGTGTTCTTGTACACCTTCATCTGCGCATCCGCATCACGGACCGCACGGCGAAGCAGTTGGATCTCCTTCACGGAAAGCCCGCGGTAGTCCACGACCCACATAGCACCGCAACCTTCGATATCAGCTTTGATGTCTGTGAGCATCTGCTTGTTCTCAGCATTCGGCATAAACGTTTCACCTCCTTCTATTTCGCTCAACGTTCTGCCGAATAGGCCTGGTGCCATAAAAAACGGCCCCCGCGCACAAAGACAGCAGGAGCCGACACATTCATGCCAACCACCACCTCGGCGGGCCGCTTTCGCGATTAAACCCTGATTGGGTACCAGCTGTCTTAAGCAGCAGAACTTGTTCCGTATGCGCCGCCCGAAGGCAGCCCGACTATTCTACCCGATCAGCTTCGTAGACTCAACCGTATGCACGTACCACTTCATAAAGCGCTCGAAGGGCTTGCGCAGAGCGAACCCAATAAGCGCTGCCGGTATCAAGAACAAGCACAACTGCCCCAGCTGCACCCAATAGTCGGCCCCCCAGATGCCGAACATAGCCGCGCGCATAGCCCCCACCGCGTGGGTAGCGGGCAGAAGTGGGCTCAGCCATTGCACGAAATCAGGCAGGATCTGCAACGGATACGACCCGCCGCAGCCAGTCACTTGCACGATCAGTAAGCACACCGCAAGCGCCTTCCCCAGATTGGCGAATGCAAGCACCAACACGTAAATGATGAACGTGAACACCAGTCCTGACACCCAAAAGCTCAGCATCAAAAGCCACGGATGCACCGCCTGCACCTGCAACAAGAATAGGTTTCCCAGTCCCATGAGCGTGGTCTGCGCCAGCGAGATGACCGCCATGCACCCGAAGCGCCCGATCAGCATCTGGCGCGGCTTCGGGTTGCGCAGCGTGCCTTGTGCTCGATTGGATACTTTCGGCTTCACCACCACCAAGATCAGCAGCGACCCGATGAAGATGCCCAAGGTGGTATAGAACGGCGCCATGGCCGATCCGAAGTTCTCTGATGGGAACACGGCGATGCGCTCAATCCCCACAGGCGCGCCCAACGCCTGCGAGAGAGCTTGCGTATCCGAACCCAGAATGGCCCGCAGCGCCTCGGAGTCTCCCGCCGCCAAAGCGGTGGTGATGGCCGAGCTGAGCTCGCGCAGCTTTGACGACGATTCCGCCAGACCGCTCTGCACCTCGCCTATCTTGGCCGATGCGCCGCCCAACACCCCGTGCACCGCATCCGCAGCCGACGACAAATCGCTTTCGGCAGTGGCAATGCCGGAAAGCGCGCTGTTGGCATCAGAGGCGAGCCCTTGCGCTTGCGAGGCCAGCTGTTCAAGCTGCGGCTTCAAATGGGTGTTCAGGTCATCACGCGCCGATTGAATGCCAGCCTGCGCATCGGATATCAGCGCTTCGATGCGCTCCTTATCCTCAGGGCTCAGAAGCGAGCTTAACTCCGAGCTCTCGATTTTCTCCTTGAACGCAGCAAAGCTCTCCTGCGCCGCATCCAGCGCTTGCCCCATCTTCTCGCCAGCCTGCACCGCTGCCGCGCCAGCATCCTGCATATGCTGCATGCCATCGCTTGCCGCCCCCAAGGCAGTCTGCGCCTCATCCTTGGCGCTGCGCATCAGCTCGGCGCTGTCATCCACGAGCGCATCCGACGTATGCAGCGCATCCTGGTACATGCCGACCACGCCAGACGCTCGATCCATGTCGTCAGCCATCGCGCTCACATGCGCCGCCAGCGCCGCTACCTGACCACCCACATCGGCCGACTCCGCCGAGCGCGAGAGCGACTCAGCCACTCCCAACAGCACCTCTGAAAGCGTCTGAGCGAACACCGTATTCACCTGCTCCGAAACCGTATCGGCCCCGGTCGAGGTGATCTTCGGTGAGATAGCGTTCTTCTTCTCGTTGACGTAGTAGGTGATCTGCGCGTGCTCGGGCTCATCCGCGTAAAAGCGCATCATGTCGCGGCTGAACCCTGCGGGAATGACCACTGCCGCGTAGTACTTCCCGCTCGCCGTACCATCCACAGCATCCTCGGCATCCGTAACGGTCCAGCCTATCTGGTCGTTCGCGCGCAGGGCGCTCACCACCATATCGCCGATGTTCACGCGCAGCGGCACCAGATCGCTCTCGTAACCGTCGTCCTGATTCGCCACCGCTACCTTCAGATCGCCCGTGTTGTCGAAAGCGTCCCAGCATGCGATCAGGTTGTACCACGCGAAGATGGAAGGCACGACCACCAGACCGATGGTGATGATACAGCTGACCACATTGGCGAACAGACGCTGCATATCGCCTTTGAAGAGCGTCCAGACGTTATGCATGGTCGCCTCCCGAATCCGCCGAGCTCTCCGGCGCATCCGCAGTTGCGATCCCGGTCGCAGCCACGGTCACCTCTGCGTGCGCAGCGACATCCGTACTCGCGGCGGCACTCGTGCTCGCACGCGCGCCCTCACCCACCGTCGCGGCCGCGGTCTTCGTCGGCATATGCACTACGTCAGCCTGCTCGGTGTTCCACCGATCCAGATACATATCACGTATCTCCTGGTCGCTCATATCGTCAAGGCGCAACTGCCGCTCGAAGCTCGACCGCAGGCTCTCCACGACCACCAAGAACATGAACACCAGCGCCAGCCATCCCAGCCACAGCGTGAGCAGGATCACCTTCTCGGTCATTCCGAACGAGAAGGTAAGCGTCAGCGCCACCGGCACGACAACGCCCACCACCACCGCACCGCGGATCATCCACGGATACGCGCGGGTAAACCGGTCATAGCGGCGCACGAGCTCCGTGCGATACTCTTCCCGGTCGGCCAGCACGCGCGCCACTTGCGAAAGACGGAAGCGCCGCACGGGCACCTCAACGTCCTCGCCGTTGAAGATGCCGCTTTGCTTGATCTGGCGCGCCACCATACGATTCACATTCGACAGCAGCGGCCGCACCAAGATCCCAATGGCCATAAAGACCACCAGGTACACCAGCAAAAGGGCGATATCGGTGGCATACTGCGTGCCATAGAACCCGCAGATGGACTCACGCATCGCACTGATGCCGTACGTGAACGGTAGAAGCGGATAGATCGCCTGGAAGAACGGCGAGGTCATCTCCACCGGATACAGACCGGTCGCACCCGGTATTTGCGCGAACACCAAGATGATGCAGATTCCCTTGCCAATATGCTGCAACGTGACCGACAGCGCATAGATGATGCTGAGATACGCGAGCGACGCCACGACAGCTGCACCAATGAGCGCAGGCAAGCTCGCTACCTGCACGCCAATGAGGGGCAACCCGATACAGCAGATGGCAGCCTGCAGTGCGCACATGAGGGCGAACAGCAGGTAGCGGCCCACGTAGCGTTGCGCGAGCGTCAGACGTTTGATGCCTTGTGCGTCCACTTCTTGGCGCATCACCACCATCAACATGAAGGCGCCGATCCAAAACGTCAGGTTCATGAAGAGGGGCGCCATGGCGGCGCCATAAGCGTTGAGCGGGTAGAGCTGCTCGGTAACGAGCCGCGTCGGTGCGCTGATGAACTCCGCCACTCGCGACGGATCGAGCTGCCCATCGCCGAGCGCACGAGCAAGCGCATCGGAGCCCGCAAGCGCCAAAGCGTCCGTCTGCACCTGATCGACCTGCGATACGAGCCCATCCAGAAGCCCTTGGGTCTGATCGAGCGCCGTTGCCGACGAGGCCAGCGTCGCCGTCATATCATCGACGATAGCCTGCGTCTGAGATATCAACACATTCTGCGCAGCAATGGTGCCGCTCGCTTGCCCGAGCGATCCCGCCACCGTACCGAGCCCGCTTCCCACCGCAGGCACCAACTCATCCGCCAATATCTGCGAATACCGATCGGCATCGGATTGCGCCTTGTCGGCTGAAGCGCGCAGCTGCTCCAAAAGCGCCTTGAACTCAGGGGTCTGCACCGGCACCTGATCGAGCGCCCGCACCGCTTCGCTATACGCATCAGCCATCTTGCCCAGCGCATCCACCACCGCCGGTGTGGCAGTAGCGGTGAAGGACGTATACCCGTCTTGCACATCAGAGGCCGTATGGCTAAGCGCGCCCACCGCATCGGAGGCGCGGCTCAAAGCGTCCCGCGCAGCCCCCAAGATGCCATCGGCATTGCCAGCGCGCTCTTGGGCTTGCCGCATCTCGCCCGTCAAAGACGCTATTGCCGAAGACGCATCTTGCAGGTGCGCCCGCGCCTCGTCCACCTTCTGAGACGCAGCCGAACGCGCTGTATCCAGTTTCTGGTTCGACTCGTCCACCGCAGCGTCCAGCGCTTCTGCCGCTTTCTTGCTGACCGTCTCCACGAAGGCCTCGTTGATCGTCGCATCAAGCGTGTTCGCGCCCGTATCGGTTATCTTCGGCGCAACCGGTCCCGTTTTCTCGTTGACGTAGTATTTGATATCAGGTTGTTGGAACGTGCCCGTGGTCAGCGTCAACAGGTCAGCCGAGAAATCCTCCGGGATCACGAATACGGCATAGCACTCTCCCGACCGCAACTGCTCCATCGCCTGGTCGTACGAGGGAAAACGCCAATCAAGCTGGTGGTTCTCGTGCAGTTCATCCACGATCATATCGCCCACGTTCACGAACCCGGTCAGATCGCTCTGCGCGCCGATGTCCTCATCGACCACGCAAACGCTCAAGTCTCCCGTGTTTTCGTATGGATCCCAAAATCCCCGCACGTTGTACCACGTGTAGAGCGAAGGAAGCACCAGCAGCGCGCCGATGACCACCAGCGCCGGAGGCACCTTCACCAAGCGCACGATATCGCGCTTCAGCACGCGCAGCACGTTTCGCATTCCGCCGCGCCGCCTCCTTTCCGCTCGTGCGCCATCACTGGTGGGCATGGTAGCTCACCTTCGCATACCAGGCGTCAACGGGCAGAAGGCGCATGGTCGCCTACCCTACGCCGCATCCAGCACGATGTCGGCCAACAAGGAAGCCGCATCAGCGGCATCAAGGGCCTGCGCGGCCGTGCGCATCGCCTCGCGTGCGGCCGCATCATCCACCAGATCGAGCACAGCCCGCGAAAACACCGGCGCGTCCAGATCGGCATCGGGAATCATCGTGGCCGCTCCCGCAGCCACGTATTCTGCGGCATTGTGCGTTTGATGGTCGCCCGTGGCAAACGGATACGGCACCAAAATAGCCGGGATACAGCGGGCCGCTATCTCGGCAAGCGACGTAGCACCCGCGCGGCTGACGATGGCATCTGCGCACGCGAGCGTCTCCGGCATGCGATCCTGATACCCCAGCACATGCCAACGAGCAGCCTGCCCATCGCTGAGCGCCAATTCCTTCTGCGCCGATTCCAATTCGCGCGAGCCGGTGATCTGCACCACATGCAGGTCATCGCGCGCGAGCAGCTCGTCCTTCATGCGCACGATCGCCTGGTTGATATGGCGCGCGCCCAAGCTACCGCCGAACACCAAGAGCACCCGCGCATCGTCGGGGATACCATACAAGGCCAAGCCCTGCGCCCGCGTAGCCGTGGTCACCGCCGCGCGCACCGGGTTGCCCGTCACGTGCGTGCGCTGCGCGGGCGCATCGTTGCCCGCCGTATCGGCATACGTCAGGCACACCGCCGCCGCTCGCTTCGCCAGATAACGATTGGCCATGCCCATCACCGAGTTCTGCTCATGGAGCACCACCGGAATGCCCAGCTGCTCTGCCGCACGCGATACTGGAATGCATACGTATCCGCCAAAGCCCACCACGACATCGGGCTTGATGCGATCGAACCACGCCTTCGCCCGCTTGGTGCTCTTCGCGATCTTGCGCACGCCACGCACCAGAGTTGCTGGGTGGGACCGATCGAAACCGCTCGCCTCGAATGCCTCGTAAGGAAGCCCAGCCGCTGGCGCCAAGCGCGCCTCGATCCCCTCGGGCGTACCCGCAAAGTATACGTCGCATCCGCGCGTGCGCAGCACCTCAGCCAATGCGAGCGCCGGATTGATGTGTCCGGCCGTGCCGCCTCCGGAAAGAACTACCGTCGTGCCCATGGCTGATCCTCTCTTCCTCCTGCATGCACGCGCAGCTCCTGGCGTCGCCGCTCGTGCTTGTCGGGCGCCTCAGCACCGCGCTCCACCGACAGGATCAACCCGATGATCAGAAGCGATGAGACGATGGAGGTGCCTCCCGATGAGATGAACGGCAACGGCTTGCCCGTCGTGGGTAGCACGCCAATGGTGCATCCGATGTTGAGGAACGCCTGGAACACGAGCATGATGGCGAAGCCGCCCGATATCATGGCGCCCAGCTCGTCCGGAGCACCCTCACTGATCTTCAGACCTGCATAGAGCACCACCAGGAACAGCGCCACCACCACCAGCGCACCCACCAAGCCCGTCTCTTCCCCGATGACCGCGAAGATGAAGTCGCTCTCGGAGGCGAACAGGTAGTCGAACTTCTCATGGGAGTTGCCGATGCCCACGCCCAGCAGGCCACCTTCGGCCAGCGCATAGTACGAGCGGATGATGTTGTAGCCGGTACCATAGCCACCCTGCCCGTCGCCCCACGGGTCGAGGTACACCAAACGCCCGCTGCGAAAGCCCGTGCCGAAAATCGCATACACGGCAGCGGCGGCCACCACGATGCCGATCCCCATCAGCAACCGTCCCGAGATGCCGCCCATCCACATGACCGCGAAGATGCCCACCACGCAGATCAACGAGGTTCCCAGGTCGGACTGGGTCAGATACAGAAACACCAGCGGCGCCATGATCAGCAAGATGAACTGCGTGACAGCAGCGCGCGGCTCTATGGTGTGCTGGCGCGCGTCGTTCACGATGCGGATCACCATCAGCAACAGCGCGATCTTGATGAGCTCGGAGGGCTGCATGCCGATGGGACCGATGTAGAGCCAGCGCTTCGCGCCGTTCACTTCGGTGCCCGCCACCGCCGTCAGGAACAAAAGCCCGATGCCGATGCCCCATGCGATCCAGGTGAACTGGCCGCCCCACGTGTGATACGGCACCACGAGCCACAACGCGATGGCCGCCGCAATGCCAATAGCCGCGAACAGCGCCTGCCCGATCACATCGGAATAGGGTGATTTTCCCTGCCCCGCCAACGAGACCGACGTGGTGGAATACACCATGACCAAACCGATGATGACCAGCAGGATGACCGCCACGATCAAAAGCGTGCGAGCGGTGCGCACGCCTTGCGTCTGCGGATTGCGATTCGCGCGCGCCATGCGCTATTCCCCTTGGCGCGCCCGAGCGTCAGCTACCAGCTGCTTGAAGCGGTCGCCCCGCTCTTCGAAGCAGCTGAACTCGTCAAAGGAGGCGCATGCTGGCGAGAGCAGCACGATATCGCCCGGCTGGGCGCCCGCGCATGCGACCTCAAACGCCTCCGCTAGGGTAGCGGCTTGCTGCACCCTGATATCCTCTACCGCCGCAAACGCTTCCGCGAAGCGCGGCAGAGATTCCCCGTAGAGCACCACCCCGCGCGCATTGGCGCGACATGTCGTGACCAGCGGCTCCAAATCGGTTCCCTTATCGCGCCCCCCCAGCAAGACGATGGGCTTATCGGGCGCGAACGCGCAGATGGCCTTGCACGTAGCATCGGTGTTTGTCGCCTTTGAATCGTTATAGAAGCGCACGCCTGCCACGGTGCCGACCGGCTCAATGCGGTGCGGCAAGGGAGCGAAGCTGGTCAGCGCCTGCGCAACCTGCGCCCGGTCGGCGCCAGCAGCAACGGCGGCTGCCGCTGCAGCAAGGGCGTTCTCAATGTTATGCGAACCCTCAAGCTGCAAGTCGGTCGCTGCGCAAAGCGCTGCATCCTCACCAGCGAAAGCCACGCGCAGCATGCCCGACGCATCGCAGAATGCGGCATGGCGCGCCCCGCAGCGCGCGCGCATATCCCCCGCGATGCCCTCGGCTGTTCCCAGCGGAATGTAGTCGAATCCGCGGTCAGGATCGTCCTTCACCGCGCGCACCCGAGCGCGCACCTCATCATCGGTGGCATTCAGCACCGCCACGCCATCAGACGCAGCCAGATGCCGCATGATGTTCCACTTGGCCTCGGCATAGTTGCGATGCGTCCGGTGCCATGCCAGATGGTCCGGCGTGATGTTGAGCACCACAGCCACATTCGGCGCGAACGCAACCGTGGATGCCAGCTGGTACGACGAGCACTCCACCACGTAGACCGTGCGCACCTGAGAGGCAGCATCCACGCAGCGCGCTGCGCGCACACCAGAATGCTTCGAAGCCATTTCATGCGAGCTCGGGCTCTCTGCACAACAAGGCGCCACCCCACGCTCTCCTGCCGTATCGTGCCCGACCGCCGTGATGGCTGCATCCCCGATATTGCCAACGCAGCGCACCTCGTATCCGCACGCTTCCATCACATGCGCGCACAAGGCAGTGGTCGTGGTTTTACCGTTCGTACCGGTTATGGCGATCCAGAGGGAATCCGCCGCGCTCTCACGCCAGGCGAACTCCACTTCGCCGATCAGTTCGTCGCTCATACGCGCAGCCGTCTGATAGATATCGCTGAACTGCGAGATGCCCGGGCTCGCGATGCACAGATCGAAATGCCCCTCACCGGGAGCATCACCCTCAGCACAGGTCAACGTGTGCACACGGGTGCCCACCAAAGGCTCCAAGTAATCGAGCACCGCCTGCCCGCTCACCCCGCGCCCGAGCACCAGCACATCGCCTAACTGCGCAGGCGCCATCTTCCGATCGGGAAGCATCTCCATCACGCACCCACCAGCGATTGCGCGAAGTACAGCACGAACCCGCAAACGGCGAAGCTGCCCGAGATGATCCAGAACCGCACAACCACCTTCGTCTCGGACCAGCCCTTCTTCTCGAAATGATGATGTAGCGGCGCCATCAAGAAGATGCGCTTGCCGGTGCGCTTGAAATGCCATACCTGGATGATGACCGAGAGCGCCTCGCATACGAACAGGCCACCGATGATGATGACCACGAACTCGGTCTTGGTGACCACCGCCAAACACCCCAGTGCCATACCGAGCGCAAGCGAACCAGTGTCGCCCATGAAGATATCGGCCGGGTGGCTGTTGAACCACAAGAATCCCACGCACGTGCCCGCCAGCGCCGCGGCGAAGATGGCCGGTTCCAGCAGGTTGCCGCGAAACGCGATGGCCGCCATGACCACCATCACGATCATGACGGTGCCCGCCGCCAAGCCATCAAGGCCATCGGTCAGGTTCACCGCATTGCACAGACCCACCAGCAGCACTAAGCAGAAGATGAGGTAGAGCCACGGGATACGAAGGAGACCGTCCCCAATGGGCACCGTTGTCGTCAACACGCCCAGATCGAACGTATAGATGAACGGTATCTCGACCGTCGGCTCCACATCCAGCAGATTCACCGCACACAGGGTGAAGATGCCTGCGATGGCGAATTGCCCCACCAGCTTCGCCTTAGGCGTCAGCCCCAAGCTGCGCTCATGAGCCACCTTCGACACATCGTCGATCAGACCTAAGACACCAGTGAGCACCACGGCGATCAAGAGCAGATACGTCTCCAGGTCGGGCAGCCCGACGAGCAAGATGGTGATGGCCACCGCGATCAGCATGATGACGCCGCCCATGGTGGGCGTGCCCTGCTTCACCAGATGCGTCTGCGGTCCGTCGTCGCGCACCTGCTGGCCAATATGGCCGCGACGCAAGAAGCGGATGAACGCTGGCATGAGCATCATGGTCAGCACCATGCCGAATACCGCACCCAGAAACACCAAGAAGGTGGGATATGCGTTGAACGCGGCGAACATCTAGCTTATCAGCCCCTCTACCAAACGGTCGAGCCCCATGAAATGACTGGCCTTCACCAGCACAGCATCATCGGCGCCCAGCATCTCTTCCAACTGTGCCAACGCGGCCGCTTGCGTGGGCGCCTCTACGATGTGCTCCGCTGGCATGCCCGCCGCTTGCGCACCGCGTGCGATATGACAGCTCAACTCCCCAATGCAGATCAACAGGTCGATGGGCTGACCTGCCACCGCCTCGCCAACGCGCGTGTGGCATTCTTGCGCGTACGCACCCAACTCGCCCATATCGCCCAGCACCGCGATCCGGCGCCCGGAAACCTCCATCGCCCCGAATGCGCGCAGGCTCGCGCGCATGCTGTCGGGGTTGGCGTTATACGCATCATCGATGACCATGAAGCCATCGCGCCCACGATGCACTTCAGCGCGGCCCGGCTCAGGCAGGCTCTCAGCCAAAGCAGCGGCAATAGCGGGCAGCGCCATGCCGAGCGAGCGGCCGACCGCAGCAGCCGCGCAGGCATTCGACACATTGTGCAACCCCATCAAGCTCAGCGCGCACGGGCAACGCTCTACATCGGGGTCGAGCGTGAAGAGCGTAGGTTGGCGCGGATCGGCATCGGAATCGACGAAACCGCTCGCGCAGAGCGTGAAGCGCGCGCACCCGCTTGCATCCAGGTGCACATCCTCGGCCCATACGCGCGGCCCGGCTGCAAGCCCCTTTTCATCAGCAACAGCACGCGCATCGGCATAGCCGTCGAAGGCAACGCAGGTCAGCTTGTTGCGCACCACGCCGCCCGCATCGGTCACATAAGCCGCAAACTCGTCATTGGCGTTCACGAAGGCGCGTCCGACACCTGCTGGCAGCGCATCGAACAGTTCGGATTTCGCTTGCGCGATGTTCTGTCTGCTGCCCAAAAGCTCGATATGCGATTCGCCGCAGTTCGTCACCACGCCCCAGTCGGGGCGCACCACATCGGCCAGCTGCCTGATCTGGCCCAGCCCTCGCATGCCCATCTCCACGATGACCACCTGCGTCTCCGGATCGGCGTTGAGCAGCGTTTTGGGTACGCCCAGTTCGTTGTTCTGATTGGCTGCGGTGGCTACCGTGCTGAACGCTGCCGCGCAGACATCGCGGGTCAGGTTCTTCGTGGTCGTCTTGCCCGTTGAGCCGGTGAGCCCTACCACGAGCCCTTTCAAATGACGCCGCCATTCGCGCGCCAGATCGCTGAGCGCATGGGCGGTATTCGGCACGCAGATGATGCCCGCACCCAGTTCGCGCGCGAGCACGCATGCTTTCGCGTCGGGGCATTCGGTGACCAGCGCGGCCCCCGCACCCGCGCGCAGAGCCGCCTCCACGAACTGATGACCATCCACTCGCTCGCCTGGCAGCGCAACGTAGAGCCACCCCGGCTGCACATCGCGCGAATCCCAGGTGATGCCGCAGAGAAGCATGCTCGCATCGATGGGCTCGATGAGGTACTCGCCGCCCGTATACTGGAGGATCTGTTTTACGTTCAACCTCATGCTAGCCCCGCGCCGCCCTCACTTGAAGCGCCCGGGCCGCCACTTCGCGATCGTCGAAATGAATGTTCTCGCGCCCGATGGTCTGGTAGTCCTCGTGTCCCTTGCCCGCCAAGAGCACCACATCTCCTGGGCTTGCTGCATCCACCGCCAGCTGTATGGCGCGTGCTCGGTCAGGTTCCACGCTGTAGCGGTCCGCGCCCGCATCCATGCCACCCACGATATCGGCGATAATGGCGTGCGGGTCTTCACTGCGCGGGTTATCGCTGGTCACGATGGCGAAATCAGCCGCCAGCGCCGTGGCGCCCATAATGGGGCGCTTGCCCGCATCGCGGTCACCGCCACAGCCAAACACCACCAACGTGCGCCCGTCCCCCGCCAACTGGCGCACCGAATCGATCGCCTTCGCGAGCGCATCGGGTGTATGCGCATAATCGACCAGCACCGTAATACCCTCAGGACTGCTGCCATCCACCAACTGCATGCGCCCAGGCACTGCCGTGGCGCTTGCGAGCGCTGCCACCGCATCCGATGCGCTCACGCCCAGTTGCATGGCAATACCGATGGCGCAAGCGGCATTCTCCACATTGAAGCGGCCCACCAGCGGATATTCCACCGGTAGCCGCTCTCCGCGCACCACGAAGGTGGCGCGGGTGCTCCCCGCACCGAACGTCACGTCTTCCCACGTGATATCCGAGCCATCCGCTCCGAAGGTGATCAGGTCATCCCCAGCTGCGCGGCAGCGCGCCGCCAGCTGAGCGCCCCAGGTGTCAGCCTCGTTGATGACGCGACGCGCCGGATAGTCAGGACCGAACAACAGCGCCTTCGCCTCGAAGTACGCATCGAAGGTCTTGTGATAGTCAAGATGGTCCTGCGTCAGATTGGTGAACGCGGTGACCGCGAACGAGGTACCCCAGGTGCGCTCCAGATCGAGCGCGTGGCTCGACACCTCCATAGCTGCGCACGTCACGCCCGCATCGCGCATCTGCGCGAACATGCGCTGAAGGTCGGGGCTTTCGGGCGTGGTGCGCGC
This sequence comes from Adlercreutzia murintestinalis, assembly GCF_943192905.1. Taxonomy (GTDB): domain Bacteria; phylum Actinomycetota; class Coriobacteriia; order Coriobacteriales; family Eggerthellaceae; genus Adlercreutzia_A; species Adlercreutzia_A murintestinalis. The sequence continues at coordinate 101,184 of NZ_CALPCC010000002.1, read as the reverse complement.
GCTCGCCGTGCGCTTCCCATCGATCTGAATGCCCACCGTGCCGATGACGCCGGTCGTGTTCCCAGCCATCTTCGCGATATGCTCCACCAGATAGGTGGTCGTGGTTTTGCCGTTGGTGCCTGTGATGCCCACCAGCTTGAAGGCATCGCTGGGGTAATCGTAGAACGCGCACGATGCATCCGCCATGGCGCGGCGACTGTCGGCCACCACCACTTCGCACACCTCGGTGGCATCCGCCAGGTACATCTTGCGCTCGGCCACCACCACGGAAGCTCCGCGGTCAATAGCGTCCTGAGCGAAGGTATGGCCGTCCACGTTCATGCCCACGATGCAGAAGAACGCATCCCCCGGCTCGACGGTAGCGCTGTTGTAAGCCAGCCCGCTCACCGTTGCCCGTTCATCGCCCAGCACCGTGCAGGGCACGCGTTCGAAAAGCTGAAGCGCCGTCTTCTCAGTCATGCCGCCTCAATTCGGAACGATGTTGTATTGCTCGATCGCATTGACCATTATATCGCGAAAGCCCTCCGACACGTTGCCCTCATAGACCACGTCGTTCACGCCGGTGAAGCACACGAGGTTGCTGCTCGAGTTGTCAATGAAGCCGGTGAACGCCAAGTTCCATCGACTCTCCGCGTAGCCACCGTTCTCGGCGATCTGGGCCGTGGAAGTTTTGCCCACCACGCAGTAGCCGTCGATGTTCGCGTTCTTGCCCGTGCCGCTGGTCACCACACCGCGCAGCATGTCGTTGAGCTGGTCGATGGCGGCCTGGTTGTCGAAGACTTTCTCGGTGCTGTAGTCGATCCATTCGCTCGTCTGGGGCTTCATCAGCAAGAAGTGCGGCGTCACCAGCGTGCCGTCGTTGGCCAGAAGCGCATAGAAGCGCACCATCTGGAGGGGCGTGACCGTCAGCCCCTGCCCGAAGCTGATGTTATAGCCGGTCACCTTCGCCCATTCGTCGAAGCCCGGCATGCTGCTCGCAGGCTCGCCCGGGTAATCAACGCCGGTGGGCTCCAGTATCTTGCAGCGCATGATGGTGTCGTAAAAATGCTTGAAGCCCGCCTTTTCGGTGGCCAGCGAAATACCGATGTTGGACGATTTGTCCATGATGTCGCGGAAGGTGTAGTACTCGCCCAGACGATCATGAGCATCGGTGATCACGTACTGATCAGCCTGCAGTTCAGCTGGTGCGTACAGCGCGTCGTCGGGCTGCATGGCACCGGCATCCAACACCGACAGCGCCGAGACGCTCTTGAAGATGGAACCCGGCTCGTACGTGGAGGTGACGGCGGTCAGATTGTCCGAGCCAACGCGCGAGTTCACCAGATCGGTGGGATCGAGGTAGGGAAAGCTCGCCGCTGCGTATATCTCGCCCGTGTCGCCATCCATCACGATGGACGAGCCGTGCTCGCCCTCATAGCGCTCGACTTGATTCTTGAGCGAGGCCTCCACCGTCTCCTGCATGCGGATATCCAGCGACACCATGATGTCTTCACCGTCAACCGCAGCGGTATCTTCATGCACGCCGCCAGGAATGGGCGTGCCCGTGACACCGCGCTCGCCCGAATACGTACCAGGCGTGCCGCGCAGGATCTCGTCGTATTGCAGCTCGAGGCCCGTGATGCCGTTGCCATCCACATCGCACACGCCGATCACCTGCCCGCCGATGGCGCCATGCGGGTATTCCCGGCGCGTGTCGGCAATGTAGTACACGCCCGGCAGGTTCATTTCCTTCAAGCGCGCCGCCTTCTCTTGGTCGGCCTGGCGCTTCAAATACACGAACGTGGTCGAAGGCGTGGTCAGCAAGTCGCGATAGTCCTGCACGTATTCTTCGCGTGTCTTCTTATCGGTCTCTTCCTCGTTGCCATCCTCGTCGTAGGTGCGCGCGGGCGCATCGGGGAACAGCACCTCTTGGAGCTGTTGCGCCACCCAACCGGCGTTTTCCACCTCAGCTGGATTGCAGTAGATGGTGGTGGCATCCACGCTCATTGCCAGCACTTCGCCGTTGCGGTCGTAGATGGTGCCGCGGCGCGCCGAGATATTGAAGTTGATGGTGCGGCTCTCTTCGGCCTGCGCGCTGTACTCACCCGCCATGATCACCTGCAAGAACACCAAGCGCAGGAAGAACACCGCCGCAACGATGGCGAAGAAGATGAACACGTAATGCGTCGAGCGCAGCGCGCCCTCGGTGATGATCTCCTCTTCGGCAAGGCGGCTGCGAATGCTGCGCGCCACGCTGCTCTCCGTGAAGCGGGTGCGGGCACGCTTGCCCTCGGGAGCCTGGCTGCCTGGCGCAGAGCCTCGCCCGGCTCCCCCCGCGAACATGCTCAAGCCATTCTTCAAGCTGCGACCCTGCGGCCCCTCCAACGGATGACTGCCCCGACGGGCGCTCTGATCGTGGGATGATGTGCGTCTGCGATCGTCAGCCACGTGCTACCCTTGTTCGGCCTCAGCGGCAGCGGCGGCGCTTCCCGACAGCAGCAGGTTGCCCGCTTCATCGGTCACCACGATATCGCCTGACAGATCAATGAAGGCGGTCGTTGCGGGGGTGGCCATGCCAATATTGGCAGCCTCGGCCTTGATGCGGCCAGGGTTGGAAAGGGTGCTCTTCTCCACTTCAAGGGTGCTGCCCTCGATGCGAGCATCCTTGATGGCTCCCGAGATATCGCGGTATTCGAGCGCCGCGGCGATCGTGGCCGAGCCAAGCGTGATGCGCACCGCACCCAGCACTGCGAACACGATGACCACCACGGCCAGGATCTTGACGGCCTTCGCCACCGTACTGGAGACGCTTTGCACCTCCGGCTCGCGCGCGCCACCGGGCACCACCTGGAACAACGGCTCTTGCTGCTGCTCGTAGCGGCGCGCCGTGGTACCGAAGTTATATTCCGTATACGCGCTCACGCTGGTCTTCCTCACATCCGTTCTCTGCTACCGCTTAAAGGCCCAGCGCAGCTTGGCGCTTCGAGCCCGCGGGTTGCGCTCCACCTCTGCCGCCGTGGGCACGATGGGCTTCCGAGTTCCCAATTCGAGTATCGGCTCGCGCCCGCACGCGCACACCGGCAGATCCGGCGGGCACGTACAGCGATCCGTGAAAGAGGCGAACGTCTCCTTCACGATCCGGTCCTCAAGACTGTGGTAGCTGATGACAGCGATGCGGCCGCCAGGTTCCAGCCAGCGGATGGCTGCATCAAGGCCCTGACGGAGCACGTCCAGTTCGCTGTTCACATGAATGCGGAGCGCTTGGAAGGTTCGTTTGGCGGGATGCCCGCCGCTGCGGCGGCCAGCCGCAGGGATAGCGGCTTTGATGACCTCAACCAACTGGTCGCTGGTGGTAATGGGGCCTTCTTCGCGTTGGCGTACTATGAAATCAGCGATGCGGCTTGCCCACCGCTCGTCCGAGTTAGTGCGAATGATCCGGGCGAGGTCGGCTGCGTTATAGGTATTGATGACCTCTTGTGCGGTAAGGGTTTGTGTACCCGGATCCATACGCATATCGAGCGGGGCTCCCTCCTTGTAGGAGAAGCCGCGTGATGGCGTGTCCAGCTGCACCGATGAGACGCCCAGGTCGAACAGCACCGTATGGATGCCAGGAACGGGAACGCTCAATAACAGCTCGTCCATATCACCGAAGTTGCCCGCGAGCACCTTGATGGCGGGGCGCGAAGCTTCGGGAAGGCCATACAGCCGCTCCGTTGCTTCCTCGCGCGCGACCGCATCTTGGTCGATGCCGAGCAACAGGCCCGAACTTCCCAGCTGCCGTGCCGCCAAAACAGCATGACCCGCGAAGCCCAGCGTCGCATCCAGATGCACGGTGCCCTCTTCGATGGCCAGTACATCCAAGCATTCGGTTGATAGGACCGGAATATGCCGATATTCGCTTGTCATAGTGCTAGAGGGCCCGCTGGCACCTTCGTGCGCTTCTATCGCGAGACCCTCAGGTCGAGGTCGTTCGCCTTCGCCGATTCCTTCCAGTCATCCGAGGTCTTCTTGCGCGGAGCGGCTTCGTCGCCATCGCCGTAGAAATCGCTCAGATCGATATCGGCCATCACATTGTCGTAGGTCTCGGCATCCCAGATCTCGAAGTACCCGGTGTTGCCAACGACCACCACGTCGCGCATCACATTGGTTGCCATGCGCAGCTCCGGCTTCAACATGATCCGACCGGAAGCGTCGGTCTCCACCTCATCGGCGCGGCTCTTCAGCTTGCTGCGCATCATGACATGCGCACGCTTTGAAGCGTCGTAGCCCCCGAAGCGATCCTCGAAGAGGCGCTCCACCCAATCATTGAATGTTTCAGGGGTGAACACGTAGAGGCACTCGTCCTCTATTTCGCGGGTCACGATGAGGTCTTTGGGAAGAACCTTGCGGAATTTCGAGGGAAGCGCCATGCGGCCCTTGGCGTCAACTTTGAAGCGGAACTCACCAAATAAGTCGACCGGGAGGGATCGATCGGCGAGTTTCTCTTCTGTGACGGCTTTTGCCACGTGACGTTCCCTTGCTGCGTTTGTGTGGTGTTTTGAGAGTAGTGGTGCTGCGTTTCAAAACTCCACAAGGCCTTTCCGTGCCGACTATCCTATGACACTTTGCCCCACTTTGCAACACAAAGCTGCACTTTTGAGCCATTTTATGGAGCCAATGCCCCACCGGGCACACAAAACGAAAGCCCGTTCGATAAAAGCATCGAACGGGCGTTTCATACTGAAGCACGATGTATGGGAAACCCTGAAAGGGTCGTTACGGAAATGCCTTATATTCAAGGTTGCGGACGCACCTTACTGGGCAGAACAGGAATGAACGGTACGAACGCAGTCTCAGAGACCGAACAGGGAACGAACGGTACGAACGCAACTTAATGGACCGAACAGGAAAGGCAGGGGTCATAGGCGCGCACCAGCTTCTCTATCTCAAGCTGGATCTCATCAGATGAGCGCCCCTCATCCACCAGCAAGGTGGCCAAGGTGCGCATGTCAACTTCCAAGTTGGCGATGTTCTGGCTGGTCGGCGTCATGATGGAGGCATCGATCACCACACCATTCGCATCAAGTTCCAGGCGATGGAACAGCGCTCCGCGCGGCGCTTCCGTGAAGCCCACGCCCACGCCCGCGCACACCTCGAAGCTCACCGGCTCGCTCGTCCCCTCGAAGTCATCACCAGCGAGCGCACGACAGGTGGCCGCACAGCGCGTGAGCGCATCCACCAACTCCACCGCTTGCGCGACATTGTTGGCGAAGGGATTGAATTCAGGCGGGCGCAATCCGGCCTTCGCCGCAGCGAAGCGGGCTGGCTCGGTCAGCTGATCCCACGATGCATTCACCCGTGCGAGCGCCGATGCGAAATAGGGACGCTGCCCTTCCTTTTCCACCGCTAAGAACGCAGCCGAGTGGTCCACCGGATATTCCTCGACGAACTCCCCGATATCCTGCGCAGAAAACCTCACGCCCGAGCGCACAAACGCAGCAGTATCCGATCCGATGACGGGATAGCCGTCAGGCGCCACCATGGCCAGCAGGTCTCCCTGCGTCTCGAAGCCCGGCACCTCGAAGCCGTTGAACAGATCGACCGCGGCGAGCGCGAAATCGACCATCCCCTCGAGCTTGTCCGCCATGCGCAGATACTCCGCAGACGTCATCTCGTGGGTGAAACCGCCGACCACCGCCGTAATAGGATGGATGGAGCGGCCTCCCACCATCGTGCAGAGCTCATTGCCGAGCGCCTTGAGGCCTAAGGCGCGCTCGAAGAGCTCCGGGTCGCCCTTTGCCAGCGGGAACACGCTCTTGTGCCCCAGAAAATCCGGTGCCGCGAAGACGAACAGGTGCGTGCTGTGGTTCTGAAGGAAACTGCCGTACACGAGCAACTGCCGCAGGGCACGCGTGCGTTCGCTCACCTGCACGCCGAAGATGCGCTCGATGGCAAGAAGGTCGGTTACGGTATGGCTTGCCGAACAGATGCCGCACACGCGCGATGCGATGTAGGGCACCTCATCGAAGGGCCGCCCGCGCACCATGCTCTCGAACAAGCGCGCTGCCTCGGTCACTGAGAACTCGCAGCGCTGCACCTGGCCGTCGGATATTTCCAAGTGAATATCGCCATGACCTTCGATGCGCGCCACATGATCGACCTGGATACGGGTCTTCGTCATCGCTGCACCTCCCGCGGCACCTGATTGAACATCTCAAGCGCCTTATCGAAACGCGCAGGATCGATCCCGCTGCGCTGCGCAACACGGCGCGCTCCCTCCACATTGGCATCAACGGAGACGCCCCCGCATCCGTTGCAGGGACGCCCCAGATCGGGACAGCGTGCGCCGCATCCTTGACGCGTCACCAATCCAAGGCACATGATGCCGCGTCCGTAGAAGCATCCGCGCTCATTGCGCTTGCATTCGCCGCACAGCGTGGACGTGCGCTCGTAGGGGTTGGCTCCGTACAGCGCCTTTTGCAGCACGCGCACGAAATCGTAGGGGTCGATCGGACAACACGGCACTTCGTAGTCAACCGCGATGACATCGGATACCGGGCGTGGGCGACAGGCGATATCGTCGATGATGGCGGGCACCGCACTGCCGTACACCTGTGCGGCACGCCCCTCGTAGGCCGCTGCCGCCATGCCCGGGATGCCTGCAGTAGCCGCGCATGCCCCGATGGTGATCACCGCGCGAGCCTTCTCGCGCACGCGCCGCAGCGTCTCAGCAGCGTCCTCGGTGGTCACCGCACCCTCCACCACCGCCACGTCGAACGCATCCGGCATGGGCTCGCTCGATGTCAGCTGCCAGTAGCGCATGTCGACCTGCCCCAGCACCTCCATGAGATGCGCCTCCACGTTCGTGATGTTGATCTGACACCCGAAGCAACTGGCCAAGCCGACCAGCACCACGCGCGGTATGTTCTTTTGCTCGTCCATTTCTCAAACCTCAACGGTGTAGCGGCGTTCGCAATGCTCGCAGTTGCCATGAAAGCGCGCCTGAGCGGCCTTCGTGCCGCCAAAAAGAAACGCTTTGAGCGGCGAATGCAGGCGTTGCAGTCGGCGAATATGCGTGCTGTGGAAGCTGCCCATATCACATGCTTCCTTGGATGTTCTTGGCTTCCCAATAGTTGAACACCGGCCCATCGATGCAGCAATACTGATGTCCCACCTGGCAGTGGCCACATTTGCCCATACCGCACTTCATATGCCGCTCGAAGCTCATGTAGATACGATCGTACGGAATGCCCTTCTTGCGCATTTCCTCCACCACGAACCGATACATCACCGGCGGCCCACAGATGGCCCCGAACGTATTGCGGGGATCAACGTCCAAGTGCGCGAACGGCGCGGTGACCAGACCCACTTCCCCGTCCCACGTGTCGTCAGGATGGTCCACCGTCAGGTATAGGTCGAAGTCCTTGCGGTGGCGCCACATCTCGAACTGCTCGCGGAACATCACCTCGCGGGGATTCTTCGATCCGTAGATGATGGTGACGTTGCCAAAGTCGCTGCGCTCGTCGTGGATGTTGTTGATCAGCGAGCGCAACGGCGCGATGCCGAGGCCTCCTGCCACCAGCAGCACATCGTGGCCGCGCATGTCATCGAACGGGAACGGCCGCCCATACGGCCCGCGCAAGCCCACGATGTCGCCGCACTGCATCTCGTGCAGGCGCGTGGTGAACTCGCCCATGCGGCGCACGCACAGCTCGATGAAACCGCTCTTCGAGGGTGAGCTCGAAATGGAGATGGGCGCCTCGCCCACCCCGAAGATGGACACCTCCACGAATTGGCCCGGCTCATGATGAAACGCATCCCTGATGCGCTCGTCGATCAAACGAAACTCGAAGAGCTTCTCGTTTTCCGTCAGCGGCGTGATGGAAGTGATGCGCGCCTCCCACGGCCGATAGGGATTAGCGGCCATCAGCTGGGCGCCGTCCATCACGCTGCCCGCATGCGCCAAGGGCCCTACCGCCACCTGCGTGCTAGTCGGCATCGCGATCACCGTCCTCGATCCCCTTCTGCTCGAAGAACTTCAGCACCTCGATGGGCGAGATGTCCGCCTTGCACGCCTTCACGCACCGACCGCACCCCACGCAGAGGTAGCGCCCGTGTTTCGCGTTGAAACCATTGAGCTTGTGATACATCCGGTGTCGCACGCGCTCGCGGGTGCCCGGGCGGAAGTTGTGGCCACCCGTGACCAGCGCGAATTGAGGCGAGGTGCACGCATCCCACACGCGCTCGCGTCTGCCCGTCTCGCCCGACGGATCGAGTACGTCGCGAATATCGAAGCAATAGCACGTGGGGCACACGCTGCTACATGCCGTGCAGTTCAGACAGCGGCTGCCCAACTCTTCCCAGAAATCGTCGGAGTGGAAGGCATCCATCAGCATGGGTATCTCTTGTACGCTGGGTATTTCCTCATTGAAGGCACGCTGACGGCGGCGCGTGTAATCGCGGAATGCGCGGCGATCCTCATCGGTAGCCTCACGCGGATCGCATGCCGCCTCTAAGATATCGGCCCCCTCAACGCTACCGATGGACACCAAGTAGCGGCCCCCGATATCAGCCAGGAACAGATCGTAGCCGCTGCGTACCTCGCCTGCATCCAACAGGTGGCAGAAGCACGAGTCGCCAGGCATACAGCTGATCCCCACGATCATGGTCGCCTTTTTATGAGCCTCATAATAGGGGTCGGGATAGCGCGGATCCTCGAAAACCAAGTTCAGCGCGTTGATAGCGTTGATGTCGCAGGCATGCGCGCCGAACAGCACGCGCGGGCGCACTTCCATGCGATAGTCGGTCACGCCATCGGCCATATCGTACTCGAACAGCGTTTCGCGCGGGGGAAGATAGTACTTCTTGAGCGATGTCAGCGTGGTGGGATAATCCAGCACGATGTCATCGAATGAGCTGACCGCCTCGAATGCGAAGCTCTTACCGCTGCGCACCGGGGCGATCACCTCGTAGTCGCGCATGAATGCCTGCACCAGGCCCGGCAATTCATGCGCGTCAATAACCCTATAGAGCATAGAGCTCCAATCCTAGCCGAAGAAGATGCCAATCTCACGCTCGGCGGATTCCACAGAATCGCTGCCGTGGATCACGTTCTCGTCCATGATAAGACCGAAATCACCACGGATGGTGCCCGGGGCCGCTTCTTCAGGGTTAGTGGCGCCCATCAGGCTGCGGCACTTCGCCACCGCGCCCGGCCCAGAGACCACCATCTTCACCACCGGGCCGCTCGTGATGTAGCTGATCAGGCCCTCGTAGAACGGTTTGCCCTCATGCTCAGCGTAGTTCGCTTTGGCCTGCTCGGGGGTAACCATGCCCATCTCCATGCGCTCGATCTTCAAACCCGCGCGCTCGAAACGGTTCACGATCTCGCCGATGTGGCCATTGCGCACGCCGTCAGGCTTGATCATGGTATAGGTCTTCTGGTCTGCCATCTTCACTCCTTTTATCGACTGCGGCGCCACAGCGCCACTGGATACCTATGCGTTTTGGCTCGGGAAGTACAGCTCGATGCCCGATATCTTCCAGCCGATCAAGTCGCGCACCATCTCAATCTTGTAGGTGATCTGGCCGCCCTTGTCGGTTTTGGCCGTTGCGAACACGGTGGAGTCGGTCATGGTGCGGTTGATGCCGTCGATCTGCACGTCGGCGTCGGTCACCACCGGCGAGAGGATAGACGAGATGCTCGATGACGAGAGCGACTGCGAGAACAGGTTCTGCTCGGCAGCCTCCGGGTCGGCGAAGAGCTCCCGCGTCACCGTTTCCTGCGTGGGGAACCCGTAGCCTTGCGTGAAGGCGAACACGCCCGCACCCAGTGCCAGCACCAGCACGATGATGAAGAACACCAGCACCTTCAAACCTACGTTGCGCCGCTTGCGGTCCTGCTTGGCAAGCCCGCGCGACCATTGCTCGAGCTCTGCCTCGGTAGCGTTGAAGAAACGGTCTTCGTCCTCGTTGTCGTAGGCGCCGATGAACCCGGGCATGCTGGCGACCTCATCCTCGTATCCTTCATCGTAGAAGAACGGGTCGGCCGGACCATCGTCGAAATAGTGGCCCTCCACGCTCACATCGAGCCCTGACATATCGGCATCGCTCATATCCACGCCGCTGCGGGAGAGCTCCGCCACGCAGCGCTGGTAGTCCACTGCTGCCGAATCGGAGAGCGCATAAGCCGCATCGCTGGTGGCGCGATTGAAGGCCTCCACCGCCTCAGCGGGCATGCCCGCCGCCGCATACGCCTGCCCCATGCTGGCGTTCAAGCGGTTGCGGGTATCTTGCGACATATCGAAATCCATCGCGCTTTGATAGGACGCGATGGCATCTTGCGGACGATTGAGCGACATGAAGCACACGCCCAGGTTCAACAACGCTTTCGCCGGATCGGGGTTGCCCTCATCGAGCGCGGCTTCACGAAACGCGATGCCCGCCTCAGCGCTGCGGCCCAGCTTGAGCTGGGCGTTGCCCATGCCCATATACGCTTTGTACGGGCTTTCGTAGTTCGGATCGGCTACCGCCTCTTCAAAATGCGCCACCGCGTTCTCGTAGTCGCGCAGCGAGGCGTACGCCATGCCGATATTGTTGTTGAGCGCGCCCAGCTCACCATACGACGGGTCGCTCGCTGCTTGCGCATATGCCTTGATGGCCTCGGCCGGATTCTTCAGCTTCACCAAGCAGTTGCCAATGTGGTGATAGATCAGACCCAGCTCGCCCAACTGGAAGGGCACGCTGGTGTCCTTCAGACACGCGGTGTACTTGCGCAGCGCACCGCGGTGATCGCCTGAGTCGTAGAGCAGGCTGGCTTGGTGGAAGAGGTTATCGTTCACAGATGATCCCTGGAACCGACGGCTTACTCAGCCTGATCCTCAATGCGGATGCCCTCGATCACATCGCCCACGCGCAGCTCCTGGATGACGTCTTTGCCAGAGAGCGTCTGACCGAACACCGTGTAGTCAGGGTCGAGGAACGGTTGCGGGCCCAAGCAGAAGTAGAACTGGCTACCAGCGGAATTCGGATTGGCGCTGCGAGCCATGGCCAGCGCACCGTCGAGGTGCTCGTTGTGAGGGTTGGTGGTGTATTCCTCATGGATGCTGTAGCCCGGACCACCCGTACCGAAAGGACCTTTGCCCGCGATCACGTCAGCGGAGGTGGCATCCTTGGTCTGCGGGTCGCCGCCCTGGATAACGAAGCCAGGCACGTAGCGATGGAACTTCACGCCATCGTAGAAACCCTTGTTCGCCAGCTCCACGAAATTGCCGACATGAATGGGGGCATCTATGCCGTTGAGCTTCACTTGGATGGTGCCCTTGTTGGTATCGATGATGGCGATCTCGTTGCCGGTGGGCTTATATTCCGGAGTATACAGAGCCATGCTCACTCGCTTTCACTTGGTCATAGATGTTGAGAATTCTACCACAGTATCGACGAGAGGCCCGCTCTTCAGCATGAATCCACGGACTGCGCGCGACGATTATTCCACGCTCTCGCCGATCTGCTCGGCCAGCGGTTCGTCACCTGCATCCAAAAACACCTTGCGCGTGACGAAGTTGTACACCATGACCACCGCCGTGGCGAATATCTTGCTGATGAGGTAGCTGATCCCGACAAGTCCCGTTGCTATCCACATGAGCAGGTCGTTGAGGCCAAGCCCGATGACCGAGAGCACCACGAAGATGACGAACTCGCGTCGGCGGCTCATGCCGTCTTTGTGGGTGAATACGTAGCGCATCGAGGCCAAGTAGTTGAAGATCACCGACACCGTGAACGATATCGTTGCGCTGATCAGATAGTTCACGCCGAACGCCTCGGTCAGAAGCACCATGAGCCCGTAGTCGATGATGAACGCGATAACGCCCACCACGCCGAACTTCGCGAATTGCTTGAGCAGCTTTTTCATACGTCCCTTCCGTATCGGTCCCTTGGATTATAAGGCTGTTTCCGCGAAACGTCGTAGGCATATGAAGCGGAGGTGATAGGGAACCGCCATAGGTGCGAGAAGCCGATTCGAGCGTGCTGAGATGCGCGACGCGCAGGGCTTGGAACGCATCATGAATGAAATGGTGCCCTTGACAGGAGTCGAACCTGCGACACCTTGCTCCGGAGGCAAGTGCTCTATCCACTGAGCTACAAGGGCACATTGTGTTGTGCGTCGTTGATTATACGCCATTCGACACAATCCTTGAAAGACCGCGGTATCATGACCCTATGAACGAAACCATCAAGATAGAGCGCATGGGATATGGTGCCGCGGCGGTCGGGCGGCTCGCGAGCGGCAAGACCGTGTTCGTGGAAGGCGCAGCGCCGGGTGAGGTGTGCGAGGTGCACGTGGTGCAGGACAAACCCTCGTTCGCCATCGCTGATCTCGTGCGCGTGCAGGAGGAGTCAGAACATCGCGCGTTGGCGCACGAAAGCACACCGGGCGCCCCTTGGGCCCACCTTGCCTACCCCGCCCAGCTCGCAGCGAAGCGGCAGAACCTGGTGGAGGCACTGGTGCGCACCGGGAGCGTTGCGCGCGCCGATGCGGAAACGCTGGTGGCCAACTGCATCCCCAGCAAGCGGGAATGGGGGTATCGCAACAAGATAGAACTGGCGGCGTTTCGCGACGAGACGGGCCGATTCGCCTTAGGCATGCATGAAGCAGGATCGCACCAGACGGTAGCGCTCCAGAAGGCGCCGCTTGCCAACCGCCTGATCGAGCGCGCCCCTAAAGCGCTCACCGGCGCGCTGCGCTACCTGCAAGGGGCAGACGATCTGGGCATCTACCGAGTCGGCGTGCGCGGCAGCGTACGCACTAAGAGCGTGGAGGTGGCGCTGTGGACTCCGCCTTCCGCGTTTCCGCGCACCGCCGTGGCGAAGACCTTGTGCGATGCGGTGTGGGCCACTTCGATCGTGCGAATCATCGCCGAGCCGGGCAAGGCGCGCCGCGTGAAGAAGATAGAAGCGCTGGAAGGTCAGGGATTTTGGAAAGAGGACTTGGCGGATATCAGCTTCTCGGTCTCTGCACCTTCGTTCTTCCAGGTGAACACCGCCCAAGCCGAGAAGCTCGTGCGCCTGGTGCTGGACGGCCTAGCATTAGACGAGGGCGATCTGGTAGCCGACCTGTACTGCGGCGTAGGCACGTTCAGTCTGCCCCTGTTCCAAACTGGAGCTGAAGTGGTGGCCGTGGAGCTGGAAGGCTCGTCGGTGCGCGATCTGCGGCGCAATGCGGAGTTCAACGGTTGCGATATCGACGTTATCGGCGATGACGTTGCGCGCGTGCTGCCTGCCCTTGGCCGCCTTGATGCCGTCGTGGTAGATCCGCCGCGGGCTGGCTTGGATAAGAGCGTGATCGGTGCCATTGCCGAGGCGCACCCCATGCGCATCGCCTACGTCAGTTGCGACCCGCAAACCTTCGCGCGCGATGTCGCTCGTCTTGCTGCAAGAGAATACCGTTTGGTCGAAGCGACGCCCGTTGACCTCTTCCCGCAAACCTATCACCAAGAAACGGTAGGCATCTTCGCCACCGAAGCCGCCGAGGCCCGGTCGCACCGTTTTTGCACCTAAAGCACCGGGAAATGAGAACAGGTCAGAGAGAAAATACCCTCTGACCTGCGAATCTCTGGTAGCCCCGACCGGATTTGAACCGGCGACCTCCGCCTTGAAAGGGCGGCGTCCTAACCGCTAGACGACGGGGCCATATGCGTACTGCGCGTGCAGCCCGTCTATTATGCCAAAGCCGTCTCTGCGCTGCAAGCGCAAGCCGCCATGGCGCCTATGGCCGCAGCCCCATACCACCTTCCAGTGTTACGGTCTCGCCGCTCATGTACTTGAAATCAGGCCCGCACAGCTGCACCACCACGCGGCCGATCTCGTGCTCCACATCTCCGTAATGGCCCATGGGAGGCATGTGCACATTGGCCACGAACGCATCGGGGTATTCGTCTTGGAAGCGCTCGAGAGCCGCCGTCCATGCCAGCGGGCACACCACGTTCACGTTGATGCCGTCCTTGCCCCATTCGTTGGCAGCTACTCGGCTCATGCCGCGGATGCCCTCTTTCGCCGCTGCGTATGCCACCTGGCCCACGTTGCCGAACAGCCCGGCACCGCTCGCGAAGTTGACGACGGATCCCTTCGTCTCCTTCAAGTGCGGATAGCATGCCTGCATATAGTAGAAGGTCGCGTACAGACCCGAATAGATGGCCAGATCGAACTGATCGGTGGTGTGATCGGCGATGCTCACGCCTGACGCAGATGCCTGCGCGTTGTTCACCAGCGCATCGATGCGTCCGAATTCGCCGATCGCTGCATCCACGACCTTCTGCACGACGGCCTGATTGTCCGCGCCTGCCTGCACATCGGCCGCCATGGGCAGCACGCGCACGCCGTATGCAGCCTCCAGCTTCTCCTGAGCCGCCTCGAGCTTCTGCATGTTGCGGCCGGTCACCACGAGGTTCGCGCCTTCCTTTGCGAACGCCGTCGCGATGCCGTAACCGATCGACCCGGCCGATCCGTCCTTCAACGCCGCAAATCCGCCGCCGGTGATGATGACCGTCTTGCCTTCAAATGCACCCATCGCGTCGCCTTTCTCTGTAGAGGTTTCCTGCGTCTCAATATAGCAGAGCGCAGATGACGCACGCGCGATGCGCCTATTTGAAGCGTTTGAGCAGCAGCGAATTGCACACCACCGACACGCTCGAGAACGCCATGGCGGCACCTGCGAGCGCTGGCGCCAGAATGCCCACAGCGGCCAGCGGGATCATGATGCAGTTGTAGATGAGCGCCCAGAACAGATTCTGCTTGATCTTGCGCATGGTGCGCTTCGAGAGGCGCAGCGCTACGAACAGGTCAGTCAGCTTGTTGCGCATCAGCACCACCTGGCCCGCGTCGATGGCAACATCGGTACCGCTCGCCATGACCACGCCGATATCCGCAGCGGCAAGCGCAGGCGCATCGTTGATGCCATCACCCACGAATGCGGTCACATCGCTTGCCCGCTTCCCGGCATCAGCGCGCGCTTGGCGCACCGTCTCGCGCACCCGCTCCACCTGGCGTGCCTTGCCCTCGGGCCGCACGCCCGCGCACACATGCTCGACGGGAATGCCCACCTCGCGCGCCACCGCAACCGCGGACGCTTGCGCATCACCGGTAACCAGATAGCACGACACATCGGCTCCGCGCAGCTGAGCGATGGCTTCCGCCGCATCAGGTTTGGGCTCGTCAGCGAAGGTGAATCCACCCACATCGCGCCCATCTATCGTCACGCGGCTCCCCACGAACACCTCATGCCCCTCAACAACAGCGCGCACCCCCTCACCCACGATGCTTTGGAACTGGTGCACCTCGTAGTTGTGGAACGCCACGCCTCGCTGCTCGGCATACGCACACACAGCCCGTGCGAGAGGATGCTCGCTCTTCAACTCAGCGGCCGCAGCCAGCGCAAGCGCCTCATCGGAAACATCGCACGCGGTGACCGCCGGCATGCCGCGCGTGAGCGTACCGGTCTTGTCGAACACCGCCGCCGCAAGACCGCATAGCTGCTCGAGCACCTGACCATCCTTGATGAGCAGACCCACCTGCGCGCCGCGTCCCATGCCCACCATGAGCGCCGTGGGCGTAGCCAGCCCCAGCGCGCACGGGCACGCCACCACGATGACCGCAACGGCCGGTAGGAGCGCTTGTTGCCACCGCGCAGCATCATCGGATGCGGGTACCGCGAAGAACCAGATGAGGAACACCACGACAGCGATCCCGAGGATAGCGGGTACGAACACTGCAGCGATGCGGTCGGCCAGACGCTGCACGGGCGCTTTGCTCCCCTGCGCGTCCTCCACCGCGCGCACGATTCGCGCCAGCGTCGTATCAGCGCCCACGCGACGCGCCCGCACCGTGACCGAGCCGGTGCAGTTCACCGTACCGCCGACCACTTCATCGCCGACTGCCTTCACGACTGGCAGCGGTTCTCCGGTCAGCATGCTCTCATCAACCTCGGTAGACCCTTCCACGACCACGCCATCGACCGCCACCGCATCCCCCGGCCGCACGAGCACCACATCGCCCACCGCAACCTGCGACACCGGAACCTCTTGTTGCACACCGCCGCGCACCACTACCGCCACGGGCGGCGTCAGGTTCATCAACGCTTCAATGGCTTGGTTGGTCGAGCCTTTGGCGCGCGTTTCCAGCATCTTACCCAGGAGGACGAAGGTGATCAGCATGGCGCATGTTTCGTAGTACGGCATGCCCTCGTTGATCTGCATGGCCTCATGCCCGCTCCAGTTTCCCGTGATGACCGGCACGAACGTGATGTAGAGCGAAAAGATGAACGCGATAGAGGTGCCCAGCGCCACGAGCACATCCATGTTGGCAGACCCGCTGCGCAGGCTTTGGAACGCGCCTTTGTAGAAACGGGCGCCGCACCCGAACTGCACCGGTATCGTCAGCGCCAGCAGCACCAAGCTACCGCAGAACATGGCCTGCACGTGCGTGGGGCCAGCCACGAAGCACCCAGCAAGGGCCGCCCCTATCCCCATGTGCCACCCCGGCACCATGCCAAGGGCCACTATGAGCACGGTGAGCGCCGCCGCGCAGGCGAACACGCGCCGATCATGCCGCGCTCGGTCGGCCTCCTTCGCACGGCGCTGCTCATCGACGAGCGGCGCGTCATCGGGGATGACCTCTGCCGTGAACGATAGGTCGTCGAAGACGTGCAGCATGTCATCGACGCTTGCCTCATCTGCATCGAAGGTGACCTGGCCTGTGTTGTTGGCCAAGTTCACCGCCACATCGATCACGCCTGGTGTGGCGCGGAAATGCTTTTCGATGTTGGCAGCGCAATTGGCGCAATGCATACCATCTATGGCCAGTCTGACCATTGCGTGTTGGCTCATGAGCAATTCCCTTCAACGTATGCTCATATATTCATATGTTTTCTCCTGAAAGAAGATAGACGAACCAACGCGCTTTTGCAAGCGTCACATCAGTCGTGATGCTGACGTTCCCGCCGCGCGGTCTTGGTTGCCTGAAGAAGCAGGAACAGAAAGCCAATGACTCCCGCTACCAACGATGCCAGCAGAATAGCCAGCTTCGCCTCAGCGATCAGCGCCGCATCCGCATAAGCCAGGTTCGCCACGAAGATGGCCATGGTGAAGCCAACACCGCCTAGAATGGACGCGCCCAGCATATGCATCCAATTCACCTGATCGGGCAGCTTCGCGATGCGCAGCTTCACGCACAGGAAGCTCAACGCCATGATGCCGAGCGGTTTGCCAACGACCAACCCGAAGAAGACGCCCGTGAACACATCCGACGTCAGCACCGACAGCAGATCGCCTCCCGGCAGCGCAACATCGGCGTTGGTGAGCGCGAACAACGGCAGCACCGCGAAATACACCCACGGATGCAGTCCGTGCTCAAGGCGCGTGACCGGGGGCAACACGTCACGCGACACGTTCGAGAGACTGTTCACCGTCTTCAGGTACTTCTTCTGAGCGACGATGGGCGTGTTCTCATCGTGGAACACGTTGGCCAGATGCACGCGATCGTTCGACCACTCCAGAAACGTCTTCATGTTCACCCGGCTGCCCGAAGGGATCACGAACGCCAAGAGCACGCCCGCGATGGTGGAGTGTACGCCCGACATGAACACGCACCACCACAGCACGCACCCCACCAGCATGTACGGCACCAGCGAGAACACGTGTGCGCGGTTCATGATGATCAGCCCCACGTACACCACCGCAGCCGCCATGAGCCAGCCCAAGCTGGGCGCATTCCCGTAAAAGATAGCGATGACCAAAATGGCGATGATGTCATCAGCCACCGCGAGCGTTGACAAGAACACGCGCAGCCCGCTGGGTACGCGGCTTCCCAAAAGCGCCAGAATGCCCAGCGCGAACGCGATATCGGTGGCGGTCGGCACGCCCCATCCGCTGCGCGTGGCCGCATCGCCAGAGTTCAGCAGCAGATAGATGATGATAGGAGCGGCCACGCCGCCCACCGCGCCCATGATGGGCAGCGCCGCCTGGCGGATATTGGTGAGCTCGCCCACGGTCATCTCGTATTTGATCTCTAGCCCAACCAGCAGGAAGAACAATGCCATGAGGATGTCATTGATGATGTGCGCGAACGACATGCCGCCCGCAACCGGCCCCACTTCCACATTCACGTAGTTGTGGTGCCAAAAATCATAGAACCCCTCGTACAGCCCTGTGTTTGCAATGATCAGCGCCACGATGGCTGCCACGAGCATGACACCTGCTGCTCGCGTGGCCGAATGCGTGAAGTTGAGCAACTTGCGATACCGGCGATTGTGCCCCTGCACCTCGTCGATGTAGATGCCGTGCGGGTCAGGGTCGTCAGCGGTCGGCTGCACCAGTTGCGCAGCATCGCGCGCTCCCTGCTGATCGCCGTGCGCTAACGCTTGCTGCTGCGCGCCCTCGGCCGTCTGCGCGTTTGGCGCGCTCGTATCGGTATCTGCCTCTGCACTCTTCCCATGTTCGTCTGCCATGATGCGCCTCTTTTGCCTTGCCGCCTACGCAGCGCGATGTCTCATGTGGATTATAGAACAAGGTGCAGCCCTCTCGAACCGCTCAGTCATCGGATTTGCTACGCTTTGGAAGCGTTGTCTTGTTTCGGTGGGCGTTGACCTACCATGAAACGAGGTATCCGTATCGATGAAGAGGTGCAAGATGGATGTGACTGTCTCTGGGCGCAAGATGCCCGTGAGCGATTCTCTGAAGGATTATGCGAAGGAGAAGATCGGCGGCTCGGTCGAGCAGATGGATGTGCGCGCAACCGCCTGCGAGATCGTGCTGTATCGCGAGAAGAATCCCAGCATCGCGAACGCTGCGATCTGCGAGGTCACCGTACTCATCCCCAATCATGTTGCGCGTGCGCAGGTGCGCGAAGAGGATATGTTCGCAGCCATTGACGTGGCAGCAGCGAAGATCGCGCGTCAGCTGCGCAAATACAAAACGCGAGTGAAGGATAAGCGGCGCGAGAAGACCGAAGATGCTCTGGGCGCCGAGAAAGCTGCCGCGAAGAAGGCGGTGCCGGAGAGCGATCTTGATCTTGATAAGCTGATGGATGAGCTCTCGGATGACGAAGTGGTGCGCCGCAAGGAGATCAAGCTGACGCCCAAAACCGAAGATGAGGCGCTTACCGAGATGGACTTGCTTGGACACGACTTCTACCTGTATATCGACCGCGATTCCGGCAACGTGCACGTGCTGTACCGTCGCACGGGTGGCGGTTACGGCCTGCTCATGCCGAAAGAATAGCCCGACGCACCCAGGCCGCTGAGTACAGCGAGCCGAACGCCACTACACAGCCGTCGCTGCGGGCCGCATCCATGGCCTGCGCGACGGCTGTTTCTGCATCAGACGCCGTGCGCACCGCAACGTGCGGCGGCGCTTGTCGCTCACAGGCTTGTGCCAAGCGCTCCGCCGCCAGCGCGCGCGTGCTCGCTGGCGTATAGACCGTGAACGATGCGGCATGCGGCAGTGCCGCTTCGATCATCGCCTCATAATCTTTGTCAGCAAGCACTCCCATGATGAAGTGCGCCCGCATATCGGGCGTCCCGAGCGCGCGCGCCATCTCCACGAACGACTCGATCATCGCAAGAGCACCCTGAGGGTTGTGCGCGCCATCCACGATAGCCAGCGGGTCGCGCCGCAGCACCTCGAAGCGCGCGGGCACCTGCGCGGCCGCAATGCCCTCGCGCATCGCGCGGTCGCTGATGCTCCATCCGCGCCGACGCAGCGCGAAGGCGGCCTCTATGGCGACGCTGGCATTCTCCGCCTGACAACTGCCCAGCATGCGCGTCGCATACGATTGGCCCTTATACGAGAACTTACGCGCAAGCGCATCCATATCGGGCAGCCAGCGCGTCAATCGCGGAAAATCGGCCTTGGTCAGCGGGCATTCCCTCTCTTCGCACACATCCTCGATGACCGTCATGGCTTCGCGCGTCTGAGGCCAGCTGACCACCTGCGCACCCTGCTTCACGATGCCCGCTTTCTCGGCTGCGATCTCGCCGAGCGTGTCTCCTAAGAACTCCGTATGATCGAACCCGATGCGCGTGATCACGCATACGTCAGGCACAATGACGTTGGTGGCATCCATGGCGCCGCCCATGCCCGCCTCCACCACACAGAGATCGCAATCCTGTTGGGCGAAGAAGAGCAGCGCCGCTGCGCACTGCATCTCGAAGGCGCTCGGCGCGTCCTGCTCGCGCGACTCAACGAGCGCCACCGCCGCGCGAATGCGCTCAACGCACGCAATGAACTCGTCTTTGCCGATCGGCTGACCATCCACGGTCATGGAATCTTGCAGCGTCTCGAATGGTGGACTCGCGAAGACGCCCGTTTTCATGCCCGCAGCGCGGCACATGCTGGCAAGGTATGCGCTCGTGCTCCCCTTGCCGTTCGTGCCCGCCACATGCACGAAGCGCAACTGCTCTTGCGGGTTTTCCAGCGCCTGCAACAACGCGCGCACCCGGTCAAGCCCTGGCTTGGTCGCTTGGCGCGCCGGATCCGTCAGGAATGCAAGGGCTGAACTGAGCTCCATCATGCGTCCTGCAGCATGCGTCCCAGCTTCGCGAAATCCTCTTCGAGCGCTTCGCGCTTGCGCACGTCGTAGAGCGCAGCAGCCGGATGGAAGATGGGAAACACTTTGAAGCGCCCCGCCTGATGCAGCTGACCGTGCAAGCGCGTGATGCCGCGATCGGTCTTGAGCACGAATTTCGTGGCGAAATTGCCCAGCGTGACGATGTATTCCGGGCTTATCGTGCGCGTTTGCTCTCGCAAAAACGGCGTGCACGCCTGTATCTCTTCTGCTTGCGGGTCGCGGTTGCCCGGCGGGCGGCATTTCAGCACGTTGGCGATGAACACTTCGCTGCGGGCCAGTCCGGCAATGCTCAAGAGCTCGTCGAGATACTTACCAGCAGCGCCCACGAACGGCACCCCTTGCAGATCCTCGTTCTTGCCCGGTGCCTCGCCGATGATCATGACGCGCGCATGTGGATCCCCGTCACCGAAGACGGTCTGCGTGCGCCCATCAGCAAGCGGACAAGCGTGGCACGCCGCCACTTGGGCGCGCAACTCTTCCAGCGGTATCTGCGGTTTGCTCATGTGTATATCCTCGGCATGCGCAGGTTCCCGAACCCGATGCATATCTCATAGCTTGACGTGCCCAGAATATCGGCCATCTGGTCGATGGTGGCGAACGCGTCGCCCTGCTCGCCCACGATGAGCACCTCATCGCCGATCTGCGGCTCAAGATGGGCTTGCGTGCCCCGGCTGCGCTGAGGCACTTCGAACATGCACTGATCCATGCAGATATTGCCCACCTGCGGATACTGGCGACCCCCCATCACGAAGTTGATGCGATTGGAGAGATTGAAGCGCAGCCCGTCGGCATACCCGACCGGCACCGTGCATATCTTGGCATAGCCACCGCTGCGATACGTGAAGAAGTAACTGACGCCCTCGCCGAGGGGCACCGTCTTCACATCAGTGATGCGCGCATGCACGCTCATAGCGGGGTGCAGATCGATCATGCCGAACATCTCCGGCGTGGAATAATACCCGTACAACGAGAGCCCCACGCGCACCATGTCGTAGCGCAGTTCGGGAAAACGCGTGGTAGCCGCGCTGTTGGACGCATGGATCAGCCCCGGATCCACCCCAGCTGCGCGCATCGTATCGAGCGCATAGAGGAACCGATCCTTCGCACGCCCCACTTCCAGCGTATCGGTCTCGTCAGCCGTGGCGAAGTGCGTGAAGGTGCCCGCCAAGTCCAGCGCGCGATGGAAGCTGATCTGGCGCAAGAACTCGTCCACCTCGTCGAAGCGCACGCCGATGCGATTCATGCCCGTATTGATCTTGAGGTGGAAGGGCGCGCGCAAACCGATCTGGTCGGCCGCTTCGGCATAGCGAATGGCGAATTCGATGGTGAAGACCGTCGGCATGATCTTGTGCGCCAGCAGAAGCGGAATGGCGCTCACCGGCGGCTCGGAGAGCATCAGGATGGGCGCACCGATGCCCGCTTGACGCAACTCGATGCCCTCATCCACGCTCGCCACCGCCAACTGCTCGGCACCGCTATTGAGCATGGTGCGCGCGCACTGCACCGCACCGTGCCCGTACGCGTCTGCCTTCACCACGGCCATCAGGCGCACGCCCGGCGCCAGCGAGCGCTTCACCGTCAGCGTATTGTGGCGGATGGCGGGAAGGCTTATCTCCACCCACGACCACCGACGATCGGTCAGGGGAATCTCGGCGAGCGCTTCTTCGTTGAAGATGGGACCGGTCTCGCCCGCCAACACATCGGGCACGCGCAGGTAGCGCTTCATGTCGTTCGGATCGAGATGGCGGCCCACATCGGGGCGACGCTGGCCGTCGAACATGATGCCCCCATGAGGCACCTGCCAGCCATGCTGTGCCGCTTTGCGGCCGCTTTCTTTATAGCGCGTCTCGTCGTTGCCCAGCTCGGTCGCCGCGCGGGCGCGGCGCATGGCTTCGCCCGCCGACGTGAAGCCGGGGTCGCGCTTCGTGAATCCAGTGAAACCGTTTGGGAGCTCTTCCATGGCTCTATTGTACGCCAAGTGCGCCTGGCGTGCGTCTCTCAGTGGCCGCCGCCGCCCATCATCTTCACTGCATGCGGGAGCGCATCCACGATGCCCTCCCAATTCTCAGTGGCGGCCTTCGTGGACCCGGGCAGGTTGATGACCAACGTGCGCCCACGCTGCATGCACACCGCGCGCGAGAGCATGGCATACGGGGTGATCTGCAAACTATGAGAGCGCATGGCCTCAGCGATGCCAGGCACGTCGCGCTCGCACACATCGCGGGTCGCCTCTGGCGTCACATCGCGCAGCGAAAGCCCGCTGCCGCCGCACGTGAGCACCACATCGGCGCCGAGCTCGTCAGCTGCCCGCACGATGGCAGCCGCGATATCGGCGCGATCGTCGGTGACCACCACCCGGTCAATCAGCTGCCAACCAGCATCCATGATGAAGCGCTCGAGCGCATCCCCTGCCTGGTCCTCTTTCAGGCTGCGCGTGTCAGAACAGGTCACCAACGCGAACGCGATGCTCATAGCGGTACCTCCTCGGAAACGTCCAATAAAATACATTCGAGCGTTGACCCGGCAGGTTTCGCCCCCTGTCCTGCGGGCATGACGGCAAGGCAGTTGGTCTTCTGAATGACCCCGAACAACCCGCTGCTCTGGTTGCTGTCGGGGGTGACCTCATAGCCGCCCTCAGCATCTTTGGTGAGGGTCGCGCGCAAGAGCATCATGCGGGGGTCCTTTTTCTTGATGTCCCTGGTCAGCCGCGCCAACACCGACGGATGATCGAAGCAGGTGAACCCTTGCATTTTGCGCAGCGCTGGGCGAATGATCATCTGAAACCCGCAGTACGCCGCCGCTGGGTTGCCCGGCAGTCCGAATACCGGCGTTCCGTCCACGATGCCGAAGGTCTGCGCTTTGCCCGGACGCATGTTGACCTGGGTCATCAGCAATTCGCCCGCATCGGCCACCACGCGCTTGATGAAGTCATAATCACCGTTGGCTGCACCACCCGTGGTCACCACGAAATCGAAGCGCTCAGCTGCTTCGCACACCGCGTTGCGCAGCGCCTTGAAGGTATCCTTCACGATGGGCAGAATCGTGGGCACTGCACCAGCCGCACGCGCGCATGCGGCCATAGCATAGGAGTTCGACTCACGGATGTGGCCCGGACCTGGCACCTGCGAGGGCGGTACCAGTTCGCTGCCCGTAGCAATGATGCCCACGGTCGGGCGCCCGTACACAGGCACACGTAAACTGCCGCAGCTCGCAAGGAAACCCGCGCCCGCCTCGTGGATGACCTCACCGCGCACCATGACCACATCGCCCGCCCGGGCTTCCTCGCCCGCTTGCCGCACGTTGCTACCAAGGGTAGTGGGAGCTGCGAAGCTGACGATGGAGCCGCGCTTGCCGTCACCCTCCACGACTTCCACGATCTCGTATTTGACCACCGAATCCGCATCGGCGGGCAGTTCCGCACCGGTCATGATGCGCACGCACTCGCCTGCGCCGATGGAACCCTCGAACACCTCGCCCGCTCCAATATCGCCGATCACGTTCAGGCACACCGGCGCCTCGGCGGTGGCTTCCAAAAGCTCGGTCATGCGCACAGCAAAACCATCCATAGCCGAATGGGCAAACGGCGACACGTCGATATCGCTCGTCAGATCAGCTGCCGCCACACGACCCACCGCATCGAGCAGGTCGACCTCTTCAGGCGGCATGACCTGCATACGGTCCAGCACCAATGCTCGCGCCTCGGCGAGCGATATCATCTCATCAACTGACATAATCCTCCTTGATCGCGAATAAATGAAGCCAGAGAAAAGGCGCCCGTCAAGGCGCCATTCTCCTTACTTGCGTATGTTGTAGAACGCACCGAGACCAGCATATGCGGCCTGGTCGGCCAGCTGTTCTTCGATGCGCAGCAGCTGATTGTACTTCGCCACGCGGTCGCTGCGCGCTGGCGCTCCTGTCTTGATCTGTCCGCAGTTGGTGGCAACAGCCAGGTCAGCGATGGTCACATCCTCGGTCTCGCCGGAGCGATGGCTCATGACGCATGCATAGCCATGGGTCTTCGCCAGCTCGATGGCATCCAGCGTCTCGGTCAAGCTCCCAATCTGGTTCACCTTGATGAGGATGGCGTTCGCGCACCCCATATCGATGCCCTTCTGCAGGCGCTCGGTATTCGTCACGAACAGGTCGTCGCCCACCAGCTGCACCTTGTCGCCAATGCGCTCGGTCAGCTTGCGCCAGCCGTCCCAGTCCTCTTCGGCCATGCCGTCCTCAATGCTCACGATAGGATACTTCTCCACCAGGTCAGCCCAGTAATCCACCATCTCATCGCTGGAAAGCTCGCGGCCCTCGCCCGCGAGCACGTACACGCCCTTGTCGGCATCGTAGAACTCGGTGGAGGCGGGATCCATAGCGAAGCGAATATCGCGTCCGGGCTTGTATCCGGCCTTCTCGCATGCCTCGACGATGTACTTCAGCGGCTCTTCGCTGGTTTTCAGATTCGGTGCAAAACCGCCCTCATCGCCCACGCCGCCGCCAAGGCCCGCATCGTGCAACACGTTCTTCAGCGTATGGTAGATCTCCGCGCACCAGCGCAGAGCCTCCGCAAAGGTGGACGCGCCCACCGGCATGATCATGTATTCCTGGAAGTCAACGTTGTTGTCAGCGTGCACGCCGCCGTTCAGGATGTTCATCATCGGCGTGGGCAGAGTATGCGCGTTCACGCCGCCCACATATTTGTACAGGGGAAGTTCGGCGGACTCGGCCGCAGCTTTCGCCACCGCCAGCGAAGCGCCCAGAATGGCGTTGGCGCCCAGATCGCCCTTGTTCGGCGTGCCGTCCACATCGAGCATCTCGGCATCGATGCTGCGCTGATCCTCAGCGGAAAGCCCCAGAAGCGCATCGGCGATCTCGGTGTTCACATGCTGCACGGCGTTTTGCACACCCTTGCCCATGTAGCGGTCGGTTTCGCCATCGCGCAGCTCAACGGCTTCAAAGGCGCCCGTTGATGCCCCCGAAGGCACCGCCGCTCTGCCGAACGAGCCATCGTCCAGCACGACCTCAACCTCAACCGTTGGATTCCCGCGCGAATCAAGCACCTCGCGCCCGAACACATCGACGATAACCGCCATCTTGCTGCTCCTTCTCGTCAAGAGATAACGAATGGCACCATGATAGCAGACAGGACTGGCTGCGCGTTTCTTGTACGAAGGGCCGCGCTACGCCACGCCAGGGTACCTCGCACGCGCACGGTGCCCGTTTGCGCGTCTATTTCCGATCTGTCGCGCCCATGATGGATGCTCAGGCTGAGCGAGCTATGCCGCCGGAGGCTGGAACGTGTCGCGATCGGGCGCGAACGAGCGCATGGCCTCGATGGTGCGTGCGAACAGCTCGTCCAGCTCCCAGCCGAGCATATCGGCGCCGCTGCGGATGACCTCGCGGTCAACACCGGCGGCGAAGCGCTTGTCCTTGAACTTCTTCTTGAGGCTCTTCACCTCGAAATCCATCACCGACTTGCTCGGACGCATGACCACAGCCGCGCCGATCAGACCGGTCAGCTCTTCGGTGGCGAACAGGATCTTCTCCATCTGGAGCTCTGGCTTGGGCAAGTTGGAGTTGAAGTCGGCGTTGTGGCTCTGAATAGCGCGGATCAGCTCAGGGGTACCGCCCGCCGCCTCGATCAGCGCGGCCGCATAGACGGTGTGCTGCTCTGGCTCGTCGTCGTGCTCTTCCCAATCAAGGTCGTGCAGCAGCCCTACGATGCCCCAGAACTCTTCGTTTTCCTGATCGAATTCGCGCGCGAAGTAGCGCATGGTCTGCTCGACCGTTTCACCGTGCTCGATATGGAATTCGTCTTTGTTATGCTCCTGCAAAAGCGCGAACGCCGCATCGCGCGTCATGCCCGCATCCAGTGTTGCCATCAAGGCCTTCCTTTCCTCGCCATTCGCCTGTTTTGTGCTCTCTCTGCTTCTCGTTCGCTCTCTATCCATCGCTCTGTGCCGCCTGTTCGCATTCTATGATACCTCGGATAGGAGCTGAGGGCTTGGCCGCGCTTCCAATGCGTATGCGCTGCCGTTGTGCATTCGTCCAATACGTCCACCGCTTTGGCGCCCCAAGATGCCGCTTGAGCTCTTTCAAGAAGGTTTTCCAAAAAAAGCAGGGCCTTCTGGCACAAACGTGGTCGCTTTTTCGTTCCGTCCTGCCTTTTGGAGACGCTTTTGTGTCAAAACGAAGAGGAAAACTGAAAGAAGACGAAATGCGCTACCATCAACTCATGAAGCTGAGTTGGAACATACCGACCGAGGCTGCGATGGCTGAGCAGGCCGCCGCATTGGCGCACCGGTTGCGCGACGGCGATGCAGTGCTCCTTACCGGCGACCTAGGAGCTGGTAAAACCACCTTCACGAAGGGGGTAGCTGCGGCACTTGGATATGCGGGCGACGTCACAAGCCCGACGTTCGCCATCATGCAGGAGTATGCGGCGCCGACTCTCTTGCTCCACCACATCGACCTGTACCGCCTTGACGACCCGCTCCAACTGGAGGATATCGGCTTCTACGAAGCAACGGACCCTGACACGCCCGGTGCAGCGCTTGTGGAGTGGGCCGACCTGTTCCCCGACGAGATGCCCGACGATGCGCTCGCGGTGCGCATCACGGCGGAAGGCAGCAAGCGGCGCATCGTCGCCGAAGCGAGCGGCCCACGCTCGAAAGAGCTGCTGCGCGCCTGGTCCGATAGGCCTTCGCACTGATATCATCGTGGCATGCATGTTCTTGCCTTCGATACCGCTAATGAGGTCATAGCCCTCGGGCTTGGGCAACTGTTGCCCGAAGAGCGCCAGATAGAGCTAGTGGCCGAGACGAAAGTGGCGGCGCATCGCGCATCCAACACTCAGTTGCTCCCGCGCATAGACGCGCTCTTGGGCGAAGTCGGCGTGCAGCGCGCGGATGTCGGCTGCATCTGCGTGGGGCGCGGGCCCGGTTCGTTCACCGGCGTGCGCATCGCGCTCGCTACGGCGAAGGGCATCGCGAGCGCGTTGGAGGTGCCGCTTGCGGGCGTGTCCACCCTTGATGCGGTGGCGTGGGGTGCCTGGGCGCGTGGCACGCGCGGGCGCCTGCTCGTAGTGGCGGACGCGATGCGCAAAGAGGTGTATCCCGCTTGGTTCGAGTTGAGCGCGGAAGGCGCTGCGCGGCTCACGCCTGACCGCGTCATCAAGGCGGAAGCGTTCGCGGATTCGCTCGTTAACGTTGATGAGACGGGGCCGGAGGAACGCGCGATCGCAGGTGATGCGCTCGGGAAGTATTCTGAGCTGTTCGCTCAGGCAGGAGAGCAGCTGCCCGAAACGCTGTGGACACCTTCGGGCGCAGGCCTTCTTCTGGCGTTGCAAGCAGCGTGGCGAAGCGGCGAGGCCGATCCGCTGGATGCGGCACGTCATAACCCCGGCATACTGCTCCCCGTCTACACGCGCCTTTCCGATGCCGAAGAAAACGAGCGCAAGCGGCTGGCCAGCGACGAACCGAAGAACCTGCGCACCGGCGTGCAGGACAGTCGCGCCACCATGCATGCTACGTCACAGGTGGGCGCGCTCATCAATGCCAGTGGCGTGGTATATGTCCCTCTCGATTCCGCGCACACAGAGGATGTTGCCCGCTTGGAAGCACAGGTCATGGGCACGGACGCATGGAATGAAGCGATGATCGCAGACGAACTGCCCCGCACGAACCGCACCTGGTGGCGCGCGGCAGATGTGCAAGGTTCTACGATCGGGTATGCCGGTGGCATGATCGTCGACGGCGACGTGCAGATCTTGAAAGTGGCAAGCGAACCCGCACACCAACGCCAGGGAATAGCGCGCCAGCTTGTTGCACGCATCTGCGAGGACGCCCGCAACCTCGGCGCCACAACCGCAAGCCTTGAGGTGCGCACCTCAAACGCAAGCGCGATCGCGTTCTATCAGGCGCTCGGCTTCGCCAACGCAGGAACGCGACCCCGTTATTATTCCGACGGCGAAGACGCCCTCATCATGCGCGCATCGCTCGAAAACGGACCGCTCGGCGCCGCTTTCGCATCGAGCATGCCCGAACAGTCCCCCCAATCTATCCCCACGAACACAACTCCTGCACAGGCGAGCACCAACGAGGCTGAAACGTCTTCGGCGGCACAGAAGCAGCGTCCGCTCATCCTTGCCATTGAAAGCTCGTGCGATGAAACCGCAGCGGCCGTCGTCGATGGAACCGACCATATCCTCTCCGATGTGGTCGCCAGCCAAGTTGATTTCCATGCGCGCTTCGGCGGCGTGGTGCCAGAGATCGCCAGCCGCAAGCACATCGAAGCCATTTGCGGCGTGTGCGACCAAGCGCTTGAGAACGCGGGAGCGCTGCGCTATGCCGACCTCGACGCCATCGCGGTCACCTATGCGCCTGGTTTGGTGGGAGCGCTCGTGGTGGGCGTGGCATTCGCGAAGGGCGCCGCGTGGGCGGCCGATGTTCCCTTCGTTGGCGTGAACCACCTTGAAGGCCACCTGTACGCCAACAAGCTGGCAGAGGGCTTCGAACCGCCAGCCGTGGTATCGCTCATCTCTGGAGGCAATACCATGCTCGTACATATGCGCGACTGGGGCGCCTACGAGGTGCTCGGCGCCACCATCGACGATGCGGTCGGCGAAGCCTTCGATAAGGTGGCGAAAGCGCTCGGACTGCCCTACCCCGGCGGCCCGCACATCTCGCGGCTCGCTGATGAGGGCGATCCCGCCGCCATCGAGTTCCCGCGTGCGCTGCTGCACTCGGGCGATCTGCGCTTCAGCCTGTCGGGCCTGAAAACGGCGGTCACGCAATACATCAACGCCCAGCGTGAAGCGGGCGAAGACCTGAATCTGCCCGACATCTGCGCCAGCTTCCAAGCTGCTGTGGTGGACGTGCAGGTGGCGAAAGCGCGCACAGCCCTGCGCCAAACGCACGCACCTGTGCTCTGCATCGGCGGTGGTGTGGCCGCGAACCCAGAGCTTCGGCGCGCCTATGAGCATATGTGCGCCGAAGAGGGCGCGCAGCTCATCATGCCACCGCTCGCATCCTGTGGCGACAACGCCGCCATGATCGCGCTGGTCGCGCTCGACCGCTATCGCGCGGGGAACTTCTTCTCACTGGATGCCGACGCTCAAGCCCACGCCGATCTGAGCGAACCCTACTAAAGGACCATTCTCCCGTATGAGCAAGAAGCAGAAAGAGGCCAAGACGAACGCGATCCGCGAGGTTGAAGCGGCCAAGCTTCCCTGCGAGGCGCGCACGTTCGAGTGCGAAGAGGCGCTCTCTGGCGTTGAGGTGGCGCGCTTGCTCGGGCTTGACGCCGACCGCGTGTTCAAGACCTTGGTGACCGTTGGCAAGTCCGGTGAGCACTACGTATTCATGGTGCCCGTGGCAGAAGAGCTGGACTTGAAGCGCGCAGCCCAGACCGTCGGCGAGAAGTCGATCGAGATGATCCGCTCGCGCGAGCTGCTGCCCTTGACCGGCTACGTCCACGGCGGCTGCTCCCCCATCGGCATGAAGAAGCAGTTCCGCACCGTGACTGACGAGACCGCACAGCTCTTCGACACCATCTACTTCTCGGGCGGTCGCATCGGCTGCCAGCTGGAGATGGCTCCCGCTGATCTGGAGAAGATCGTTCCCCTGGAATATGCCGACATCACCGTCCGCTGAGGCGGCCTTTATGCCCGCGGGTTACTGAATCCCTTGATGAGCAGCGCGGCGATACCGCAGAGCAGACCGCCGATCGGCCACGCCAACCAGAACAGGCTGCTGTAGTACTCCGGCACGAACAGCATCACGAGCCCTGCGATGGTAGCGATGATCATGATGGTGCCGCACACCGCGCTGATGCGCTTGTCTTGATGGTGCACCTCCAGCATCTCGCGCTTCTGGTCAACCGGAACGCTCGCCTGCGCTATCTCCTGCGCCGATAACACTTCTCCGGCCGCTTCGTTGTAGTTCGCGATGTTCGCTTTCGCCAGCGTCATGCTGCCATGCACGATGAAGCGCACACCCACCGCGGTCAGCAACAGCATAACGGGCATTCCGATGATCGCCTCATAGCTGGTGTCACCCAACATGATGATGACGCAGATGCCTACGAAGAGCGCGATGATGCCACCGATCAGCTCAGAGGTGAAGAGATGCCTCATGCGAAGGCGCTGCTCTTCGGTATAGAAATCCTCAAGATAGGGGTGCGCGCGCACGAACGCTGCGTGATCGAGGCCTGCCGGGATCACCGACATGAGGCACACGGCGATGCCGCAGAAGATGCAGAGCAGCCCCAGGGCAGCCGCGATGTTTTCGGGCAGCACGTCGAAGGTACCCGGCCCGTCAGGTGTCAGCGCGAAGAAGATGATGCCGATAGCCACGCCCACCAGAGGTGCCACGGAACCCCAGGATATCTTCTCGGCGAAACGGCTCATGTGCTCGTCGTAGCCGAACACGTCCGCCGGGCGCCCGGTCGGCGTGCAGGCAGCGGCCGTGCGCGGCTCAGCACCTGTCAGGTCTCCCTGCACGAGATCATCGAGCGTGCAATCGAATATCTGGCACAGCTTGAGAAGCTTGTCCATCTCGGGATAGGACTTCTCCGACTCCCACTTGGTGACCGACTGACGGCTGACGCCGAGCAGCACCGCAAGCTGCTCTTGGGTCATATTGTTCGCCGCACGGAGATGCAGCAGGTTATCTCTAAAGCTCATGGATCCGATGCCTTTCCATTGATCGGGTGAATTCTGCGCGAAACACGGTTGCTCGCACAGCGTATGGGCTGTCACCGAGCGCGCGCATGTTCGGCAACGCGTCCACCATAGTTGAGCGCAGCGGCTCGCTCTACCAACTAGTGGATGCTTTTTCCCTGCAACTTCATGCACCCTGCGGTTGCAAAGCCCTGTTCAAAGGCATGTTACTGAGCACGAAGCAGTGCGAAGCGACGCTATGGTTACGAGCAGCTCTTGGCCACTTTCGTCGCATGCGTCGCATACATGACGACGCCCACCAGCACGCCGCCGATGATGTTGCCGAGCGTGACCGGAATGAGGTTCGCCGTGATGAACGTGCCCCAGTCGAGCACCGCTGTGTTGATGTTCGCCCCTGCGATCATCTCGGCGTAGGTCGGCACCATGTTCGCGAAGATACCGGCAGGAATGTAGTACATGTTGGCGATGCAGTGCTCGAAGCCTGCGATCACGAACCCGAAGATGGGAAAGAAGATGCCCAGGATCTTACCGGAGACCTCATGCGCAGTGTTTCCCAGATAGATGGCCACGCACACGAGCAAGTTGCAGAAGATGCCCGGCACGAAGGCGTTCGCCCAAGGCAAGCCGCATTTGCTGGCCGCCACCTTCGCCGTGTAGACGGCAAGCGACCCGCCACCGATATCAAGCTGCCCGAAGAACGCCATCAATGCCGCCAGTCCAGCGGCGCCGATGAAATTCCCCACGTACACCACAGCCCAATTGCGCAGCAGCAACCTCACCGTGATATCCCCCGAAATGACCGCTGTCACCATGAGGGCATTACCCGTGAACAGTTCGGTGCCCAACAGCACGATCATGATAAGGCCGATGGGAAACACCGCGCCGGTGACCAAGCGCGCAACACCGGCCTCGGGCACGCCATGCGCCGCCGTCGATGATGCCACCGCGCCCAAGCCCGCCAGCACGCCAGCCATGATCGCCAGCACGAACAGGCGCCACAGCGGCGATTCAGCCTTGCCGACCGCCGCTTTCAGGTAATTGTCGGTCACCTCACCGGGAGAGCAGATAGCCATTCAGCGCGTCCTTTCCGCGGCCTCCACCACATGTTGCAGCAGTACCGCCGTCGTCACCGCCCCAATGCCGCCGGGCACCGGCGTGATGCGCTCCACCACAGGCTCAACCGCTGCGAAATCGACATCGCCGCAGAACACGCCGTCAGCATCGATGTTCGTGCCCACGTCGAGCACCACTTGACCCGCACAGAAGCACTCTGCCCCGAAAGTGCGCGCATTGCCCGTGGCGCACACCACGATGTCGGCGGCGCGCATGATCTCAGGCAGCCCCGTAGTTCCCGAATGGCAAAGCGTCACCGTTGCATCGCGTGCCAGCATGAGCATGGCAGCAGGCTTGCCCACCACCAGACTTCGCCCCACCACCACCACGTGCTTGCCTGCAAGCTCCACTCCATAGAAGTCGAGCATGCGCACGCATGCTTCAGCAGTGCAGGGCGCGAATCCTTCCGGCAGCCCCATGAACACGCCTGCGAGCGAAGCAGCCCCCACGCCATCAACGTCCTTTTCGGATGCAATCATGTTGCAGGCCGTCATCTCATCAAGCGTGTGAGGCAAAGGACGAAACATCAAGCACGCATGCGTGCGCGCGTCCGCGTTGATGCCTTCGATGTCGGCATAGAGGGCAAGCTTGTTCACGTCGGCTGCGAGCGCGCGCACCTCAACGGCGATGCCCACTTCATCTGCTCGCTTGAGCACGGTGCGCTCGTAAGACCCGTTCGCTTGGTCCTCTCCCACGCGAACGAGCGCCAAACGCGGGTGCACGTGCTCTTCGCGCAGCGCCCCGACCCGCTTCGCCACCTCGGCATACAGCGCCTCTGCCACCGGGCGGCCCAACATCTGCTCAGCCATCAGCTTCCCGCTTTCACGCTCTCCAGCACATGGAGGTATATCTCGTCGGCCAGCTGGCACGCCTCGCGGGTTATGTGATCTGCCTGGCTCGCATAGCGCACCGCAAGCGCCTGATCGGTCATCCAGCCGACGTTCACATGGATATTCAGCGCAGCCCCTTGCACAGCCGCCTTCGCGAACAGAGCGGCGACCCCCACATCGGTGAGCGCCGCTCGACTGCCATCGCGCGCCATGACCTTGCATCCTTCGAGCACCTGGGCGCATTCGCGCATGATATCGAGCGGCACGTCGCAGCCTTGCACCAACGCTGACTGCATGGCCAGATCCTTCGTAGCAATCTGCTCGGGCGTGTCAGAGGGCATCTTGAACGCCGCCGAAATCGGCGTGAACGCGCGGGCATCCAGCTCGATCAGGTGCAGCAGCCGCGCACGTTGAGCAGCCAGTTGGTCGAGCAAGCCGCGCATCTCGTCGTGCACTGCGGCATATTTCGCATTGTTCGCGGTCAGGTTGCCCACCATGGACGCAAGGGCCGCCGCCAACGCACCAACGCAGGCGCTCGCACCACCACCGCCCGGTGTCGGGCTCGCGCTGGCCAGATCCTCGATGAACGCAGCATCTAGCATGACGCTACCCTACGATCCGTTGGCACCGCTTCCGGGTCGCGCACCTCGCAGCACCCGTTCACGAAGTGCTCGTGCATATCGACCAGCAAAAGATCGGCGTCGTCGTGCACATGAATATCTGGATTCTCTGCCAGCAGATCAAGGCGCGCCACCTTGCAATGATGCAGCTTGCACACCTGCGCGCGGGCGGGCCACACCAAGCACGACCCATCCTCGGCCTGCAAGCAGCAGCGCTGCGCACCCCGATCGATCGGCTGAATGTCGTTTTCCAGCAAATAGTTATGGATGCGCAGTACCTCTTCGCGCGTCATGGCGAGCACGTTGATGCGGCAACACACGCCACATTGAGCGCATTCGGGAAAGCTGTTCTCGTGATCGAAGTGCACGACAGGAGCGCTCTGCACCTTGCGCGCACGCACGAACGAAGCCCGCACGGCAGCCATGGCTGCCATCATGTTCTCTGGCTTGCGAAAGGTTGCCATCTAGAACAGACCCGAGATGACGCCATTTTCGTCCACATCTATCTTGAACGCGGCAGGTGACTTGTTCAGACCCGGCATGGTCATGATGTCGCCGGTCAGCGCCACCACGAACCCAGCGCCTGCGCTCACCTTCACCTGACGCACTGTGACCGTGAAACCTTCGGGCGCGCCCAATTGAGCAGCGTCATCGCTAAACGAGTACTGGGTCTTGGCCATGCATACCGGCATGTGCCCGAATCCCAACTCTTCTAGCTTCGCGATCTGCGTCAGCGCAGCTGGCTCGAATGCCACGTCCGACCCGTGATACACCCGGCATACGATAGTGCGGATCTTCTCTGCCAGCGACAGATCGTCATCGTAGGCGAATTCAAACGTTGCTGCGCTGCGTCCTTCCGCGTCACCCTCGTCGCACAAGCGCACGACCTCATCCGCCAGAGCCAAGCCGCCCTCGCCGCCGCGCGCCCATACCTCAGAGAGCGCCACGTTCACGCCGAGTTCGCGGCATCTCGCCTCCACCAGCGCTAACTCGGCTGGCGTATCGGTGGGGAATGCGTTGATGGCCACGACACAGGGCAGATGGTACACATCGGTGATGTTGCTCACATGGCGAAGCAGGTTGGGAAGCCCCGCCTCAAGCGCCTCGAGGTTCTCTTCGTTGAGATGGGCTTTATCTACACCACCATGGTTCTTGAGCGCCCGCACCGTGGCCACCACGACCACCGCGTCCGGCCGCAGTCCGGCCAAGCGACACTTGATGTCCAGGAACTTCTCAGCGCCCAGATCGGCACCGAAGCCCGCCTCGGTCACGCAGTAATCTCCCAGCGCCAGCGCCATACGCGTCGCCATGATGGAATTGCAGCCGTGCGCGATGTTGGCGAACGGACCTCCATGCACGAACGCCGGAGTGCCCTCCAGCGTCTGCACCAAATTCGGCTTGAGCGCGTCTTTCAGCAGCGCGCACATGGCGCCTTCCGCATGCAAGTCGTGCGCTGTGACCGGCTTATCATCGTAGGTATACCCCACTACGATGCGCCCAAGGCGCTCTTTGAGATCGGTGATGGAGGTGGCCAGACAGAAGATGGCCATCACCTCGCTTGCTACCGTGATATCGAATCCATCCTCGCGCGGAACGCCGTTCTTGGTGCCGCCTAAGCCGTCTACGATGAAGCGCAACTGGCGGTCGTTCATATCCACCACGCGCTTCCAGGTGATCTTGCGCACATCGATGTTGAGCTCGTTGCCGTTTTGGATATGCGCGTCCAGAAGCGCTGCGAGCAGGTTGTTCGCGGCGCCGATGGCATGGAAGTCGCCGGTGAAGTGCAGGTTGATATCCTCCATGGGGACCACCTGCGCATACCCGCCGCCCGCAGCTCCGCCCTTGATGCCGAACACCGGCCCCAGCGACGGTTCACGCAGCGCCACCACCACGTTCTTGCCACGCTGAGCGAGCGCATCCGCAAGCCCGACCGTGGTGGTCGTCTTGCCCTCGCCCGCAGGCGTTGGGTTGATGGCGGTGACCAGCACCAGCTTGCCGGGTGCGTGTTCCTCTTCGCGAAGCAGGTTGTAATCCACCTTCGCCTTGTGATTCCCGTAGAGTTCCAGATACTTGTCGGCAACACCGCAGCGCGCGGCCACCTCGCCGATGCGCTTGGGCTCAGCTGCTTGGGCTATCTCTATATCGGTGAGCAAGAGGGACCTCCTATCAACAGGGGCAATAGGAAGATTCTACCGTACACGCCTTGCGAAAAGAGCGAGAAGCGGGCGAATGAAGCAGATAGCTTTGCTGGGCGTCAAGCCCAGCGGAATGTATTAGTCATTGACCACTTTGAACCGATACCCGTACCCGCGCACCGTCTCCACCAAACCCGAGTCGTAGCCAGCATCGGATATCTTGTCGCGCAAGCGCTTGATGTGCGTATCCACCGTCTTGGTTTCCGTCAGGTATTCCCAACCCCACGCATCGCGCAGCAGATCTTCGCGGCTCACCACCTTGCCCGCATTCTTCATCAGCGACGCCAGCAACTCGAACTCGCGTGGCGTCAGATCGATCTCGCCGATGCTGCCTGTTGCGGTATGCGCGTCCTCATCGAGCGTGATGCCGCTGACGACCACCTGGTTATGAGCACCAGCCACCTCTCCTGCACCGCGACGCAGCAACGCGCGCACACGGGCCACCAGCTCGCGCACGCCAAAGGGCTTGCTCAGATAATCGTCGCCGCCGATCTCCAGACCCACCACCTTGTCAAGCTCGGTGTCGCGGGCAGACAGGAACAGCACGGGCGCCGAGGTGTTCGAGCGCAAACGGCGGCACAGCTCGTAACCGTCAATGCCAGGCAGCATGATATCCAAGATGTACAGATCGTAATCGGTCTGCGAAGCAAGCGTCAGCGCGTCCTCACCGTTTTTCGCGATATCGACCGCATACCCCTCGGTCTTCAAGGCATAGCCTACGAAATCAGTAATAGTAGCTTCGTCATCAACGACAAGAATGCGGCTGGCGGTATCGCTCATTATGGGCCCCTTCATCGACTGTTTCAGTACGCATCCTCTCAGAAGCGCACGTTTCGCCATGCGCTAATATTAACGGATAACCGAAGGAAATGCACTGCGATAGCGAGAGGAACGGTCTGAACCATGCTGCTTGCTGTGGATGTTGGGAACACGCAAACCCTCATTGGGGTGTATGCGGGAAGCGATCTGGTCAGCATGTGGCGCATCGCTACGAATCGCGCGAGCACCGCCGATGAACTGCGTGTGAGCCTGATCCCGCTCTTCGAGAGCGCCGGGCTGCGGTTGCAGGATATCGACCGCGCAGCGCTCTCATCGGTGGTACCGCAGCTGACCGAAGCATGGCGCCGTGCCGCCGCAGACGGTGCCGGAGCGGACATGGTGGTGTGCAGCGCTCAGACCGCAGGCGATCTGTTCTGCGCAGACTACCCGGATCCAGCCGAGATCGGCGCAGACCGCGTGGCTGATTCGGTAGCAATGCGGGCGCTGTACGGCGCTCCCTGCATCGTGGTCGATTTTGGCACGGCCACCAACATCGAGGTCATCGATAGTGCGGGCCGCTTCATCGGTGGCATCATCGCCCCAGGACTGCAAACCTCGGCGCAAACGCTGTTCAACAACGCCTCTAAACTGCCAGCGATCAGCCTGGAAGCACCCGATCACGCGATCGGCACGAACACGGTAGAGGCCATGCAAGCAGGCATCGTGCTCGGCGAGGTTGACCGGGTAGATGGATTGCTGCAACGCATCTTCGACCAGCTTGGCTACCGGGCGCCCGTTGTTGCCACCGGCGGGCTCGCGCCGCTCATTGCCAAGCATTCCAAGCTGATCGATCAGGTGAACCCCGACCTCACGCTCGAAGGGCTCCGCCTGATCGTAGAAGCTCGTTCTACGCACGAGCGCTCTTCACAAGGTGGGCGCTCCTAGCGAGGTGGGCGCCTCTCGCCATCCCGCAGTTCCTTCAGCTTTGCTAATACATCAGGGCTCACGCGATCGGCAATGGTGCTCTTGCGCGCGATGCGGGGCGTCTCATCGGCGACCGCATTCTCAATGGTGGCCTCGACCTCCTGGCAGAAACCCTCGGCGCTCATGCGGTCCACCCCGTCACCGAACACGGTGTCTTGGATGGTCGAATCCGAAGTGACCACCAGCGTCTCCACGTTGCGCTCGCGCGCGTCGTGGGCCAACTTCTCGATCACGCGATCGGCGATCTGCCCTGCGGGCGAGAATATGATGCGCACGCCGCCCACCGTTTCCGCCTCACCGCGTGAGTGCTCGTTATCCTTACCGTCGAAGACGATGATGGCCTGCGTGTCGCGACCTGCGTAGTTGATCACATCGTTGAGCAGCCGCTCGCGCGCGACGTTGAACGTATCGTCGGTGTAATCAGGCAAGACGATGCGCGCGTACCTGCTCCCCGAGCGCAGCACGTTGTACCCATCAACGATCAGGAGTTTTCTTCGCGTTTTCATGAAGGCGATTATACGTGAGGCGCCGCACGAACAGGGTGCACGACACCAGAGCGCGCGCTACACCGGCCTGGTATTCGGTGCTGTGCCGCCCTCCAACATGAATCGGATGCGCTCTTCCAAACGCTGCGCGGAAACGATCTGATCGAACAGCGGCGTCTTCATGCCATCGGCTACGAAGACGAGGTAGGGTAGCGCCGCCACAGCGAAGCGGATGCGAAGTTGCTTTTGCGCATCGGTGTTGACGCGGCAGAACTTCACCTGCCCCTCGAACGTATCGGCAAGCGACTCGAACGCGGGCGCCATCTCGTCGCACATGGTGCACCATCCTGCGGTGAACTGGATCACGCAGGGCAGTTCGCTTTGCACGACCTCCGCTTGGAAGTTCTCGTCGGTTATCTCATGGATCATCGCGAAGCTCCTTCTTGGTGCGCTCATCTGAATACACGCTGGCAGCACACCTCACCATCAGAGGCGATTCTGACGTAACCATTCGTACATGAACACCGTTGATGCCTGCGCCACGTTCAATGATGAGATGCGTCCCTGTTGAGGCAGGGAGGCATGCATATCGCACGTCTCGAGCACCAAGCGCGACACGCCATCGTGCTCGCTGCCCATGACCAACACGATGCGCCCGGAAAGATCGGTGTCCCACAGCGTTTCTTCGGCATGCTCGGTAGCGGCAACCGCCCAAAACCCCTCTTCCTTAGTGCGCTCGATGAACGCAGCGATATTAGAGACTTGCGCAAGAGGAATATGGGAGATGGCCCCCGCAGAGCTTTTGTAAGTAGCAGCCGTCACATGCGCGCTGCGCTTGTTGGGTATCACGATGCCGCTCGCACCGACCGACTCCGCACTGCGGGCGATAGCGCCCAAATTGCCCGCGTCGGTGATATGGTCGAGCACCACGATGAGCGCGCGTTCGTGCGTGCGCGCATCCTCCACCGCCTGCGCCAGCACCTCACCTGCGCCTTGATAGGGAAACGGAGCGGTCTCAGCTATGACGCCTTGGTGTGCGTCGGTGTGCGCCATATCGTCCAGGCGCTTACGCGAGACCTGCTTCACGCGTACGCTGCGCTGATCGCATTTGCGCAGAATATCCTTTACCAACCCATCGCGCTGGATGCCCTCAGCCACGAAAACGCTGCGCAGAGGACACCCGCTGCGCAGCGCTTCGATAACGGCGCGTTTTCCTTCAATGTAGTCAGTCATGCGCCCTATGATACTGCATGCGCGCGAACGCCGCTGGTCACCTTAGGAAGATGCCTTCGCGCTCTCTTGCACCTCGGTTGCTTCCTGGTCACGAAGCGCCTCATCGCCATCAACCTGCGCTGCCATATCGGCGATGCGAGCCGCAAACGCATCGCGCTCGTCCTTGCTCAGCGAGCCAAGGTATGCACGGATCACCTCATCGCGCACCTGTGCGGTGTTCTCGTGTGCTTGATGTTGCAGGTCGGTCGCGATCTCCTTGCCCTGATCGACCGTGATCTGGCCTTTCGAGACCAGTTGATCGACGATCTCCTTCGACTTCTCAGCGCCAAGCGCCAGCGCGCCAACACCGGCAAGGAATATCTCGCGGAACGGATCGTTCATGGTTGCCATGAGTAGCCTCCTTCTTGCGTGTGCTCATGCCATCATGATGACGCACCGAGCAGGCGCGATGCACGACAGACCGAAGGTGTCATCTAAACGTCAGCCCGCGCACCTGAACGCAGGCCGCGGGCTGACGGGATCCAGTTACGTGAGCGCTTTGTAGCGTGCTACTCGAAGAGACTGGCAAACAGGTTCGTGCCACCTTGCGGCATCGCCTTCATCTTGCGCGTCACGAACGTCATCACCTCGTCCAAATAGTCCAGGGAGACCTCGCGGCGCTCTCCGGTGCGGCGGCGCTTCAACTCCACCTTGCCCGCCTCGAGGCCACGCTTGCCCACGATCACCTGCAACGGCCACCCGATCAAGTCCGCATCGGCGAACTTCACTCCAGCACGCTCGTCACGGTCGTCAATGGCCACTTCGAAACCCATCCGGGAAATCTTCGCTGCTACATCATTGGCCGCATTCATAACGGTATCGTCTGCGGACAGCGGCAGCACGCACACATGCGCGGGTGCCACGCTAGGCGGCCAGATGATGCCATCCTCGTCGAAGTGCTGCTCGACCACCGCGGCCAAGGTGCGGGTCACACCAACACCGTAGCAGCCCATGATGAAGTACTGTTCCTTGCCATCCTTATCCAAATAGGTGGCGTTCATGGTGCGCGAGTACTTGTCACCCAGCTGGAACACCTGGCTGACCTCGATGCCGCGCGCACCTTCCAAGGCGCACCCGCACTCAGGACAGGTATCCCCAGGCACCGTCGTGCATAGGTCGGCCCATTCGTCCACCTGGAAGTCAATCCCCAGTTGCGCGCCCACATAGTGATAGCCATCCTCGTTGGCGCCCACGACCCATTGCGGCACGCCGCGCAGATTGCGATCGGCCACGATACGGGCGCCTTCGGGCAGACCCACCGGACCCATGGACCCCTTGTGCAGCCCGAATGAGATCATTTCGTCATCGGTCAAGAACCTGAACCCAGGAATAGCACGATCGGCCTTGATATCGTTGAGCTCGTGGTTGCCCGGCACGAACAGCACGACCAGCTCGTCGTCGCCGCTCATGCCGGAAAGTGCCTTGACCGTAGACGATGCCGGAATATCCAAGAACGCGGCTAGCTCGTCAATCGTATGCACGCCCGGCGTGCTTATCTTTTCCATCTTCTCGACTCTGTGCAGCGTAGCATGGCAGATGCACTCGGCTGCCTCTGCATCGGCCGCATAACCGCACTTGCAATGCACCAGTTCCGCTTCGCCCGACTCAGCCAGCGCCATGAACTCCGTGGTCACGCTGCCGCCGATCTGGCCGCTGTCCGCCTCCACCGCGCGCCAGGTAAGCGCGCACCGATCGCAAATGCGACCATAGGCGCCCGACATATCGTCATAGGTCTCCTGAAGGCTTTCCTGGCTGTCGTGGAAGGAATACGCATCCTTCATGATGAACTCGCGGCTGCGCAAGAGCCCGAAGCGCGGGCGTATCTCATCGCGGAACTTCACCTGTATCTGATAGAGCGAGACGGGAAGCTGCTTGTACGAACGCAACTCGTCGCGCACGAGCGACGTGATCAGTTCCTCGTGGGTGGGCCCTAAGCAAAAGCCATGCTGGTGGCGGTCGGTCAGGCGCATGAGCTCAGGGCCATAATCGTCCCAGCGCCCGCTCTCGTGCCAAAGCTCGGCCGGCTGGAGCGCCGGCATCATGATCTCCTGCGCGCCAATGGCATCCATCTCATCGCGTATGATGCCCTCCACCTTGCGCAGCACGCGGTAGCCCAGCGGCAAGAACGTGTAGACGCCGCTGGCGGTCTTGCGAATCATACCAGCGCGCAAGAGCAGCTTATGACTGGCAATATCGGCATCTGCCGGATCCTCTTTCAAGGTAGGCACGTAGAGGTTCTTCAAGCGCAGTATCTCGGTCATCAGGTCTCCTTGAGAACTTGTGGCCGAGACCCCTTAGAGCTTCTCGACCTCTTCCAAGAGCGCGTCAACGATGCGGCTCTCGTCAACTTTGGCAACGATTTTACCATTACGGAACAGCGCCGCCTGACCGGCA
Source organism: Adlercreutzia murintestinalis (assembly GCF_943192905.1). Lineage (GTDB taxonomy): Bacteria > Actinomycetota > Coriobacteriia > Coriobacteriales > Eggerthellaceae > Adlercreutzia_A > Adlercreutzia_A murintestinalis. The sequence goes on along the minus strand of NZ_CALPCC010000002.1, from coordinate 59,280 downwards.
CCGCAAGCAACCCCCACATCGGCATCGGCTGCCTCACCGGGCCCATTGACCACACAACCCATCACGGCCACCTTGATGGGCTTGGCAACGTGGGAAAGCGCCTCTTCTACCTGCTTGGCAATGGGGATCATATCAACCTGACAGCGCCCGCAGGTCGGGCAACTGATCATCTCGGGTGTGCGACGACGCATGTCAAGCGCTGCGAGCAACTGCCAAGCGGCGCGCACTTCGAGGGTGGGGTCGTCGGTCAACGAGATGCGCATGGTATCACCAATGCCCTGTTCGAGCAGCACGCCTAACCCTGCTGCCGATTTGATGGTGCCCTGCATCACCGTGCCCGCCTCCGTAATGCCGATGTGCAGTGGCACGTGCGGCAGACGCTGGCTCAGGATGCGATACGTGGCAATGGTGGCGGGCACGTCGTGCGCCTTCGCTGACACCACCAGATCGCGAAAGCCACGATCCTCTTCAAAATACCGCACATACTGAACGGCTGATTCGGCTAGCTTCTGCGGCAGGGTAAGGTCGCGCCGCGCCGCGATGGAAGCGTCCAGAGAACCCGCGTTCACACCGATGCGGATGGGAATGCCCGCGCCCCGCGCCGCATCGATCACCTGGTCGGTCTTCGCCAGACCGCCGATGTTCCCGGGATTGATGCGCAGCTTCGCCGCGCCCGACCAAGCCGCTTCAAGGGCGATGTGCGCATCGAAGTGGACATCGGCGACCACGGGCAAGGGCGAGCGCGCGCACACCTGCGCGAACGAGCGCAGCGCCGTGCGTTCGGGGATGGCCATGCGGACGATCTCACAGCCCACTTCGGCCAGCGCCTCGATCTGACGCAGGTTAGCGTCAACATCGTGGACGGGCGCATTCAACATCGATTGCACCGACACCGGCGCACCGCCACCAACCGCCACGCCGCCATGGCCCGACCTGCCCACCATCACCTGATGCGTCATCGTTCTTGGCATCTGCGGCGCCTCTGGCCGCTCCTTCGCCATCTGCGGCTTGTTCATCCGCATCCTCCCTTTGCTACCAATTTCCGAAGATGAAGCGCTGTACATCTTGGTTCAACATGATAACGAAGAAGCCGATGAATAAAGCCATGCCAGCCAACGAGAGGTATCCCATCACGCGCGCGGGTACCTGACGGCGGCTCAGCTTTTGGATGACCTCGATGAGGAAGCGTCCGCCATCAAGCGGCGGAATAGGAATGAGGTTCATGAGCCCGAGCGACACCGATATGACCGCCATGAAGAAGAGGGCCTCGGCGAGCCCTGCGGCAAAGTAATCGGCAGACATGACGGCTATGCCGATGACGCTGGTGGAGTTGGATACCGTCTCAACGGCAGTTGCGGGGTTGAAAAGCCCCATGATGGCTTGCACGGTCATGCCGATATAACTGAACCCGGCAAAGATGGCCCTGTCGGGGCCGACCACCAGATGCGTGATGGCGCCCGTTTCGGGATCGGCCACATCAAAGCCGATGACCGAATAGATGACGATGAACGCCACCAGAGCGAAGGCGAGATTCACCGCGATGCCCGCCAGCAAGATGACCGAGCGCTTCCAGAACGGCAAGCTGCGATACTGTTGCGACAACTCGCGCTCGAAGAGCGCATGCGCATCGGGCACCGCGCGGGGCGTACCGGCCGCGCTCTCGGTGGAAAGCGGGCGGCACAGCCGCGCAGCCACGCGCCGCTGGGCGCGTGTGGGCTCTTCTGCTGGCGTGCGGTAGAGGTCAGCTGCATCATGCTTGCGCGGGGCCTCTACGCTGCCCCATTCCACCAGCTGATCGAGCGTATCTTGGGCTTCCTCTTCGCTGATATCGCACGCCCGAGCAATATCGGGAAGCGATGCGGTTCCCTGTTCGTACACGCAGGCAAGCACGGCCTTGGCATGCTCGGAGATGGGGCCCATCTCCATGCCGCACACTTTCGCATAGCCGCCAAGCGGCACTGCGGTCACCCCGAAGCGCGTGCCCGCCTTCTTGAAGCCAATGCTGGGGCCTGGCAGGCCCAACATGAATTCAGTGACGCGCACGCCGAATACGCGCGCCGCCAGGTAGTGGCCACCTTCGTGGATGAATACCAGAAAACCGATCACGAAGATGGCACAGACGATCATGAAGAGAATGTCCATATGCTGCTTTCCGTATCAAACGCGCTCACGTTCTTTGCGCGGTATTGTGAAGCATCGTCCCGGATCACCGCAAGAGCGGTATCAGGTTCATGCAAGTTCTGCGCAAGAACGCCAATGTTTCCACACAGGATCCGTGCCCGCAGACGCCAACGGGCCATACGCCAAGCAATGCGAAACGCGCCTGAAACGACGCCGACCGCATGCAGCAGACGTGCATCCGCCGCGCCAGAGCGCATCGCTATAGTCAATACAGAGCAATGCTGGTTTCGCGGATAGGAGCGCACGGTGGCAAAACAAAACGTATCGCGAGCAGCAGCGCGCATGCGCTGGTGGATGATGGTAGGAATAGCGATAGCACTCATCATCGGACTGATACCGAAGATACCGCTTGGAGCCCAAGAGGCGTATGCCGGAGGATACGCGCAGCTCGATGTAGGCGGATCGGTGCCCTATGGCGGCTACGAGACGCACCGCATGAGCGTTGAGGGCACCGTCGCCTACTGCGGACAGCCTTCAAAGGCAACGCCGCTCAGCGGCACCTACCGCAAAGACCCCATCACGCCCACCTGCCCGCCTGGTGGCACCCCCTACGATCCCTCCGCCGTGGCCGCAGCGCTCTGGTTCGGCTACGGCGGTCCTGGATTCGACACGTCGATGTGGCCACGCACCTGGTTCGATGGCACCGCTATGACCGCAGATCGCTACCTGGCGCTCACCCATATCATCGTGGCCGATTTCTACGCCTGCGATGGCGCTGCCGCCCTCAGCGGTTGCTCGGCGGATTTCCGCGAATGGGCCGGGAGAAACGTATTGGGATATTGGGTGGACGGTCCCAACTACGGCACGCCTCAAAACCTTATCTTCACGCGTGGCTCGGAGGTCCCTGAAGGTTTCCGAAACGGGTGCTTCCAGATGTCTACCGGGTCTGACCGGCAAGTGATCTTGAGCTTTGTCCCTGGTGGATGGGTGAGCATCGCGAAGCGCTCGGCTAACACGACCATGACCGACAACAACCCCTGCTATTCGCTTGAGGGTGCCCAGTACGGGATCTACCACGATCGCGGCTGTGCCAATCTTGCCGCCACTCTGAAGCTTGACGAGAACGGACAAGCGACCTCGGGGTATTTGGGCGTCGGCATCTATTACGTGCGCGAGACGAAGGCGCCTGTCGGCTATGCCCTTGACGAGCGCATCTATGCCGTGTCGGTCGAAAGCGGGCAAACCGCGCGCGTGAACGGCGGTTCAGTTGCCGATGCGCCCCAATGCGCCGCGCTCGAGATGCTCGTGGCGAAGATCGACACCGAAACGCGGGAAGGCCGCGGACAGGGAGGTGCTACGCTCGCCGACGCGCAGTTCACCGTCCGCTTCTACCCGGGGCACTACACCAGCGTAGCCCAAGCAGAGGCAAGCGGGCAGCCGCAGCGCAGCTGGACGGTGCGCACCGATGAGCACGGATGCGCCCGCTTGGACGAAAGTCACCTCGTATCGTCAAACGGTGACTTCTTCTTTACCAGCGACGGAAAACCAGCTTTGCCGCTTGGCACCGCACTGGTGCAAGAGACAAAAGCGCCCACCGGCTATCATCTGAGCGATACCAGCGTGCATCTCGTACAGCTGACGGCTCACGGAAGCGCCGAAACGGCCGTTTCCTACCATGCTCCCACCGTAGCCGATCAGGTCTATCGCGGTGACGTGCAGCTCGTCAAGGCGCGCGAATCCGACCAGAACAGACTTGCTGGCGTACCTTTTCGCATCACCTGCAACACGACCGGAGAGAGCCATGTCATCGTAACCGACGCCAATGGCCAAGCAGCGACCCAGAGCACCTGGAACCAACACTCCCGCAACACGAACGCCAACGATCGCGCCATACGCGCTGACGGTACGGTAGACGAGACGAAGCTTGATGCAACCTGCGGTATTTGGTTCGGAAAGGGGCGCGTCGACGATTCCAGAGGGGCCCTTCCCTACGGGACCTACACCATAGAAGAGCTACCCGTTGCGGCGAACGCCGGACTTGCTTTGATCCGTATTCCAAGCCTGACCATCGACGAACGCGAAGGCCACCTTGTTGACCTAGGCACCCTTGACAATCAGGCCATTACCGAAGTGTCCATCACCACGGCCGCCCGAGAACGAACAAGCGGCAGCAAGAGCATCGGTGCCGACCCGCAAACCACGATCATCGACCGGGTCTCCTACGCTCATCTGGACACCACGAGCAACACAGCTTATGAGCTGCGCGCCTCCCTCGTCGACGCGCTCACCGGTGAGGCGCTCCACCACAGTAACGGAGATGCCATCACCGGGCATGCGCGCTTCACGCCGACACAGCCGAACGGCTATGCCGAGGTAGTGATCACGTTCGATTCGCGCGCGCAGGCAGATCGCGACGTGACCGTCTACGAAGAACTGGTGCGCTGCGATACGGGGGCTGTGGTGGCCGAGCACAAAGATGCCGCCGATTATGCTCAAACGGTGCACATCAAGGGGCAGATCCTGCGAACCACAGCATCTGACACAGCCGATGACGACAAGCTCGTATCAGCCGATCCCGAAGCGTCCATCACCGATCGGGTCACCTATCGCAACCTGATAGCTGGTGAGGCATACACCTTGGAGGGCTCTTTGTGGATCGAAAGCGACGAGGATACCGGTGATAGTGATGAGCCCGCGTTCATACCGCTGTGCGATGCGCAGGGAACACCCTACCGCACTGAGATGCCCTTCGTACCCGAGTACGAAGACGGCACCGTTGAGGTAGCCTTCACATGCGATACCACCGCACATGCGGGTAAACGGGTCGTGGTGTTCGAGCGCTTACTCAAAGACGGACAGCTGATCGTCTCCCACGAGGATAGCGCGGACCAGAACCAGACCGTGACCGTCTGCGCCCCTCGCATTGCCACCGTTGCGACTGACTTCGCTGACGGTGACGATGTGGTGGCCTCTGATGGATCATCCACGGTGGTGGATGCCATCTCCTACACTGACTTGATTCCCGGTAAGGAATACCGTTTAGAGGGTAGCCTCATGGTGAAGAGCGCCTCGGTGGGCAGCGATGGGACACCGTTTTGGGATGTCGAGCCGCTGCTCGACCAGTCAGGAAGCGCGGTCAGAGCGGATACGACGTTCACACCTGATGCTAGTACCGGACAAACGCAGGTGCGCTTCGATTTCGATTCGTCTTCATGCGATGGACGCGACCTGGTGGTGTATGAAAAGCTGTATCGCAATGATACCCTCGTTGCCGAGGACGAGGACCCCTCCAATGAGGATCAGAGCTTCTCAGTACGCGCGGCAGAGCTCTGGACCGTGCTCGGTGGCGCTGACGCGGCTGCCAAAAACATACCCGCTGACTCAGAAGCTGCTTTCATCGACCAGATCAGCTATGCGGATGCGGTCGCGGGCGGTTCCTACACGGTCTACGGCCTGCTCGTGAACGCGGAAAGCGGTGCTCCCATCCTTCAATATCACGATGAGAGCGCACCGGACGAGGCCGCCCTCGCAAGCCAACTCATGCGCCACCTCCTTGAAGCATCCGAAGCGGTGGATACCGATAAGACTGATGCTGACCTGCGCGAACTGTTCGACCATCAGCGCGAACTGCCTCGCGACTTCGATGGGGACGCGCTCCGCGATGCGCTCAACCAATACCCCGATCTGACTCAGCATCTGGTAATGGCAACGAACAGCTTCACCGCCGAGAGCACTGCCGGTTCCACCGAGCTGGAATACCGCTTTGATGCGCGCGGCCTCGAAGGCACAAGAGCGACTTCGATGGTCATGCTCGTCAAAGACAATACGGTCGTCAGCCAGGAGATGGACCTTACCAGCACCGACCAGACCGTCACGTTCGTGATCGGCACTATCGCAACACGAGCATGCGATGCGACTGATGGCGACCAAGTGCTGTTGAATAGCGCATCTGCCCGCATCCGAGACGAAGTCGCCTTCGAGGGCCTGACCTCTGGCAAAGAGTACGTGCTGGAGGGCGTGCTCTACGATCGCGCTACCGCAAGTCCCTTGCTCATCGGTGACAAGCAAGTCACTGCCACCGCTTCGTTCGTTGCAGCCGCCGAGGACGGCACTACCTCGGTCGAGTTCTCCTTCGATGCCAGCAGGGCAGCTGGCAAGCAGGTCGTGGTGTATGAATATCTGTATCGCAATATGGAGACCACCGACGGGCACGCAGAAAAGGTCTTGGTGGCGCAGCATGCCGACCTCAATGCCGCAGAGCAGACCGTATCCATCGAAGGTACGGGCTTACCTGGCACCGGATACGACAAAACCGGCGATGCGGGCACGCCCGGCATTGCGCTCGGTGCCCTTGGTGCGCTCGGTGCCTTTGGTGCATCGCTCTACGGCATTCAGCAGATACGCCGTCGTAACCGAGAAGCGGACCAAAGCGTACAACGTGCGCTGCGCCGAGGGTAGCAAGCGCACGCCCATCGTCATCTCATCAGGCAAGCAAAGGAGCACCTATGGAACGACTCGAAGCGAAAACATCCCGAACGTATCTCAACCTCGCCGCAATCACGCTGGGAACGGCGGCCATCTGCCTGTGCGTCATCTGGTCGCTCAGCGCTTCTGCGGGCATGCATCCGGAGCAGGCGCAAGCAGAACCAGCGCACAACGACAGCGAGCATACCCACGCATGGCAGCAAGACGTGGAGCTCGTTCACCACGATGCTCTCACGCATCAGGTCCACCATGATGCTCAGACGGAGACCATCATGGTGCCCCACACTATCTGCAACAGCTGCGATGCCATCATTGACAGAGCGACCGCAGAACATGCTGCTGCGACCAGCCACCTCTCCTACACTCCTGATGTGCCGCGCCCCGAGCAGCGAATAACGCAAGAGGCGTGGACGGAGACCGTCGTCGATCAAGATGCCTACGAAGAGGTGGTCGTCACCACGGAAACTTGTTCGACCTGCGGCACCCGCAGAAACGTAGCTGCTCATGCATGAGCAGCACCGACGATCCGGACAGGCCGCGAGCAGCGCGATCCCCGTGCGGGCGGTAGCAGCCTTCCTGCTCGCAGCGGCATTGGTCGCGGTGTCAGCCGCGATCGCACTGTGGTTTGCCTGGTGCAGCCACAGTGCGAGCACTGATGCGAACCCCCATGGCCTCACGACCTGCGACACCGATGGTTTTCCGATCGTTGACTGGCACTACTGGACCGCAGTGAACCCCGATGTCGTAGGTTGGGTCAGCGTGCCCGGCACTCGCATCAATAGCGCGATCGTGCAAGCGCCCGCTGATGACCCCACGTATTATCTGAGCCACGATATCCGCAGAAATGCGAACCATCTCGGATGCCCCTATCTTGACGCAACCTGCGCGTCCACCGGCCTTCTGAGCGGCAATGCCGTGGTGTTCGGGCATCACATTAAATACGGCGCACCCATGTTCGCCGACTTCGCCGCTTTTGCGAGCCAAGAGTTCGCGCGCACGCACGCCGTCATCTTGCTGCAAACACCCTTTGAGAAGCGCATGCTCACCGTGTCAGGCGCAGCCATTATCAACGGATACGACCAGACAAAGCGCACGACCTTCGCCGATCAGGACGACTTCGCTGCATGGTATGCCGATCGGATGAACGAGTGCTGCGTGCAGCTTGACAGCGCACCCGCCGAATCGTGCGTCACCTTTGTCACGTGCAGCTATACCCGGTATTCCAACGAAAGGACGCTCGTCTATGCAACATGAACGCTCGACAAGAAGCGGCAAGCAGCCTCGCGAGCCGCAGCATCAACGCCCTCAAGCTGATCGACGCTCTCGACGGGCTGCGTGTCGTGGCTGCTCATCACTGCTTCAACGCAGGCAGGGATGTCAAGAAAACCGCAATCGCCGCGCAAAAAGGCAGCGACGGCCACTTCATTCGCGGCATTCATCGCCGCCGGCAAGGTTCCTCCCACTGCCCCCGCTTGCCGAGCGAGCGAGAGACAGCGAAACGTATCGGTGTCGGGAGCCGCGAAATCGAGTCGTCCCAGCGTGCGGAAATCGAGCGGCTCCACCGGCGCATCCCACCGCTCCGGATACGACAGCGCGAACTGTATGGGGATGCGCATGTCTGTGGTCCCCAAATGCGCCTTCACGGAACCGTCGGCGAACTCAACCATGGAATGTATGGCGCTCTGAGGCTGTACGACCACCTGAATTCGCTCGTAGGGCATATCGAAGAGGTGGTGCGCCTCGATCACCTCGAGCCCCTTGTTCATCAGCGTGGACGAGTCGATGGTGATCTTAGGGCCCATGGTCCACGTGGGATGCGCCAGCGCATCGGATGCGGTCACCTGCGCGAGCTCATCGCGCGTCCGCCCACGAAAGGGCCCACCCGATGCGGTCACCCACAAGCAGGAAACCTCACGAGGATCTTCGCCGAGCAGACATTGGTAGATAGCGCCATGCTCAGAGTCGATCGGCATCAGCTGACCGGGTTGCTGCGCCATCGGCATCAACAGGTCGCCGCCGACGACCAGCGACTCCTTATTGGCCAACGCCAACGTCTTGCCTGCAGCCAGCGTCTCGTAGCTCGCGCGCAAGCCCGCCGATCCGACGAGCGCGTTCACCACGATATCGGCATCATCAAGACCGATGAGCCCTAACGCCGCATCAGCGCCCACGGCGGTGTGCTGCACGCCAAACCGTGCAGCCTGACCCTCCATTTCGGCAACGCGCGTGCCGCACGCGAGCGCCACCGCGTGCAGACGGTCGGAGTGCTGGGCTATCACGTCAAGCGTCTGGCGCCCGATAGAGCCGGTAGAGCCGAGGACCACAACGCCCTTATTAGATGACATAGGGAATGACGCCTCCTGCGATCATGAGGAATGCTGCGGTGACTGAAGCTAAGAACAGCGAATCTGTTCGGTCAAGCAAACCGCCATGCCCTGGCATGATGGTGCCAGAATCCTTGAAGCCGGAATTGCGCTTGATGCGGCTCTCGGCCAGATCGCCCAGAACCTCCATGAGACCGCAGATGAACCCGAACACGAGCGCCAGCGGAACAGGCAGGGAGAGCCCCGGGATGAACGACATGACAAGCCATACCAGCATAGAGCCCACCAAACCGGCCAAAAAGCCTTCCCAGCTCTTTTTGGGGCTGACGCGCGGAGCAAGCTTGTGCTTGCCTATTTTGCTGCCCACGAAATACGCGAACGCATCGTTGGCCCACACGCTCAGGAATATCATGAACATGACCAAGCCGCCCCACGGGGGTTCCACAGATTGCCGTATGATCATCAGCCCGCAGAGCAGAAGGCCGGTGTACGCCGCTCCGAAAAAGCTGATGGCCACATCTTGAATGCGTGCGCGCAACCAGAACACATACCACACCAAAAGCGCGATGAGCAGCACGATGGCGACCACCAACGCACCTGCCAACCCGAAGAAGTAAGTCGCGGGGATGAACAGGACAGCACCCCCAATGCCCAGCGCCTCATTGGGCAGTTTCGCATCAGAGCGAAGCATGTAATAGAACTCACCTGCGCAGATGCCCGCCACCACCATCAGGTACACCATGGTGGGTATATTGCCCGCGAACACACAGGCGATGGTGAGCAGCGTATAGACAAGACCCGTTCGGAAGCGCACCTGCAAGCTCGAAGGATTCTTGAGCTTCTTCGGGGCCTTCCCCAAAGCGGTCTCCTTCACCTTCTGACGCTTTTCCGCCCGCTTCTCCTTCTTTTGCATTTTCTCGGCAGCCTCATCAGGCGTCACATCGTAGTGCCACGGCGGCCCGGGTGGCGCTGCTTCGGGATCGTAGATGATGGCCGGGTCGCACGCATCCCGGCCCGCTCCCAGCTCTTTCGTGGTGGGACGCGCTCGAAACAGTGCTTTCTCGTCAGCCTTGCTGATCAGATCGGCCACCTGCTGCTTCAAGCGCTCGCGTGCTGCGCGCTGCGTCTCGGTCAACTGCTCTTGCTGCGCCTCGTCCATCAAAGCGCCCCGAATCGTCTGTCGCGGCGCTGATATTCCAGCAAACACCGCAAGAATTCGTAACGATCGAAATCGGGCCAGAGCACCTCCGAGGAAACGAACTCGGCATAGGCAGCCTGCCAAAGCAAGAAGTTAGAGAGCCGTCGCTCGCCGCTCGTGCGAATGAGCAGTTCCGGATCAGGGATGCCCGCCGTTGCAAGATGGCTCTCCAAGAGCTCTTCGGTCAGGCGCGGCACCTCGCCTCCGCTGGCTACCACCGCAGCCACCTCGCGCATGTACTCGTTCGCTGCGTGCACGATCTCGGCACGACCCCCGTAGTTCACCGCCACCACCAGCGTCATCCCCTGGTTATGACGCGTCTTTTCCCAAGCGGTCTGAAACGCCTCCCGCGTTTCCGCGGGCAGCGGGGAGAGATCCCCGATGGTCATCACGCGAACGCCCTCCGCATGCAATCCATCGACCTCGGCCAACATGGTCTTGGCGAACAGGTTCATCAGTCCGACCACTTCATCTTCGGGCCGCTTCCAGTTCTCGGTGCTGAACGAATAGATGGTCAGGTAGCGCACCCCCAGATCATTGGCGCAACGGATGGTCTCGCGCACCGCCTCGATGCCCGCCTTATGGCCGCGCAGACGATTGAGCGCACGCGCTTTAGCCCAGCGACCGTTCCCATCCATGATGACGGCCACATGCTGCGGAATGCGCGCTGCGTCCAACTGCGCCGGATCGACATCGGACGGCGACGCGGGAAATATGTAGGAAAGCTCCTTCAAAAGCCTCTGAGGCCGCGCCTCATACCTCCATGACCTCGGCTTCTTTAGCCTTCACGGCAGCATCTACATCGGCAACGTATTTGTCGGTCAGCTTCTGCACCTCAGCCTCGGCGCGCTTCGCCTCATCTTCGGGCAGCCCATCGTTCTTTTGCGCGCGCTCGATGGCAGCGTTCGCATCGCGCCGCGCATTGCGCACCGCCACGCGCGATTCTTCGGCATAGGTGCGACACTGCTTCGCCAGTTCCTTGCGGCGTTCCTCGGTCAGCTGCGGGAACGGCAAACGAATGACCGACCCGTCGTTGTTGGGCGTAACACCCAGATCGCTCTCCAGAATGGCGCGCTCGATGTCTTTCAGCGACGACTTGTCCCACGGCTCGATGACCAGCATGTGCGCATCCGGCGTCTTCACGCCCGCCATCTGATTGATGGGCGTGGCAACCCCATAATAGTCAACGGTGATGCGATCGAGCACCATCGCATTCGCACGACCCGTGCGCACCGACGCGAAATTGTCATGCAATGAACCGAGCGCCTTGCCCATGCGCTCTTCTGCGTTCAACAGGATCTCATCTACCTCTGCCATAGCGCATCCTCTCAGTCGATCGTGGTTCCCACATCTTCGCCCCGCAGCGCCCGCTGTATGTTGCCCCGCTGGGTCAGGTCGAAGACGATCATGGGAACATCGTTATCCATGCAAAGCGAGGTGGCCGTGGCATCCATGACGTTCAGCCCCCTGTTCAGCACTTCCATATACGTGATGTGGTCGAACCGCTGCGCATCCGGATTCTTGGCCGGGTCGCAATCGTAGACGCCGTCCACCTTCGTGGCCTTCATCAGGCAATCCACATCAAGCTCGCATGCGCGCAGGGCAGCTGTGGTGTCAGTGGTGAAATACGGATTGCCCGTACCCGCGGCTAGGATCACCACGCGCCCCTTCTGAAGATGCCTCATGGCGCGGCGGCGAATATAGGGCTCGCTGACCTCCTGCATGTTGATAGCGCTTTGCACGCGGCTGAACACTCCGTGGCGCTCGAAAGCGTCTTGCAGCGCTAAGGCGTTCATGACCGTAGCCAACATGCCGATGTAGTCCGCCTGCGCGCGATCCATACCTTCGGCCGAACCCGCCAATCCGCGGAAGATGTTGCCGCCACCCACCACGATGGCAAGCTGCACCCCATCTTGCACGATGTCCGCTATCTGGTCGGCAAGGTCGTCCACCACTTTCGGGTCAATACCGTATCCCTGGTCGCCCGCGAGCGCCTCGCCCGAGAGCTTCAGGAGAACACGGTCGTACTTGTAACCGTCTGCCATGGGCACTGGCTCCCCTCTTCGCCGCTTTCATTCTTACCATCTTACCCCGAAACGAGCGCAGCTTCATGCGCGATATGCGATTTCTTGGCGTCGAGCACCATCTGGGGGCTGCGATGCGCGCATCGGGTGCGCGTGCTCAACGCGCACGTTCAACGTCCTTGCTCGATGCGCGTTTGCTTGGCACGCCTACCCGCCCACAGTGGTTCTCGCCGAGATTTCACAAATGTAACAAAGATTACATTTGACATTCGTCGCGGTTGCGAACGCGCTTTCAAACGCAGCCGCAGCCACCGACGAACTATTCTGAGACCACGCAAGGTGAGATCAAAGGGCGACCACGAGGTCGGATCAAGGAGCGGAGGCCTTCACGCGAGAAGAGGAAGGCATCCGAGAATGAGCGCGATAGGATCAAAGCGCATGCTGGCCGCATCAGCGGCGATACTGCTTGCCACGTTCATGGCAACGACCGTGGCCACGCCCCAAGCGCACGCAGACGAGTACGCCATCGAAGATGGCATCGAGCAAGCGGTGGAACATGCCTGCGACCTCACCGTGGCCCAAGGCGATGACCTCCTTGATGCGCAAGCTGCCATGGTGGGTGATGATCTTGCCGCTCTGACGACGCAAAACGATGCCGAAAATGCTGCACGGGCGGCAGCCCAGCGCGCAGCGACCACCACGCAAAGCACGCAGACGCAGAGGACTCAGGTTACCGCAACGGGGCCGAGCACCATCAACGTAGATGGCGTGTCCATGCACTTCGTAGATTCGTACCAGTCATCCTCTGCCCCCAGTACGGGCGCGGGGCTCTGGATGGGCTCAGACAGCACCACCGACGGTAGCTGGGGTTATTTCATCGGCCATAATCCTGGATCGTTCTGGCACGTGATGGACCTTACCTCAGGCGACGCCGTCACCATAACCGATCGCACAGGCGCCAGCCGCACCTACCATGTGGTGGACGCCTTCACCGTAGCGGACAGCACCTATTGGGAAGAGATCCAAGATCGGGTGACCGGATACGGCGAGTCCGTCATCTTGCAGACCTGCTGCGGCGACCATGCCAACTACCGCGTCGTGGTGGCCGTCTGATCGACACCGGCGCGTCTTCCGCGACTCCTGCGACCATCGCGCACTCGCGCGGGGCGACCTCGAAGCGACCTAGTAGAACGTCTGCGTGAGCCAGGGGCCGTATTCGCCGGTCCACATGCCACCGAGGTTCGCGAACACCGCTGCCCAGTCGATCTCAACGCCGAACAGCATCTCAAGGTAGTGCTTGGAGTCCATACCGCGCTCGGGCGCATTCAGATTCGCCTGCGCCAGCGTGTAGGTGCACGTGGGGCACATCGTGATGACGGTTTGGGTGGCGGTGGCGCGCGCCTCTTCCATCACCTGCCACACGCGGTCATCGGTGATCTGCGGGTCATAGGCCGCCACCGCGCCGCCCGCACCGCAGCACAGTGTGTCCCGCTTGCAATGCTCCATTTCCGCCTGGCGCGCATCAGGCACGAAGCGGCGCATGAGCTCACGGATGGCGCGCCCATTGCGTCCCGTCAGACGGTCATGGCACGAATCGAAGAACGTGACCGACTCGCGCAGCAGCGGCGCGAACCCGACCGGCTCTCCAGCCGCCACGCGCCGCTCTGCCAGCTCCAGCATCAACGCAGGCAGCGGCACGATCGCGATATCGGCGGGCATATCGTCGGCGAACTCATCAGCGCACCCCGGGCACACGGTGACCATGCGCCTGATGCCCGCTTGCTGCATCTGTTCCACGAAGCCGCAGCGCAACGCCTCGGCGCGCTCGAACAGCCCCGCGCTCATCAGTGGACTGCCGCAACAACCATCGCACAGCGCCCACTTCACGCCGCATGCGGCCAGCCAATCGCCCACCGCACGCGTCACCTCGGGCGCGTAGCTGACCAAGCTGCATCCTGGGAAAAACAACGTATCGGCAAGCCCTGGCCCCGCCTCGGCCGCCGCGGCCAGCGACACGTATTCCGGATACGCCACGCCGTGAATAGCCCGATACGCACTGAAGATGTTCCACTCGTTATCCACCATGACCAGCTTCGAGTCGTCGGGCGGCATCAAGCCCGCGCGCATGAACAGCTGGCGCCACGCGCGCATATCCTCGGGCGCCAGCACATGATGCGCGCACGCCGCCGTGCAGTGCCCGCAAAAGCAGCACTGGCGCAGCGCGTTGTACAGCAGGTAATCCTCCGCCACCAGCGCCATCACGGTCTGCGGCTGTTCGTCTTCAGGCAACGCGCTGATACGATCGTAGGCCGCAGCGATGGTACCGATATCAAGCCCAGGCCCGCGAAGCACCTCGCAGCGCTGCGTGCATTTCCCACAGTGGCTGCACGTGAGCTGCCGCGCCGTAAACGACACGATGGCATCCATCTTCGCATTATGAATGCTGGGGCTGGCCTCATACGCTGCCAGAAAATCGCGGACCGCCATGCTGTCTCCTTACCGCCTGCCCGGATGCGTCTGTCCGCACCCGCGCGCTGGCACCATCATTCTCTCGATTATAGCCCGCATTCGACGGCTTTTTCGCCGAAACCGCTTTCGCGAACAGGGCCGCCGCGGTACCCTTGGTCGGTGACCAACGAAAAGGAGCCCCCATGAACGTTGTTTGCCTTGATTTGGAAGGCGTGCTGGTACCCGAGATATGGATCGCCTTCGCTGACGCGACCGGCATCCCCGAACTGAAGCGCACCACGCGCGACGAACCCGACTACGACAAGCTGATGGAATACCGCCTTGATATCCTGCGCCAGCATGGGCTGGGCCTCGCGCAGATCCAAGAGGTCATCGCCGGTATCGACCCCATGCCGGGCGCCCGCGAATTCCTCGATCAGCTGCGGCCGCTCGCGCAGGTCATCATCATATCCGACACGTTCAGCCAGTTTGCCCGGCCGCTCATGGAGAAGCTGGGCTGGCCCACCATCTTCTGTAACGAGTTGATCGTAGGCGAAGACGGCATGATCGAAAGCTACCGGATGCGCTGCCCGCAAACGAAGCTGACCACCGTGCGCGCGCTACACGATGCCGGGCTCGATACGATCGCCTCGGGCGATTCGTACAACGATGTGGGCATGATCCTCGATTCGAAAGCCGGGTTCTTCTTCCGCACCACCGATGCGCTGCGCGCCGAATACCCAGACGTGCCCGCCTACACGGAGTACTTCGACCTGCTCGAAGCCATCAAAGCCGCGCTGTAGCGCCATCGGGCTCGCGCGAAGGGCCTCATGCGCTCATGCGACAGGCAAGCGCTCAAGATCCTTCACCTGATACAGCCCGTTGTCGCGAAACCCGAGCGAGCGATAGTAGGCGCGCGTGCCAATGGCACTGATCACATTGACCTGTCGATACCCTGCCGCCTGAGCTTGGCGGCAGGCCTCATCCACGAGCGCGCGGCCCAATCCCCCATGTTGCGCCGCGCTCGCGTCGGTATCGGACTGGCCGAGCGCGGCGACCTTCCCATACACGTGCACCTCACGGATCATGGCTTGACCGAGCCCAAGAGGAAAAGCCGTTTCTTGCAACGCTTGCACCACCGCCTCCGCGCGCGGTAGCGACAGGCGCAAGAAGCCCGCAAGACGACCTTCGCCATCAACCCACTGCAAAAAACGCTCGCGGCTGACCGTGGTGTCGTAGGCAATCGTTTCGAGCCGCAGGTCCTTCCGGTCAACCTGACTGGTCGCTATCTCGCGAAAGCGCATCTCTTGACAACGGCCCTCGCCCGCCGCTACCGCAGCCCGCACGCGCGCCTCCACCATCTGGCGCAGATTCGTCTTCTTGTTGCCAGCGATGATGTCGGTCGACGAGATATCGCGGATCATACGCGAGATGCGCACATGGGCCGGCGCCTCCATGAGGTCAGCCGCAAGAAGCGCGATCAGGTCCTCTTCGGCATAGGGCACCCACTGACCATGCGCATACCAATCGGTGAGCCGCGCGCTTTCAACCAGCGCGCAGGGATAGAGCTTCACCTCGTCGGGAATATAGCGTGCATCATGCATGAGCAGGCGAAACTCTGCCGCATCGGAGGCGGGCGTGGCACCTGGCAGGTTCGCCATCAGGTGGATATGCGACTTGAAGCCGAACAGGCGCAACAGCGCGAAAGCACGCTCCACCTGCGCTGGGTCGGTGGGGCGACCGCAACGCTCGAGCAGGCGCGCATCCAACGTCTGGATACCCATCTGCACCTTCGTGCAGCCAAGCTGCCGCAGGAACACTGCATGATCGGCGTTTACCAGCTCAGGCCGCGTTTCCACCACCAGCCCCACGCAGCGGTGCTCGGCGTTCTCGTTGAGACGCTGCTGCTCTGCGAGCTGCTCCATGCTCGCCTGCTGCACCGCGCCCGCACGCTGCCACGCCGCGCTTTGACCGTAGAGACGCTCCCATGCTTCGGCATAGCGCACATCGCCTTCGCTCACCTGCTGCTGGAGAGACGCCACCTGTTGCGCGAGCACCGCCGGATCGCTCGTCAAGCCACATTCCTCATAGAATGCGCGACGCTGGTGGGTACAGACACTGCGGGCATCATTGGACGCGTTCAAGGCACGGAAGAGCTCCGTCATGAACCACACCTGATAAGCGCGCGGATAGTCGCTCCACGTTCCTCCCAGCACGATCAGCTCAACCTTGTCGGTCACGTGTCCCATGTCGCTCAAGGCGCGCAGGCGCGCCGCCACCTGCATATACGGATCGAAGAAGCAGCGCTCAGCGCGCTGGCAGGCGGGCTCATCGGCCAGATAGCTCTTCGGCATGCGCATATCGCTCGGACAGAAAACGCAGTCGCCTGCGCACGGCCACGGCCGCGTCAGTACCGTGATGGTGGCAACCCCCGAGGCTGTTCGGCGCGGCTTGGCGCGCAGCAAGCGCACGACCGCCGTGTCCACCACTCCGCCCGCAGGCGCGCCCCATGCTGCCAGCACTTCGGGCTGCTGCTCACGCAGGCGTAGATACGCTGGGAGCAGGCGCTTCTTCGCCACCTGACGCGTACCATCGTGCATCTCGCGGTTGCGTTGGCGCACCAGCTTATCCAGCCACGCGTCATCGAGCGTGCAGCGGCCCTCCTGGGTTTCTGCTCGTATTGCGTTAATGATCTTTTGTAACGTTTCGTTCACAGTTTTCCCATTATACTGGGCGCCGCATGTGGCTGCTGGAACAGCCGCGCGCGTGTATCGGGAAGGGTGCTGGTGCACACCGTATCCAGCACCCATTTTCTCGGTCGCGCCTCTTTCGCCTTCATGCAGCATCACCGCCGTGCGATAATGGCCGCATGGATACGCCCACCGCCGCAAAACTCCGCGCGCTCACGCGCGATCTCTACGACCAGGCAGCCCTTTCGTTTTCGGACACCCGCGCGAGCGCGTGGCCGGGCTGGCAGCGCGTGCTGGACGCATGGCCGGGCTGGCAGCGCGATACGCAACGCGCTTGTCCTGAACACCCGATCCGCGTGCTCGATATCGCCTGCGGCAATCTGCGCTTCGAGCGCTTCTTGGCTGAAGCGGCACCCGATGCAGTCTTTGACGCCCACTGCGTCGATGCGTGCACATCGCTTGCCTGCGACGCAGCGCTCAACGTGCCCGACAACGTCTGCATTCACTTCCACCCGACAGATGTGCTGGAGGCGCTTGAGGCATCTGAAACGGTCACGCCGCATGACGCCGCACACCGCCCTTGCCAGACCGTCACGCCGTCCCCCTTCCGCGCCACGCCGCCTGAGACGCTCTTCGATATATGCGTCGCTTTCGGTTTCATGCATCACATTCCGCTGCCCGCATGGCGCGCACAGCTCCTGCAAGCGCTCGTCAACCGCACGCGCGAAGGCGGCATGATCGCCGTGTCGTTTTGGCAGTTCCTACACGATGCGCGCCTGGCCGAGAAGGCCGCCGACGTCACCCGCTGCGGCTGCCAGCGCCATAACCTCGTCTTCGATGACGCGCATGACAAGCTGCTCAGCTGGCAGGATCGCGCTGACCTCTTTCGTTATTGCCACCACTTCTCAGACGACGAGGTGGACCAGCTCGTTACGGGCGTGTCGGGCGCGCGGGTGCTCGGTCGCTTCAACGCCGACGGGCGCGCAGCGCTCAATCGCTACGTCGTGCTTCAGCGCACCGGCGCCGGACAGAGCGACACGTCAGTCAGATACGCATCATCACCGTCAAGCTCGTAGACGAACGGGCACAGCTGCGGTTCGACGGGCGCGCCGTCCGCACGCACAACACCGCGCAGCGCACCCAGATGCTCCGGCGAGAACGCCAGCGATCCTTCCGCAGCATCTTCGATCATGTCCGTGCACCCCGCTTCGCGCAACGCCGTGCGCACCGGCTCCACGTCAGGGCCGAACACCTTCACCGCCTTCAAGAAGAAATCCTGGTCGTCAAAGACGAGACAAGGATGGACGTCTTTCGCCCGCTCGTTCTTCTGGCGGATCTCCGATCGGTGCTTGTTATCGAGCGAGCAATAGTGCAGCCCCAGCCTGAGACCCTCTTCGCGCGCCCACAGCATGAGCTCCAATATGAGCTCTTCGCTGCCCGCCACCGCCAAACCGCCCGAGTAGCCGTAGTCATACATCACATCGAACGGCGGATTCTTCAAGCTGAAACCACGCCGCTCGAACTCGGGCCAGTTGCAGAACGGAAAGCAGAATTCCAGCAAATTGATGCCGTCGAGCCCCACATCATCGAAAGCGCGCAGAAGGTTGCGCATATGCTCGCCCGCACCCGGAATCACCGGCATCTCCGCCATTACGCTGGGCAGATAGCGCTTCGCCAGCCGCATGGCATCCAACACGCGCTGCTGCATCTCGGGCGTATCGTCGTCCTTCACGCTGAAACGGATCTCGTCCAAGCCCGCATCGCGCAGGCGCACGACCCGCTCTTCGGTGAGCAGGTCGCCTGAGGTGTACATGCGCAAGTGCGCCTCGGGGAACAGCTCGCGTGCGCGCTCGAAAAAGCGGATGGCGTTCTCGAAATCCAACAGCGGCTCGCCGCCGGTCAGCCCCACGCACGCAAGTTGCTGCCGCTCGGCCGCCGCGCGCTCAAGCTCATCTTCCCAAGGACATCCTTCGTGAAAGAAGCGATCGTAGTCAGCCACGTTATGATTGAAGCAGAAGTAGCAATCGCGATGACACTTAAACGTGGTGCTGATCGTTTCCGAGCCGTCAGCGCCAGTGCACTCCACGCACGCCGGTGACAGATACCCGCACACCAGCGATGCCCCAGCGTTACGCACCGCCGCGCCTGCATCGGCAAGGTGCCGACGCAGGTCCGCACAGCGTTTCTGGGACGCCAACCCCTCGGCGCGGCTTTGGAATCGCAGGCCTTTCGCCTGCAACGCTTCCACGTAACGCCGCTCGACCGCTTCATACCCAGCTCGCGCTCGCTCTAGTGCCTCGTTTGCCACATGCATCCTTTCATCTGAGAGCTCTGCCCATTGTAGGCGCTTTTCACCGCGTGCACTACTGCGGCATCCGCAGCGTTGATAGCATCGCCGCAAGAGCCCCATCACCTCTGCGCGAAGGCCAACAAGACGCTCCCAGGAAAATCGGACATGACGCACAAACGTCTGACCTGGGGTTTGTATAATAGCGTCCATCTGTCCTGCACGATTGAGCCGATCATCTCTCTTTTGGTGGTCGTTTTTGCCGCAAATCTGCCTTTCCAAGGCCCTTTTGTGCCAAAAACAACCAAAAAAGCGAGAAGCGCAAACGGAGGTGCCATGTACGAGCTCAAAACCGACGCTTTCTTCGATTCGGCGCATTTTCTCGCCGACTACTATGGCAAGTGCGAGAACCTGCACGGGCACCGCTGGCGCGTGGAGGCCACCATTGGCGTTGCGGATGGCGAGCTGGGCGCGGAGGGCACCGAGCGCGATATGGTATGCGATTTCGGCGCCTTCAAGAAGGCCGTGCGCGAGCTGGCCGAGGAGTTCGACCATGTGTTCCTCGTCGAAGAAGGCACGCTGCACGATGCCACCATCGCCGCTCTTGAAGGCGAGGGCTTCCGCCTCAAGATGCTCCCCTTCCGCACGACCGCCGAAAACCTAGCGCGGCACCTCTTCGAGCGCTTGAGTGAAGCTGGTCTGCCCGTAGTGCAGGTGGAGGTCGACGAAACGCCGAACAACCGCGCCGTCTATCGACCGTGACCGCTCATCTTTCATTACAATGAGCACCTGAACGCATAACGCGCTCGAAACAGAGCGACTCTATCATAGACCGAACCAACGACGAGACCGGAGGCTCCCATGACGAAGATGAACGCGAATTTCGCGAAATTGCCCGGCAGCTACCTCTTCAGCGAGATAGCGCGACGCACGGCGGCGTATCAAGAGGCGAACCCGGCGGCCGCGCTGATCCGCCTCGGCATCGGCGATGTGACCCAGCCGCTCGTGCCCGCGGTGATCGCAGCGATGCACGAAGCGGTGGACGAGCAAGCGGCAGCGGCCACCTTCCACGGATACGGCCCTGAGCAGGGCTACGCGTTCCTGCGCGATGCGGTGGTGGAGCATGATTACCGTGCGCGCGGCGTGGATATCGCGGCCGACGAGATCTTCATCAGCGACGGCGCGAAGAGCGACTGCGGCAACATCGGCGACATCTTCGCCGTGGATAACAAAGTGGCCGTATGCGACCCGGTGTACCCCGTGTACGTGGACAGCAACGCCATGGCCGGGCGCGCTGGTGACTGGGACGCTGCGGCTGATGCGTGGACGAACCTGATCTACATGCCCACCACCGCCGAGAACGGCTTCTGCCCCGCGCTGCCCGACCAACCAGCCGACATCGTGTACCTGTGCAGCCCGAACAACCCCACCGGCACCGCGCTTTCCCGCGAAGAGTTGACGCGCTGGGTCGACTGGGCGAACGACTGCGGCGCGGTCATCATGTTCGACAGCGCGTATGAGCGCTTCATCACCGAGCCGGACGTGCCGCACACCATCTACGAGATCCCCGGTGCGAAGACGTGCGCCATCGAGTTCCGCAGCTTCAGCAAGACCGCTGGCTTCACGGGCATGCGCTGCGGCTACACCGTGGTGCCCAAGGCGCTCGAGCGCGACGGCCAGAACCTGAACGCCATGTGGCTGCGCCGCCAGACCACCAAGTTCAACGGCGCCAGCTATGTCATCCAGAAGGGCGCGGCGGCCATCTACACGCCCGAGGGCGCGCGTCAAGTAGCCGACGTCATCGGCTTCTACCTGAACAACGCGCGCGTGATCAAGGAGGGCCTGGAAAGCGCCGGGCTTGAGGTGTACGGCGCCGTGAACAGCCCGTACGTGTGGTGCAAGACGCCTGATGGCATGGGCAGCTGGGACTTCTTCAACAAGCTGCTGGAAGAGGCGAACGTCATCACCACGCCAGGCGCGGGCTTCGGGCCAGCCGGCGAGGGCTATATCCGCCTGACCGCCTTCGGCGATGCGGAAGCCACGCAAGAGGCCGTCGAGCGCATCAAGCGGATGCTCAAGGCCTAGCTTGCTGATCGCCGCGAACAGGGCGCTCACCGTTGTTGGATACGTAGCCTATCCACTGCTGCTGGTGCTGCTCGCCCTGTTCGGTCGCAGCCTGTTGCTGCGCTGCATCGTGGTACCAGCGGTCGGGTTCGCCCTCTGCTCCATCGTGCGCACGACCATAAACGCCCCGCGCCCCTACGAGGCCCCGGGGGCACCCGCACCGCGCATCCCGAAGGATACGCGCGGACACTCGTTTCCGAGCCGCCACACCTTCTGCATGGTCACCATCGCCTGCACATGGCTGGAATGGGCCGTGGCCACCAGCGGTGCAGCTTGGTGGGCAGCCGTTGTGGGCGGCGCACTGGTAGCGGCCAGCATCGCCATGGCCATCATGCGCGTGGTGGGTGGTGTGCATTTCGCGCGCGACGTGGTCGCAGGTGCCGCGCTCGCGCTTGTCGTATGCGCTGTGGGTTACCAGGCGATACCATGGACCCTGCTCCCGATCTAGAGGTTCTGGAGGCACACGATGTCGCACAAGAAGAAGGCACAGAAGAACGCGAAGGCTACGGCTGAGGCAAAGGTTAAAGCGAAAGCGAAGGCCAAAACGAAGGCAAAACGCAAATCAAAAGCCAAGACCAAAGCGATAGCAAAGCCCAAAACCAAAGCCAAGACCAAGACGAAAGCGAAGGCCGCCAAAAAGCCGCACGGCGAAACGGGCAGCACAGCGAAAAAAGGGGCCAGCGCCTCAAAGAAGCTGCTCGCGAGCCTTCATTGCACCGGCTGCAAGAAGCGCTGCCCGCTGAGCGACCCACGCTGCAAGAAAGGTCGCGCTCAGGCCGATGATTTCCTAAAGAGCAACAAGTAGGCGCACGCCATCAGCAAAAGCCCGAGAGCATCGAAGCCCACGAAACGCGCAATGCTGTCGGTCAGCGCATCGAAGCCCGCTGGCAGCCCCGAAGCGACAACGATCTCTCCCGCAAGGCCAATGACCTGCTGCACGATGATGAGCGCGCCCAATACACGCTGCTGGGCTGGCTTCCACAGGAACAGCGGATACGTGACGTTCCACATCAGAAACGCCACGCCAAGCCCCCGCAGCGCCGCCTCGCCAGCCGGACCGCTCAGCTGATACGCGGCCACGTAATCGCCCGGCCACCCGATGAACTGCACGGCGCACAGCACATTCCATGCGAACACCACGCCATAGGCAAGACGCGCGACCCACGCCGAAACGGCAGCGGGCACCTGCACGGCGCCCGCCCTTGCGGCCCTTCCGACCGTGGTGGTCTGGCCGGTTCGCGCGGAGCGCACGACCCTCGCAGGCTCCGCGCCCAGCGCGCCCCCGTCAGCCTCTTCGACCGCCGTGGTCGCCTCTGATATCTTGCGCGGCTCGGTCACCTACGAGCGCTCCACCGCAACCTCGTCGGTCACCGCACCGCCAAACGCGATCACGTCTTCCTCATGCCAGCACTCAGTAGCGGGCAACCCCGGAATGGAGTCGGCATGAAACACCGGGTTCTTGCCAGCCTTGCGCTGCGCGGTGTAGTCGGCCAGCGCTGCAAGCGCCCATTTTCCCAGCAGCAAGATGGCAACCAGATTGATGATGGCCATGAAGCCCATGAAGATATCGGAGAGGTTCCACGCCAGATCGAAGTTGTTCACGGCGCCGATCATGATGAAGCACAGGCACATGATGCGGAACCAGAACAGCAGCGTCTTATTGTTCTTGATGAAGCGAATATTGCCCTCCGCATAGAAGTAGTTGCCCACCAAGCTAGAGAAGCCGAACACGAAGATGGCCGCCGTGATCAGATGGATGCCGAACGCGCCGATGGAGTTGTTCATGGCCATCTGCACGAACTCCATGCCCTTGACCGAGGTGGCCAGCTCAGGGTCTTGCACGTAGAAGACCATCATCATGAACGCGCTGCACGTGCAAATGAGGATGGTGTCGATATAGACCGACAGGCTCTGCACGAGGCCCTGCTTCACCGGATGCGACACATCGGCGGTGGCAGCGGCGTTCGGTGCGGAACCCATGCCGGCCTCGTTGCTGAACAGGCCGCGCTTGATGCCCCACATCAGGCAGCTGCCCGTGAAGCCGCCCGCGAACGACTCAGGATTGAACGCCTCGGTGAAGATGAGCGACAAGATGGCTGGCAGCTCGTTGGCGTTCGCGATGGTGGTCCACAGCGCAATGGCGATATAGGCCACCGCCATGAAGGGCACGATCACCGACGTGATAACCGAAATGCGATGCATGCCGCCGAAGATGACCAGCGCCGTGGCGATCACGATCAGCAAGCCCACCAGCGCATTCACCGTTGACCGGTGCTCGAGGATCACATAGTAGTCGAGCGCCGAGGTGATGTTGAACGTCTGCAAGCCATTGAAGCCGAACGCAAAGCATAGGATCAGCGCGATGGCGAACACCACGCCCAGCCAGCGCTTCCCCAGCGCCTGCTGAATGTAGTAAGCCGGGCCACCGCGAAACGTGCCGTCCGGGTTCTTCACTTTCCAAATTTGCGCGAGCGTGGACTCGATGAACGCGGAAGCGGACCCCACGATGGCCATGAGCCACATCCAGAACACCGCGCCCGGGCCGCCCATGGAGATAGCAGTGGCGATGCCCACGATGTTGCCCGTGCCCACGCGGCTGGCAGTGGACACCATGAGCGCCTGGAACGAGCTGATGCGCTTCTTCTTCCCTGCGTGCGCCTTAGGCGTGCCGCCGCATTCAGCCGTCATCACATCGCTGTCGGTCTCGCCTGCGTCTTGCGCGGCATCCGCCGCCTCTTCCGCCTTGATGCGATCGCTTGACGCCGTCAGCGACTTGAACATGTCGCCGAAATAGCGAATTTGCACGAACTTCGTGCGAATGCTGAACCAGATGCCCGCCACCACGAGCAGAATGACCAGGATGTAGGTGTACATGAAATCGTCGATCTGGCCCGTTGTGGCGACCAGCACCTCGTTGATCGCCTCCAACGCCTCATTGAGTGCGTCCATGGGTCTCCCTTCTGCGAGGGAATGCGCTTTCATCTTGCCGCTGGCGCAAGCTGTGTTTGAAGTGGGTGTGGCGCGTGCAAAGTGAAGGAGCATTGCCTTCCTATATTGCTCGTTCTGATTATAGCGTTAAACCAGCCGCAATCCGCCGGTAGTGTGAGGAACGGGCAAAAGGGCATGCCCACGAAACAGTCTTCACGACAGGCAAGTATCTCACTGGGATACGCTATGAAAACTTGTCATTTTGAAAAGAGAACATATGTATGTGTTCATAGGTCTGCTATTATCGTTCTAGCACACCGATTGGGGGCCTTGTCCATGGTTCAGAGCCTGGCATACCAATACACTCAACGCACCGGACGGGCGCATTTGCACAACATCGCACCGATCGCAAATATTGCTTCGATTCTGCAATATGGAATTCTTTCACATGAACGAGCATCTTGCCTACTCCACCATGATATCTCGATGCAAGATGTGCAAGACATACGCAGCGCTGTGATCGTCGACCATGTCTTACAAAGATCCCTTCACCAGTATGCGAATCTTTATTTCGACGCACGCAACCCAATGCTTTACAAACGGCGAACCATGCGAGATTCGCTGTGCGTTCTCCACGTCTCATATGGGGTCCTCGATCTTAAGGAGACGGTTGTTGCCGACAGAAATGCTGCTGCATTCTACACGGCCTTCTACCATCCTGCTGACGCTTTACCGAAGCTTAACTTCGCACTTATCTTCGCCGATTACTGGACCGACGATGACCAAGTCAGATACTACATGAGGAAATCGATAAAGTGTGCAGAGGTGCTTGTCTGGGAATGCGTACCCGCTCGCTTTATCGTGGGTGCTAGTGTTTTCTCTGAACAAAGCGCAGAATCATTGCGCGCTCAGGGCTTTCTCCTGCCCATCTATATAGACAAACATTTGTTCTTTTGCTAGAGTAAATTCATGCTCGTGACTATCGGAAACATATTCGAGAGCAATGCCAAGACCTTGGTAAACACGGTCAACTGCGTTGGGGTTATGGGCAAAGGCATCGCAAGAGACTTCAAAGAGCGTTTCCCTGATATGTACCGAGATTACAAGAAACGCTGCGCAGAAGGATCCCTGCATCCTGGAAAGCCTTATCTCTTCACCGATCTATTCGACACTTCGATTCTCAATTTCCCCACCAAGGATCATTGGAGATCATCATCAAGGCTCTCTTATGTCGAAGAAGGGCTCGACTGGTTTCGGGACCATTGGAAAACACTTGGAATCACCTCGATCGCATTCCCTCCACTCGGCTGCGGAAACGGCGGCCTTGCTTGGGAAGATGTCGGGCCGCTCATCTTTGAAAAGTTGCACGACCTTCCTATTGATATAACGATCTATGCTCCCTACGGCACTCCTCAGCATCAATTAGCTGATGAATTCCTTTCATCAAAGCAACGATCAACAGGAGCTGAATGTGGAACACAAGGAAGGCGCTACGACCATAAGTGGGATCTCATTTTGCACGTCGTAAGATCCCTTAATACCGAAAGCCTTATACTTCCTGTCGGCAGAACCATCTTTCAAAAGATCTGCTACATCTTGACGCGCTCTGGTGCCGAATTAGGGTTCAGGTTCACCCAGGGCGATTACGGTCCGTATTCGGTCGAGGCAACGAACGCGCTCGCCGTTATCGCAAACAACAATCTGATTCATGAAAAAACATTCGGAAAGATGATTCAGATAGAAGTTGTTCCTTCTTTCCAGTTTGACGCCGCGCGCTTCACCGCTAAAGAATTGCGCGCAGCCGAAAAGACCATCGACCTATTCCGGCGCATCCGTAACACCGAACAAGCAGAACTGAGCACCACTTTGATCTACTCATACGACCAGCTATGCGAATCACGCAAACAACCCAAGCATCATACCGATTCGCCAGAAATCGAAGCCGATGCCGTGATTGATTATACGATCGACTGGAAGCCCCGCTGGGCAACGCAAAAGAAGCGAGAAGAACTCAACAGCGAGCTTTTCTACCTGACCGCTCTTGAGTGGATAAAGGTATCGAGTTTTTCCTCTCTCCCTGTCTTCTGACAAGCGTCATACCTTCTGCTTTTGATTTGCGTCGCTTCTGTCATGTAGTTTTTCGGGTACATCTCCTGCGACGTGCTGTGTTTCGGGTTGCTGACAAGTAGAGTATGTGCGCCAATCCTGAGCATTTTCCTCCATAATGGTAGGAACTTCCGTTTTGAAAGGGAACGTATGGGCAGATCGGGCGGTGGCAGTTTCGGAGGCGGCGGCTTCGGCGGTGGGTTCTCCAGCGGAGGCGGCGGCTTCGGCGGCAGCTTTGGTGGCGGACATCGGGGAGGCGGCCGCAGCGCGGGTGGCTTCGGCGGCGGCTCTTCGTATGGCGGCGGATACCACGGCGGTGGTGGCAGCTGGCTAGGCGGCTTTCTGTGGGGCAGCCTGCTTGGCGGCGGCCGCGGGCAGACGGTGGTGGTGCAGCAACCGCAAAGTGGCGGCGGTTCGCCAGGCGGATCGGGCGGCCCTACTGGTCCGAATGGCCCAACGGGTCCAGGCGGCCCGAACAACGGCGGCATGCAAGACCCGAACTCCAAGCAGTCAAACGGTCTTGGGTGCCTGTTCATCGTCGTTGCTGTTATCGCGGTCATGCTGGTCATCGCGATCTTCGGCGGCCTGTTCGACGGTGTTGCAGGCGTGCCCGCATCCACGGTCGAACGCACGGCTCTTCCAGCCGGAACAGCTCAGGTCACCGAGTTCTACACCGACGAAGACGGCGATTGGGTCCACACGCCCGCGCGCCTCGAAGAGGGTCTGCGGCAGTTCTATGACGAGACCGGGGTATGGCCCTACGTCTACATTCTGCCGAACGGCACGACCACCTCGAGCAAGCAGCTGACCGAGATGGCCCAGAAGCTCTACAACGAGCTGTTCACCGACGATGCGCACTTCTTGCTGGTGTTTTGCGACAACAATACCGGCGGATACAACTGCGGGTACTACGGCGGGCAAGCAGCGCGCTCGGTCATCGACGACGAGGCGGTGGAGATACTGGCGGCCTACCTTGAACGCAACTACGACGACATGAGCCTGAGCGAAGAGCAGATATTCTCGAACACCTTCGCACAGACCGGCGAGCACATCATGAGCAAAACAGTGAGTCCGGCCATCCCCCTTGCGGGTGCGGTGATCGTGGTGGTCATCGCGGGCGTTATCGTCTTCATCGTCGTGCGCAGGCGGCAGGCGAAGAAGGAGGAAGCCGACCGCATGGAGCGCATCCTGAACACGCCTCTTGAAGAATTCGGCGACAAGAACCTAGAAGATCTGGAGAAGAAGTACCAGACGGATCAGACGGCTCCTGCAACCCAGACAGACCACGTGACCCACGCCGCTCAGGGAACCCCCATGACACCGGAGCAAACAACGACCCCAACGCAAACGACCCAAGGCAGCACGCCAACCATTGTGGACAGTTCCGCTGCGGCGGATGTACAGGCTACGAAGCCGGAATAGGAGAGAACATGGCAGGAATACTCGATAGGTTCACCAGCATCATCAAGGCGAACATCAACGACCTTCTGGATAAGGCGGAAGATCCCGCAAAGATGGTGGACCAGTACATGCGCGAACTCACGGAAAGCCTCGCCGAGGTGCGCGAAGCCACCGCAGGCGTCATGGCCGAGGAAACCCGCTGCAAGCGCATGATGGACGAAAACGCAGGCGAGATCGCCAAGTACGACGGCTTGGCACGCAAGGCGCTCGAAGCGGGCAACGAAGACGACGCGCGTCAGTTCTTAGCGAAGAAGCAACAGCTCGAAGCAAAGAACGAAGGGCTGACCGTTGCCTACGACGCCGCGAAAGCGAACGCGGACAAGATGCGGCAGATGCACGACAAGCTGGTCAGCGACATCGAGCTTTTGAAGGGCCGCCAGGAAGCCATCAAGGCGAAAGTGGCTGTTGCGAAGACGCAGGACAAGGTGAACGACATCTCGGCATCGGGCGCGAAGGCAGAAGGCGCCATGAGCGCGTTCAACCGTATGGAGAGCAAGGCTGACGAGATGCTGGACAAATCCAACGCCATGGCCGAGTTGAACGCACAGCCCAAAGATACCGCCGATGACCTCGCCAAGAAGTACGAAGAAGCTGGCAGCACCGCTGCGGTGGATGACGAGCTGGCGAAGATGAAAGCGGAGATGGGCCTGAACTGAAAGGCCTCCATACGAGCAGCTTTCGAACCCCGGGTCAACCGATTCGGGGTTCCTTATTATCTGGAATGGACTACTCGAACACTGCGCGAACGAGGTATTCTACGTTGCCCTTGGGGCCGGTGATGGGCGACTCGACCGCGTCGGTCACCTGAAAGCCCTGCTCCTGCAAAGCCGCCTTCACTTCCTCCACCGTGCGCGCACGCACCGCCGCGTCCCGCACCACGCCACCGTCGGTCTCGCCCACGCGCGACTCGAACTGCGGCTTCACCAGACCGATGAACACCGTGCCAGGCGCAGAGAGCGCCGGGAACACAGGCGCTAACGCAGCCAGTCCGATGAAGCTGACGTCGATGACGATCAGACCGAAGGGCGCGCCGAGCGCCGCTGGGTCGGCCGTGCGAATGTTGGTGCGCTCGAACACGCTCACGCGCGCATCCTGCCGCACCTTCCACGCCAGCTGCCCGTAGTTCACATCCACGCATGCCACCGCCGCCGCACCCGCCTGCAGCAGGCAATCGGTGAACCCGCCGGTGGACGAGCCGATGTCAATACAGCGCAGACCCTGCACGTCCTGCCCGAATGCATCCAGCGCCCCTTGCAGCTTCTCTCCCCCGCGCGAAACGAAGCGCCGCGCGCCCTTCACGAATAGCTCAGCATCGGGCGCCACCAGAAGCGCCGGACTCTGCGCATACGCGGTGCCCACGCGCACCTCCCGTGCCATGATGGCGCGCAGAGCCGCCTCGGCATCAGGGAACAACCCCCGCTGCACCAGCAACTCGTCAAGCCTGATCTTCTTCTTCCGATTCACAAGCGAAACCCGTCCAGCCCGCGCACGATCCGAATGAACTTTCAGCAGGATTTTGGATGGTGCTCACCAAACGAGTTCCGCAGCGAACGAGAATGCCCAGTGGGCATGTTCGCCGAGCGAGGACTGTCTGAGCGACCGAGCGCCATCCGAAACCCGTAAGACAAGCTACGAAATGAGAAGCTGCGCGATCTGCACGGCGTTGAGCGCCGCACCCTTGCGAATCTGGTCCGCCACATCCCAGAACGCCAGCCCGTGCTCCACGCTCTCATCGCGGCGCAGCCGACCAATGAACACGCCATCGGTACCAGCCAAGATGCCCGGCATGGGATACGCGCACGCCGCCAGATCATCCATCACCTGCACGCCGGCCGCCGCCTCAAGGGCCGCCCGCGCCTGTTCCACGGTCACCTCACCTGCGAACTCCACGTTGATGGACTCGCCATGGCAGCGCAGCACCGGCACGCGCACGCACGTGGCGCTCACCGCCAGGTCGTCATCGCCCATGATCTTCTTCGTTTCCACCACCATCTTCCACTCTTCCTTGGTGGAACCATCATCCATGGGCACATCGATATGCGGAATGCAATTGAACGCGATACGATGCTGGAACGCGTTCACCTCAAGTTCGCCTTCGGGCGTGCCGTCCAAGAACGCACGCGTCTGATCGTACAACTCGGCCATCGCTGGCGCCCCGGCACCGCTTGCCGCCTGATACGTGCTCACCACCACGCGCTTGATGCGCGCCAGGTCGTACAGCGGCTTGAGCGCCACCACCATCTGAATCGTGGAGCAATTCGGGTTGGCGATCACACCGTTGTGCCACGCCACATCCTGCGGGTTCACCTCGGGCACCACTAACGGCACATCCGGATCCATGCGAAACGCACTGGAATTGTCGATCATCACCGCACCCGCGGCCACCACCGCATCGCGCATGGCCTTCGACACGCCAGCGCCTGCGCTAAACAGCGCGATATCCACGCCCTCGAAGCTCTCGGGCGTCATCTCCTGCACGATCAGCTTGCCCGCGGGCACCTGGCCGCAGCCCTCGAAATCGAGCTCCTTGCCAGCCGAACGAGCGCTCGCCAGCGCGCGCACCTCCGACGCCGGGAAATCCACATCATGGAGCACCTTGAGGAACTCAGCCCCCACCGCGCCGGTAGCTCCTGCCACGGCAACAACGGGATTCGCGGGCATCTGCTTGTCCTTCAACATTTCGGTTCCTTTCGCATCGGCGGTCGCATCATTATAGCTTTCGCGGGCATAATAGACGCATGCAAGCGCTCAAACGATCGGAGATGATGCACATGAAGCTGGCGATGATGCTCGGCGAGGGCTGTGAGCCGTTGGAAGTGGTGGCGCCCGTGGATGCGTTGCGGCGCGGCGGTGTTGAGGTGGTGCTGGTCTCGGTCATGCCCGAGCGCGCCGTGATGGCGGCGCAAGGCATCCGGATGCAAGCCGATGCGACCATCGGCGAAACCGACCTGATGGCCTTCGATGCCATCTGCCTGCCGGGCGGCGAAGGCGGCGTAGCGAACCTGAAAGCATGCGCGAAGCTGGAAGAGGTGCTGCCCGCGTTCATGGATGACGACGCGCGCACGGTCATGTCCATCTGCGCTGGACCCACGGTTTTGAACGCCTGGGGGTTGCTGACCGGACGCGCGGCAACCTGCTACCCCGGCTGCGAGGAAGGCTTTCCCGAGGGAACATATCAGGGACAAGGCGTTATCACCGATGGCAACCTGATCACCGCGAGCGGCCCGGGCTACGGGCTCGCTTTCGGCATTGCGGGACTGCGCCGGCTCGCGGGAGACGAGGTGGCTCGGAAGGTGGCCGCCGATATGCTCTTCCAAGAATAAGAGAGCCTCGCGCGCCCCACGCGACCCCTCAGCGTACGGCGTACGGCGCGCAGGCATGCTCGGATGCGCGGCTGCGATCAGTCCGCGCACCGGTCGCACCACGATGGATCACGAGCGCCTACGGAAGGCAGGTGGTCATGCTGCCACCCGCAAGAAGCACATCGCCATCGTAGATGGCGGCTGCCTGACCCGGAGCGCATACGCGCTGCGGTGTGGCGAAGGCGACGCGCAGTGTGTTGCCAGCCAACTCCGCGGTAGCTGGCTGAGACTGCTGACGATAGTGGGTCTTCACCTGCACTGGCCGCGATCCCTGCCATGGGAGTACCGACACCACATTCGCATCAGCGGCTATCACCCCGCCGCACCGGGCCTCGCAGGCGGTGCCCACCACCAGTTCCCGCGTATCCATACGCTTCTCGAGCACGTACAGCGGCTCGGACGCAGCCACGCCAATGCCCTTGCGCTGTCCCGCCGTGAAGTGGATCAGCCCAGGATGCTCACCGCGCACGATGCCCGCACGGTCCACGATCGGGCCGGGCTCGAACGCGGCATGCGCATGCGGCACGCCGCCCACGTCACCCTCCGCAGCACCTACCGCGCTTTCCGCGATGCCCTCCGCAGCGCCCGACGCATCGCCCGCTGCGGAATCTCGCACCTCGGCCGCCCCGCTCCCCATATCGACCATGCGCGCGATGAACGCAGCGTAGTCGCCGTGTGGCACGAAGCAGATATCCTGGCTCTCCGGCTTCTCGGCCGCCCGCAGCCCCGCATCGCGCGCCAGCGCACGCACTTCGTCCTTCGTGCCCACCCCCAACGGGAACAACGTATGCGCAAGCTGGTCCTGCGTGATATTGAACAGGAAGTAGCTCTGGTCCTTCGACGCATCGCGCGCGCGGAGCAGCTGCCAGCGACCGGTCTCTTCGTCGAAGGATCGACGCGCGTAATGCCCTGTTGCCAGATAGTCGAATCCAGCTTCGCGGCGCACCTCATGCAGCGCGGCGAACTTGATGTGCTTGTTGCACGTCACGCACGGGTTGGGAGTATCCCCTCGCAGATACGCCGCGCAAAACGCATCCACCACCTGCTCCTTGAAACGGTCGCGCAGATCGACCACCCGATGCGCGATGCCCAGCCGTGCGCACATCGCTCGCGCGTCTTCGATGTCGGCATCCTGCTCCGCATCCAGCAGCCGCATGGTCACGCCGGACACGTCATAGCCATCCTGCAGCAACAACGTAGCAGCAGCCGCGCTATCCACCCCGCCGCTCATGGCCACGAGAACCCGCGCGCGCTGCCTTGCGCCGCTCATGCGCGCCCCACCAGCTCAACGATGCTCTCCGCCATGTTCACCCCGCACGCATCGAGCATGCTACGGAAATGCGGATTGGAATTGACCTCGCACACCAGCGGCCCGCGAGCCGAGCGCAGAATGTCCACGCCACCGAAGGAAAGACCCAACGCCGCGCACGCCGCAAGAGCGCACGCTGCCTCATCGGACGTAGGTTCTGCGGAGCGCCCGCGTCCGCCCGCCGTGATGTTCGACCTGAAATCCCCGTTCTGGCTCTCGCGAAGCAGGGCGCCAACCACCACGCCATCCACCACCGCCACGCGCAGATCGCTCCCCGCACTCTCAGCAATGAACTCCTGCATAATGAACCGCGTGCTGCCCAGACGCGCCACCGCATCAAGAAGCTGGCGCTCGCTTCGCACCAACATCACCTGTTGCCCGAACGAGCCGTGCACCTCTTTCACCACCAGCGGATAGCCCAGCTGTGCGGCAGCCCGCGAAGCAAAGCCCAAATGCGCCTCTTCCGGCGCTGCGAACGCGAGGGGCGACACGAACGTGCGCGGCGTGGGCACGCCAGCCGCATCGAGCGCCAGCGCCGTGAGCGCCTTGTCGTCGCACCACTCAACGGCCGATGCCTGGTTGAACAAGCGCGCCCCTACCGATTCCAGCATGCGCGCCAGCACCATATCCTTATCCCAGAACAAGACCCGATCAGGACGCAGCGCAGCAAGCCGTTCGCGGTTATAAGGAAGATCGGTCGTGCGCACCATCCGCAGGTTCATGTCACACCGAGCTGCCGCCGCCAGCAGCAACTCGTACAGATCGTCGAATTTGGGGCTGTGCAGAAAGCCATTGACCACCAGCCAGACCGCATCCGCGCCGCCGACCAAGCCCGTTTCCGTCGCCCCAGGTGAAACCGCCCGCGCGCTCGCGCACACCGTCAAAGCGGCGCCCGCATCCGCATCTGCCTGCGCATTCACGTTCGCGCTCATCTTCGCCGAACCAGCCGCAACCACCGCGACAGCGCTCAGCGGCCCTTCTGCATCTTGGCGGCAATCTCTTCGGCGGAAAGCTGCGTTTCCTCGAACACGCTCTCGGAGTCAAGATCGAACGCCGTATGCAGCAGCTGCACCGCACGCTGCGCCTCGGCCGCATCGATGACCATGGAGAGCCGAATGGGGCTCGTAGAGATGGCGATGATATTGATATTGTTGGCACCCAACGTGTCGAATGCCTTCGCCGACACACCCGGCGACGACTTCATGCCGGTACCCACCAAGCTGATCTTCGCCACATCCTCTTCCACGTCCACCGACTCCGCGCCGATCTGCGGCACGATGGTCTCGAGCGCCTCCTGCGCGCGCGGCAGGTCAGAGGCTGGGCAGGTGAATGAGATATCCGTAGCGCCATCAAGGGAGGTGTTTTGGATGATCATGTCCATGTTCACCGCCCGAGCGGCCAGCGCAGTGAACACCTTAGCCGCCACGCCCACGGCGTCGGGCACGTGACGCACCGTCACCTTCACTTCGGATGTATCGTGCGCAATACCGGTAATGACGGCTTCCTCCATCTGAGGTTCCTCCTTGATATAGGTGCCAAGGGCGTCGGAAAAGGCCGAGCGCGAATGGATGACCACGCCCCACTTCTTGGCGAACTCGACCGCGCGGCTCTGCAACACGCCGCTGCCAGCGCTGGAGAGCTCCAACATGTCGTCGTAGCTAATCTGGCTGAGCTTGCGAGCGCGCGGGGCCACGCGCGGGTCGGTGGTATACACGCCATCCACGTCGGAATAGATCTCGCACGCATCAGCGCCGATGCCCCACGCCACCGCTACCGCAGTCGTGTCCGATCCGCCGCGCCCGAGCGTGGTGATGTCGCCGTTCGCATCGATGCCCTGAAACCCAGCTACCACCGGCAGTAACCCCGCCGCGAGCGCTTCTAGGATGCGCTCGTTGTGCACCTTCACGATGCGCGCCTTGTTGTGGGTGCCGTTGGTCTCAATGCCCGCTTGACGCCCCGTGAAGCTAATGGCGGGCACGCCCATGGCGTCAAGCGCCAGCGCCAGCAGCGTCATGGACACATGCTCGCCGGTGGACAGCAGTCGGTCCAGCTCGCGCGCAGGCGGGTTGCTGGATACCGCGTTCGCCAACCCCATCAGCTCATCGGTGGTCTTGCCCATAGCCGACACCACGGCCACCACCCGGTCGCCTTGCTCCCGCATGGCAGCCAAACGCTTCGCCACGTTCTTGATCCGCTCGGGCGACGCCACCGAGGTGCCGCCGAATTTCGCAACTATCAGTGCCAAAAGGGCCCTGCCATTCTTCACAATTTGGTCGTATGCGCGCACTATTATAGGCGTGTACGCGGGCCGCTCACAACGCGAAGGAGAGAAATCATGCCAGCCGTCATCACACACGATGAGTTCGGTCGTCAAGTCTATGACAGTCTGTACATGATGATCGGCGAAAGCCGTGACGAATTCCAGGCGTTCTTACTGGGAAACCAAGGTCCTGACGTGCTGTTCTTCGGGGCGTTGCATCCGCGTACGGCGCGCGCCAGCCAGCTGGGGTCGCGCATGCATCGCGAGCAGCCCATTGAGACGCTGGCGGCGTTTCGCGATGCGGTGGATGCCATTCCGCCCGAGGCCCACAAGACCCCCGCCTGCACGCCGCAGCCGCGCACACCGGGCGCGCCCGATGCCAGCGCCCACGATATCGCCCGCGCCTACGTGCAGGGGCTGCTCTGCCATTACCTGCTGGATAGCACGCTTCATCCCTTCATCTATGCGCAGCAGTGGGCGCTTTGCGACGCGGGCGTGGAAGGGCTCGATCGCAGCAGCGCGCACGAAGTGCATGCCGCCATCGAAAGCGAGCTGGACGAGCTGGTGCTCTCGGTGAAGCGGGGACAGACCATTGCCGATTTCGACCCGTCGCGCAAGACGCTCGTGGCCAACGATCATGTGCTCAACATCGTGTCCGCCCTGTATGAGCGCGTTGCGTCGCGCGTTTTCGAAGAATCGCTCCCCGTGGGCGCGTACCGCGTGTCCGCTAAAGCCTATCGCTTGGCGCTACGCGCGCTCTGGTCGCCCACCGGCGTGAAGCGGGCGCTGCTCGGTCGCATCGAGGAAGTGGCGCGGCGCTATTCGTACGTGCGCGCCATGAGCCACCGCAACCATCGCATCGAGCGGTCGCTCTTCGACAACCGCGACCACGACCCCTGGTTCGACGAAGATGCTGGCATGAAACGCACCGAGAGCTTCTGGGATCTGTACGACCATGCGCTCGAAGAGGCCTTCATCGGTGTGCCGGAGTTCGTTACCACCCCTGATCTGGGCGCGTTCTTGCGTCGGGTCACCGAAGGGCGCAACTACAACGGCCAGCTTGCCGAGCCCGTGATCGTCAGCGCGGAAGATATCCGATAGCAGCGCGCAACTACCAGCGAGCCATCGCGCCACGGGAACGAGCGCTCCGGGAGCACCACGGGGGTGCCACGCGCGTCTCTAGTTCTTCAGCAGGATGGTGCTCACGATGTCGGCGGCGTGCTCGGTGGCATCGCAGCACTTCTCCATGCGCTCGTAGATGCGCGACCACACCAGCACGTGCATGATGTCGTCGTTATCCTCTGTGTGTAGGCGCCGCATGGCCTCTTGGTACAGACTGTCGGCCTCTTCCTCATAGGAATTGATATCCACGAGCAGTTGCTTGAACTTCTTGTTCTTCTTGAAATTATGGAACTCGCACATCATATGGTCGAGCGCCTTGACCGACTTCTTGATGAGGCCGGAAAAGCGCAGGGCGTCCTCGGGCATAGTGCGAATGTCGTACACATACATATGACCCAGCACATCGTCGATGTAATCCAGCACGTTGTCTAGCGCTTGGGCCAGCGCAACCACATCCTCCCGATCGAAGGGCGGCATGAAATCGACCGCCGCGGCCGTGAAGATGTCATGGTTGATGTCGTCGCCTTTGTTCTCGAACTCGTGCATCTGCTCCATGGTGTCGGAGTAGCCGCTGGCATCGGTAAACGTACGCATGGCCTCAATGAGCAGATCGGCCTCTTCCACGGCCAGCCCGGTCAACTTCTCGTACGCCTTGAAGTAGTTGAACTTGTTCTTCCCCATTGCGACCTCTCCATTCATGGTTCACAGCCAAAACCAACTCACACGATGATATCAGGGCACGCGCCCGCTGCTCGCACAAGATGGAACTGTGCCCATTCTGTTGCCGTGATTTCGGCGAGCGCCGCTACAGCACCAGCAAGAACAGCTTCGCGAACACGAAGCCCATCAGGCCGCAGCCCGGGAACGTGAGCACCCATGTCTTCACCATGTCGATGGCGATGGACCACTTGACCGCTTTCGGGTTCTTCGCCGCGCCCACGCCCATGATGGCCGTGGTGTTGGTGTGCGTGGTGGACACCGGCAGACCGCCGAATGTGGCCACGATCAGGCTCACGAACGTGGACGAGCTGGCCGCGAAGCCCTGGAACGCCTCCAGCTTCACCATGTCAACGCCCACGCTCTTGATGATGCGCTCGCCGCCGACCGCCGTACCCAGCCCCATGGACAGCGCGCACAGCAGCATCAGCCATACCGGCAGCGACAGCGCGTCGGTGCTGGTGCCCATGCCCGCCGCCATCAAAATGGCCAGCACGAAGATGCCCATGAACTTCTGGCCGTCTTGGGCCCCATGCATGAATGCCACGCCTGCGCCCGAGAGCACCTGCGAGGCACGGAAGAACACGTTCGCGCGTTGGCGGTTCGCGTTGCAAAACACGCGCTTGATGATATGGAAGAACACCCAGCCCAGACCAAAGCCCATCAGCGTGGACAGCAGAATGCCGTAGATGACCTTCACCCATTCAGCCCAGTTGATAGCATCGAAGCTGCCCATGAGCGCTACGGCGGCACCTGTAATGCCCGCGATCAGTGAATGCGATTGTGACGTGGGAATGCCGAAATACCAGGCAACGCTGCCCCACACGATGATGGCCACCATGGCCGCCATCAGCGTGACCAGGGCCTTATGGGAATCGCCGCCGAAATCTATCATGCCGAAGATGGTCTGTGCCACGGCGGGCGAGATGGCCGAGATGACCAAAAGCCCCACGAAGTTGCAGATAGCCGCCATGATGATGGCGCGACGCGGTTTCATAGCGCGCGTGCTGACCGCAGTGGCGATAGCATTGGGAGCATCGGTGGCGCCGTTCACGATGATGACGCCGATATTGAGCAAGGTAACAACCAACAACAGCGGGTTGCGCAGCAGTTCGGTGATAAAGAACGACCAATCCAGGGACACGGCGTGCCTTTCAACGGTTTCATCACGCCAGAATTTTAACATTGAACGAAGCACCGAAGCGGCGTGCCGACCAACGGATCGGTAACGCCGCTAACACAGAAAGCTTCACGCGCCTATT
The DNA here is from genome assembly GCF_943192905.1 of Adlercreutzia murintestinalis. Classification (GTDB taxonomy): domain Bacteria; phylum Actinomycetota; class Coriobacteriia; order Coriobacteriales; family Eggerthellaceae; genus Adlercreutzia_A; species Adlercreutzia_A murintestinalis. The sequence continues at coordinate 21,052 of NZ_CALPCC010000002.1, read as the reverse complement.
CCGGTTCGTCGCCGAACAGCGCGAAGGTGCGGCGCTCGCCGCCAATGGTGGTCAGCTGATTATGCCCGGGCAGCACCGCCGTATCATCCGGCAGCGCAGCCAGCTTCTTCATGGACGCAGCCATATCCGCAGGCGATCCACCCTCGAAGTCGGTGCGACCCGTGGTGCCCGCGAACAGCGTATCTCCGCTTATGAGCACCGGCAGACCCTCGGGGTGATTCCCGAATTGCGGAATGCAGAACAAGCACATCGACCCCGGGCTGTGCCCCGGCGTTTCGATGACCTTCCACTCCATGTTGCCCACGTGCACCACATCGCCAGTAGACACCGTGCGATCAACCGGGCAGGCGGCCGCGCGCCGCGACGTGCCCACATCGGCCGGGTGCTCGATCAGGGGCGCATCGCCCACGCTGGCAATGACCGGCGCGCCCGTGGCCTCGCGCAGCGCAGCCGCGGCACCCATATGGTCCCAGTGCGCATGCGTGATGATGATGGCATCCAGCGGTGCGCCATCCAACGCCGCCAGGATCTTCTCAGCATCCTGCGACGGATCAACCACGAACGTGCCCGCCCCATCGGAGACGAGATACACGTTGTTCTCAAGCGGCCCCATCACCAGGAAGCGCACGTCCACGCACAGGCCGTTCACCGTTACCAGATCAGTCATATCATATCCTTTCAGGCTGCCGGAGCTTTCTGACCCGGCATCATGCGGCGCGCGTCGAAGACGCCCTCCACCGACGCCAAACCCTTGATCGCCAGATCGATCATGGCCAGGTCGCTCACTTGGAACAAAAAGCGCATCTCCACCAGACCGTCGCGATGCGTGTTGGTGGTGCACGAGATGACGTTGGCGCCCACGTCAGAGAGCACGCGCGTCACATCCAATAGCAGATTCATGCGGTCGAGCGCTTCCACGTAGATCTCCACCTTGAACGTGTCCTGCACGCGCGCGTCGCCCGCCCACGACACTTCGATGATGCGGTCAGGATCGCGCTTGAGGTCAGATGCGTTCGGACAATCGGCCCGGTGCACGCTCACGCCACGGCCACGCGTCACGAAGCCGATGATGTCATCGCCGGGCACGGGATTGCAGCAGCGCGACAAGCGCACCAGCACGTCGTCCACACCCTTCACCACCACGCCGTTGCTGCTATGCGTTTCATGCCGCTTGGGCCGCTTCACCGAGGTCAGCATGGGCAGCTTGCCCACCGTGGAGCCCTCCCCCACCCCTAAAGGCGTGGTCTTCTCGGCCTCGTTCGCGCGGTCGACCAGCAGCTTCAACATGCGATTCGCCACATGCTGTGCGCTCTCCCTGTTGCGCGCGATCTGCACGTACATGTCGTCGGTGTCGTTGAAGCCCATAGCCTCGGCCACCGTCTTCAACGCGCGCACGCTGCGAGCGCTCGAGAGGCCCAGCCCATGCTTGCGCATCTCGCGCATCAGCATGTCGTGACCCTCTTGGCGGTCATCGTCGCGCGTCTGCTTGCTGAAATACCCGCGTATCTTGTTGCGCGCCGAGGGCGTGGCCACCATGCCCAGCCAATCGCGCGAGGGGCTGGCGCTCTTCGACGTCAGCACTTCCACGCGGTCGCCCACGTTCAGCTTGTACGACAGCGGCACGATCTGCCCGTTGACCTTGGCGCCCACGCAATGGTTGCCCACCTCGGTGTGCACGGCGTAGGCGAAATCGATGGGCGTAGCACCCGCGCGCAGCGTCTTCACATCGCCGCCAGGCGTAAATACGTAGACGTCGGCGTTGTCCAGGTCCATCTTCAGATTCTTCAGGAACTCGCGCGAGTCGTCGGCCTCGTCTGACCAGTCGATCATCTCGCGCAACCACGCCAGCTGCGAATCAAGCTCGTCGCGGCTGACACGGCCGCCGCCCTCCTTGTAGCGCCAGTGCGCCGCCACGCCATATTCACTGGCACGATGCATCTCTTCGGTGCGAATCTGCACCTCGAGCGGACGACCCGCCGGGCCCATCACCGTGGTGTGCAAGCTCTGGTACATGTTGTACTTCGGCATGGCAATGTAGTCTTTGAACCGCCCCGGCATCGGACGCCACAACGTGTGTACGGCCCCCAGCGCGCTGTAGCAATCCTTCACCGATTGTACGATGATGCGCACCGCGATCAGATCGTATATCTCAGAGAAGCCCTTGCCCTTCTTCGTCATCTTCTGATAGATGGAATACAGGTGCTTCGGGCGCCCCATGATGCGCGCATCGATGCCCACCTTCTCCATCTCGCCATGCAAAACGCTCACCACATTGCTCAGATATTCCTCGCGCTCAGCGCGGCTGTCGGTGACCATGCGGCTGACTTGCTTGTATTTGTTGGGCTCAAGGTAGAAGAACGCCAGGTCCTCAAGCTCCCATTTCACAGAATTGATACCCAAACGATGCGCGATGGGTGCGTATATTTCCAGCGTCTCGCGGCTCTTAAAGATGCGGCGGTCTTCGCGTAGGCTGGCCAGCGTGCGCATGTTGTGCAGCCGGTCGGCCAGCTTGATGACGATCACGCGAATGTCCTTGCCCATAGCCACCAGCATCTTGCGAATGGTGGCCGCCTGCTCATCGGAGAGCGACCCCACTTCGATGCGCGTGATCTTGGTGACGCCCTCCACCAGCTGGCGCACGTCCGCGCCGAACTCGCGCTCCACATCCTCGGGCGTAACCTCGGTGTCCTCCACCGTGTCGTGCAGAATGGCAGCGCACACCGTTTCCGCATCCATGCGCAGATCGGCCAGGATCTTGGCTACCTCGAGCGGATGGTTGATGAACGGCTCGCCCGATTTGCGCAACTGGCCCGCGTGCGCTTGGTTGGCGAACTCGAACGCGCGCGCCAGCATAGCCTCATCGTCAGGACCCATGTACTCGCCAATCAAGGTGGCAAGCTCGGCGAACACCTCTTCGGGTGCCCTGGGCGGAGTATGTTCGGCAGACACGGCCATGTCCTAACGTCCTTCGCGCTTCGTGTCGGGCGTGATGGGATGCGTGATGCGCACGGTCAAGCGGCCTAAGTCGGCACGCATGGCCCAATCGCGGAAAGCACGGAAGATGCCCAGCTCGTCTAGGCCCTCGCAATAGCGCACCGAATCGGTCAACTCGCACTTCGGCGCGCCAGCGTTCACGCGGATACTGTGCGTGGTCACGCCATTATTATACGTTTCCTGCGTCTCTATCAGGCCTAGTTCGCGAAAAACGGACACGCCGCAGGCGGCAGCCGTGGGTGAAACGATACGGAAACGGTCAGATGCCTGGCGCGCCAGATCGTCGAACGTCAGCTGGAAGGCATCGTGCGGACATTCCTTCTGCAGGCTGCACAAGCAACGGTAGACCTGTGCCATCACGTCGCGGTCAGGCGTCAGATCGGCCAGAATGCCCTCGTTGATGGACACATCGTCGCGCCCGTAGAGCAGGTGTATCCATGCCTCGCGCCCGTCGCGCCCGGCGCGGCCCGCCATCTGGTTGAACTCCACCTCGTTGAACGGCATATGGTAGAGCACCACGTTGCGAATATCGGGAATGTCGATGCCCTCCCCGAAGGCTGAGGTGGACACCAATACCTGAATGTCTCCCCTGCGGAATAAATCCTCAATACGGTTGCGCTCGATACGTGTCAGCCCGGCATTGTAGAAGCCGATCATGGGCGCCAGTTGCGGCACGCGACGGCGCAAGCGCCGCGCCACGCCCACACTCTGCTCGCGCGAGTTCACATAGATGACCGCCTTGCCACCCGATGCCACCAAATGCGCCAGGTAGTCGTCGCGGTTCCTGATGTTGCGCTGGTCGTTCACATGAAGGTTGTCGCGCGAAGCATCGTCCACCACGCGATCCTCAATGGGCAAGGTAGCCTCCACATCGTCGGTCACCTCACCTGGAGCAGTTGCAGTAACCGCCAGCACCACCGGGCCGCCCAGCTGACTGACCACACTGCCCAGCTGGCGGTAAGCGCACCGCTGGCCCGCTTTCGCCAGGCCAATATGGTGCGCCTCGTCCACCACCATGAAGCCGATGCGTCCGGTGTGAGCCAAGCGGTCGGCGTGGAAGGCGAGGTATTCCGGCGTGGTCAGCACCATGTCCACGCTGCCCTCGGCAACGCCCGCATACACCGCTTCGCGCTCGGTCTGGCTGCTCTCGCCGTTCAGCACCGCGCAGCGCAACCCGAAACGGCCCAGTTGGCGCGCCATGTGGAAAGCCTGGTCGGCCATGAGCGCGCGCAGCGGATACACGAACAGGCTGGCCTTATGATGCACGAGCGCCTGCATGGCCGCATACACCTGGAACACCAGCGACTTGCCGCGTCCGGTGGCCATGACCCCCAGCGTGGAGCGGCCCGCTTGCAGCCGATCAAGGATCTGCCGCTGTGCCGGATGCAACTGGCCATTGCCAATAATGGCCGAAATTACCTCAGCCTCGAGCGCCTTCGGATCGCGCGCGCCCAGCTCCTCCCAGAAGGCGCGACCGCGCTCCGATGGCTCCGCTGAGCTGGGGGCCGCATGACGGCGCGCCTGCGTGGTCAGCGCGCAGCCCGCCGCATCCTCCGCCCGCCCAAACAGCTGCTCGAACAGACGGTCGACCTCAGGATCGATGCACGCATGCAGCCCTTCGCATCTGCACGCGGGCGCCAGCGTCTCCAGCATGGCCTTCACGTTGCGCCGACCGCGCCACTCGTCGATCTGCACGTTGAAGGCAGCATCCACCACCGAGTCGTTGTGCAGCAGGTCTTGGATGTTCTGACAGTGGAACAAGATGCCGTTCACGCTGGCACGCCCATCGGTCAACGTGCAGCTGAAATGGTTCTTGTCGGCGCCCACCGCTCGGCAGTTCGCAAGCGTCACGTTGCGCGCCAGGTACAGCGGCACGCGGTTTTCCTGCCCGAACGGCGCTAGCAAGTCGACCATCTGCACCGCAGGAAGCGTCAGCTCGTTCAAGCCCACCAGCGCATCCACTTCCATGATGGGTTGGAACTCGCTTTCGGGCAGCTGGTCCATGTAGGCGGCCAAGCGCTGCGCGAACGCAGGCAGGTTCTTCGCGGGAAGGGTCACCCCCACCGCAGCCTCATGCCCACCGAAGCGCGTGAGCAGGTCGGACGCGCTCTCGATGGCGGCGAACAGGTTCACGTTGCCCACCGACCGGCCACTGCCGCGCGCCTCGTCGCCGCAGATGGTGAACAGCAGCGTAGGTACGCCATACATGCTGACCAAGCGGCTGGCCACAATGCCCTTCACGCCCTCGTGCCACCCCTCGCCCGCCACCACCAAGGCGCGCTGCCCGTCGTAGATCTGCGCAGCTTGTTCCTTAGCAACCTCGGAAAGCTCCGCCTCGATAGCGCGCCGCTTGTCGTTAACGCCTTCCAGCTGGCGCGCCAACTCATAGGCTTCCGGGTAGCTGTCGCACATCAATAGGTCCAAGGCCAACTGGGCATCGCCCATGCGGCCGGCCGCGTTCAGGCGCGGCACCAGCGTGAAGCTGAGTGAAGTCGACGTGATGGCCTTCCCTGCAGCACCGCTTGCCTCGGCCAGCGCCACGATGCATGGCCTCGCTTCCTCGTTCATACGAGCCAGACCATCGGCCACCAAGGCGCGGTTCTCGTCGCGCATCGGCATGAGGTCAGCTACGGTGCCCAGCGCCGCGAAATCCGTGTAGCTGCGCCACAGGTGCGGGAACCCGCGGCGGCTGCCCAATACCTGCACCAATTTCAGTGCCACGCCCGCACCAGCAAGAATGGCACTAGGGCAATCGTCCACCGTCTTCGGGTCGCAGATGGGCACGTCGCACGGCATGAGATTGCCCGCCTCGTGGTGGTCGGTTATCACCACGGGCACTCCATCGGTCACGATGGTCGCCACCTCTTCGGCACACGCGATGCCACAGTCAACCGTGACAATCAGTTCAGGCTGCAACGGCTTCATGCGCTCATAAGCCGCCATCGTAAGACCATAGCCCTCTTCGAAGCGCTTCGGAATGAACGGGGTGGCGCGTCCGCCCAGCGCCCGAATGCCGCGCGTGAGCACGGTGGTGGCAGAGATGCCGTCCAGGTCGAAATCGCCGAACACCACGATGTGCTGGTGTGCGTCGATGGCCGCCTCCACCGCATTGGCCACTGCGGTCATGCCGGGCATGTCGTAGGGATTCAACCAATCACGCTCAAGGGAAGGACGCATGAAGTCCTGCGCTTTCTCGGGCGTATCAAGACCGCGCGCAACCAACGTTGCGGCAATGAAATGTGGCAGATTCAACTGCTGCTGAATGCGCGCAACCGCATCGGACGCGGCGGCGCGTACTTCAAACTGGGCTGGCATGTGCTACCTAACGTGCTCGTTTCTCTTGCGCACGATTGTCGCACATCGCAAGCACACTCGCATGCACGGCAGCCGGTCGTCTTCAAAACTACAGAGAGCATCATGCTCTGCAAGGATGCGCGCAACCATGAGCGCACGACGCCTTCTTCACACCCAGTACCGCATTCAAAACGTAGCTGATGCGAGCAGCCCGGCCGTAACACCCCGCAATGCCACCCAGATCATAGGCATACCGATACCCCATATCGCGCAACTGACACGTCAATTCGTGGCTTTCGCGACCATAATCGGAGACCACGAAGACGCAGATATCCCGATCGGGAAGACAGCGCGAGAGGTCGGCTTGATCCATATGGATGCCACTCTCGAAATGAGACCCACGCTCATCCGACGTGAAATACGCGATGGCCCCCTCAAGCGGATAGCTGATGGCCCTGTGCTGAGGTCGCGTATCGATCAGCCTATAACCACCCAATCTCTCTGCCGCATCGTAGGCAGCCGACAGATCAAGATAGCACGGTGCGGGTATGCGCAACTTGGATTCTTCGGCATAATGGCGTCGCTCAAGGCTTCCCTGGACCGCAAAGACGTCCACCTTGAACGCCACGGCAACGCCAAAGGCAAGCGCACTGCCAAAGAAGATGGCACACACGAAGACCCAGACCAGCCTGGCTACGGGCATCTCGGATGGCACGCTTGACGCGATCGACCACGTCAACACCCCACAAGCAGCCACGATCAACGTAGACACCGCCTGCCGGGCAGCAATGCTGGGATACCTGCGATAGCGAATACGCGCTACCCGCTCGGACCACGTGCGCAAGCTCTCTTGCGCCGCACGCCGCGCTTCCTCATCTGTGGCCGCAACGCACGCATCCACCAGTCGCTCCCGCGCTTCGTGTTCGATCTGCGGATCGCGCGCACCGACCATGCGCCCCGGCTGCGGCGTGAGCAACCACACGATCGCCGCGAAGACCGACACGAGCACGATGGCACCGCCAAGAAGGTGTAGCCATTCCTCCATTACGACTCGCCGTTCTGCGGCCATATGCGCATGAGCTCGACGGCGCTCTTTCGCTCGAAGAGAGGAACCTCGAAGGCATTCCGAGCCAATATGGTGTAGAACCCCTTCACGCCGAAACGGCACACGCCCTTGTTCGTCTGCCGACTCGAATAGATATAGACACCCTCGTCCGTGAACCACTCGAGAGCTTCGGCCAAGAGCTCATGCGGGACCGTATCCAGGTCGAAGTAGAACTCCCGATACCTGATCGGGCGCCCCATGTTCAAGACGATGCGCAAGAGCGATGGCCACCACAGATGCCATCCCGTACCCGCTCCCGGCTCGGGGCGCTCGGAAACCACGACTTTTCCCACTACCAATTCAGGCATCGCTGCTTCACCCTACGATACGGCAAGATCACCGCGGCGGCATATCCGGTATGCGCGCGGAGAATGCTCGCTCCATGCGCGACACGCAGTCCCAGATAGCTGGCAGGTACTCTTCACAGGCGGTAAGGCTGCGTTCGTGCGCATCGGCTTCCGCACGCTGTTCGCTTGCGATGCGCACTGCCTCGTCCTGCGCAGCAGCGGCTTGTTGCAGCGCATCGGCATACTGCTGCTGCATCTGCCTGATCTGCATATCCCGCTGATACAGCTGTTGCGAATACGCAGCCGCGTTTTGCGCTAGTTCCTGCTCGTACAGTTGCGTGAGCGTTTCAAAATGGCTCACCACGTTCTCTACGTCCACGCCGCCGACCCGGCGCTTCTTGAACTCGATCTGAGTGAGATAGTTCTCACCTACAGTTGTCATCTCGATACCCTTCCTTGCGTTTACGCCCAGAATAGAGAGCCAATACGCCACCGGTCAGCGCCATCATCGAGAGCACGCCAAAGACGATTACCATGGCATCTCCGGTCGGCGCCAACCCAGCCGCCGACATCATGTTTCGCAGAGTGGTCAGCGGGGTGAGCGGCTGTGCCGTTCGCTCGACGAACTCCACATGGACCCGATGATCATCGCTTACCTCGGAGAATGTCCACTGGTCGCGCCTACCTTCATAACGCGTGCCATCCACCGTAACGCTGGATACCTGATAGCCTGCATCTGGTTTGAACGTGAACACGGCGCTCTGACCTTCGTTGACCCCCACACGCCCGGACGGCTCGATGCTGCCATGCTCGCCCGCCGTGGCTGTGATGACGAAGTCGTATTCCTCTGAGGGATCGCCCCCTGGCTGCTCGGTGCCGCCCGAGCTTCCGGCAGAGCTGCTGGAAGAGGACCCCGCAGATGAGCTACCCGACGACGAACTACTGCTGCTCGACGAGCTGCTATCAGGGCCTTCCGGCTCCTTCGTAGAGCGGAACTTCGCCGTCAGAAGGCCGCTCGCGTGCGGCTCCAGCGTAGCTACCCCATTGGCGTAATCCAGCTTCGACGGCTCTCGCGCCGCGAAGAAGGAGAACAGACCCGGCTCGCTGTCCTCTATGTACTCAGGCTGGCCGTCCAGCACATAGCCATCCGCAGCCACCACGTTCACCTTCACGCTCTGGCCGTCACGCACCAGCAGGGCGCCTTCCACGCTGTTCGTCGCAGACAGCTGGCCGCCTTCTATCTCAAGGTCCAGGCGCACGGTATGGAAGAGCATCTCCTTGAAGGTCACATGCACCTGCATGGTGCCGTCTATCGCGCGCACCGTGATCTTGCCGCCCTCAACCGAAACCCGCGAAGGATTCACCGCTGTGCCGTTAGCGTAGGTCACCTCAATGGAATCGAAGATGTACCCTGGCTGCGGGCGGCACGTCAACACAGCATCTTGGCCCGCCGCAACCTGCATGGTCGCAGGCGATATGGTGCCGTTCTCGGCCGTAGCGGTAATGGTATGACGATCGACCTGCGGCGTCGCGCCCGGACCGAACACGGCGCTGATCTGCATGCCGTCCTCAATGTCGTAGAAATCCCACGAATACGTGTTCGACGCCACCTTCTGGCGGTACTCGGTCGGGTCGTTGGGATACCTTGTTATGATCTCGGTCAGGCGGTAGCCCTCGTCGGCCCAGAAGTAGACGCGTGCGCCATCATCCAGCACCACATCAACGTTACCCGATGGGCTGAGCGTTCCGTGCGCCACGTTGTCATCCACCCAGATGGAGGCGGTGTCGCGCTCGAATTCCGCATACACCTGCATGCCGCCCTTCAGCTCTACGTTGAAGTCGCCGCCCTTCGGGCGCCCCTCGGCGATATCCTCCTTGCCCTGGGTGCTGATCAGCCACAGATGCGCCAGGCGATAACCCGCATCGGGCTTAGCCGTCAGGTCAACGCTGACCGTGTTGCCCCGCGGGATGCGCATCTCTCCGGAAGGCGATATGAAGCCGCCATCCGAGCACCCGATGGTGGTGGTGTCCAGCGCCCCCCAGATGGCATTCGCGTCCTCGGTGAAGCTGACATTGATGCTGACGCTCTGGGTCAGGATATCGCCTGGCAAGGGCAAGCTGTAACCATACACGGCATCTCCGTCGCCCCCGCCGAGCGTCTGGTCGCTGATCAGCGGCAGATCGTCTTTCGTGTACACCTTGACCAATTCTCCGCTGGTGGTCACGATGCGCACCTCGTCCAGCGTATACCCGTCGTTCGGATAGATGCTGAACGTATAGGGCGTGCCCTTCTTGATGCGCACGTTCGGCGGCATCACCAGACCGCCCAAAGCGCCCTCGGGCTCGTCCTCTAAGGGACTGGCCACTGCTGCACCCGTCGCCTCGCTGGCAGCCTCGTCTGCCTGGTCTGCCGCCTGATCGGCTGCCGCGCGGCTGCTTCCTGCCGCAGCGCCCACCACACCAGCAGGCGTCGTATCGCTCAGCGTTTGCGGCACCGCACCCAGCATCGATGCCTCACGCGGACCGCTCTGCTCGGTGGATAGCGGTACCGTGCCCGACTGCATGGCCGCCGCGCTGCGCTTGCTGATGGATGTGTTCACCGAAACCGTGATGTCGATGTACTCATCATCGTCGTCAGCTGGGGTGAACACGATCTTGATGGGGTGATCCTCTGCTTTTTGATAGGGCAGCTCCACGCTCACCGATTTCGGGTTGCCCTCACCGCCGAAAGAGATGCCTTCACATAGGACCCTGTTTATCACATAGCTAGGCTTAGCGGAGATGCGAAGCATAGACGGCGAGGTGCCCTCTACGACCCTGATAGGGCTATCGGTAGTCTCCCATGGGCTGCCGTTGAGCTGGAAATCACCATTACTGGGACGCTGCGCGGTCACAAAATAGTCGGTATAGCCCGCGAACTGCACGCAGATGACCATGTCCTCCAACGCACGCGTGTGTATCTTCCAGCCGTCTTCCTCGTTGCCGGAAAGATCGGATGCAAGATCGGTCTGCACGGTGCCATCCGCCGAGATCAGATACGCCCGCACCACCGTGCGATACGGACCGCCCTTCAAGCTCACCTCGGCCATGCTGCCGCGCTTGACGCTGGTGGAGGCCACCACCACCTTGTCGCCAGTATCGGTGCTTGCCGCATTGCTGGTGCCGGTGCCGGTCTGGGCCAAGGTGACCCCATCGCCATCCACGATGCGCGCCACCACAGCATAGGCGGGAAGATCCGCACCCTGCGCGCTGGCATGGCACACGAATCGCAACCGCGTGTTTGCGGTCATCTCGTCAACAAGGCAGGTGCTCCCGATCATGGGAGGCCCCGCCTGCCAGGTAGCACCGCCATCGGTAGACACTTCCGTGCGCAGGGCCTCATGGCTGGTGCTGGCGAACACCACGCTGACGCCCGACCCCCGCATCAAGCCTTCCAGGCGCACCGATGCCCCCGGCGCAGCACTGACAGACGACGCATCGCGCAGCGTTCCGGTCGCAGAGATGCTCACATCGCTCGTCAAGGGCGCGCCCGCTTCATCGCAGGCCATGGCCTCGAAGGTCACCGGAGCGGCATCCGGGTCGCTCTCCGTTCGCTGGAAGGCGACCACCATCTGGTAGCTGCCGCCCGCCTGCAACAACCCGGTCAGCGAGAGTGCGCTGGGCGAGGTCAGCGCCTGCGCCGGATAGGAGAACACCTCACGGTCCAGAGCGTCGGTCACCACAACGCTGGCAACCTTGTAGCCTGCGCTCGGCACCATGACATAGCGGATGTCTGCCGGGTTGCCCCACGCATCAGCCATCGACCAGGTCTTCGTGCCAACAGGGCTCACCTGACCGCCCGTGCCCTCAACGCGTGCCGACACCTGCACCGTATCGCCATTCTGGAACATGAGCGCATAGCTGCCAAGCCCTTTGCCGCCATCCTTCGGAATGATCACATAGAAATGCTCCACCCCGTCATCGTCGGTCTCGCTGACGGCTTGCAACCCGTTGCCCGCATAGACGGTGGTGCGCCCATCCTCGAACGCCACTGCCTTGGCCGCGCCCTGCTCGATCAGGGCCGCCTCATCTGCGGTGATGGAGAATGCTACGGAATCGATGGACTTCACGCAGCCTGCGATGCCCGACACGCTCAGTTGCCAGGTGTGGCTCAGCGCGAAGCCGCCCGCCACCCCCGCGAACGCATCCAGCACGGCCTCATCCTCGATGGGGCTCGCGCAGACGAGTTCGGACCCTTTCAAGAACACGCCGGTGATGCGCGCATCAAAATCGTACGGGTCGCTGCCCTGCGGCGCATACAGCACGGTAAGGTAGTTATTGCCCACCACCACGGTCATGGTGGTCTCGGCTTGCTCGCCAGTGCTGGGCTTCACCGCGGTCACCGTGAAACGGTACTCCCGCTGATCCTGCAAGCCCTCATTGCTGCCAGCCACGATCTGACTGCCCAAGGGAAGCACGATCTCCTTGTTCTCAGCAGCGTTCAAGGTGCCGCTGATGCCGAAAGGCTCATCGGCGGACCCACCCACCAGATGCACCGGCTCGAAGGGTTCTTCGCTGCCTGCGGGGCGGCTCTCCGCATGCCAGGTATAGGTGATCCTCTCGGCTGCGCCCACCACATGAGCGCTCAGCGAGGCCCACGAAAGCTCGTCCAACGTGCCCGAAATGCTATCCAACGTGCGCTGGAGCGAGAAGGGGCTGGTGTCCCCGTAGTAGGCATACACGCTGGTGGACATGGTGGTCTTGTCCCCCGGGGTCTGGCTGCCCGGGTTCTGGATGACGCTCTGGTCCATGCCCCACTCGGCCTTGTCGCCGATGATGTCCCCGGTCGAATAGCTCACATCCTGCTCGTCAGGCCCTGTCACACCCGCAGCACCAGGAACGGCATAGGCGGGTGCAGCCATGCCCATAATGAGCAACGCGCACATTGCACACGATATGATCCTTTTGAGAAAACCGTTCATAGCGCTACCTCATCAGCTGCCTCTCAGTGCTCCCCAGCATGAAATCGCCCATTCCCTTTACGTGCCTGGCCCCAACCTGGCCCGATCAGTTGGCCACATTGATGACCAGCTTGGCCGCCGCCGTGCCCACTTCCTCTTCCGAGTCGGGATCAAGGGCATGGAACTCGGCGGTGCACTCGTAGGTGCCCGCATCCAGATCCGTGGAGAGCTTGTCCGATTGGATGTGATAGTTCGGTTCAAGGATGCCGCTCTCGTAGATGGTCTCACCTGTGTCGTCCCGCTTGATGTCAACTTGCATCAGATACCGGTTGCCTGGCACGTTCTCTATGCGCAGGTCGCCTTCCGAGGTGCCATCTTCGAAGGTGACGTTGGACGATATGGATATGTTGAACATGCCCTCGTCCACAGCGCGGTTCAGCTCGGCGACGATCTCTTCTTCCGTCTTGCCTTCCAGCTGGCCGAGCGTACCGGCGCGCCTTCCTTGCTCGTCGTTCCCGCCGAGCAAGATGAACGCCAACACTATCGCCAGGATGATGGCAACCAAGGCCACCACGATGCCGATCCAGAAACCGGCGCCGCGACGACGCTTCTTCTCCTCCGGGGGCTGCTGTGCAGACCCCGGCGCTGCAAAGCCCGGCTGCGGGACGGGCTGCGGCGCCTGACCTCTTTGCGCCATCTGCGGCGCGGCCATGTTCGCCTGCTGCCCTACCGGGTAGTGCGGCGCACCGTAGGCGCCTGACGGCGACACGGGGCGAGGGTTGCCAGCATCCTTGCGATATTCATTTGCCATTTCGGGGGTGCATCCTTACACTCGTTGCGATGGGAGCCAGCCGCCAAGGCCCATGGCCACAGGGGCCAGCTCCCGCTCTTCAGGGCATCTGGAGCGGCGCAACCGCCAAGAAGCTGCCGCTCCGGTGCCTGCTACTTCGCCTTTATGGCGCCATTCGACAGAGCGTCGAACAGATGAAGCTCTTTTTATGCCGTCGCCTTCGCGATGGTGTAGGTCATATCGAACAGTTTGTCAGCCAACTCGGTCTGATCCTGGATGCTGCCAGCATCAGAAGTGCTAACAAAGGACTTGCCAACGATATCAAAGCCAGCAGAAGAGCCCTCGGCGATGGTCAGACCAAAGTTGGTGTAGCCGCTCGTAGTCGCAGTTGCCAGGTCGATCTGCTTCGCACCGGTGGTGAACAGCATCTTCATGGTCTTCGTCGTGGTCAGGGTCGTACCCGTTGCCACAGCACTCCACGTGACTTTACCATTCGTGTTCATCTTCGCATTGACATTGGTGACCTCGACGGTGTTCTTGCCGGTGTTCTTGATGTAGTAGTTGCTCGGCGTGATGATGGTCTGCTCAGTGTTGCCCGAGGGGTTGATCACCACATAGACGCCCAGCGGCACTGCAGCCGACACCTGGTTCTCTGACTCGCTGGCGGACTTGTCGTAATAGGCCAGAACGTCCGTGCTCATGGTAGGCTTGTCAGCGTTCGGGTCCGTAGAGCCTTGAACGGCATGGTCCTGCTTGTCGCCGGTCGCATCGCCAGCCAGGCCGGGGTCAGCGAATGCCGGCATAGCGGTGCCAATGGCCAGAGCTGCGGATACTGCTACGGTGCCGAAGATCTTCGTCATCTTCTTCATGGTCATTTCCTCCTTGTATCGATGTGACCATTTCTCTATATCAAAAGGTTCCCTACCCTTTGATACCTCTCTGTGAAGGCTCGGCTTCGCTTCATGCCTGCCTTCGAGCGGATGCGCCTTGGCGCTTCCTGGATGCGATCGCATCCTGTTCAGTACGGCCGCTCGGGTCTTGGTGCGGCCCCGAGCGATGCGCCCCTGGGTGAGGGCGCATCCCCCGTCTATCTGCGGGCTGGCCCCATGGGCACGCACTGCCTTTGACCAGCCCTGCGCTCTCCAACGGAGAGCAAGGGCGTTTCCCAGTTGAATGGGGATTCAGCAATAGGAAACGCCGTTGCTCGCCGTTGGCGCGCATGCGCTTGTGCGCTCGCCTAGCCCAGCACCTCCAAGTTCACCTTTGCGGCAGCCTGGCCCGTCTCTTGGAACGTGTCGGGGTCGAGCGCCGTGAACATAGCGGTGGCCTCATAGCTGCCCGGATCAAGATCGCGGGTCAACGTGATGTTCTCTATGTATTGGTTCGGCTGCAGAACACCGCTCTCGTAGAGCACATCGCCCGTTTCATCCTCGGTGATGGTCACCTGCATGTTGTAGCGGTTGCCCGGTACGTTCTCGATGTAGGCGGTACCGTTCGAGGTGCCATCCTCGAATTCGATCACGCTGGCGATGGAGATGTTGAACATGCCCTCTTCCACCTTGCGATCCAATTCGGCGCGCATCTCTTCCTCGGTCTTGTAGGGCGCCTGGCCGCTTTGCGCGTTCGTATCGAAGGGATTGTTGCCGTTGCAGGCGAACAGCCATATCAGAAGCCAGATGATCAGCGCCACGATGAGCACCAGCAGCACCACCAAGATGGTGCGCTTACGGCCGTTCTTCTTGGGGTCCTGGCCTTCGGGTTGCCCCAAAGCAACGTTCGGCGTGCCCGTGCGCGGCTGCACCGGCGCTTGCGGCTGCACCTGCACGCGCGGTCGCATAGGTTGGTTCGGAGCCTGGTTCATGTCGTTGTTGTTCGTCATCGGTATCCTCTTACTCGTGTCTTTCTACTTGCGTCTTTCCCTTATCTGCTAGCGCTGGGCACTCTGCTCAGCGCATGAGCAACATGCGTGGTCCCTATTCGAACCATTCGCCCCACCAGGTCTGCGTGGCGCTGCCGAAAGCGTATTGGTGCGCGTCGGCTTCGTTGAGCATCTGCAACTGCCATACGATCTTGCCCAGCTGTTCGCCCTTGCCACCGCCTTCCTCTTCGCTCTCGGTAAGGTTGAAGGTCTCTCCGTCAACCTCGTCTTGCGTCAAGGTGCGCAGGGTGTCCGCCAGGCACAGGCCCAGCTTGCCCACGGTGGTGCTCTGATCGATGCTGTTGGTGCCCTCTATCATGCACAGCTGTGCTGAGATCGCGCCGCCGGTGTAGGAGAACTCGTGAGCCTTGTCGTAGGCTTCGGTCTCGTCGTTGGTGGACCAGTAATCCCGCTCGAAGTAGGGGAAGCGGAACGCAGTAGCTGCCATATCGTCTTCGGTGGGCGCAGCGCCGCCATCCTGCGTGCGGAACAGCTTCGCGAACGCCTCTGCGTCTGGCGCAGACGTTGCGCTGACCGCCAGTGCGCGAGCCGTGCTGGACTGAAGCTGCACGAACTGAGCCGCCTCCATGCTGCCGCTCGCATCCGTCTTCAGATTGAAGCGGGCAGCATCGGTGGCTGCGGTGCCTTGGATGGTGGCACGCCAGCCTGCGACCAGCTTCACCGTAACGTCGCCCGTAACGGGCAGCCTGTCAGCTGGCAGCAGCTTATCGGCGGTCACGGTCAGGTAGCCATCGCTGCCCTCACCCGTAGCCCCGGCGAAGCTGAACGTCGTTGGTGCGCTAGCGCCTTCGCCTGATGCCGCTTCCAGGTCGACCTTAGCGTTGGCATCGCTGGCGCTCGGGTCGCTTTCCGGCAGATACCAGCTGGTCATCATGTGGCCCGCAATGCCCTCCGCAACGCTTCCATCCTTCATCTGGGTCGGTATGGTGGCCGTGGTGGCCGGTAGCTTCACCGACACCTGACTCAGGTCGTCAGAGCTGGTTGTCTCGGGCAGGCGCACCGTGTAGGAACCCGTGCTGCTGGCATCCGGTCCTGCATAGTCGTATTGCTGAGCCGCGTCCGACGCATCGGCATACTGGTACAGCTCGATGGTCATGTCGTGCAGTGCCACCGAACGGAACACTGCGTAGTAGGTCTTCGCCGAGTCGACCGTGCGCTGATCCATCGGCGTTACGGCCGAGGGGTTGTTCGGATCCGCTGTCATCGGGATGACGTCCGCGTCTACCTCCGCATTGGCCTGTTCGGTCCAGCCTTTGAAGTAATAGGCATGGTCGTTATCCCACGGTTTCTGAGGCGTGCCCACCCGGTTCTTGAAGTCGTCGGACTCCATGAACTCGGGGTACGGCGTGCCCGCATTGATGTCCTCTGCATACAGCGTGGTGGCATTGCCTTCGCTGTCCTTGACGTGCTCGTTCACAAAGGTGATCGGGAACGCATCGGGGTCGTTGAAGCTGACCTTGAACTCAACGTTGCCGAACACGCCCGGAAGTATCTCCGCCACATAGGCGCCCTTGCCATCGTTGGCGCTCGCATCCCATACCGGCATGGTCACCTTGGTAGGCTGCACATACATGGCCGCCTTGACCGTCGTGCCCTTTGAAGTGCCATCATCTGGGCCGGGTGCCGCCCCTGGCGAGTTCGGTGGCTCAGGATACGCGTCCTCCACCTTCACGCCATTGACCGTTACCTCCCACGTCGGGTTGGCCTTCCAGCCCTCGGTAGGCTCAGCGGTGATCACCACCTTCGTGCGCTCCGTGGAACTTTCCGGATAGGCGCTGTAGTAGTGCTTCGGACCCTCTTCGGTGGTGGTGGCCTCAGGTTCAAGGATCTCCACCTTGGAATCCAGCACGTGATGTTCGTCCACTGTGCTGCCGTTGGCCTCGGCCGTCACTTCGTACTGACGCGGAGCGCGCGTGTACACCGCGTAGTAGGTCTTGTCGCCCTTCACGATGCTGGCCTCAAGTTCCTCCATGGGAATGACGTCCGCGTCGATTTCCGGGTTCTCTTCCTCGGTCCAACCCTTGAACGTATAGGTGTAATAGGCGTCATCCGGGCGGGTCGGGTTCGCGTCTGGCATGATGGTGGAATCCACGAGCTCTACGAATGTTGCCGGACGTATATCACCTTGTCCAAACACCCACTTAAGAGTTGACCATACCTCATCTTGGAGCACATATGTACCGGTATATGTAGCCCAATAGGGATACTTCGTCTTCTCGTTCGTTGGATAGTACTGGGCGTACGGCTTGATATTTCCGTCACCATCAAGGCCGTCATAGTTCTTGAAATTAACCTGATGCCGATACACTTTCAAGTGATCAATGGAGATTTCCAAATCTCCCCGTATATTTCCAGGGAGCGTGAGCCTCCAACAGTTGTTCTCGCTATCCCATTTCTTAGACAACCCACCAAGATCTAATTCGATGTATTCGTCAGAGCTTTCATCGCGAGTTGGGTCATAATCTGGATGGGTCGGATCATAATCCTTGGAATAAGGGTTACTTATTTTATCGTATACATAGCTGGCGTTGAACCGGAACCTATTAGGATCGAAGCCTTCGAAAATATCGGCAGAATAGGTGATCACGATCTCTGTTTGCTTGTTATACGTATACGTCTCACTTTGAGGCTCGGTCACCTGCCAATTATCTGCACCCTTTTCAAATAATTGGTTCTTGATCGTGCTCTTATCAACCGCGCTTTGATCATAGGCATCTAAGAAGTCGTATTCTAAATGGATGCCCATATCACTATCTGTCGTGATGCTGTACGTTGCCTCCTTGGGGAAGCTGGGCTTGAACGTGATATCGCCCAAGACGCCCTTCTGGATGTCCGTTGTCCAGCTCTTGGTATTCGCGTTGTACACGGGCGTGCTTATCACGGTGCCGTCGTTTTCGTGCTCGGCATCGATGGTGAAGGTGGTGGCACCCTCGCCTTCGCCCACCGTTACTTCCCAGACCACATCCTGCACAGAGTAGCCACGTTCGGGCTGAGCCATTATGGTGACCGTTCCCGCCTTCGTCTCTTCGCTACTGGTGGGCACGAACGTATAGGTCGCCGGGCTCACGCTTGGGCCCCACTTGGCAACATCGAGGTCTTCGCGCACATTGTCGCCTTCAGCGGTCACATCTATGGCGACGTTGTACGACCTGCCCTCCGTGAAGGACACGCGGAAGTCGATCGCGCCCAGCGTGCCTTGCAGGATGGTGCACGTCCAGGTGCCCGTATCGCTGTTGTAGACCGGCTTGGTCACCTTGCCATCGCCAGGCACGGTGTCTGTGCTGGTGCCGAACTGGTATTTGGTGTAGCCATCGTTCTCGGCGCTGCCGGTGCCATCGTCGATCCAAAGCTCCCACGTAGCAGCATCCTTCGCATAGCCATCCACTGGGTCGGCCGCAAGCTCCACCTCGGTGGTGTCGGTGCCATCACCTGTTGGCGTTGGGTAATAGGCGTACTTGTGATTGCCCTCAGCATCCACCGGCCTGACTACCTGAACGCTGCTGACCTCTTCCCCGTCAATCTGGTTCACCTTGTAGTTCTGCACGCCCGTAGCGGTGATCTGGAATTCAGAGACTTCGTTGAAGCTGGGCACGAATTCCACCGAACCGGCAAAGCCAGCCTGGATCTGGGCCGTCCAGCTTACGTTGCCCGCGGTATCGGTGACCAGCTGGGGCTTGGTAACGGTGGGCGCGTGCATGGCCGCCTTCACCACAGTGGCGGCGCTGCCGTCGCCGGAGCCGGTATCGCTGCCGTCGCCGGAACCGGAGCCAGTGTTGCCACCTTCGCCACCGTCGCCGTCGCCGGTGGCGCCTTCGCCCGGATCATCCGAGTCGGCCGTATAGGTGATCTCATAACCACCAGCATCGTTGCCGCCATTCACCTTGATGACCCAAGAGGCCTTCGTGGTGTAGCCATCGTTGGGCTTGGCATCAATGACCACGTGCGTGTCCTGAGCAGGATCGTACGTATAGGTGTAGGTGTTATCGGCACCCTCAACGATGGTCGGCGCGCTCGAGCTTGGCGCCACGCTTGCGCTTTGCGCATGCTGGCCAGTCGATGCGGACACAGCGTAGGCATCATGGTCGGCAAACGATGCCGTGAACACCACCGGGCCAAGCGTACCAGCCAAGATGGTGGCCGTGCAGGTGCCCTTGGTATCGGTGCCGAAGGTTATCTGATCGCTAGTAGCAGCAACGCCGTTGACCGTGGCAGACCATGCTGCGTTGCCCGTATATCCAATGGCCGGAGTCGCTTTCAACGAAACGGTCTTCTCGGTGTTGAATTCGTACTTGTTGTCGTCAGCAGGTTGAAGTTCAACGCTCTGTGCATGATCTCCGCGCTCTGTTGAAATATCATACGAAGCAGCACTGCCGAACGATACCGTGTATTCAAGCGCGCCGCTTATCCTGCCTCCGCCAACAATGGCTGCAGTCCATTTACCCGGAATGACGTTATTACTGGCATCCTTGGCCGGCACTGGTCTAAGCAGCCCGTTTTCACCGAAACCGCTGGTTATAGGAGTACCGTCGAGCTTAACGCTCCAGGTGGCATTGCTTATATCGTATCCGTCGATCGGCTGTGCCTCCAGCGTAATGATCAGATTGCCGCTTTCGTCAACATTGCCATCATCGGCGGTATAGTCGCCCATGTTGAACTTGTAATTCTGAGGGTCGACGTTCAGGCTGCCTTCCTTCACATGGCCGTTTGCGGCAGCTTCAATTGTTATGCCATATTCCTTCGGCGTGTCGAAACGCACACGGAAATCTATATCGCCGTAGGTGCCGGGGTTAATGCTTGCAGTCCAGCCGACAACATTGCCGTCCTCCATCACTGGCTCAGGCTCTGTCACCTTGCCTGTGCCTGCTGCTCCGAACTCGTATTTGTTGTAACCGTTATCGTCGGTATCTTCGTTTTGGACGCCGTCATGTATCCAAAGCTCCCATGTGCCAGCAGCCTTATTCCAGCCGCTAATGGGATCGGCTTTCAGGGACAGCGACGTAGTGCCCGTCGTCGGCTGGAACGTATATTTTGTTTTTGCAGCCTCGTCTGCGGGAGCGGGCGCGGTTACCTCAACGCTTGCGTTTGCCGCGTGCGACACCTCGCTGGCCGTCAGGCTATAGGTTGCGCCTTCGGTAAACGACGGACGGAAGTCAATTTCTCCGTAAGTGCCGGGGTTGATATCTGCCGTCCAGTTGTCGTCAGCTTCGTTGTATACGGGCTTGGTTACCTTTCCTGAGCCATCTTCCGGAACATCCAGCTTCTTGAACCCGTTTGCATCTACGCCTTCGGTTGAGCCGTCCTTGATCCAAACTTCCCAGCTGCCTTTGGCTTTATCGTAGCCTGAAGCCGCATCAGCGTTCAGCGTTACTGTGGATACGTTTCCGCCTGCCGGTTTAAACGTATATGTCTGTGGTTCAACACTTGCGTTGCTCGCGTTTGCGCCTGCGGTTGCGCTTAAGTTATAGGTCTCCCCAGGTTCATCTTCGAATTCAGGCGTATAGGTAATATTGCCTGCAACGCCACGACCTATCCAGCCATGGTATGCTTGATAAGTGGATGTGCTCATATCCGCATTCGGCACGGTCTGGATAAGTGTTGCTCCCATAGATCCCTGAGGAGCTTTATAGCCGTATTCCCAGCCTTCAACTTTCCAGCCTTTAAGCTTATATTTATAGCCTGGCGCCAATCGAAGATGAATCTCTA
>NZ_CALPCC010000001.1 GCF_943192905.1 Adlercreutzia murintestinalis | reverse complement strand
ATCCAGATGCCATCCAAGAAGATGACATCACAGATCTCCCCGGTGTAGGGAGCAATGGGCCATATCTCCCAGAACTCTCTCGTCGCTCTCTTGAACGTAGAGCGCGAGCATCCCATGTCGGACTGAGTCTGCTTGGAGAGAAGCCAGCGCAGGAACATATCAAGGCGCTTGGCCCGTGAGTCTATCCTCCTCACGGAAGATGACCCGCACTTGCCACATCGCCACCTCTGCTTGCCTGATGAGGTGGTCCCGTTCTTGCGCATGGCGCGCCCACACAGATCGCATCTTGGATTATTCACGCGGATTTCCTGTCTCAAGGCAACTTCTCTTGCGAAAAAGCTTGCCTGAGCAGGTGTGTCAATGCTTAATGGAGCACACTTTTTGAGCCAGTGAAAAGTTGGTGCGACACAACTTGAAGCATCGATCTATCAGTTCTGACCTCGCGATTGTTCATCAAAAAGAGCACACTTTTTGAGCCTTAACCCTATATTCCTTTACGGCTTCGAGTACGAACCCGGCTACGGTGGCAATCGCAGCTAAGGCCATCAGGATTTCATAGAGCAAATGTAGACTCATAGGCTATCACCTCCTTTCATTCAAGGAGGCGCCGCCCGCACACGGACTTTTGCTGGCGTTGTCATTCTAGCAAAGAAGAGCACCAAGGCTTCTGGTGTGGAACTTCTATAGATGTAGGTTACAGAACGATTGCAATTTGTCGCCAATATAGGTATAAACGAATCACGTTTTGAGACAACGTCGTACATAGCAACCGAATATCAACGTTGCGTTTCTGAGAGACGCCAGCAAGGCGTGAACGCAACAGAGCAAAAGGCGAGTTCACCATGCTCAGATATCGTTGTTGTGCACGCAAGTTCATAGGCGCTCTGGCCGCTCTTTCACTGGTGGCCGCCATGATCCCCTTATACGCATATGCCACCAGCGCAGATGGCGCGGTAGACCTGCCGTTGGACTCCAGCGGTTCCACCGTCAACGTTACCGAGCAGCCAGCACCCGACCAGGGCGATCCTTCGGAGGGAGGCGCTGACGGCGACGATGCCGATCAAGATGCTGATCAGGACGTAGATCAAGAAGCCCCTGAAAACATCGCTGCCCCCTCTGATAGCGTGCTCGAAGCGGCTGCGGAATCGGCAGTGAACGTCACCATTCCGCTTAACGTGCAACTGACAACAGCCGAGGGCAACTCCACCCTCAAGCTCAGCCAGGATCTTCCAGCAGCCCTTGAGGGGCACAGCAGCTTCCAGAACAACTCCAAGAGCACCGTCTACATCAGCAATATCACGTGCTCAACCAATAGCATCAACACCGTGTTCACCGGCGCACCAACGCTCGCCATGAGCGAGACTGCCGTGCAGACCGATAACGCTCAAGCAGCCGACGCTGCCGACGCGACCAGCGAAGGCGCGCAAGCCGAGCCAGCTGCTGCCGCTGTTCCCATCCAATGGACCAGCGAAGGCAACGGCACTGGCAGCATCTTCGCTGACGATGCGGCGCAACCCGCCTATCGGTTCAAGATGGAATCGGGCCAGCTGGTCGGCATTGGCTGGCAGCTCGGGCTGGAAGGGTCGTCCTTCAATGTGGAGCAGCTCGTGCAAGCAGGCCTGGACACCTCCCAGCAGATGATCACGCTCACGTGGACATTCGCGAAGCTGAAAAGCTAAGGCGAACACCACGAAGGCACCACCAAGCATGTATCCCGCAGATGAGTGAAGGCGAACTATTATGCGAGAAGCGATGAACATAGCGAAGTCAAAGGCGAGCCAGACGATCAGAATCCTGCTCGCCGTCGTGCTTGTTATGACCATGAGCCCGGCTGTGCCAGCTTCGGCTGCCGAAAGCAGTGGCTCCACCACGCCCATGAAGTCAGATGGAACGCTCTTTACATCTGCCGACATCCACTCGGAAGAAGTGGTGCTCTCTGATGTGATGGAGGACACACAGCGGACCGCTATGGCGCAGTCCAGCATCACGCAACAGACCGTGCAGCTGTCTACAGAGGCAGCGGAAGCCGAGACTGCCGATGCGAGCGAGACTACCGCTCAGGCCTCCCAGGTGTCCCAGATTGTGGACATAGACGATAAAGAGGTTTTATCCGCTGCCAGATGAAGGTGATCTGACCTCGAACATCACTCGTCTCAGCGCACCCATCTACGCTGCGCAGAATGCTTCTGGCAACGCTGACGACGCTGCCAAAGATGCAGATGCAAGTACAGATACTGCTTCTGCTGCTAATGTGCCCATAACCTCTGGCACCACCCTTGGCATCACGGTAGAAGCAGACGAGGAATACACTATCTCTTACGACCTAAATGTGCCCGAAGGCGAAGAGGTCCAGCCCAACCCCACCGAATATGCTCCCAAGACCGTGCGCTTCGGGGAGGATACGCCGCTGCCCGACGGGGATGAGCCAACGCTTGAAGGCTACACCTTCCTCGGCTGGACCGACATGGCAGAAGGCGGCAAGACCTACGGCAGTGCCCAGGCTGACTGGGACGTATGGGGCTCATCCGAGAAGTGGGACCGCCTCGAAGGTGCAACCTTGTATGCGCAGTGGGGCAGCAGCAGCGCGAATACAAGAGCTACCGTGACCAGGAATGCCTACTTCTACGCTAATGACCCATTTACGGACGGCATCCAGGAGCTTGGCAAGACCGAGGTCCGCTTCGTGGAGAAGAATGGTAAGTACTATCTGGACTGGGTGAATAAGATCTTCACCCCTCCCGCTTATGTCGGGCACAAGTTCAAGGGCTTCCTCAGTAGCTGTGGCGAGGGTGGTGCCAAAGTCCAGGTGACAGATGCTGACAATAACTTCAGTCCATCGAAGGATATCGCATGCAGCATCGGCGGAAGCGACAATTTCATAATCATAATCGCTGAGTACGAAGTTACCGGTACTTGGATCACGTTTAACTCCAACGGTGGTAATGCATACACCGTAGAGCGCAAGATGGCAGAGTTCGGTGAGGCTACCCCGTCAGCTCCTATGGCTCCCTCTCACGGCAGCGGGCTGAAGTTCATGGGATGGTACGATGCTGCCGTTGGTGGCACGCAGTATCTAAACGACAGTGGAGCTTCTGTCAAGAAATGGGACAAGACCACAAACTCATGCACTCTATATGCACATTGGGCAACCAAGGTCACGTTCAACTCCAATGGCGGCAACTCGTTCTCTTATACCGCCTATGCAGTGCTCGGAGAAAATACACCCGCACCCCCTTCAAAACCCACGAAGTCAGGATCCTACTTTGCTGGCTGGTTCGACCAAAGCGCTGCCGGCAAGGGCAATCAGTATATAGACGACAATAACCAGGCGGTAAAGAAATGGGACAGGATAGAGCAGAATACCACTCTCTATGCGCACTGGGGAACGCAGATAACGTATGATCCGAACGGAGGCGCCCTATCGGGTAGTAACACCAGAGTCGTTGAGATGGGGTTGGACACCCCGAACTCTCCATCCGGCAGTCCCAGAAGGTCAGGCTACTTCTTCAACGGATGGTACGACTCTAAATACGGAGGAAATCAATACGTTGACGGTGACGGTAAATCGACTCGGAAATGGGATAAGTCTTACTCTACTTTTACGCTATATGCCCAGTGGGCTAATATTAAGTACGATGTAAATGGGCCAGAAGGTTACTCATACCAGCCAAAGCTCTCTGGAGTTTCTGGAGTTGACCCGGGTTATTATCCTACACCTGCGCCTGATGGCTACGGATCAGGTCCATCCTATGGCTCGCTGACGCTGCTGGGATGGTATGATGCTCGAGCCGGAGGCAATAAATATCTCAACGCCGATGGATCCTCTGTTAGGGAATGGGATAAAACGGAAGCAACAACACTGTATGCCCAATGGTCAGGACAGACCATCGTCTATAACGAGAACGGAGTGAAGAGCCGTTCCTATGGGAGTAAGACTGTTTCTGTGGGAAGCCCTACCCCTAAGCCTGACGGGGGCAATCCTGTTGCGAACGGCTTTACCTTTGCTGGATGGTACGACCACCCCACGGACGGAAGGCGATATCTGGACGAGAATGGGAATTCCGTGAGGAGCTGGGATAAGAACGTGCCCTTAACGACCCTCTATGCGCACTGGACCAGGAACGCTGGCACGACAGTGGATGTGAAGTTCAAGACAGACGGTGCTGACGCGGATCTGAACTTCAAATTCAAAGAGGATACCTCGTCAGCTTGGGATTCTAGGACCTACACCGAGTACAACTACCGCGGATACGTACCAGAATCCGGCAAGACCGTTGCGCTGAAGCCCGGCGGAGACCATTTGCTCATATACAACTACACCGCAATGAGCGATGTCCAAGATGCTACCCATATCTATAGTAGTTCTCATGCATGCTACGTCGACTATTCGATGGAGTGGGAGCCGATGTCTCAGATCGACGCTATGGTGAAGAACAGGGCTATCACATCGCTGGAGTTCACCTTGCATGAGACGTTCACCCGACCCTATAAGGGAAAGGTTCCCAATATAGCGGTATGGCCATATAGAAAACATGACGGCGGCGATATGCCCTTAGATGCACAATTCAGGGTTTACCATCCTGTAACAGGAGAGACCATATTCGATGAGATGCGGAAGTGGTATACCACTGGTGGAAGCGAAGCAGACTTCGCCATATATATTGACCCAGCGACCAATACGGTTAGTAACAAGGCTCCTCTCCCTCCGAAGATCCTAACTTCTTCCAATGGCGATACGTTCACATTTCGTGGGTATGGACTCCCGCATCTTTTTGCCGATGGGTGGTATTTCGTCACAGATAGTGACGGAACTATTACGCATACCGGTCGCCGAGGGGATAATGCGAACTTCGAAGGTTATTACAATGAGGGATATATTACATACAACGTCAACCTGCCCGGGCTGAACGATACCAAGGCTCAGTCCTACTTTTCCCTTGGCCTTGCAAGTAGGAAATCCAATTACCTTCCGCTGGATCAGAATATGGGCCTAGACGACAATAGCAACTATTGGTCCATCATGGCGCAAGCATGTAGCGATGCCGGAGTGAAGAACAGTATGGTCGAAGGCTGGTATACGGCCAAAGAAGGCGGTCACAAGATACTGGATGGGAGCGGCAGGCAGGTAGAAGGGGACTATCGATTTATGGGCACAGACCCTGCCTACCCCAGCATAGTACTCTATGCCCATTGGACGGATGGATACTACAACATCAACTACAAGGCTGATGGAAAGGGCGTGACTGAGGACAAGGTGGTCCCGATATCTATAGGAGATTCCTTCCTAACCGCTAATGTTGTATTAGATAAGTCTTCCTACACATACCAGGACCAAAACGTCATTGCTTGGTATGACAAGAATCCCTACTCCAACACAGATGCCTACTTCATTGGTTTGCCAGGAGCCACTGTGCCCTTGACCTCGTGTTCAAGCGAGCTCTGGGCTCTGTATGGCTCAAAGGATACCTACACGCTCATATTCGACGTGAACTATGGTAACATCGCTTCTACGAGAGAGAATGTCAAGCGCGGTAGCGACTACTCGCTACAAACCGATCCTACGCGAGCAGGCTACGAGTTCCTAGGCTGGAAGGCTGATGGCATAGATACGCTTTACAAAAACGGTAACAGCATCTCATCCTCGACAATAGAGGTGCTGTCCGAACTCGGCAATAAGGCTGTGCTGTTAAAGGCCCAATGGCAAGCAGGTCAATCTGCCTATAAAGTGGAATATTACAAGAAGGACCGTAACAAGAACGAGTACGTTTTGCTGGATACAGTGAGCAAGACAGGAACGACAGACACCACGGCAACCGCTGAGAAAAAAGCCATCATCGGATACAGCATAAACGCCTTTGCGGCCGGCTATAAGGAATCGGGCAATATTGATGGCGATGGCTCTCTTGTGCTCAAGCTCTACTACGACCCAGTCAGCTACACGGTGAATTATAACGGCAACGGCAATACAGCGGGTAGCGCTCCTGCCTCTGTGTCGCTTGCTTACGACTCTTCACATACGTTAGCCAATGAGGGCACGCTTAAAAAGAACGGTTACGGCTTCGCTGGTTGGCAGATTTCAGGTGGCACTAAGGTATATGCAGCAGGTGAGACCATCAGTGCCGAGGAGATGAATCAGCTTTCTTCGAACGGTACGAAATCGGTCACATTTAATGCGGTTTGGCGTGGCATCTATACGGTCACATTTGACAAACAAACGGGTACGGGCGGCACAGATAAGGTTCAAGCCACTGAGGGATCTGCTATGCCGGAAATCACGAAACCGTCGCGTAAAGGCTATGTTTTCCGGGGGTACTATGACCGGATACGAAATCCAGGCGCCTCGTCATTCGAGGGCACTAAGTACTACGACGAGGACGGCAGCTCTGCTCATGTGTGGGATAAGACCTCCGATGCAACTCTTTATGCTTACTGGGTTCCACAAAGCTTTGGCCTCGCCCTCGTATGGTGGGAGGGATATGTGAGTTACGGCGGCTTCGACTATGAAGAAGACATGGAGTCGGTGACGGCGCCTACCCGTGCCGGATATGACTTTCAAGGCTATTTCACCAAGGAGAACGGTGAGGGCACCAAATACTACAACGCAAATGGCACTCCTACAAAAGAGAAGTGGGATATATGCTACGAGGACGATGACTATACATACGGTGACTGGCCTCTAATTACTTTGTATGCTTATTGGACTCCCAGTCGCTATACCGTCACCTTCAACGACATGATCGACGAGCTTGCGAACCCGACAGCGGCAGCGTCGCCTCCCTATTCGACGCGCACGACCTATACCGCCACGATGACCTATAACAGCGTGTGCGCATCCGCGTCGGGTGTGGCTCCTAAGACCATAGGCTATTCCCTCATAGGCTGGTTTGACGGCAAAGACAATAACGCTACCCAATACCTTGATGCGAAGGGCAGACCCTACAACAACAAGGTATGGGATAAGACTGAGAACACCACGCTCTATGCTCATTGGCAAAAGGACACCTACACCTACACCTTCGATGCCCAAGGTGGCACGATAGGCGGTCAGCCAACCTATAGTGACAGTGAAGCCTATTCTTCTGATTGGGGTGCTCAGAAGTTCAATCGCATCATGCCCACAAGCGATCCTGTGCGCGAAGGCTATGACTTCCTTGGTTGGTATGATGCGCGCTATGGCGGGGCCAAGGTCGATAGCTCGACTTCGCTGTTCCCTGACTGGGCGCAGAACAAGACCTTCTATGCGCACTGGCAATCAACCGCAGATCCTGACAAGGGTTTGGGCACCCAGGTGACATCCAAGCTCTATGCCAAAACGACGGCATCCTTCTACTTGAACGATGCAGCTTCAGGGGATGGCACTTTGTTCGGGACCGCAACGCAGACCGCAGGACGTGCCAGTGCTTGCCCCTCTGACTACAAAGCCCCCACGAGCATTGGCCTTACCTTTGGCGGGTGGTATGACACCCAGATCGCAGAGAGCGCCCCGATTCCTGCAGGGGCTACCAAATACATCAATGCCGATGGCACCTCCGCGCACAACTGGGATAAGGTTGATGACACGAAGCTGTATGCCTATTGGATAGGCATACAGGTAACGATCACCTTCGATGCGCAAGAACACGGAGACTTTCAGAACAGCTCTGCGGGAAGCCTCACGATGGGATACCACACTGGCGATACCTTCACCCAAGAACAGATCCCGGCTATCAACCCGAAGGCAGGTTATGATTTTGACGGATGGTATACCCAGGCTATCGGTGGCATGAAGGTCACGACATCTACGCTCGTCCCGCCCCAAAACACCACCTACTACGCCCACTACACGACAACGGGCGACCCGGATGCTGAAGGTGCTAAGAATACAAGTGTGACCTCTAAGTTGTTCATGCAGTCCACGGTCAGCTTTGATGCGAACTTCCCCAACGTCGGAGGTGATACCACCATAAACGGCAAGGCGACGGGCGGCTCGTATGCCTCAGTGATTGCTACCTATGGCAAGACCATCCCCAAGCCCTCGGACTACACCTCAGCTCCCACCAAGGCCGGATGGACGTTTAAGGGCTGGTATGGGTCAGCATCAGGTGGCACCAAGTATCTCGCCGCCGATGGCACAGCCACCGATGCTGGTGGTGTTGCGCTCAGCGCCTTTGATGTGACCGATTCGGTAACCAAGCTCACTCCTGATGCCTTCACGCTC
Organism: Adlercreutzia murintestinalis; assembly: GCF_943192905.1. Lineage (GTDB taxonomy): Bacteria > Actinomycetota > Coriobacteriia > Coriobacteriales > Eggerthellaceae > Adlercreutzia_A > Adlercreutzia_A murintestinalis. The sequence continues at coordinate 141,385 of NZ_CALPCC010000001.1, read as the reverse complement.
TACGCTCAGTGGGAGCCAGCAGACATCACGCTTACCTGGGATCTGGGCGGCGGCAACGTTGATGGCGCGACAGATGTGCTCACCACCCAAACAACGTTCGCCACAGGTGTAAGCGCCACCTCTGCCAACAAGGTCGCCATGCCGGGATCCGTACCTGTCAAGCAAGGTGCGGTTTTTGTGGGGTGGTACACCGATAAGAACAAATCGGATGCCACGCGCATCACGTCAGCGAGCGCTTGCCCGGCTGTGGATACCACCTACTATGCGCAGTGGGCCTATGAGGTCACACTCGATGGCAATGGCGCCACCACAACGCCTACACCAGATAAGATCTATTACTGGGCAAACCATGGATACATCACCATTGAAGAGGAAGAGGATGAGAAAGACCCCAAGTCGGAGGGTTTCTATCTTGCCATCAGCGAGAATCCGATAAGCGAGGCGGTAAAACCCTATGCGGGGCGCACCTTCACGCTTGATGAGGTCAAACAGCACTCACGCGCGCTTGGATCAGGCGTTGCTGGACCGGGAAGCGATATCTATGAGCTCTATTACGCCCTTGTCACCTCGCGCGCACCGGAAGCAGACTACGACTGCCGTGTTCAGATGCGGGGCTTGCGCATCATAGGCTTCAACCAAGATATGGCTGCGGAGAATCATGGGAACTATAGGATGGGGGACACTGTCGGGCTCACCTTCCAGTTCATTGATTGCCCAACCACCGGCGTCATGAACCACTCGTGGGACAGCCCCAATGCTGGAGGCTGGGGAGGCCCTGAAAATGAGTTGAGGAATCGTGTGAACGACGATTCCTTTATATGGGAGACGATGCCGAGCCTAGTCGACAGCATCATCGCGGTGAATAAATTCTACGGGGCAGACCAATCCTCTTCCAACAACATGGAACTCTTCTCATCACGCGACAGGCTCTTTGTCCCCAGCGTAAGAGAAGTGCTTGGAGACAGCGAGATATATAGACTCTTCTCAGATCATATTGAGAGTTGGCTAGGCAGCGAAGGCGTCTACAACTTTAATGGCAGTATCTCCGGGCCGACGTACCAGTACCTCTTCTACGCCAATAAGGGTGTCGGCAAAGAAGACGAGGTCAATCTATGGTATGTGAAGAATGCCTCGGGTCTGCCGGATTGGTCTGGTTCAAGGGTGGAATCCATACCCGAAAGTGACGGTTTGCCAAATGAAGTGCAGTACTTGGGGGATAGGTATTGGCTGCGGACATGTTGGCCTGGCAGTCAGACCGAGTACACCATCATCAATGAGCAGGGACATGTGAGCTCTGAGGAAGCCAAAGGCTTGCTTACTAGTAGCAATCCCGGCGTAAACCTGTGTTTTGCTCTGGGTGATGCGGGATGCAATGCGCTTACAAGCGGAGACCTTGACGAGCCGGTCTCAGATGGCGGCATCGATGAGGCATCTATCCACCTGCTCAAGCCAAACGATGTGATAGCAAGCGTCGAGCGTACCGGATACACCCTGACAAGCTTCACGCGCAAGGACACCTCCACGGTATGCCTCACATCCCCGACCTATGATGCCACCACCAAACTCTGGTCTGCGAAGCTTGCCTCAAGCGCACCTTCGGGTGTTGAGGCAGCGCAGACCTGGGTTGCGAACTGGACGAGAAATGCCGTGCCCAAGGTGACCTTGAACGCCAATGGCGGCACGCAAGCCGCAGATACCACCAAAGAGATATACCAGTGGACCGGAAAAGGCTGGTATGCGACAAGCGATCCGAAAGATGACACAGAAACGCTTGATGCGATCGTAGCACCTACCCGCACAGGCTATACGTTCATGGGGTATGCAGAGACCTCAACGGATACGAGCGCTGCCTACTTCACGAAGACGGTGGATGGCACACCGCAAGCAGATCTCACCTCCTTCCCTGATAACCGTGCCTTTAGCGGAGCTAAGACGCTCTATGCGGTCTGGCAGGCAGATGTCTATCAGCCAACTACCTTCTTTGACCACCTAGAAGAGTACTTCGGAACGCCAGATAACGACTACACGGGCACCAAAGGGTCAGTGTCTGGCTATACGGCAGGCACTTATCCGGCAACCGAGATGACCTTCGATGCTGCAACAGTGACGCCTGTTGGATATGCAGCACCTCAAAAGACGGGCTGGACGCTTCTTGGTTGGTATGACGAGTCAGGTACCGCAAGCACTGTCTATGACGATGCCTACAACAAAGCGCACAAGTACCTCAATGCTGACGGCACATCTGCCAAGGTATGGGATAAGACCGCCAACTCCACCTCGCTTCATGCGGTCTGGGTCGCAAAGACCGCTAAGGTCTCATACGATGATGCCTTCCCGCAAGACCCAACAGGAAACGCTCATCCAGCGAACAATGCAGATGCGACCCTGACCTACGACAGTGCAGTCCCTGTGCCAAAGACGATGCCCACACGCGATGGGTATACGCTGCTTGGCTGGTATGACGAGGCGCAAACATCATCTACGGATCACACCGATGCATACGACGTGTCTCACCGCTATATATCATCTGATGGGACAGATGCAAAGATATGGGATAAGGACACCACAGAGGCACAAAAGCTCTATGCGCACTGGCAGGTCAATACCTATACGGTGAGCATCGACAAGAACTTCCCGGACAACAACGGCGGCACCACCGATGGTGATCTGCCAGAGGCAGTTGACATCACCTACGGGCAAGCCTCTACCATCGCGCATACGAGCGCGCCTGCGGCCGTAGGCTTTGAGCTCCAAGGGTATTTTGACTCACCAACGCTTGGGCAGGGTACCAAATACGCTGATGCGACCGGTGCGAGCGTGAAGCTGTGGGACAAGCATGTGCTTGCCACCGATGAGACTGGCAAAGAGATCCCCCATACCCTCTATGCTCAGTGGAAGGCAAAGACCTACACCGTCAAATACGACGCGCAAGGTGGTCTGAATGCATCGGGTGCGCCTGCAACGTATGCTGACAAGACTGCCACCTATGCAGCAGCTGCTCCTATCCCTGATAGTTATGCAGCACCTGTGCGGCCTGGCTTTACCCTTGTTGGCTGGTATGCGAACAAGATCGCCGACAACGCCGACGATACGACATCGAAGAAATACCTTGAGGCCGATGGCACGCCGACAGAGGGTCAGCTTTGGGATATCGATGGGGATGCGACGCTGTATGCGGTGTGGTCTGGCAACACCATCACACTCACCTTCGATGCGCAAGGCGGTGCCTTCGATACCACCTCATCTGGTATCTACACAAAGCGCTTCGCATCAGGTGCTCCCATAGGGCAGGACAACATCCCTGTTATCACGCGTGAGGGCTACACGTTTGTCGGGTGGTACAGCGCACCCTTTGGCGGGGGTACGCTCGTTGATGCGGCAACGCCGCTTCCAAGCGAGGACACGACCTATTACGCGCACTGGACATCGAATGATCCAGAGAACCCTGATGATCCCAAATACGACCCGGATGATCCCGCATACGATAAGGATGCGGCTCAAGGCCTTGCCCAGACCAAGGTGACCTCGAAGCTGTTCATGCAAACGACCATCACATACGATCCTAACTGGGAAGGGTCTTTTGGCAGTGGCACCGGCAACAACGCCACCTTCGCTGATGCGATCGCAACCTATGGCAGGTCAGTTCCTGATCTTGCGGGCAAGACCGCACCTTCTAAGGATGGCAACATCTTCCTTGGCTGGTATGACGGCAAAGGCGCAGATGCCACCCAATACTTGGATGCAGCGGGAGAACCTGCGACCTATACCGATAAGAATGGTGCCGAGCGCACCCGTATATGGGATAAGCTTGATTCAAGCAGCCTTGCTCCTGACGCTTTTACCCTTTATGGGCGCTGGAGCGCAGAGGGGTGTAAGGTCACCTTTGATGCAAAAGGCGGCATGCCTCAAAGCTATGAGGCGAATGCGACCTTCGGAGACAGAACTCCAACGCCTGCAGATTACGGGACGGGTCCCACTCGTGCCGGATTTACGCTCATTGGCTGGTACGACGAGGAGGCGGCGGACTCAGCTGAACATACTGCCGAGTATGACAGCGCACACAAATATGCCAATGCTGATGGCACGAGCGCCAAGATGTGGGACAAGCCAAGCGATGCGACGCTGTATGCTCATTGGACAGGAGACAACATCCAGATCACCTGGAAGGGCCAAGGCGGCACGTTCGCAGATACCGCTGATGCTGACAAGATGACACAGACCCGCTACGCAGCAGGCGCTACCCTCGATGGTGTCATACCCTCTATCACGCGTGATGACTACACGTTCGTCGGCTGGTTCACAAAAGCCCTTGGAGGAGATGAGATCACAAAGACAAGTGCTCTTCCCACAGCATCTGGAGCTGTCTATTGGGCACACTGGGAGCGCTCATATGACGGCAGCTCGGATGCGAACGGGGCAAGCCTTGTGCAGGCGCGCGTGCATATGAAGACCGAGCTTTCCTTCGATGCCAACTTCGATGCTGCACCAGGAGCGGGCGCTGAGACATCCGATGATAACTACGGCAGCGTCACTGCCTACTATATGGATGCGGTGCCCTCCATCGCAGACAAAGTGCAGCCTGCCAAGGAGGGATATACCTTCCTCGGCTGGTATGACGGCAAAGAAGATGGCGCTACCTGCTATCTCGATGCGACAGGTGCGCCTGCCACCTACACCGATGGCACCGAGACGAAAACGCGTGTGTGGGAGCACACTGATGCCGCAACTAAGCTCGTGCCGGTAACACACACCCTCTATGCGCATTGGAAGGCAAATGACTACAGCCTCAAATACGATGCGAACAGAGGCACTCCAGAAGAGGATGATCTGGGGACAAAGACGGTGACCTATGGGGCTGCTACCCCTGCTCCTGATGCGTTGCCAACGCGCATAAACTTCGCCCTCGAGGGCTTCTACGATGTTCCTATGGACGAAAACGATACGCGCACAGATGATCCTTCCTGGGTATCTGAGCATCGCTACCTTGCCTCTGATGGCACCTCTGATAAGGCGTGGGACAAGCATGCTTATCCCACAGATGAGCAGGGACACGAGCTACCCTTCACGCTCTATGCGCACTGGGCAGGTAACGTGGTCAACATCACGTGGAACGCATGCGGAGGCGAGGTCAAGGGAGCAGACTCGTTTACCGAGCACTATCAAAGCGGTGCGACGATCGGGGCTGAGAAAGTACCTGTTGTCTACAGGCTCGGCTACACCTTCGCAGGCTGGTACACCGATGCTATAGGCGGAGTCTCTGTGGGAGCAGATACGCTGCTTCCCACGCGTGATACCACCTACTATGCGCACTGGATCTCCATCGATCCAGATGATCCAAAGTATGACCCAGAGGATCCGGCATATGACCCGGATGACCCCAACAATGATCCGGCTAATGAGGGCGCGGTGGCTGCAGGCACCAAACAGACCGATGTGACAAGCAAGATGTTCATGCAAACGACCATTGCCTTAAACGACAACGTGCCTGAAGGGGAGGTGGCAACGAGCGCAAGCAACCTTGAGGGCGACTATGCGATCGCGTGGGGTGCACCGATCACAGAAGCGCTCGGTGGCGCTGGGCGCACCTATACCGCACCTGCCATCGATGGCTGGGTGCTTGAGGGCTGGGGAGCCTACGAGAGTGACGACGGTGCGCTCGTGAAGTACTTCGAGGCTGATGGCACCCCTGTGGCAGATGCCCTTTGGAAGGCAGCCCTCGGAGAAGATGGCCTTGCTTCAGAGACCACCGAACTGTTTGCTATCTGGCAAGGTGGGAATACGACGATCACCCTTGTTCCCATGGGTGGCACCTTTGCCGATAATGACTGGAGCGCCCTTGAAAGCGGGGCTATTCAGAAGACCCTGCCGTTTAAGAGCGGATTCGATTTGGGTGCACCTAAGGTATATCGCACAGGCTATGCCTTTGCAGGCTGGTTCACTGATGCCTTAGGCGGGGTTGAGGTGACAGAGATGCCCAAACACGATGCCACCTACTACGCTCATTGGACGACGATCGACCCGGATGATCCCAAATACGATCCGGATGACCCCAAATACGATCCGGATGACCCCAACAACGATCTGACCGATCCAGAGGTAGCCTCTGGCATTAAACAGACTGATGTGACATCCAAGATGCATATGCTTATCGGCAAGGTGACTTTTAACGACAACTTCCCAGAAGATGCCAATGCGACAATACCGAGCGACATCGATGAGCTTGTTGATGTGGTGTATGGATCGACCTTGAAGGATCTCACTGGCGCTATGATCGCACCTGAGGCCGCATCAGGTGAGGTGAGCTATCAGCTGGAGGGCTGGTTCGATGCCTTGACAGGCGGCACCAAGTACTTCGAGGGTGACGGCAAGCCTGTGACAGAGACTGTGACTGCCGAGGACGGCACGCAGACAACACGCACGAAGACCTGGGGTATCCTAGATGCGCAAACTGGCATAGCACCCGATGAAACGGTGCTCTATGCGCGCTGGAGCGCTGAGGTGGTGCTGCATGCCACCGATGCTACCGGAGACATGAAAGAAGATCAGCTGATCCGAGCAGATGTGGGAGGATCGCTGCATACGAGCTTGCCTGATGGCAGTGCCATTCAGATACCAGAGCGTGCAAACTATACGTTTGCGGGCTGGGGGCTAGAAGGCGCGATGGCTTCGGATGCCTACCTTTCCTGGGATGGTCAGACCCTAAGCGCAACTGACAAGGTATGGAATCCCTCTGACGGACATGATTTCTATCCGATCTGGGTAGCCGATGGTGTCTCCTTTGCCTTCGATCAAGGCACCCGTCCCGATGGGACGGCCTGGGCAGAAGGTGATGTCGTCACGATGCCAACGGACATGCGCGTCAATATCAATGAGGCCTTAGATGAGTTCACAGCCGAGGCCACAGACGCATCAGGCAGCCCACGCTATCGGGTCACCTATTGGTATCTCAAAGATGACGTGAATAACCAGCAAGATCCGGGCAGCGCTGATGGGCAAGGAGTGTATAGCTTCGTGGATGCTGATGCCGATGGGAAAAATGATCTTTCTGTCAAGGAGGTCTTGAAAGCGGCAGGCTATGATGTCGATGGCACATCTGGCATCCCGCTTCCGCCAAAGGACGAAGCTGGATATCGCCACATCACACTCGTTGCTCACTGGGATGTGTTAGCCCTTCGGGTAGGTGTGCCCACAGCGGTTGCCTTCTGGGCGCAGTCGACCGGTAGCACGCGCCAAGTGCTCACTCCAGATGCAGGAACTGAGGCTGGCCAGTATCGCATCGTGAACTATGGTGATGAGGCCCGCATCACCCAAATATCAGGCGTTATCAATAGCGATGCGTTCACGCGCGTGTTCCCAGGCAAGACAGATGGCCTTGGCGTGAGCGTGGGTGTACCTGATGCGACAAGTTATAGTGTGCTTTCTGGCAGTACCGGACAGGCAAACGACACTGCATCCGATACAAGCCTCACGCTGCCGCAAGCACCGAGTGCAACGGAGAGCTCCGCTTTGCCCTTGAAGCTTTCTATGACGCTTCCGGTAGATGTGCCGCTCGCACACCTGCCAACTGACGCCGATGAGGCGCTTGGCACGACAGATGCCAACACCAAGTTTATGCGGATCGTCTACACCATCAAGCTCGCGCGCGATGTGGTGGGCGGATAGAAAAGGGGCATTTAAGCTATGCCGTTTTTGCGAGGTGCGGCCTATCGATACGAGGCCGAACAGATGATATACGGGACGCGCGCTCCACGCCGGATGGATAAGAAGGCGTGCGAGTGCGCACAGCCCGTGCAAGATAGTGTGGACATGTGCGTGATCGAAGGGCGCAGTCGTATCACGCAGGCTCGCATGCAGGGGTTTCCGCCAGGATATGGCAACTGCGGTCTTGATCTGTTCTGCAAGATCGCACCTCTGCTTTGCGGGATAGCGCTTGCGGTAGGTACTGTGACCTACCTGATCCACATCGCACAAACTGTCTTGACAAGTCTTCCCCTTGTCCAAACGTCAAGTGCACTTGAGAGTGTGAGTGCACCCTTAGAGCTCTCCGCGACGCTTCCGGCAGATGTGCCCTTGGGAGATCTGCCAACAGATGCCAAAAAGACACCTGACACAACAAACGCCAACACCGTCTCCACCCAGATCGTCCATACCGCCAAGTCAGCTAAGGATGTGACCCATGATTAGCAAAAGAAACGATCAGAGGGCAGAAGCGACATTGCCCATCACCGCCAAGACCACGATACCGACGCTTTTTGCAAGAGGAACAAAAGCAGCATCTATCGCTCTAAGAGCAAAGGCGATCATCTGCTCATGCATGGCCGTAGCACTTGCGATATCCCTTGCACCTTCAGCAGCCATGGCAACACAGCCTGTAGATACAGCTGCATCTGCGGATGGGCGTGCGATGCCCGATATCCCAACGATCAACGTCACGGTGCCGACAAGCTTCATCCTGGGAGGCGATGCGGGGATCGACATCCAGCAGCTTGGAGAGGTGCAAGCAAGCGCCGAGTTCGTGAATAACTCCAACATCGGCGTGCGCATCAAAGAGGCAACGTGTGATGCTGCGGGTCTCAATAACTACTTCGAGGTAGGGGAGGGAAACACTGCCAAGCTTTCCCTTGTCGGCAAGGAGATGTCTTGGGTGCCCAATGTGGAAGGTACACAAAGCATCTACTCTGAGAGTTCTGAGGATCTGCGTGAGGGGATCGTGTTCGGCATCGGTGATCATGTGAGCACTTCAATGACCCTCAACATGAAAGATATGGGTCTGAAAGATGCCGTGATAGAGGCGACCAAAGAGCGCACCGAGCTGCGCAACCTTATGAAGATCAGCTGGACCTTCGAGCGAGCACTGTCCGATTTCTACCTGAAGATTGCCGATGAGCCCCAAAGCGCAGCGCTCGCGCCATGGGCAGGTACGACATACACCCTCGCGCAAGTGCGCGTCGACTCGAAGGCGCTGGGCTCAGGCGCCGCGGCTGAAGGCAGCGACACCTACAACCGCTATCATGCTTTGGTTACGTCCATGGCACCCGAGGGCGACTACGAGTGCGCTGTCAGGTATGACGGGCAATGGTGGCCCGTGCGCATCATAGGCCTCAACCAAGATTATGCCGCGGAATCGTTCGGATTCGGCAGCTGGGCGTATCGGGAAGGCGATCGCGTAGGGCTCACGTTCCAGTTCCGCGACCTGATCGGGAGCTCGCCTCTGGCGGCGAGTGGGAGTTCTAGCGAAGGTGGCTGGGGTGGCGAGAATGCGCAGGACATGCGCAGCCTTCTGAACACGGTAACCAATGACGTCGATGATGCGAACGACACCTATCTAGAGAAGATGCAGATCAAAGATAGCATCGTGCCGGTGGTGAAGTTCTTCAGTTCCACCCGAACCGGCTCCGGCTCCATCACGTTGATCGCTGACAAGATGTTCCTCGCGAGCTATTTCGAGCTGTCAGGCGATAGGGATTATTACAGCAATTTTTCTTGGATCGCGAAGGAGGGCTCCGGGGGAGGACATGATGAGCAATACCTGTTCTATCAGAACAAGGGTATATCGGGGGCAGAATCTGCCAACTACGCCAACGAGGTATGGCTGAAGAAGAGCGTAGGACCGGACTGGGATGTGTCGAGGGTTGAGGCCTCTCCACCCTCAGAAGGCGACGTGGCTTTGCCAACTGGTACGGATTGGTGGACGCGTTCCGTTGCTCCAGGCTATTCATCTTGTTTCTTGAGAGTCGGCAACGATGGATTCTACCAGCGCTATCAAGTTTGGAGATTTATGGGTGTATGCCCATGCTTCTGCCTATGAGTTGCTTCCGACGTTTTGGCATGCTGTTGCTTCGTCATGTTGTTCCGGCATGCCATTGCCTCGGCATGCCGCTTCTGAACTTTCTATGAATCCCGAATACGCGCCCGCGCATCTTATAAAATGAGATGCGTTTGAGACAACGCCGTACATAGCAACCGAATGGTCATGCGCTTTGAGACTTGCCGCTCAGGCAAGAGCGCAGCACAGAGAAGGTTGCCCTCATGTTTGAGCGAATCCACGCGCTCTGCTGCATCCGCAGGAACAACAATGATGCAGAATGCCACCTTGCGCCTCGTCCGAAGGCGGTCTTGCAAGGCGTTCTTGCGCTGGCATTAGCAGCGGGGATGCTGGTGCCGCTGACTTCATGTCAAAAGCCCGAACCACTTGCGGATACGGGCGCGAATGAGGTCACCGGCAACGTTCGCTGGGCCGATTTCGATGATGGCTGCGATACGTTGTCGCTGGATGCTCCGTATTTGAATTCGCATGCTGATGAATTGCAGTTCGATCTTATCTGCGATGAGGGTCGGTTCGCATCCACGGTGTCGGGGGAGGCCCTTTCGCTCGGGGGCGCTCTTGCATCGTGGCAGGTGGTCACAGCGAATCGCATCGATGAGACAACGCTCAGGGTGACCCTTGAGCGAAACCCTGATGCGCATAACAATGGGGCTACGCTTGGATACGTACGTCTTGCCGCATCGTCTGTGCGGGACGTGCTCGCACCGTCGGAGGTGATCTCGACCGATGATATTCCCCAAGAGAGCCGGAGGGAATACACATCCGACGAGATAAACAGCATGAAAGATGTGCAATGGCCTGATGATGCAACGCACGTCAATGAGGACATAGGTGACGACGAGCTTGAAACAGCTGAGGCCTTGATGAATGGGGTGTATGAAGGTCAAACCGCCGAGCCGAATGCAGGTACCCAACAGCAAGAGCGGAATGTGGGGACGCTGCCACCAAGCGCGGACGCGCAAGGGAAAACCATGCCGCCTGCGGTATCTGCGCAAGCATCGAACGGCACACCCGGGGCGGAATCCGCGCAAGCATCGAACGACACCTCCGATACAGAAGATGTTCACGAGGTGGCGGTCGTATACGCGCATCCCGCTCTCACGCTTGATACTGAACGGTCGAAGGTGGAAGGCGGCACGTTCAAGGCGGTGTTGGTGGCGTTTGATCTGACGCTGCCCGCATCGCTATCGGCCCAAGATCTCTCTTTGGAAAACGCCGATGGTTGCTCGATCGAAGATGTTCGCTCCGTGAACGCAAGCGAGATGGAGCTGACCATCCACCTTCCCAGCGAAGGGATGCAAGCTCTTTCGGATGCGCAGGTGACGCTTGCGGGTGACGCTCATGAATTCGGGACCGATGTGGTGTGCTCGCTTGAGATTCCCGACCCTTGGTTGGCTTTGTCACCAGGGTATCAGCAAGAGGAAACGGGCGAAGTGGTGTTCGAGGCTGATCTCAAGAATTCCACTGCCGAGATAACGCCCGATGATGTGGTGGTGCAGGTGGACGGCCAGAGCACTCCCGATTGGGAGCTCAGAAGCAACGCGGACGGCACGTATGATATAGCTCTTCAAAGCGATGCTGTGCCCGAAGATGGCATCGTCACGGTTGATGTAGCTGAGGTGCCAGATGCGGTGGGCCAAGCTGTTGATGTGGAACCAACGGTTGTGGTGTGCTCGGGCGGGAACGCGCGTATACCGATCATAGATGATCTTATCGATTCCACCGGTTCGTATTTCTTGAATAAGATCGTCGATATCGGGTGGCAGTCATATTATGAGTACATCATCGGTATGCATGACACCACGATGAGCGACCTCATGGACGAGCTTGGGCACTTGCAGGAGCAGATATCGGATCTCTCAGCACAGATCAGCATGCTGTCAAACGACGTATTGGTAGGTCAGAACCGCATCACTATCGACAATGCGAATCAGTTGGCGGCCCGCATCAAGACGGAAGAGCTTCAACTCTCAGATAAGGTGCAGGAGATCCTTGCTCAAGACGATCCGGTCAAGCGTCAGCAGATGACTCAAGAGTTCGCGAAACAGGAAAAAACGCTCATCGACAATCTTGCCACGGATATGGGTGTGCTGTTCTACCTCATCACGAATGCTGATTCGTCAACGGGGCACGACCTTGTGCTCGTGTATGACGACCTGATGTCCCAATCCTACAATTGGGGAAGCCAAACGTATGCGCAACGTCAGAATTTCCGCAGCAAGCTGGCGTCCATCTGGGCCAATGGGTACACGATGGTCACCATTGCCTATGGTGTGACGGGCAACAAGAACTACCTGGACGAGCTTGATAAGCAAAGCGAAACGGTCAAGAAGATCATCAACGAGGCGCGCGCGATCGATCCTTCCTGCTACATCTCCGATGATGGGCTGCGCCACTACTGCAACACCACGGGCAAATGGTATACCTCGCTCATCGGCAGCGATACGGCCGACAAATGGGACAAGGGCTTCCAGTCGGTCACGAACAAGTGGACGAAGCCGACCGTCCACGCCTCCTCTCCGTTCAGGGCATATACCTATAGGGGCTATTCTGGCGGCGCAGATACTGCATGGGATGGCTGCTACCTCAACACGACCGAGGCGAAGATGCTGACGAGCAAGCTGCACGATGGGCAAACGCTCAAGGCCGAACTCGAAGAGGCCGGGTTCTCTACGGCGAAGTATCTGGTGACGTCTGATCGGTTCGACCGGACAGATAAGGTCGTCTACGTGAACAATGATTGGTATATGGACACGTTCGAAATTGCTGCATGCACGAAGGCAGGGGATGGGTTCACGCACGATAAGAAGCACTACGACGGGTCTTATCGCTATGCGCTCGTCAAGTACATCAAGCATATCAATTGGTATACCGACTGCGGCGACCTATTCGTGCTCGTTCAGTCCGATTCTTAGAACGCTTGTTGGGCCGCAGTTCAGCTATGCGAGACAGAGAGGACGCAGGCATGGCGCGAAAGCATGCCGAACGCGAAAAGGGGTCGAAGGGCACGGGACACGGATGCGCCATTAATGTCGCTCTGCTCTGTTTCCTGGTTGCTATTGCTGCCATGTCAGGGGTTTTCTTGGCCACTCAGGCCCTTGGCCCACAAGCTGGACGCGATAAAGACGCGCAGGCAGGTGCGCTGCCCAAAGACTATCAGGATCGCGCGGCCGCACGGCTGCGATCCACGATGGGTACCATAACCGTGAAAGCGAGCATTGCGGCGCGAGTTCAGATGGAGAACGGCACTGCCCCGGCGGTGCTCTTGATCCAAAACGATGCGGATTGGCGTTACCCTATACGCGTGAGCATTCTGCTCAACCAGAACGCTCAGACGCTCTATACCAGCGGCATCATTGATCCGGGCACGTGCCTTGTTCAGGCATCTCTTGATGTCCCGCTTGAACCTGGCGACCATGCGTGCACAGCTACGATCTCGGCGTTGGATCCCGAGACGGGCCATGTGGTGGCTCAGATGGCGGGTCCTCTTATGATCCACGTCGCAGAATGATGCGATGCGCATGGGCGTAGAGTGTAACAGTGAGACTGAAAGTGCGATCGAAAGCGCACAATGATGCATCGCCACAATACCCATGTTGCATCTGCCAAGCAGCGCGAGGCGCTTCGGTTGCACAATCCGCGCATGGTGATAGCAGCTGGATGTTCCTAGTTTTATTTATTTGACTTGAATGGTTTTCTAAAAGAATCTAAACCGACATCGCCGGATTCATCGATGAATATTCCCAGGTCAGCCAAGGTAAATGCTCCTTGATACAGAAATGGCGGGGAATATCCCCGCCACGGGTAGGACCAGGGCCTCTGTGGCCAGTCCCAGTGAATGGCATTATACAGGGTAGAACTGGATGCGGCAATGTGGGGTTATGGTGATGTCGTCGGCGAATATAACGATTTGGTTGCAAATAAATCGCCCATTTAGTATAAATGAAACACGTTTTGAGACAACGTCGCAAATAGCAACTGAATAGCCGCACCGTGTTATGAGACTCGCCCATCAGGCGTGAACACGGCAGAGCCAAGGGGTATTCCTCTATGCTCAGGTACAGTTGCCGTGGAATGTTGTCATATGCAGCCAGCGCTCGGTCGTTCGGTCTTCTGTATACACGCATCCTTTCTTATCTTGTAACTGCGTTACGTCGCGCCATATCAGCGTGCAGCGCTTTTGCAGCTTGCATCCCAGCAACTGAATATGTGGCTTCGGCGCGGTGCGCTTGTGTGTCCGCGCGTTATATCTGCACGTTCGCATCTCTTTCATATGCACGCACATGCCGTGCGTTCGGCAGCGCTTGCGCTGCTCTTATTAGGAGTGTTCGCAGGGTAGGGGCCCTGGGAATTGCCATATAGGGACAGCGGGATAGGAGACGAAATGACAGACCTGCCGAATAACATGTCAACATCGAACATGCCCTCGAACGGCGCGGGCGGACCAGTACCAGCACCGAGCGTGGGTGCGGGTGCGGTGCCTGGTGCAACACTGGGTGTCGGCGCACCTGCGCCGCTGAACGCCCCGGCGGGCGCAGGGGCAACGGCTGCAGCCGCCGCTTCGGCGCGCGTTGAGGAAGAGCGCAAGAAGAAGCGCAAGCGTCGCATTCTTATCATCGTGCTCTTGTTGCTGCTGCTGGCCGGTGCGGGCGTGGGCGCATTCTTCGCGCTGAACCAGCCCGAGAACCTCTATGATGACGGCACGCTCGAAGGCATCGCGCCCAACAAGACGCAGGCCGAGATACAGGCCGAGCTCAACCGCGTGGTGGATGAGAGCATGTTCGACATCTCCATTGCCAGCGTCATCGAATCTACCGATGGCAGAACCGGCAAAGCATACATAGAGAACGTGCCGGGCAATCACTACGATCTGAAAGTCTCTCTCGTCCCGGAGAACCAGGATGATCCCATCTTCGAATCGAAGCTGGTGGCTCCTGGCAATTACTTCGAGGACATCACCTTTGCCTACCCCCTTGACGACGGCATACATCAGGCTGTCGCTCATTTCACGGCTTTCGACCGAGAAAGCCATGAAGAGATCGGAGCTGTTGATGCTCAGGTCGTCATCTCTGTAGGGGAGTCAACCGAAGGAGGTGATGAATAAAGGGTATGCATCGTGTTCCATTCCGAGCGCATGGGTTAGATGCGCTGCGGAAGCCGCTCTCTATCGGCCCAAGATAGGAAGCGGCCATGTAGGAAGCAGCGCAAGCTGCGTTTGGATGAACGATAAAGGGAAAAAGACGAAAGGAACAACAAATGAAGAAGAGCTCTTTGAAGAAGACACTGTTGACCTCTACGATGGCCTTCGCGCTGGCCGTGGGTACCGCTGTGCCCGCGTTCGCCGCTCCGCTGGATAACGGCGATCAGGGTTCGATCATCGGCGACCAGGCAACGGCAGACAACCTGGAGAACCAGTACACCGACCAGGAGTATGTGCCTGCTGATGGTCAGACCTCCATCACCGGTGCTAAGACCGAGGTGGGCGTGTTTAGCCGCTTGGGTCAGATCAAGGTTTCCGTGCCCACGAAGGTGGCTCTGGCTCTGACCGCTGCTGGCGGCCCGATCTCTGGTCCGGATCCTCGTACGACCGCATCCACGACCGATCAGGTTGCAGACGATACGACCCCTGCCGTGCTGCGTTCGGGCAGCGGCTATGGCATCGAGAACCTGGGCGGCATGCCGGTCAAGGTGTCCAAGGTCGATGCTGCTGTGGATGCCAAGTTCGGTCTGCTCACTTCCGCTGCAACCAGCAGCACTGCTGCCCCGACTGGCAAGACCGCTGGTCTGGCTCTGAGCCTGACTCCGGTGGCCAATACAGCTGAGGGTACGTCTGGCGCTGCCATCACTAACCTGAAGGCTACCCAGAACGTTACGTGGACGATCGGCCGCGCGACCGAGCAGGGCGAGACGGTCACTCCCACCGTCATGGGTATCACCATCGGGGGCACCAACTCCCAGCTTGCTGGCAGCATCGGTTCTGAGGCCGTGGAAGCCACCAAGGCTTTGGACATCACCTACACCATCGGTGTGTAAGCAGTACGTGTAACAAGGGTCTTGTTGCCGGGTTTCGGGCACCCGGCAACAGGCCGTTTGCTGGCAACACACCCCAGACCGTGTTGTCAGCAAACGGCTTTGAAACAGATCCAAAAGCCCTTCTAGGAGAACCAAGACAGAGCGAGGATGAACATGGCTCGAATCATATTAAGAGGTATTCGTGTATGCGCATGCGCCCTGTCGCTAGCATGCGCTCTGTGCGCAGCGCCTTCTGTGGCGTTTGCTACTGCGGTGGGAGATGATACGGTGCATGAGCCACAGAGCGGTGCGAGCGATGTTTCAGCCGGAAGCAATGTGGCTATGTATGCCAGCGCGTCCCAGCTAAGGGTATCAGTACCCGTGCGCGTTGCGCTTGCGCTCACATGGGATGGGGGCGAATTCTCAGGTCCCGACCCGCGTACGCAGGCATCGGTGGCTGGAAGCTCTGCCAGTGCCGATGGTCCATCCCGATCGGGGTCAGGCTATGGCATAGAGAATTTCTCTGATTTCAAGGTGCGCGTGAAGAGCATCCATACAACGTCCCAGATACCCGACCCCGAGCACCCCGGCCAGACGAAACCAAGCGGTTTCGGCTTCAAGGACTACCAATGGGTGGGTGGGCAGCCGACTTTCGATCAGAATACCGACGAGGGATACATCAGTCAGTTGTTCGTTCGCCTCTTTGCTGATAACAGCACTACTCCTATAGGGCCTTTAGGTGTAACGGATGACGGGATCACCGAGCCTGATATGGACATCATGCATAGATATCCCCTCACCATAGATGCTGCCCAGCGAACGAACGACGGGAGCATCCAGCCCGGGGTCATGGGCATCACTATCGAAGGCTTCAATTCCCGGGTGACCGCGCCCATACCGGCCGAAGCGGTGAAGGCTTTGCATGCATTCGACATCACCTACACCATCATACCGGCGGAAACCAACTAGCGGGAACGTAACGTTCAAAGACACAGAGAGCGCTTGGACGCAGTTACGGCAAAGGATACGCATTGAATACACCGATGAATGAACAGATGAACGCGAATATGGGCGCCGCCGCGCGTGCGAAGCTGGAGGCCCAGCAACGATCAAAGAAGCGTCGTCGCATCGTTACCATCATCGTTGCGCTCATTGCGATCATCATAGCGGCGCTGCTGAGCTTGTATATGTGCACCGATATCGATATGCCGGGGCGCATGCGTAGCGGCGATGCGGAATTCGGCCAGCTTGATGGTAAGACCGAGGCCGAGATACAAGCCGAGCTCAACCGCGTGGTAGATGAGAGCATGTTCGACATCTCCATTGCGCATACGATGATATTCCCTGATGGAGAGAGCGAAGGGGAAGTGCGCATAGAGAACGTGCCAGGTAATCGGTATCTGCTTGATTGCGTGATCACCGAAGATGAAACGGGAGACGTGCTCTACGAATCGGGAGTATTGGAGCCTAACCACCACATAACCAGCGCGAAGCTTCTGAAGGACCTTGATCCGGGCACGTATCAGGCAACAGCGCTCTTCCATGCGCTCGACCCCGACACAGAAGAAGAGGTCGGCGCCGTGAATGCGCAAGTGACCATCATGGTCGAAGGCTAGGACTGCGAAAGCGAGTTTTGATATGAAGGATACAAAACGCCATATTGATGCAACTCCAAGGCATTCACACCCTGGAGTTGCATACTCTCTGCGGGCGGTGTTGTTAGCGGTTCTTGCTGTCGTGCTGTGCGTGGGCATGTGCTTCCCTGCGTTCGCAGATGTAGGCGGTCCAGGCGAAAAGGGCACCATCGTTGGAGACGAGGGCACCATAGACGATCCTGAGCGTGGGTACACCGATGAAGAGGTGATCGTCAAGGATGGAGCCGCCACGGCCAAAACAGAAGTGGGCGTATTCGCTAAGGTCGACATAACGGTGGAAGATATAACCCCGCCCAGCACGGGCGTGTTCCCGTGGGGCAGAGTGTCTCAGGCGTTCTCGCTCGTTGAGAAAGCATATGCCGCCGATGCGAACTATACCGACATTTGGGCTGATATCAAAACGGGCAACAGCGCTCAGTATTCGTGGAACGTGTATCTTAATGGCAGCTTTGCACAGGAGATGCTGGGAAAGACGCCGGTTCCGGCAGCCAGTGATAGCTCTGGCGTTGTGCGCGTACCTTGCCCGGGAACGAAAGAGTACGTGGAGAACAATAAGGATCTGCTGTGGGGCTATATAGAGGCAGATGGCTACGTGGAGCTCATGTGGGAGATCCTTCTGTACCGAGGCGACGACCTTGTTGGGTATGCCAGAACAACCACCACGTTCACCGACCCGGCAGACACGGGAGATTACGGGAATATCGACGGCACGGAAACGAATCCCGATGGTTCGCTGAAGCATCCGGATTGGGTTTATGAGGAAGATGTTGATGGCGACGGTAAAACCGATGTTGAGATAACCATCTCTGGGAACATTCGCAAGGACGCCAAGCTGGTGGTCGTGCCCATCGACCGCATGACGGGTTCCTCTGTTTGGGATGCTTTCCAGGGCAAGGCAGGGGATCGTTCTATAGATCGCGTGTATCAGATCCTGCTGGTCGTGCGGGATGGGAACGGCGTGGTCACGCAGGATAAGGCATACATTGGTCCGGTGAACGTACACGTGCGCTATGCGAAAGGCTCAGGGTTCGGCGAAGGGGCATCTGCCGATATGACCGATTGGCAGACATGGGCGTATCCGACCGGTGCGCTTTTCGCGGAAGACCCCACTCAGACCGATCAGATCGAAGAGAAGACCGTAGAACTGGACAAGGATCATCCAGGATTCGCTTCTATCAAGACATACAAGCTGGGGTATTTTGCGCTGCTTGGCAAGAGCGCTGGGTCAAGCGGGGGCGGCACGCATTCGGTTGTCGTCAACGTTGGCGCTGGCGGCACGGTGGTGGGCATCACCGGCTCAAGCAAGACCTATACGGTGGCCGATGGTGGCACGTTGGTGTTGCAGGCGAATCCGAATGTGGGGTATGTGCTGAGCGCTACTTCGTCGACCGGTGCTGCTCCTGTGAAGGAAACGAGCGAGAACGCCATCACGATAGGGCCGGTCACCGGCAATGGCGTGGTGGATGTGAGCTTCTCCTTCGTGAACAAGGACGACCCGAATGATCCCTTGCATGGTCAGAATCATATGGTTGCTGCGAAGGTTGCCGATGTATGCAAGGGCATGGGCACGGTAGCAGTGGGAGATCAGACGGCAGGCGAGGCCTCAGCGAAGCAGTATGTGCATGGAGCCACCGATGCGCTCGTCATCTTCCAGCCACAGGGTGGCTACCATGTGGCTGGGGTCACGGTAAATGGCAAGGCTGTGTTTGTGAACGGAACGTCCTTTGCCTTCCCGGTTGTCAACGAGGACAAGAACGTAGAGGTCTTCTTTGCGCGGGGAGATGGGCCCATTCGGGGTTCTTGGACGGTTTCAGTAACGACGAACCCCGCTGATGCTGCTACCGTCAGCGGTGCTACCACCATGCCAGTAGGCGAAAATGGCACGTTCAGAATAGAAGCGAACGAGGGTCAGACGATCGGCGCGGCAACGCTTGATGGCGTGAAGCTTCCGAAAGAGAACCTGATCTATCGGGGCGATGGCGTGTGGGTAGCCACGGTTCCCTACAATGGAAGTTCATCGCGTGCGTTGGTGATCGATTTCAAAGCGGGTGAGTGGCCACCCGATTCTGGGATAGGCCCGTTCGATCCCGATAACCCGAACGGATCCGGCGACCCGAATAACCCGGACGACCCGAATAATCCCAATAATCCAGGAGTCGACCCGGCAGACGGTCCATTCATCGTTGACGTTACGATCAATGGTGAGAATGCTGGATATGTGTATGTTGTCTTGCAGAACGAAAATGGCATGATCGAGGATCTGCTCGACCTGAACGCTCCTGAATCTCAGAGCGGCACGGTTGTTCCGCAGTCTGCTGAGAATGCTTCCGTGAGCGAACAAGGGCTGCTGACGGCAACAGCGCAGATACAGCGCGACGCTACTTCGTATGCTGCGCGTCCGTCCGAGATGCTTGCCGCATCCAAGCAGCTTCGCATCACGCCAGGCTCTACGGCAAAGTTCGTGCTCTTGCCAGTGTATGGCAATCACATCTCGGGTGCGGTGAAGAACGGTATCAGCGCTGGTGTGGGCGATACGCATGTGCTCACGCATACGAGCAGTGCTGACCGGCATCAGACCCTTGAAGTGACATTCGCACGTGGTTTGGTGTCGGATCCATCTTTGAACGACATCCTCACCAATGGCACCTCAGGAAATGGCACGGGTAGTGGCAGTGGTCTTCTGAGCGGGGTAAAGACGCCTACCGTCATTGGGTCCGGCCTCTCGAAGACCGGTGACGTGATGGGGATTGTGACTCTGGTGCTGATCGGCATTGCTGCGGTTGCTGTGGTCGTGCTCCTGCTCGTACGCAGGAAGAGCAGGGAATCGAAGCAGGTACTGACGGTCGATGCTACTAAGATTAACCAGATGAAAGGTGATGCCTGATGGCTGTGACCCAGATCGGAGAAAGCTACATCGCCAATGTGAAGTTCAAGAAGCGCAAGCTTGGGGGCGTGGACGAAATAGACGCGATCAATCATCTGGATACGCTTTCCAAGACATATGAGCAAGAGATCTTGCGGCGCGATCGGTATTACCAAGAGCAGCTAGCCAACAAGGATCAGCAGATGCAGCAAGCCTATTCGGAATTAGCTTCGCTGCAAGAGCAGATCCAGCATATGCAAATGGGACAGGGCTCGTTCGGCGGATCGGCGGGTGGTTGCGAGCAGTTGCTCCAATACTTGGTTGGCATCGTCGAGCGCATAGAGCAACGGATGGGATCGCGATCATACATGTATCCGAACTAGCTCAGTGCGCTCGGATGCGTTTCAGCAAGCAGCTTTCGCATGCTGGGAGCATACATAGGCGCGTTTGCGCGTGAGGTACCGGAGCGATCCTGCACGGGTCGCATGACAAGAGGAAGAGATTGTTTGTATGAGCAATAACGCAGGAGAGACACCTAACCAGACATCGCAGCCTGGATACCCGGCTCAGGGATCAGCTGCGGCAGATGCCATTGCCAAGGCGCAAAAGAACGCCCATGGCACACGGCGTAACGTGATCATAGCCTTGATCGTTGTTGTTGTGGCCATTGCCGTCGTCGGTACCATCGTATTCTTCGTTTTGAATGGAAGCGGCAATGATAGTGGCCAGCAGGAAGGCCAAGCCCCCTATAAAACCGAAGAAGAGATGCAGGCTGAAAGCGAGCGTGAGATCGCTACCGGTATGTTCAATATTTCCATCGCTTCTGACATTGAGTTCGAGAATGCTAATTCTGATGGGTATGCCTATATCGAAAACGTGCCGAACAATCCCTACAACATGCGCGTGGTCATTACGGAAGATGAAACGGGCGATGTGCTCTATGAATCTGGTGTCATCACACCGAACCACTATATCGAGAGCATTCGATTGACGAAGCAGCTAGCAGCTGGCGAGCACAATGCCACCGCAACGTTCACAGCGGTCGATCCTTCGACCGGGGAAGAAGCGGGTCAAGCCGCTGCCGCATTACATCTGAATATCAAAAGCTAGGCTCAAAGCTAGGGTTCGATAGGTGGGCATGAGATGGTCCGTGCCAGAAAGATGCTGATCGCGGAACGGTTTCCCTTTCCTGGCATGATCGATTCTGCTCTGGTGGAGCCATCTCTGTTCCGTATCCTGGTGGAGGCAAATGCGGTCTTCGAATGCGAAGAGGTCTATCTTGATGTTGATACCGTTCCCGAGGATCTGCAGATCAAAGCTTTTGAGATCTTTCCGGAAGATGTCCTCTTCGTATATTCAGGCCGATGGGAAGCGGAAGGGCAGCACATTGGCAGCGATGAGTTGTTCCATGCGCTGTGGTACATTTCTGCTGACGAGGATGGCCATGCTGCGATGCTCGCGTACGCTAACGCTGAAGGTCAGGTCTACAATCGTGAGTGGTTGTATCGCAATCGTTTGAGGAAGCCTGGCACGTTCGGCTGTAAGGGGTTCTACCTTGGTCTGATCAAGTCAGTTAACTATCGTCAAAAGCTTGAAGTGCGGCAATGGCCGGAAATCGTCCGAGCGGCATCGTCAGAGGCGTGATCCATTCGCCTACCACGGAGAAGCACGCTACCAAGGCGAACTATAAGAAGCAAAAAAGAAGCCCGGCATTGCCGGGCTTCTTCTCTCCAATAAGGTATTCCTTAGGCGCTGGGCGGCTTCGGAGCACCAGGGGCAGCCGGTGCGCCAGGAGCGCCCGGAGCAGCCGGGGCACCGGGGGCACCCGGAACCGGCTTCGTGCCGTTGATGTACTCAGAGAAGTCGGCCTTGCAGAAGGGGCACTTCTCGATCTTCATGCCGCCAAGCATCTGGATGGGCTTGCCGCACTCAGGGCACTTCATTGGGCCGGCGGAAGCATCAGCAGGTCTGAAACACATATCGCTCTCCTGTTCCTTGAAACTACAGCCCCAATAAGATACCTCATTAGGGCCGAACCGTGCACAGACTATAGCAGTTTAATCGGTGAATGCCAACGTATTGAACTATTTCACTTTGCCACTATTTTTATTGTGCATCGCACACGCGCCGCCCATGATGCACAACGGCGCTAAGAAAGCCACCGTACCCACCGCATGGGCCAGGTTGAACGGCAGCCCGGCAGCATAAATGCCTAGCACCGTCTGCGCGGGCATCGCACCTCCGAACAGCAGCACGATCTGGGAATCCAGTAGCACGCCGAACGCGAGCGATGCCACAAAGCCATACGCGCAAACGAGTATCCAACGTGCGGAGAGGGAGGAAATACGCGCTCGAAGCCCCGTGCTGCCGAAGAGCGCGCCCGCGCCCCATCCGGCCAAGCCCCATCCGGCCATCTGGAAGGGCGTCCAGGCGCCTTGCCCCAGCACCATATTGCTCAAGAGCGCTGCGCTTATGCCCACGGTGAAGCCCCAGCGCCGCCCGCAGACGATACCTGCCACGATGCAGAGCGCGGTCACGGGCTGCACGTTCGGCACGCCCGCGAACGCCACGCGCCCCAGGACTGCCACAGCCAACAGTGCCAGCGCTACTCCGGTCGTGAGGACTCGCGTGCGAGCCGCAGATGTCGTATGCGCCGCAGGCATCGCGCGCGTCGTGTACCCTGTGCGAGCCGCAGCTGCCGCATGCGCAACGCGATCAGCGCGTGCCACCCCTACCGCACCTGCACCGGCTGCGCCGTGCGCTTGCACGCCTCGTACGCTTCGTGCACCTCGCGCACCTGCTGACATCGCTGCTGGTGGCACATTTGCCACCAGGGCGATCACCTTCGCTCGCATGCTCTGTTCGTTCATCCTGACCTCCTTCGGTCTCCCCGCTCGCCCCGCTCCGTCTTCCGATGCAATCGCCGATCGAGCACCTCCTGTCGGTGTTCGCGCTCGGCGCGTAGCTCGCTCGGACGCTTCTTGCGTGGTGTGGGCAACGCACGTTCCGGATCCCACGCCCCGCGCCCGTCAGCATCAGCAGCGCTTGTTTGCGCATCCGCCTCAGCGGGCAGATCCTCGCCGCCTTGCTCCAAGAACACAGTGCGCTCGGTGGAGCGCGTGGCCGCTGCCACGGACTGCTCGGGCGTGCTCCCCGCGCCACCGCGCGCCAGGTCGCTGCGAATGCGGAAATACTCCCACACCAGCAGCACCAGCAGAATGCTCTCTACGATCAGATAGCTCAACACCGCGCCATCAAGCCCGGCGAACGCCACCAGCAGCACTGGCACGAACAGGCTGAACCCGAACGTCACCAGGTACAGCGTGGTCACATCGCGCTGCCGCCGCATCACGGTGATCACCTGATACAGAAAATCAATGGCCGCCGTCACGCCGCCACACGCCAGCATGACGAACAGCAGCCCGCGGTACGGCTCGAAATCAACGCCGTACAAGAAGCTCATCAGCGGCACGCCCACCCAGGCCATCACCAGCCACACCGCCGCGGTGATGCCCACGATGACCGCCATCAGCCCCACGATCAGCAGGTCGAACTTCTTCCGCTTGCTGGCATCCTGCCACACACCGGTCATGCGCAGCAGCAGCGGCTTGTACACCAGCTGCGCCCCGATCAGGATCATCTGCGCCGGGAAGTACAGCGCGTTGTAATACAGCTGATTCTCGTAGGCCAGGCTGCCTTCCATCACGAACTTCGGCGTGTTCTCTATCACGTTGAACAGGAAGATGGCCACGAACAGCGGCGCGGTGGCTTTGAACAGCTGCACGAAGCTGGGCATGCTGAACCCGCGGCTCTTCGGCGTTTCCATCAGTGTGAGCGGCCAGGTGACCACCACGAACGTGACGATGGCTGCCACCGCCATGGCATAGCACGCCACCACCGAACTGCGCGCCAACAGCATGGCCACACAAAACGCCACCAGCGCCACCACCGATCGCAGCGTCTGCGAGATGCCCGCCAGATACAGCTTGTCGGCCTGCTGCAGGCGCCCTTCGTATACATCGGCCAGCGCATCCACGAACTTGAACAGGATCACGCCCATGCTGATATCGAACATCTCGCCCTGATATCCGCGCAGCGTACAGTACAGCCACCCCGCTACTAGCATCAGAATGCAGGTGATCCAGCGGCTGACCTGGTAATCGGTGAAGGAGTGCTCTTCGTTGATATCGGAGGCCTGATAGGCGCGCGTGCCGAAATTGCCCACGAACATCAGCAGCAGCGCCACGATGAACGCCATGGAGATCATGCCCGCCTGCTCCACGCCCACCAGCTGCGTGGACACCATGGTCATCACGGGGAATACGAACGCCCAGGCCGCCTGCCCCGCGGTGTTCCAGATGAAGTCGCGCGTGGTGCGATGCGGCGCGTACTCCGCCTCAGCAGCTGAGAGCCCATCGCCTTTCATGGCTCCTACCACTCGGTCGAACCAGCGGTTCACCAAGCGTGCTATGAAATTCTGCTTGTGTTGACGCGGCTGGGGTTGGTCGGCGTGGTGTTGAGGCATGGACGGTCCGCTACTCCTATGACTTCGTGCGTTTAATATGGTTTTATAGTATAGTTTTAACACTAGACTATCAGTGCGTATTATGGCGCAATGCACTAAACTGTCATGCTCGAACAGGCAGAGAGGCAACGGGATCAATGGGTGAAACTGATTCACAGAGCACACCGCAAGCTGCTTCGCCGCAGGTTGTTCCGGCGAAGGGCGCTCCGGTGACCTCTGGTCCTGTGAACCCGGGCATGTCGAAAGGGCCAGCTACACCGATGCCTGCACGCCCGGCTGTTCCCGCACGCCCTGCAAGTCCGCAGCCGCAGTCTCAGCCGCAACCTCAAGCGCAACCACAACCACAACCACATCCGGCACCTGCGCCCGCACAAAGCGGCCCCGTGTCGCCGGTTCCCGCGCAAACGGTCGTGCTGCCTGCCGCAGCGCCTGCGCCGAACCTACCGGTGGCGGTGCCCGGCCCCGACTATCATCCGCCCGTTGCGGGCGGCGTGAACCCATCGGGTCCGGCTGGCAAGCCGTCGAAGAAGCGCAATGGGCTGCTCATCTTCGGCATCATCGTGTGCATCTTGGCCGCAATCGTGCTCGTGGTGGCGCTGGTGTATGTGACGTTTCGGCAGCAGCAACCCGAGCCGCTCAACGTCAACGCACCTTCCACCGCAACGGTGCAGGCGGCGTTCGACTCGGCGGACATCACGCCGTCGAACCTCAGCAGCTACGCCTACATCGATACCGAAGGCCTTGACGACCCCGAGCTGACCGACGTGAAGGCTGGCAATGTGAACTATGGCGAGGGCCGCCAGTCCGCCACGTGCGAGGCCACGGCGAAGGCCAAGTGGGAAAACGAATCGGTCAGCGTGGAGCAGACCGTGCAGTTGCCCTTCACCTACAACACCTCCACGAATACGTGGGACCCGGGCCGCCCCAACGCTCAGTCTGCGGGCGAGAAGGTCACGCCCGTTGGTCCGGCCGACCTTGAGAAGGTGCAGGCGGCACTGCCCAACCTGCTGAGAGACTACGATGCAGACATTGCCAGCCAGTTCCCCAACCCTGAGGTGGCGGCCACTGCTGATCTGGACAAGGAAGGCGGCGAGATCACCTTCGCCATCGATCAGGCCGGGCAAAACGAGGCCGACCAGCACACGCAGACCGATGTCAACGTTGGCCTGGTGTGGCAGGACGGCAAAGGCTGGGTCGCCACCATTAACTGGGTGGGCGAAATCTTAGGTGGCACGCAGCCCGCTGAAGGCGAAGGCGACGGCGACGGCGTCCAAACCCCTGAAGGGGGCGCTTCTGATAACGCGAATGGCGGCGCCGCTACCGACGGCGGAAGCACTGACGGTGCTCAGATGTTGCTCACCTGCACCACGGGCGATCTGGTCGAGGTTCCCGGCATCATCGAGTATCGCGACAATCGCGTGCTGCTGCGCTCCGACTATACCATTCGCGTCATGCTGGATGGACGCACCTATATCGCGCGTTACTTCGAGCTGACGGCTAACACCTTCGTGGTCACCAACGGTGCGCACGTGTCCGTGGTTGGTGAGATCAGCGCTACCGGCACGCTTGAGCAGGCACCGCTCATGATCAATCTTGATTACGAGGGGTAAGGCCGCATCGCTATGACTCTACTCGACCTATACAAGCTTCTCAAGAAGAGTCTGTGGTTGGTCATCGGGCTGCCGGTGCTGTGCGCGGCTGTGTGCGCCGGGGTACTGCTGGCCACGCCCGCTGAGTTCTCGGCAAAAGCCACCATCAACGCTTCCACCGAGGTCGCAGGCGTCAATGCGTTCGCCACCGAAGCTGCCGAGGCGCAATCCAAGGGCGGCATCAAGGTTACCTCGGCTGCGAACACCAGCACGCGCGTCATCACGCTGACCGCGGAAGGCGGTACGCGCGAGCAAGTGATCACGGCGGTCAATCGGGCGGCCAACGCGGCGTATCTGAATGCGTTCAACCGCTATAACGTTTCGGGCGACAATCTCAACGTCACCGTGGCGCTGACGGTCAGCTTCGCGAAAACGGCGACCGACATCAGCCCCAGCGTGCCGAAGACAGCGGGCATCGCATTCGTGGCGGGCCTGTTCGTCGCTGTCTGCATCGTGGTCGTTCGCGATATGATGCGCGGCCGCATCCATAGCGTGCGCGATCTGGAAGAGGATATGGAGCTGCGGTTGCTCGGACGCATTCCGCGCGCGGGTCAGCAGGAGAGCGCGCTCTCGCGCGAGCAGTTGTTCGCCAACGTGCGCTTCGCGGCAGGCGAGCATGCAAGCGTGTGCGTGCTGGCCGCCGACGACGAAGGGCTCTCGGCGCAGGCATGCACGGAGCTGGCAGAAGCCGCGCAGCAGGCCGACCGTACGGTGCTGGTGATAGATGCCGATCTGCATGGCGCATCTCCTTTGGCAGCGCAGCTCGAAGAAGCCGGTGCGCAAGGCCTGGCAGAGGTGCTTTCCGGCAATGCGCAGCTGACCGAGGTGGTTCGCACGGTTCAAGGGTTCGCATACGTGTCCGCAGGAAATGCGCAGATCGCAGCTGCGGCGCTTTTGGATACCGAGCGCTTGGGTCTGGTGCTCAGCCAAGCCGCGCTGGAATACGAGCTGGTGGTGGTGAACGTGCCGCCCGCATCTGTCCATGCTGATTTCACGTACGTGGCGCATGCGGCTGGTGCTACCGTGCTCTGCGTGCAGGAATTCACCACGGCGCGTGCGGTCATCGAGGCGAGCATGGCGCAGTTGGATGTGGCTCGCGCCAACGTCGTGGGCGTCATCGCGGCCGCGTAAGCAGTTCTCTGTCAGCGCTTCTTCGTACGCGATCGTATAAGCGGTCCCCTGTCAGCAGCTCTTCGTACGCGATCCTTTCTGCACCCTGCGACTTCTTCGTTTCCGGTTTACGGCCTCTTTCAGTCTGGTGGCCACTATATCTCGGGTGTGCTTCTCGGCGCCCTCCCAACATCTAGGGCCGCCGCTTTTTCTTTGTTTATCGGGTAAAACATATTGCCTATAACGTTACCTTTTTGTTTACAATATGCTGTTTATCTGTCTCATTTCGCACAGGGTGAGACATGAGTAAGAAACGGGATAAGAGTAAGAAACGGGATAAGACCATGAAACGCACAAGTAATCGCATCTTGTCCGTGATGGTATCAGCGGCGCTTGCGTGCTCGCTCTTCGGAGCACCAGCAATCGCAGCTGCAACCGAGGACACGGCGGCCGCACAGGGGAGCGAGACCGCCAGCGTGATAACGGAAGAGGCTACCGCCGATTCTGATGTCACCTATCTGGACGACGAGGGCAAGGCCATCGATCCGTCCGAGAACCAGGAAGGGACCACGGAGCAGGAGGTGCCGGATTCCTCGAGCACGGTTGCCGTACCCGCGGCCAAGACGACCACCGACGATGAAGGCATCGCTGCCATCGCCGAGGCTCAAACCGATAGCACTGACCCTGGTAACACGACGGCGAACACGGCTAAGAGCTCGGTGCTGGTCACCGTGCACTACGATTTCCCCTACGAGGGCGCCGACCCGCTTGCTTTCACGCTGACGCTCAAAGATGAGACACGTCAGAAGGAGCGCGCTTATCCCGTTACGCTTACGGGCCGCAGCGGCGCATACAGTGCCACCTACGAGCTCACCCCGTTCATTGATAAGATGCTGGTCAGCGGCAACGAGTACAGCATCACGCTGACAGGCGACACGTTCATCACGTATAACCAGGAGAAGTTCACCTACGACGGCGACAACGACATGTCCATCGAGGTCTACGCTGCGGGCGTGGAGCTGGGTGGCTTTGAGGAAGGCAAGAAGCCGGGCATCATGCAGGGCGGCAACCTGACGCGCGGCGCTGAGGACGATCAGGTTGACAACGCCGACGTGCGCGTGCTGCTCAACGCCATCGAGGGCGACACCAGCCAAGACGCCGACCTCAACGGTGACGGCAAGGTTGACCTGGTCGACTATCAGCTGATGGCCGAGTTCTATCGCTATGTGTCCTCGCAGGCTGACGTGAACGGCTCCACCACCACCAAGACGCCGGTAGACACGCTGGGCGCAGCGGCAAACGACAACACCTGGGTGACCAAGGAAGGCAACACGGCGCGCATCGCCAGCCGCGATGGCGAAGAGGTGTCGCCCGAGAACGAGATAGCGGTGCGCTACGAGGCGCCTGCGAACACCATCAGCACGTCCACCACGGTGGGCATGCCCATGGCTACCGACAACAACAACATCGAAGGCTATGCCACCGTTGAAGGCGAAGAGCTGGACGAGAACGGCAATCCGACCGGTCGCACGCTGACCGAGACCTACGATTTCTCCAGCGCCGCAACATCGTCTGCCGCGCAGCGCGCCACCATGGTTGGCAATGCACTGCAAGCACCGCGCACCATGGGCGATGCGGTGCAGCTGACTGAGGTCAGTGCCGCCGTGCGTGCGTTGGGCGACCCACTGCTGCCCACGGTGGTGGAGGATGGTCGCATCACCATCAACTTCGGTAAGCGCATCGCCGTGAAGACCGTCACGCTCACCTTCACGCGCGCGCAGGTATACGACGAAGAGAGCAACCTCATCTCGGCGAACCTGGTTGAGATCAGCAGCGTGGAGTTCCTGAACAACATGGAAGACCATGTTGCCGAGCCCGAGTTCACCAAGACCGAGATCGTGGGCGCTGAGGCGGGCAACAAGGAATTCACCGTCACCTGGAAGTTCCTGCCCAACGTGACCGGCTACGAGATCCTGGTGACCGACACCGAGACCGGCAAGACCCAGACCTACAACGTGGGTAACTCTACCGGTGCCGACATCTCGAAGACCATCACGTCGTTCGCGGCGGGGCCGAAGGGCAAACTGGCGAACAAGGTGACCTATCAGGTGCAGGTGCGCCCGACCAACGGCTCGTGGCGCGGCGAGTACACCGATGCGGTTTCGGTGACCCCGAAGGCTACCAAGGTGCCCACCAAGCCCGAGAAGGTTGCCGTGGTGGGCGGCTATCGCATGTTCAAGGTCAGCTGGGGCGCCGCTGAGGAAGCGGATACCTACACGCTGTACTACCGCGAGGGCACCAGCGGCTCGTATCTCAAGATTGAGGCCATCGAAGGCTTGAACTACACCGTCTCTAACCTGCCCGACAAGGCGACCAGCTACCAGCTGTACCTGACGGCCACCAACGAGATCGGCGAAGGCCCGGCATCCAGCACCGCCACGGTGCAGACCACCTCGCTCACCCCGGTGAACCTGCCCAACTATATGCTGCTGAATTCCAAGACGGCCAACGGTGCCTACACCACCAACATCGCCTCGGCGCGCTTCACGTCAACGAACAGCGCCATCGAGGATCCCAATGGGGTCAACAGTGCTGCGAGCAACGCCATGTGCCTGTTCGACGGCGACTTCAAGAGCTATGCGCAAGTCAACGACTGGGATCTGGGCACCAGCTACAATCGCAACACCCATGGTGTGGATGTTACGTTCACCAGCCCGCAGGAAGTGGGCATGATCACGTTCGCGGCTTCGTCGGAGAACATCGACTACGGTGGGGTGAAGGTGCTCTACAAGACGGCTGACGCGCCCACCACCTGGCAGACGGCATCAGCCAGCATCCTGAGCCGCAAGGCCAACGACAACCGCACGTATTCCCTGATCAAGCTCGATCAGGGTGTCACCTGCACCGAGATGCTGATCGGCGTGAACCGCTATGTGCGCCTGATCAACATCGCCGAGATGCGCTTCCATGGGTACAACGACATCGAGGCGCGCATCGCCAGCATGTACGATGCCGACGATGAACTGGCCGACCTGCGCATCAAGCTGGGCGACCAGGTGGAAACCACCGCGTATGGCGTCGCGGATACGTGGTACAAGAAGGCCGAGGCAGGCCAGCGCTCCTTCGAAGAGCTGGTGGACAACCTACGCAAGGAGCTCAACGAGTACAAGAGCAACGACGAGCTCTATCCTTTCCAGAGCTCAGCGCTCACGGAACTGACCTATATAGAGAAGCTGCTGAAAGACGAATCGGCTGGCATGAAAGACGTCGTGAAGGTGCACACTGATCTCTCCGATGCCTACGACAGCGGCCGAGCTCTGGGCATCAGCGGCCTGAACGCATGGCAGCCGCTGGGCGTGTCGGTGTCGGCGGGCGAGAAGATCACGGTGTACGCCGGTGCTCCGAAGGGCGCGAACAGCGCCACGAAGATTGACCTGTACGTGGGCCAGTACGAGGGCGAGAGCAGTCAAACGCCGCATCGCATCGGCACGTTCCGCTTGGGTCGCACCGAGCTGACCATCGGGCCCGGCGAGTTCAGCAGCGTTGACAAGAAGGAGCACGGCGGCCAGTTGTATGCGGTCTACACGGGCAACAACGTGAACGATCGCTACTACCTGCGCGTGCTGGGCGGCGAGAACCTCGCGCGCCTGGATCTGCTGAACGCTTCCGACGCTGAGACGGATGCGGCCATCGACCAGTACGTTGGTGAGCTTGAGGCTCAGATGGCCAACTTGAGCACGGCGCACAGCGAGGGCAAGGCAGCCGGAACGCACACCAGCGCAGGTGATGCCCTGAACGGCAAGTGCATCGCTGACGCCACCGACATCATGCTGAACAAGATGATGTACTCGGTGCCCGCATCGAAGGTCTACAACGCTTTCGTGAAGAACAAGAGCCCCGAGGATGCGCGTGCGCATCTGAAGGCGGCTGTGCAGGGTTCCGAGCAGATGATAAGCCTGTTCTACCAGCATAAGGGCATGATCGATGGCGGC
Source organism: Adlercreutzia murintestinalis (assembly GCF_943192905.1). Classification (GTDB taxonomy): domain Bacteria; phylum Actinomycetota; class Coriobacteriia; order Coriobacteriales; family Eggerthellaceae; genus Adlercreutzia_A; species Adlercreutzia_A murintestinalis. The sequence goes on along the minus strand of NZ_CALPCC010000001.1, from coordinate 109,753 downwards.
AGCGGGTCGAATGCCACGCCCAACCGCCACCTGAACATTCGCTACATGGAGATGTTCACCGGCGCGTTCATGTATGCGGCGGGCAACCACATTGGCGTGGGCTTCAACGAGTCGGCCAACTTCCAGATGCTCAAGCCCTTCGATGCGAACGGCACGGGCGGCATGTACTTCGGTTGGGGCTCGGCGCACGAGATCGGCCACAACATCAACGACGGTAGGTATGCGTTCGCCGAGGTGACCAACAATTACTTCGCGCAACTGTGCAAGAGCCTGAACGAGAACGGCGCTACGCGCTGGAACTACCGGGGCGTCTACGACCACGTGACCTCTGGTGCTGAGGCGCATGCGGGCGGCCAGGCAACGCAGCTGGCCATGTACTGGCAGCTGATGCTGGCTTACGACACCGCCGAGCTTCACACGCTCTTCACGCAGGAGTCCGAGCTGTTGGCGAATCGCTTCTTCGCGCGGGTCGATAGCTTCTCGCGCAACCCCAACTCGTTCACGGGCAGCGTGCCGCTGACCTTGAGCACCGAGCAGCAGAACATCATCCGCCTGGCCAGCGCTGCGGCTGGCAAGGACCTGACGGACTTCTTCGAGGCCTGGGGCTTCCATGCGGATGCCACCACCAAGGCCTTCGTCAAGCAATTCGCCGATGCGGGCAACGTGGAAACGCGCGCCATCCAATACATCAACGACAGCTTGGCGAACCGCAGTGCCAGCACGCAACCGACCATCCCCAGCACGGCGGCGGCCTCTGAGGTGCTCTCGGTTGAGGTGGATCCGCAGGGCAGCACGGTGCATGGCACTATCACGCCTGCGGCGGCGCATCAAGCGGCCGTGCACGGCTTCGAGGTGACGCGGGTGTCCTATGAGATGGGCAACGAGGTGCGTCAGGTGGTGAAGTTCGTGACCGCAGGCGCGGATGGCTCCTACACGTTCGCCGATGATGCGGCATCGCTGGGCAATCGTGCGGTGCACTACGAGGTGTGCGCGGTGGACAAGCAGCTGTACCGCTCCAAGGCGGCGGTCACCCAGCCCATCATGCTGGAAGGCACCGGCCTGTATGACGCAGCCGAGTGGGATGTGACCACGAACATGACCTCGCCCGCAGATGCGAACGATGTGATTGTGGACAGCACCACCGTTGAGCAGAACGGCTCGTATCAGTGCAGCGGCTTCGACGACGAGACCGCGGCGGATCCTGAGGCCAAGACGGTGAAGGCCGTGAACGGCGTGCTGAGCGGCGACGGCTATACCGGCAAGACGGCCGAGGGCGACCCGTACGTCGTGATCGACATGAAGGCGGTGCGCGCGGTAGAGCACCTGACGTACGTGCCCAAGACGGCAAGGAACATCACCGAGTACAAGGTTGAGCTGAGCCAGACCGGCGCCGACAGCGACTGGATCGAGCCCGCTTCGGGCACGTTGTCCTACAACGCTGAGGGCACCAAGGCCGAGATCTTCTTCCCGAAGCGCACGACGGTGGGCGGCACGGTGGATTACGTGAACACCGAATATGCTCGCTACATCAAGCTGACCGCCTCGGGCAAGGGCACGGCCGACTGGGATATCCAGCAGGTACAGGTCTATGGCCTGTCGGGCGATAAGATCAATCTGGCTGAGACCATCGGCGAGGGCGAGCATACAACGCCTGCCATCGGCGTGCTGGAAGCCGACTACGTGCTGGAGAAGGACGCTCAGGGCAACGTGACCAGCAAGATACCGGCTGGCTCCATCGTGTTCGTGGGTGAGTTCAAGGGCAACCCGGCTTACAGCAACGTGATCCTGTTCGGCACTACCAGCAGGGGCACCATGATCGTGGGCGGTACCACCACCAACGACCAGGGCGAAGAGGTGCTGGTGGCCAAACAGGCCATCCTGGCACCGAACCCGGGCCCGGATGCGCTGGGCGAGACGCGCAGCGGTAGCTGGATCTACTGGATCGAGAATGCGAACGATCTGGAAGATGGCATGACGGTGCGCGCCGAGCTGTACCGCGTGGACAACGCGTTCACCAACCAAGGTCAGCGCATGACCAGCGACAGTCTGCCGGTCACCATCCCCAGCATTTCGGGGCTGCCGAAGATCACCCTGACCGATGACAACGTGGACGATGGCACCATCAACCAGACGGTGGCGCTGTAATGGAGCGCACGGATAAGGAAAGCGGAGAGAGAACCATGCAGATAACGATGAAAAGATGCGCAGCGGCCGTGCTTGCCGCCTTCGCTCTGTGCTTCGCGCTGGTAGCCCCTCAGCAGGCGCTGGCCGATGCGACCGACCCGAACGCTTCCATCGAGCTGAAAGCCGTTGAGGGTGCAAGCAACCAGGTTGAGGTGTACGTGACCACCAATCAGGTGGATGCGCGCACCATGTCGTTGGCGCTTGATATCAAGACGTCGACCCCCGGCTATGTGGATGCGGCTTTCGTGTGGAACGAAGAGGCGCTCAGCAACCCGGACAAGCCCAGCCTGCTGCGCACCACCGATGCTGAGAGCACTGACGGCATTCGCATGAACCTGTACGCAGGCGACATGGTGGGCGAGCCGTTCAAAGAGCCGGAGGCCCGCTCGGCTAGCCGTACGGTGAAGATCGGCACGGTGGTGCTGACGCTGAGCAGCGCGGCACCCCAGGGCGAGGCGATCACGGCTGATGTGCAGGTGACGCCTGCTGACGGCGTGTTGAAGTTCGCTGAGTATCGTGGTGCCGAGGTGGCGATTCCGGCAAGCAACTTGAACGTGTCTGACCCGGTCAAGGCAGACGTGGTAGCGGCACCGGTCTCTTCGTCCTCAAGCGCCAGCAGCAGTAGCAGCAGCGCTGGTGCGGGCAACAATAGCGATATTCTGGGCGAGACCCCAGCCACCAACGTGCGCAGCATGCCCAACACGGGCGACCAGATGATGCCCATCGTACTGACGCTCGTGGGCGTGGCGGTGGTCGCCATTGCGGTGATCGCGGTCATCGTGATGCGCCGCAAGAAGGAGAAGCAGAGCTAGCGCGCTCCTGTATCGCTCGGTGGTAGTTGCGAAGGACCGGCCGCGTGCCGGTCCTTTTTTGCGCGCTGACGCGGGCCGCTGTTTCGGCATGGGGCCCTTTCAGGTAACAGCGACGTTTCGTGCCTTCGCCGCTTCCGTTTCAAAGGGCGACCGGTTGCGCTGCGGCGTCTGAGCGCGGGCTACTCTTTGATCAGGTTATGCGATACGTGAGTGCGCTGGTCTGGTCTGCTCCGATGGTTCGGTGGCTGGATGGCGCAGCAAAAGGAGGCAACATGGCAACCCAATCAACCGCCCCGTTGGCGGGCATCAAGGTCATCGACTGGACGCAGGTGCAATCAGGCCCTAGCTGCACGCAAATGCTGGCATGGATGGGCGCTGAGGTCATCAAGCTGGAAAAGGTGCACGGGGGCGACCCGACCCGTAACGAGATGAACGATGTGGACGGCAGCTATTCGCTGTACTTCCTGCAGTTGAACGCCAACAAGAAGTCCATCACGCTGGACATGAAGGACCCCGAAGGCGCCAAGATCCTCACCGACCTTCTGAAGGACGCTGATGTGTTCATCGAGAACATCGGCCCGGGCGATGTGGAGAAGCTGGGCTTTGGCTGGGATGTGGTGCATAAGATCAACCCGAAGTGCATCATGGCCTCGCTCAAGGGCTTCAACAAGGGCAGCCGCTTCGAGCATGTGAAGGCCTTCGAGCCGGTGGCGCAGTGCGCGGGCGGCGCTGCTTCCACGACCGGTTGGAACGACGGCGAGCACGCCATGCCAACGCAATCGGGCGCTGCGCTGGGTGACTCCAACACCGGCATGCACATGCTGATCGGCATTCTGGCCGCACTGGCGCAGCGCAGCCGCACCGGCGAGGGCTGCTACGTGTATCAGTCCATGCAGAACGCCGTGCTGAACCTGTGCCGCATCAAGCTGCGCGACCAGCTGATCTTGGATCATCTGGGCGAGCTGTCGTACTACGCGTGCTACCCCGGCTATAAGTGGGGCAAGGCCATTCCGCGCGCCGAGAACGCCGAGGGCGGCCTGGTGCTGGGCTGGTGCTATCGCGCCAAGGGCTGGGAGACCGATCCGAACGCCTACGTATACATCGTCATCCAGCAGTCGCCGAAGGGCTTCGAAGAGTTCTGCAACGCCATGGGCTTCCAGGATTGGCTGACCGACCCGAAGTTCAGCACCGCGAATGCCCGCGACGAGCACAAGGCTGAGGTGTACAAGCGCGTTGAAGAATACACCATGCAGTACGACAAGTACACGCTGACCAAGGAGCTGGGCGCCAAGGGCGTGCCGGTGGGGCCGGTGCTGGGCTGGGACGAGCTGGAGAGCGATCCCGATCTGAACAGCGATGGCACCATCATCACCATCGACCAGGAAGACGCACGTGGCGACTTCAAGACCATCGGTCTGCCGTTCACTATGAGCAACTACGCGCCTGAGTACAAGCGCGCACCGAAGCTCGGCGAGAACAACGAAGAGATCCTCAAGGGTTTGGGCTACACCGATGACCAGATCGCCGAGCTTACCAGCAAGGGCGTCATCGGCAGCAACGATGGCGCAAAGGCCGATCTGGTGAAGGCATAGCGGCAGGCGACAGGCGCACGGCAGGCGACAGGCGCACGGCAGGCGACAGGCGCACGGCATCTGAGGTGTTCGCAGCGTACGCATCGCCCATATCGAGCGCGAACCGCTGATGTCATCGGCAGTTCACGCTCGATTGGAAATAGAAGGAAGCTCCGGTACACGGTTGTGCGCCGGGGCTTCTGCCGTTATGGGGCGCGCTGCGCGGGGTCAGGCGCCGGTGCGAGCATGGATGCGATCCTAGAAGTAGATGCAGGGTGCAGGCGTGGGGCACAGGGTGCAGAGACGGGACGCAGGTGCAGGGGACCGATTTTGTACCGAGTTCACGTATTTTCCGCGTTCGGCGGCATGTTCAAGTACAATTACTAGCAACTATGTGCAGGCGGTTCCGATCAAGGACACGGATGGCCAAGAAGAGCAACAATAAAAAGCAGCAGACGAAACGGCAGAGCACTGCACCGAAAGCCAAGGGCGCGAAGGGCGCGGTAACTTCTAAGGGCCGCTTATCGCGCGAGTCTGGTGGATCGAACGCGCAGAGCGCGGTGCTGCGCGATGCGGTGGATGCCGCGCGCGAGAGCGCCGAGGTACTGCGCGAGGCGGCCACGGTGCTTTCGCAATCAGCCGCGCAATCAGCCGCGCAATCAGCCGCGCAAACGGTTGCTCAAGCGCGTTGGAGCCAGCTTGCTGGACAGAGCATGGCATTTCCCGCGGTCGATCCTGCGGCTCTGCAAATGGGTGGCTTGCATGCGGGCGCTCTGATGTCGGGCATGTCGCCGAATGTGGCAGCGGGCGGCGCTGTGGGGGTGCCCACGCAGCCGCTGGGGGCCGCATCTCCCGCCGAGCCTACGCCAGCAGCTTCGGTACCTGCACCGGCATCGGCAGCTGCACCGGCCACTCCGGCCAACACGGCGGCAGAAGCGCCCACCGCACAGCCTGCGCTAAGCGCTCTGACGGCTGCCGCGCAATCCGCACCTGCGGTCGCGCCATCGCCAGCACCGGCTGTGCAGACAGCTCCGCAGCCCCAGCAGCTGCAACAGGTTCAGCAGCTGCAAACCTTCGCACATGCGCCTCTGACCGCCCAGCCTTCGCAATCGGGGCCGTTCGCGGCGCAACCCGGCGCGTCGGGCGCGGCTCAGTCGGGGCCCATCGGCTATGCCGAGGGCATGCAGCCAGGCGCCTACGCTCCCGACGATCCGCTGACGCGCGTTTCCCACAATGCATCCATGGGCGAACAGGTGGGCTTTACCCCGAAGGAACCGGAGCAGAAGCGTCGGTGGGGCTCGCCCATCAAGAGCTTGAAATCGGCTGTGGCGGCGCTCACGAATAGCGCTTCCAACGACGAGGATGCGCCCGACGCGCCGCTTCCGCGCACGCAGATAGACTACACGCCCAAACCTGAGCTGTTGAACAACCTGCCCAAGTTCGGGGACGCGCCCGTGGTGCTCCCTACGCCGCAGGAGCTGTTAGCGAGCGTGCCGCTCATCAGCACCACCGGTCAGATCGTTCCCACCGCCGATCAGTCGGCGTATCCCTATGGGGCGCTGCCCGAGCACGGGTATGCCGACTATCCCGATCATATGCTGGCCGACTTCGGCCATGTCGACCAGCTGTCCGTTCCGGCCCTGTACAGCGACCCTCAGCCGTTCTCGGTTGAGATACCGTCCGATCAGATACCGCCTATCCAAGAGCAGGTGATTGAAGTGCCCGCGCAAGAAGTGGTGTACGGAGAGGTTCAAATGCCAGACCCTTATCTACAAGCGTATGACAGCATGCACGTCTACGACCCAGCTCAGATGTACGATCCTGCCATGCAGCCCTACGATCCCATGCAGATGCAGCCCTACGATCCGGCGCAGGCGCAGATGCATGCTCAGGCGCAGGCGCAAGGCTACGATCCGCATCTGCAAGCTTCCTACGACCCAGCGCAGGCGCAAGGCTACGACCCCTATGGGCAGCAGTTCGCGCAGCCCTATGGCCAGACGCAAACGCCCTATGCTGACCAGCCCTACGATCCGAGCGCATACGGGCATGGCTACGATCAAGGCGGCTACGATCCGTACGGCTACAGCGCAGACCCCTACGACCCCTATGCCGACCCCAACATGTATGCTGCCATGGTGCCCGTGAAGGGCGGCAAGGCAACTGCGTCGCTGATCTTGGGCATTCTGTCCATTCTGCTGGCGTTCTTGCCGCCAGTGGGCTTGGTGCTGGCCATCGTGGCCATTCTGCTGGCGAAGAGCTACCACAAGAAGGGCGGCGTTGCCCCGCGTGCCGGTACCGGGCGCGTCTGCGGTTTGGTGGGCATCATTTTGAGCCTGCTTTTGGCGGTGGCCATCGGCGTGTTCCTCGCCTACTTCTACGGCGGTCTGTACGGCGAATCGAATGCGGGCGCCATCATGGGCTACCTGCAAACCACGCCGTTGAAGAACTTCCTGTAGGTTGCTATGAGCGAGGGCAGCAGTAAAGGCTTTTTCGAGCGCCTCACCGGGCGCAAGGCCGAAGTTTCCGAAGACGAGATATTGGGGCTGATCGACGACGCACCGGCGCTCGCTGACGACGAGAAGCGCATGATCAGCAACATCATGGACCTGCGCGACACCATGACTGGCGCCATCTGCACGCCGCGCGTGGATGTGATGCTGGTGGAGGACGAAGAGACCGGGCGGCAGGCGCTGGAGCGCATGCGCGGCACGGGGTACTCGCGGTTGCCAGTGTGCCACGACAGCATCGACGACATCATCGGCATCGTGCACTACAAGGACCTCATCGGGCCGCTCATGGACGGCAGCATCGACGATCCGGTGACGCGGTTCATGTACGAGCCCATGTTTGTGCCCGAAACGAAGGACGTCATTCCCCTGCTGGGCGAGATGCAGGCGCAGCATCAGCAGATGGCTATCGTGGTGGACGAATACGGCGGCACGGAGGGCCTGATCACGGTAGAGGACATCCTGGAAGAGATCGTGGGCGAGATCGCCGACGAGAGCGATGTGGGCGGCGAGCTGCTGACGTTCGTTGAACCGGGCGTGTGGCGCGCAGACGGGCGCTTCCCGGTTGAGGACGCGCTTGAGCTGGGCTGGCCGGTGGAGTGCTCCGACGACTACGAGACCATAGCTGGCTGGCTGATGGGGACGCTTGATGGCGTGCCCAAGCCGGGAGATGTGGTGGTGGCCGACGGATGCGAGTTCAAGATAGAGAAGATGCGCCGCAGCCGTATTTCGCAGATTCGCGTGCAAAAGCTGTCCGCATAGCGGCTCGCACCACGGTTCGCAGCCGGTGGCGAATTGTTGATGTACGGCACTTGAATATGGGGTAGAATATCCCAACGACATATCAATGACCATTCGGCAGCATACCCACTTACAACAAAGCCAGCTGCTCCCGCTTCGGCGGTTATCGCTCGTTTGGAAGAGGACAGTTGGCACAGAGCAGGCAAAGAGCAGCGCATTCCGCGAACGCTTCCCTGAAGCGCGTGGGTGCTTCGCATCGGCTTGGTACCGGTGCGCGCGCTGGCGGGGCGCGCACGGTCGTTGTGGGAGCGCATGGCGTTGCAGTGGCGCGTCCCAGCGCTGCGTTCGCCAGCCGATCGGCCGCCAAGGTCGTGATCTCTTTGGGCATAGCAGTGCTGGTTGCCACGGGGGCAGGCTTAGGGCTCGCCTCTGCGGGCGGCACCTCCGTTGCGCCTTCTGATACGGTTGAAGCGCCGGTGCAGACGACCGAGGCGCACGTCGATCTTTCCGCTACTGCCGCGCTGGCACAGCCCGCATCGCGCGATGTTTCCAGCGGCGTGGCCGAGATAGCGGCCGAGGAAGAGGCGGCGCGCATCGCCGCTGAGCAGGCCGCGAAGGACCGCGACGTACAGGTTCTCAAGCGCGTGCAAGAGGCGCAGGCGCGCTCGGCGGCCAACGGCGGCCAGGGTGTCTACGCGGTCGATTGGTCGGTGGGGCACGATGCCTTCGTCAGCGAATGGACCGCGCGCATCGATAAGTACCTAGTGGGCAGCCCGCTTGCGGGGTGCGGCGCCACGTTCGCTGAGGCCGCGTGGAACAACGGCGTTGACCCGCGCTGGTCGCCTGCCATCAGCAACACCGAGTCGACCAAGGGGCGCCACTGCTTCGCATCACACAATGCCTGGGGGTGGACCAACGGCGCCTGGGGCGACTGGGGCACGGCCATCAATGCGCATGTGCGTGGCTTGGCCGAGATATATGGCTACACCATCAGCTACGCCAACGCGGTGAAGTATTGCCCGCCCAATCACGACAACTGGTATCGCGGCACTCTGAATGAGATGTCGAAGATCTAACGGCTGAGCCGGTCTGTTCCATGAGCAATGTGATCATAGTGGGATGCGGGCGCGTGGGGTCTCAGCTGGCCATCATGCTCTCCGATGCTGGCAACAACGTGTGCTGCATCGACCGTTCGGCTGATGCGTTCGCCAATTTGGGCCGCAACTTCAATGGGTCAACGGTGCAAGGCATCGGCTTCGATGAGGATGCGCTGGTGCGCGCGGGCGTGGAGGAGTGCGACGTGTTGGCCGCGGTCACGCAGTTCGACAACACCAACCTCATGTGCGCCGAGGTGGCCAACCGCCTGTTCGACGTGCGGCATGTGATCGCGCGGTTGTATAATCCCGGCCGCGAGCGCGCTTACATGCAGCTGGGCATCGACTATGTGTGCGGGACGTCGTTGGTGGCCGAAGAGATGTTCAGCAAGGTCATGAGCGGGCATGGCAGCCATATCACCACGTTCGGCGAATGCGAGGTGCTGGAGTTCAGCTTGCGTCTGGACGGAGGCGATCCGCTGGGGCCGCCACGGTCCATTCGTGTGAGCGAGCTTGAGCGCGGGCACGATGCGCGCATCATCGCCTTCGAGCGCGGCGATGGTTCGGCCAGCAGCATTCCTACCTCTGACAGTGTGCTCTACGGCGGCGATACCGTGCTTGCGTGCATCAGGCACGACTACATCGGTCACTTTCAGAAGTACATGCAAGCGGTGGGCGACGATGCGGCCGCTGCGGCTGGGGTGCCCGTGGTGTCGGATGTGGCCGACGTGAAGCAGTTGCTGGACAGCATCGATGAGGGCGCTGCCGCGCGTGAAGGCGAGGCGAAGTAGATGTACATCGTGATCGCTGGCGGCGGGAAAGTGGGATCGTATCTGGCCAACGTGCTGCTCGAGAGCGGCAACGAGGTGGCGGTCATCGAGCAGAACAAGCAGCTGGCCGACGGGCTGTCGGTGGCGCTTGAGGGGCGCTATCTGATCATTTGCGGCGATTGCTGCGACTCGCGTTTCCAAGAGGATGCGGGCATTCGCAACGCCGATATCTTCGTGGGTGCCACCGGCCAAGACGACACGAACCTGGTGGCGTGCGAGATCGCGCAGCGCGTGTTCCATGTTGACCGCGTAATCGGGCGCGTGAACAGCCCGAAGAACCTGCGCATCTTCCGCAAGGTGGGCATCGAGTGCGTGTCATCCACCACGCTGATCGCCAACCTGATCGAGGAAGAGGCGCTGTTGGGCAACGTGTCGGTGGTCACGTCGCTTTCGCATGGCAACGTGACGCTGACCGAGTTCACCGTGGGGCACATGCGGCGCCATTCCGATGAAGAGGGCATCGCGCTGGGCGATATCGAGCTGCCGGAGGGCGCGCTTGCGGTGGCGGTGGCCTACGAGGACGATGCCGAGGTGGCCTCCGACGATCTGATGCTCTATCCGGGCGATCAGGTGATCGTGGTGGCTGACAACAGCGTGCTGGACGAGGTGCGTGCCATTTTCCGGTCGCTTTGAGCGTGCGTGCACCGTGCGCCTTCGCGTGGTGTTGGACATGAGCTTTCGGGTGGCGTTGGGCATGTGCTGCGTGCGTTTCGGTGGCCACAAGCGTGGTGGGCACTCTATCTGCTGCAACCGCCGCTTCGACCGCCTCAATCTTCCTGATCGCTCCAAGCGCGCAATGTTGCACGTGAAACAATTCAGGCATGGGAATCGCGCATTTCAGCACGTTCAAACGCGGTAAGTATTTTAACCGCCGCACCTGCGCACGGTGTTTCACGTGAAACAATTCGATGGACGTAGTAAGCCCCCGCGTCAGCGCCATCGCTTCATCTTTTGCGCTCGCACTGTTTCACGTGAAACAATTCGACGGACGTAGTAAGCCCCCGCGTCAGCGCCATCGCTTCATCTTTTGCGCTCGCACTGTTTCACGTGAAACAATTCGACGGACGTAGTAAGCCCCCGCGTCAGCGCCATCGCTGCATCTTTCGCGCTCGCACTGTTTCACGTGAAACAATTCGACAGACACCGCAAGGGAGCGCTCCAAGTAGATTAAAATTGTCGTACGCGAATCATGGTGCGCACGGGCGGCTCACCGCGGGCGGTTGCTACGATCGCCTTGGGGGCGCCGACGCTAAAGAAGGAGCTTGTGATGATCGACCGCTACACCCGCCCGGAGATGGGCCATATCTGGGACTTCCAGAACAAATTCGACATCTGGCGCGAGATAGAGGTGCTGGCGTGCGAGGCGCAGGCCGAGCTGGGCCAGTGCGGCATCACGCGCGAGGAGGCGCAGTGGATCCGCGATCACGCGGCGGCCGACGCGGCGCGCATCGCCGAGATCGAGCAGGTGACCAACCACGACGTGATCGCCTTTACCACGAACATGGCGGAGAACATCGACGCGGACGTGCCGGAAGGCGCCGAGAAGCCTAGCCGTTGGGTGCACTTCGGCATGACCTCAAGTGACCTGGGCGATACCGCACTGAGCTACCAGATCGTGCAGGCGGCCGACATCATCATCAACGACATCCGCCAGCTGGGCGAGACGTGCCGCCGCCGTGCGCTGGAGATGCGCGATGTGCTGTGCGTGGGGCGCACGCACGGCATCCACGCCGAGCCCATGACGTTCGGCATGAAGTTCGGCAGCTGGGCGTGGGCACTGCATCGGTGCTTGGTGCGCATGCAGCAGGCGCGCGAGGTGTGCGCGGTGGGTGCCATCTCGGGCGCGGTTGGCACGTATTCCAGCATCGACCCGTTCGTGGAGCAGTTCGTCTGCGAGAAGCTGGGGCTCGTGCCCGATCCGCTCTCCACGCAGGTGCTCGCGCGCGACCGCCACGCGCAGATGGCCGCCGCGCTGGCGTGTACCGCCTCCACGCTTGAGAGCATCGCCATGCAGGTGCGTCTGTTGCAGCAAAGCGACGTGATCGAGGCCGAAGAGCCGTTCACGCGCGGGCAGAAGGGCTCGTCGGCCATGCCGCACAAGCGCAACCCCATCACCGCCGAGCGCGTTTGTGGGCTGGCGCGCGTGGTGAAGGCGAACGCGCAGGTGGCCTTCGATGATGTGGCGCTGTGGTACGAGCGCGACATCAGCCACTCCAGCGCCGAGCGCGTGGCGCTGGCCGATAGCTTCATCGCGCTGGACTATCTGTTCGGCAAGATGCAGTGGATGCTGGACGGGCTGCAAACCTACCCGAACAAGATGGAGCACAACCTGTGGCGCACGCGCGGACTCATCTTCTCGTCGAAGGTGTTGCTGGCGCTGGTGGAGGCAGGCCTCACGCGCGAGGACGCCTACGTGATCGTGCAGCGCAACGCCATGCGCGTGTGGGAGGACATCCAGAATGCGGTGCAGGGCCCCAGCTTCCGGCAGAACATCGAGGCCGACCCAGATGCCGCCATGCTCACGGCTGAGCAGCTGGACGCCATCTTCGATCCGCGTGCGTTCCTGACGCGCATCGACCCCATCTTCGAGCGGCTGGAAGAACTCGATTTCTCGTAACCCAGCTCGTTGTGGCCTTATTCGGATTCTTTTTGCTCGTTTTGCCTCCCGCGTGGCACAAAATGCCATCAAAAAGGCGGATCGGGGACAAAATGAACGGTTTTTCGGAGCATTTTGCGGGAAATGGACGGTTTTAGCCGGTACCAGGCACCTAATATGGGCTCAAATGAGCCCATTTCGCCTTTTCGAGGCCTTTTTGTGCCAATAAAAGGTAAAAAAACGAAAATTTTGGCACTTTTCCGCGTTTTAATCTGCCCGCCGGGTGATCGGAGGGTGAAAAGCGGTGAATCAGATACTTTCTACGCTTGACGCTGGGATCAGTTGACCACCCAAGGGAGGGTGAAAAGCGGCTGATCAGATGCTTTTCACCCTCACTCGTCTACCCGAGCTTGTAGAGGGAGGCGGCAGGGTGATCAGGCTGGACAAAGGCGGCGGATCAGGCGCTCTCCCACACTTTCACGCGGCATTCGTTGATGGGGTCGCCATTGATGGGCGTGTAGTCGATATTGGTGTAGGTCACCAAGTTCTGCGCTGTGCCATAGGAAGCAAGGAACTCGCCATAATCCGGTGCACCGTTTTCCACCTCGAGCGTGAAGTAGCGGCGGTCGCGCACGTTGACGCCCGCCACGGCTGAGGTGCTCTTCACCACGAACCAGTCGCCATACCAGCACGGCGGCGTGACCGGCGTGCGCGGGAAGCGGAACCAGTCGGCGGCGCTATACAGCTGGGCCACCGACTGTGCGGCCTGCGCATCGGCCACCTCGGCTGCGCGGTCGGAGAGTTGCCCCTTGTCGTCGGTGGCAGCCGCTCGCGCCTCGGTGCGCGCGCTGGTCAGATCGTAGGCCGGGGCGGCAACCGGCGTATAGGTGCCTAGATTCGCGATGCCGTCGCCATAGCTGTAGATGCCGTCGAAGGAGAACGAGAACCCGGTGGGCCCGTACGCCACGTAGATGGGCTTCATGGATGCGGGCAGCGTCAGCGCGTCGGTCACCTCGCCGGTCGCGGCGTCTACCTGCGTGAGCTGGTAGCGCGTGTCCGCGGTGTCGGCGCGCGGTGCGAAGGCGATGCCGGTGGCAGTAGGGCTAGGGCTACACGCCATGCGCCCGTGCGAGGTATACAGCGTGCGCGAATCGCTTGCGGCGGCCCCGAAGCGCGTGCACACCATCAGGCTATCCTCGCGGGCAGCTGCGCCGTCCAGTACGGGAAGCACCTGCCAGAAGGCGTAGTCGCCGCCCGCAGTGAGCGTTGGCATCTCCCAGTCGGGGCCAGCCTCGTGCACCAGCACCGGCTGCCCCAGCGCATCGCCAGAGAACGCTGCTTGGTAGATACGCCAGTTGCCGTCCAAGATATCGGCTTCGGTCCAGATCAGACCAGACGAGGTGGCGCGAGCGTCGTAGATCTCGTAGCCCTCAGCCGCGCCCACCGCCGATTCAAGGATGGTGCGCACCGCTCCGTTTCCCAGCGAGATCAGCCCCACCTGGGTCAGGGGCGACCCCTGATCGGTGGGCAGCAGGGTGGCAGCTACGTCCGGATCGGTGGCCCACACCATGGACCCGTACGGCAGCGAGATAGTCTGTCGGGGCGTGAGCAGCTGGCTTGCGTCGTCGAGGTACTCGCACTGCTCGGTGGTGAATACCTGGTCTTGACTCACTTCCAACGAGAGCACGTCGGGCGTGCGCTTGAAGCCGCCTGTGGCCGCATAGGTGCCCACGCCTACCGCGGCCGCCGCACCGACTGCGGCCGCCCCGTACAAGAACCCGCGTCGGGTGAGCAGAACCTCGCCCAGCGCTCGCCGGTCCCGTGGAAGGCTCGCGCGCGCAGCGGAGTCCTGCCCGCTGCCCGGTTTGCCGACGTAGAGCGGCTTGGCTTTGGCTCTGGTGGTGTCCGCAGCTTTGGTGGGCGCCGTTGCTTTAGTCTTGCTCGCGGTTTTGGCAGGTGCTGCCCCTTGAGCAGGAACGCTGCCCGCCCGCCGTTCTCGCGCCACAGAGGGGCGCGTCGTGCGCGTGGTTCGCGCTTGATGTGCTCCCCACCGAGCTGGCTGCGAAGCGCTTCGTGCATGGCCGCTCGTGCGCGGGCGTTTCTGATGGTTCATTGGCATGCCACTATTGTGTCATTCAGGCAACGTGCGCGCATCATTTTTCAGCAAAAGGTACAATATTCCCAAGACTGTATTCTGAGGCCGAATATGCCCATCGAAGTATCGAGCGTCGAAGCATGGAGTGTCAAGCAGCGAAGCATCGAGCGTCGGCGGGTCGCACACCGGAAGGACCGGAGTTTATGAGCAGCGAGACACCGCGCATCCTGTTGGTTGAGGACGAGAAGAACATCCGCGACGCCGTCATGGCGTATCTTGAGCGTGAGAATTACTGGGTCACCGGCGTGGCCGATGGCCAAGAGGCGCTGGACGAGTTCGGCAAGCACCACTACGACCTGGTCATCTTGGACCTCATGCTGCCGAAGGTGCCGGGCGAGCGCGTGTGCCGCGTCATCCGCGATAACTCCGATGTGCCCATCATCATGCTGACCGCCAAAGGCGAAGTTGAGGACCGCATCATCGGTCTTGAGCTGGGCGCCGACGACTACCTGGTGAAGCCATTCAGCCCGCGCGAGCTGGTGGCGCGCGTGCGCGCCCTGCTGCGCCGCGTGCATTCCGACGATGCGCCGCAACGCGAAGTGCTGGAGTTCGGCGCGCTGACCATCGACATCTCGGGGCACAAGGTGCTGGTCAACGGCAAGGAAATCGACCTGACCGCCAGCGAATTCAAGCTGCTGACCACGCTCTCGCGCTATCCGGGCCGCGTGTACAGCCGCATGGAGCTGGTGGAGAAGGTGCTCGGCTACGACTTCGAGGGCTACGAGCGCACCATTGACAGCCACGTGAAGAACCTGCGTGCGAAGATCGGCGACAACCCGAAGAGTCCCACGTGGCTGCACACGGTGCACGGGGTTGGTTATCGCTTCGAAGATCCCACGCAGCAGGCATAGCGCGCCCTTACCGCATCAGATCAGCTCAGGAGAACCGATCCGCTCGCAGATATGGACGAAAAGAAGCAGGTAAACGAACCCAGCGCTCTATCCGACGCCGCCAATGCCGACGGCGCCTCTGCGGTCGACGCGGCGGCACCCGCATCAGCAGGAGCGGTCGAGTCATCCGCGGCCGATTCGGCATCGTCTGGAGCCAGTCCTGCATCTGCACCATCCGCGACTGACAGCCCCGCATCGTCCACGGTCAGCTCCGCGCAATCTGCATGGGACTCCGCGGTAGCCGTTGCGGTGGCCGCCAGCGCTGCGAAAGCTGATCAAGCCGCATCCGACGAGACGCCCGAGCCCGAAGAACCCGTCGAAGAGACCAAGCCCAAACGCCTGAGCCGCCTGCGCTGGAGCAACCTCTCATACGTTTCGCGCACCTCGCTCGCGTTCGCCATGGTGGCGGCCTTAACGGCAGCTATTGCCATCGGCGGCATATCCATGGTGTGGGGGCAGTATTTCCAGAAGTACACCACCGAGAACATGGAGACGGTGGCATCCACCGCGGCAAGCCGCATCGCCGTGTCGTACAAAGAGACCGGCCACCTTGAGCCCGACACCGTGGCCGCCATCGTGCAGGCAGCCGTGGTGTCGCCCGACGCGGGCATCAAAGTGCTGGACGACCAGGGCAACACCATCTACGAAACCACCGGCGAAAGCGTGGAAGGCCCCGACGGCACCACCTTCGAGCCTACCGACCCGGCGCAGATCGCGCTGGCGAACATTATCTCGGACGGCACGGTGGTGGGCAGCGTGCGCATGTGGATGTACGGCTCCGACACGCTCATGAGCAAGCTCGACCAGCAGTTCCGCGACAACTCGTACGCCGCGCTGGCGTTCTCGGGCATCGCGGCGGTAGCGGTGTCCACGCTGTTCGGCGTGGCGTTCGCCCGCGCGCTGGTGGCCCCTATCAACCGGCTGACGCGCACGGCCGCGGCGGTGAAGGCGGGCAAGTTCGAAGCGCGTAGCAATCTGACCGGCGAAGACGAGATCGCGCATCTGGGCGAGACCTTCGACAGCATGATCGCGTCGGTGGAGAAGGACCGGCGGCTGGAGCAGCGTCTGACGAGCGACGTGGCGCACGAGCTGCGCACGCCGCTCATGAGCATCCAGGCCAGCATCGAGGCCATGATCGATGGCGTGTACGATACGGATGCCGAGCACCTGGCCATGGTGAACACCGAGGTGCAGCGCCTGAGCCGTTTGGTGGACGCGCTGCTGAAGCTGAGCCGCCTGGAGAACCGCAGCCGACCCATGAACGAGAAAGTGATCGATCTGGGCGAGCTGGTGGGCGAGATCGTGCAGACACACGAGCAGTTCGTATCCGATTCGGGCCTGAAGCTGGGCTTTTACGCGGACAATCGCGTGCTGGTGCGGGGCGATTCCGACATGATCCGTCAGGCCGTGGTCAACCTGATCAGCAATGCCGTGCGCTATACGCCCTCGGGCGGTGTGGACGTGTCGGTGCGGCGCGGCACCGCCATGGCGAACATCTCGGTGAAGGACACGGGCATCGGGCTGTCTCCCGAAGAGGCCAAGATGGTGTTCAGTCGCTTCTGGCGCGCTGACGCGGGGCGCAATCGCGAAAGCGGCGGCCTTGGCATTGGCCTTGCTGTGGTGAAGGAGATCGTCGATCGACACAACGGCTGGGTTGGCGTGGAAGGCGAAACGGGCAAGGGCGCTACGTTCACCATCCATATTCCGCTGTACGAGGACACCATCTCGCGCGTGCGCGCTCGCAGCAATGCGCGGCAGCCGCGGCGGCCCCAGCCGCCCCTGAATGCTTGATGGTGAGCAAGAGCAAGTAGGCGAGAAACGAGGGAGACCAATGAGCGCGAATTCCACGAGTATGGCCGAGATGCTGCATCCTGCCAGTCAAGGCAAGGTGCGCGACATCTACGATCTGGGCGACCGCCTGATGCTGGTGACCACCGACCGCATCAGTGCCTTCGACTACATCCTGCCCGACGAGATCCCCTACAAAGGGCAGGTGCTGACGCAGCTCTCGAAGTTCTGGTTCGAGATGCTGGACGGTGTGGTGGACAACCATATGCTCAGCACCGACGTTGCCGACCTGCCGGACGAGTTCGAGCCGTGGGCCGACTGGCTGGCGGGGCGCTTCATGATCGTGCGCAAGATCGAGATGTTCCCGGTGGAATGCATCATGCGCGGGTATCTGGCAGGCAGCGGCCTCAAGGAGTACCGCGCGCAGGGCACGGTGTGCGGCATCCACCTGCCCGAGGGGCTGGAGAATTCGTCGAAGCTGCCGCAGCCCATCTTCACGCCGTCGACGAAGGCGGAGGTGGGCGGCCACGACGAGAACATCAGCTTCGACCGCTGCGCGCAGCTGGTCGGGGTGGACGACGCGCAGGAGCTCAGCCGCCTCTCAACGCACCTGTACCAGGCGGCGGCCGACTACGCGGCGGCGCGCGGCATCATCATCGCGGACACGAAATTCGAGTTCGGGCGCGGCGCAGATGGGCGCATCGTGCTGGGAGACGAGGTGCTGACCCCGGATTCGTCGCGGTTCTGGCCAGCGGACACGTACGCGCCGGGCGCCGATCAGCCCAGCTTCGACAAGCAATACGTGCGCGACTGGCTGGCGGCCAACTGGGACCGCACGGGCGAGCCACCGCATCTGCCCGCCGAGGTGATAGAGAAGACGTCGCAGAAGTACCTGCAGGCCTATGAGCTGATCACGGGGGCTCCGCTAGTCTAGCGCCGCTCGAGCCCCTCGGTCCCCTCTCGTTTCTTTGTATAATGCTCGGTAAGATATTCGCCCGAACAGGAGTTTTGCATGTCCCAGCGCAACCCCATGAACGAACGCTACAACAGTGAAACCAAGCGCGGCGTCACGCGCAAGAGCGCTGCCTCGGCCAAGCCTAAGAGCAAAGCGGCCGCCACCGTAACCGTTGGCACCAAGAAGAAGACGCCAGCCGAGCGCAAAGCGGCGCAAAAGGCAACGCGCAAAGCCGAGCAAGAACGTCAGCGCGAACTGGATCGCAAGTACTACAAGCCCGACACCCCGCGCTACAAGCAGCTGCGCCGCACCTGGTGGCTGGCGCTGATCGGCGCCATCGTGTGCGTGGCGGCGTCGTGGGCGCTGCGCGGCGTGCAGCCGGATTGGTTGGCCATCGTGGCGCTGTTCCTGGCCTACGCGCTGATCATCTTCGCGTTCTATATCGACTTCTCGAAGATTCGCAAAGAGCGTCGCGCCTACCAAGAGCGCATGGCCGCGCTGGAGGCTAAGGATGAGAAGCAGGCCAAGCGCGAGGGCAAGAAGGCGCAGAAGGACGCAGAGGTCGAGGCGAAGGCCGAGGACGCTAAGCCGGTGGTGAAGAGCCGCCGCGGCTTGGGGGCGCGTCGCAAGAAGGCCCAGGAAGCAGAGGCAGCTAAGCAGGCACAGGCGGCCGATGAGGCGCGCGAAGCGGCAGAGAAGGGCGAATCTGACGCAACGGGAGGCTCCGACAAAGCGTAGCGCGGCCGGGCTTGCGTGGGGTAAGCGGTTCAAACGAGACGTGGGAGAGAACATGGTCGATCGCATCTATGTTGAGAAGAAGCCGGGTTTCGATCCGCACACGCGCAGCTTAGAGGCCGAGATTCGCGATGTGCTGGGCGTGGATGCGCTCAAGCGCCTGCGCGTGCTGAACCGCTACGATGTGGACGGCGCCGATCAGACGCTCTTCGATGCGAGCGTGGCCGGGGTGTTCAGCGAGCCGCAGGTGGATGCGACCTACCGCAGTCTTGCAGAAGCGCTCGGGCACGAGGTGGACGCGCCGGGTGCTCCCGCCGTGTTCGCGGTGGAATCGCTGCCGGGGCAGTTCGACCAGCGCGCCGACAGCGCGGCGGAATGCATGCTGCTGATCGGTCAACAGGTGCGCCCTGAGGTGCGCACGGCCACCGTCTACGTGTTAGAGGGCAGCCTATCCGATGCTGACGTGGACGCCATCAAGCACTATGTGATCAATCCGGTGGAGGCGCGCGAGGCGCAGCTGGACACGGTGGCCACGCTTGACCAGGAGTTCCCGGTGCCCGCCGACGTGGAGGTGCTCGCAGGTTTCCTCGAGCTTGATCAGGCGGCGCTCGCAGCGTTCATCGCCGAGCGCGGGCTGGCCATGGATGTGGGCGACATCACGTTCTTGCAGCAGTATTTCCGCGAAGAGGGGCGCCCGCCCACCATCACCGAGGTGAAGATGGTGGACACGTACTGGTCAGATCACTGTCGGCACACCACGTTCGGCACCGAGCTCACCGACATTCAAATAGATGACGAAGCCGTGCGCACGGCTTTCGATCTGTATCAGCACGTGCGCAGCGAGCTGGGGCGCGCCGATCGGCCGGTGTGCCTGATGGACATGGGCACCATTGGCGCCAAGGCGCTGAAGGAAACCGGCGAGCTGACCGACCTGGACGAATCGGAAGAGATCAACGCCTGCACTGTGCGTTGCAAGGTTGATGTGCGTGGACAGGAAGAGGATTGGCTGTACCTGTTCAAGAACGAGACGCACAACCATCCCACCGAGATCGAGCCGTTCGGCGGCGCGGCCACATGCTTGGGTGGCGCCATTCGCGACCCGCTTTCGGGCAGGGCGTACGTGTATCAGGCCATGCGTGTGACCGGGGCGGCCGATCCCACCGTGCCGCTTGACCAGACGCTGCCGGGCAAGCTGCCGCAGCGCAAGCTGTGCATCACGGCGGCCGAGGGGTATTCCTCGTATGGCAACCAGATCGGGCTCGCAACCGGGCAGGTGAGCGAGCTGTACCACCCGGGCTACGCGGCGAAGCGCATGGAGATCGGCGCGGTGGTGGGCGCCACGCCCGCGCGCGATGTGCGTCGCGAAACGCCTGCGCCGGGTGATGTGGTGGTGCTTTTGGGCGGCCGCACCGGGCGCGATGGCATCGGTGGTGCCACGGGTTCGTCGAAGGCGCATAGCGCTACTTCCATCGAAACGTGCGGCGCCGAGGTGCAGAAGGGCAACCCGCCGGTCGAGCGCAAGATCCAGCGTCTGTTCCGCAACAGCGAAGCGTGCCAGATGATCAAGCGTTGCAACGATTTCGGCGCGGGCGGCGTGTCGGTGGCCATTGGCGAGCTGGCCGATGGACTCGAGATATACCTGGATCGCATTCCGAAGAAGTACGAAGGGCTTGACGGCACGGAACTGGCCATCTCTGAGAGCCAGGAGCGCATGGCGGTGGCGCTGGCGGCTGACGACGTCGATCGCTTCATCGAGCTGGCGCGCGCGGAGAACTTGGAGGCCACGCCGGTGGCACAGGTGACCGCCGAACCGCGCGTGCGCATGGAGTGGCGCGGTCAGCGCATCGTGGATGTGAGCCGTGCCTTCCTGGCGAGCAATGGCGCCCCCAAGCAGGCGGCAGTGCGCATTGGGCAGTTGCCCGGCGTGGAAGAGGTGCTGGTGCAGGGGTCAACTCATGCAGCTCAGACGCTCGCTCAGTATCTTGATGCGCTGGTGCGCGATCTGAACGTGGCCTCGAACAAGGGCCTGGTTGAGCGCTTCGACTCTACCATCGGTGCGGGCACGGTGCTCATGCCGTTCGGCGGCGCCCATCAGCTGACACCGGCGCAGGCCATGGTGTCGAAGCTGCCGGTGCTGGGCGGCCAGACCACCACGGTGTCGGGTTTGGCGTGGGGCTTCGACCCCTTCGTGAGCGAGGCGAATCCGTTTGCGGGGGCCTACCTCGCGGTGCTGGAGTCCATTGCCAAGCTGGTGGCGACCGGCTTCACGCGCGAGCGCATGTACCTGACGTTCCAGGAGTACTTCCCGAAGCTGGGCGACGACCCCGAGCGCTGGGGCATGCCCACGGCGGCGCTGCTGGGCGCGCTGCAAGCGCAGCTGGCGTTCGGCGTGGGCGCCATTGGTGGCAAGGATTCCATGTCGGGCAGCTTCGAGGATCTGGATGTGCCGCCCACGCTGGTGAGTTTCGCCACGGCGCTGGGCAGCATCGAGCGCATCACGTCGCCCGAGTTCAAGCAGGCGGGCAGCAAGGTGGTGTGGGTGTGTCCGGTGTCGGATGTGCCCGATGATATCAATGCTGCGCTGGATGCGGTGGAGACGCTGATCGGGCAGGGCATAGTGCGCGCCTGCGCGACGCTGAACGCGACCGGCTTGGGCGAGGCGCTGTTCAAGATGTGCGTGGGCAACCGGTTGGGCATCGCGCTTGATGACGATGTGATCTTGGATGATATGCGCGAGATGGCCTTCGGCACGTTCGTGGTGGAGCTGGCCGAGGGGCATACCGCTGAGACGGCGTGCGCGGCGCTGCGTGCGGCGGGAGTGGCGCTCTACGAAGGCGCGGCGCTGGATGGCGACGCGGCAGCAGATGAAGATGCGGACGCAGATGAAGATGCGGACGCAGAGATGTCCGCGCGCGCAGAGGCTGAGGGAGCCGCGGCGGCTGATAAGGCCGCAAGCGGCTGCGAGGTGCTGTCGCTGGGCGTGACCACGCAGAGCTATACCATGGCCTTGCGCGATGACGTTGCTGACTTGGCCGTTATTCAGGAGACGTGGGAAAGCGCGTTGGAAGAGGTGTTCCCGTATCGCAGCTGCCAGGCGGGCGCACCGGATGACAGCGCTCGTGGGGATGCTGAGACGTCTGAGGTGCACGAAGCATTTGGGGAATCTGAGGCGCCTGAGACGCCCGAAGCGTTCGAGGTGTCCACGGTCAGCTACACCGCGCGGCCGGTGGCAACGTTCAGCGGTCCGGCTATCGCGCGGCCGCGGGTGCTCATTCCGGTGTTTCCGGGCACGAACTGCGAATACGACACGCAGGCGGCTTTCGAGCGCGCGGGTGCGGTGGTGGAAACGCAGATCATCAACAACCTGACGCCCGATGCGGTGCGCGAGAGCGCCGATCAGCTGGTGTGCAATATTCGCGCCGCGCAGATCGTCATGCTGCCGGGCGGGTTCAGCGGCGGCGACGAGCCGGACGGTTCGGCTAAGTTCATCACGTCGTTCTTCCGGGCACCGGCCGTGACCGAAGCGGTGCGCGATCTGCTTCAGAACCGCGACGGGCTCATGCTGGGCATCTGCAACGGATTCCAAGCGCTGGTGAAGCTGGGGCTGGTGCCGTACGGCGACATTGTGGAGCCAACCGCAGAGAGCCCCACGCTGACGTACAACCAGATCGGTCGCCACCAGAGCTGCCTGGTGCGCACGCGCGTGGCGTCGAACCTGTCGCCGTGGCTGGCTGATTGCCAGGTGGGCGACGTGCATACGGTGGCCATCAGCCACGGGGAAGGGCGCTTCGTTGCGCCGCCTGCGTTGGTGGACGAGCTGGTGTTGGCGGGGCAGGTGGCCACGCAATACGTGGACGTTGAGGGCGTGCCGTCTCTGGATCTGGCGGCCAACCCTAACGGCAGCGTGCTGGCCATTGAAGGCATTACGAGCCCCGACGGTCGTGTGTTCGGCAAGATGGGACACACCGAGCGTGCAGGCGAAGGCTTGTATCAGAACGTGCCGGACAATCGCCCGCAACCGCTTTTCGAGGCGGGCGTGCGCTACTTCCAGTAAGGAGTGTCAGGTAGCCGATTCGCGTGAGCACCAGGCTGGCGGCCTGGTGCTACCCGTTGCTAAGCTCTGCGCTCTTCTCGCATTTCATGGATGATATCAACAACGTCAGGGAATTCGTCCGGAATGGAGAGCGGATCGCAGAGGGATGAAAGGAAGAGGCATGGACGAAGAGAAGACCGCTCGGTCACCGCGTCGCGACGATCCATTCATGCGGGCGCCCAACGAGGATGATGACGGCTACGATCCGTATAGCGACCGGCCTATCGAATCACCCTTTTTCGAGCCTGATCCGTGGGATTGAGGGCCTTACCGTGAAGGGTGATGTGCGGAAGGGCATGGCTGCTCAAGGCGGTGCCGAAGAAGATAGCCTCGCTCGATCGGATGCGTTTTTCATCGCGCAACAATGCAAAAAATATGCCCTGAACAGGCATTTCTTGCGTTCCTTATTATTCTTCAAATAGATAAAAAGTCCTATGTTGAAAATGTGAATAGGGTTGCAGTTTTCGTTTTTGGAATGGTACGGTTACCGCGTCGTTTATCGACGTACATCGGGAAAAAATAGAAGCGGACACGCTTCGGAAAAGCAAGGGACGGCTTTTCATGGAAACGAAGAAGATGACCCTTTGGGGTTGCGCCTCGCGCGCTGCTCTTGTGCTGGCGTTAGCTTTTGGGCTCGTGCCAAGCCAAGCTCTCACATCCAACGCCTATGCGGCTGGCAGCGGCCAGTCGAGCGATATCGCGTCGACCATCCACTCGGAAGACGTGCCGCTTGAGGGCGTCTCCGGTGCTTCTGACGGCAACGCGGCCGACCAGGCAGGCGATGCTGCGAGCAGTTCTGACACCATGGCGTCGGCCGACAGCGCAGCTCCGGATGCCGCAGCGTCCGCAAGCGATTCCGCCGATGCTTCCTCCCAGCCGAGCGACATTGCGACCGATGCCGCCTCCGAGGGTGCCACCAGCATCCCGGCTAGCGCCGATACCGCCGCGCCTGAGCAGGACGACATCCTGAGCGTGCAGGTTGACCTGACGCAGGGCGAAGGCGCCGCCACTGCCATTGCGTTCGGCGGTCTTGCCTACGTGCTGAACAACGACGGCGACAACACGGTGACGCTGACCGGCTGGACCGGCACCGCGCCGAAAGGTGCGCTCACCGTGCCCGCTGAGATCACGAGCGGCACGAACGCGTACAAAGTTTCGAGAATCGGACTTGCGGGGGGGGGGTTCGCGCAATCTGGGCTGACGAGTGCCGTAACCAACGACAGCCTCAACCAGAAAGCAGCTGCTGAGCCGACCACCGATACCTCTGCAAGCGTCCCGGCGGGTTACAATTCCGCAACAAATAGCGAATCTGGCGCACTCGCGTCCGCAAATCCCTACACGCATGACTTCTACACCGATGCCGAAAAGGCGCCCGGTGTGACCTCCATTGCGCTTCCGGCGAGCGTCGAGCACATCGATCCCGCCTTCTTCCAGCAGTTCCCCGGCGCCACCGCCATCAGCGTGGCCGCCGACAACCCTGACTATCAAAGCAATAACGGCATGCTGTTCAATGCAGCTCTAACCGACCTCCTCCTCGTTCCAGAGGGTATGGAGGGCGCTGCCGTGCTCCCGTTGACCTTGGCCTCTGTCCCTGCTTGCGTCTTAACCCGTTGCCACAAGCTTTCGGCCATGGTCTTTCCCAACGGGGGCACTGGTAGCCAGTCCCTCACCTCGCGGAACGGTCTTTTGTATACGGCGGATATGACAACGCTGGTGGCGGCTCCGGCTGGCATCGGGTCAAGCGTTGAGATCGCGCCGGAAACCAAGCATATTGCGGAAGGTGCCTTCTGGGGCAACGCCGCACTTGACACGATCGTGGTGCATGGCGATGTGCAGAGCATCGTGGTGAACCCGGTCTATGACGCAGCGGTAGCCACCGTTGAGCAGGCCGAAGGTGGCGAAAGCGCCGAGGGCGACACCGCCGTGTGGCCGGTGCCCGCTTTCATGCCGCAGACGGTGGAGAACGCTACCGTGGCGCTTGACACCGATGATGCGGCGCGCGGCGCTTGGGAGGCCGCGGGCTTCACACACTTTAATACCTCGGCGCAGCCGGGTGATGTCATCGAGCCGGCCGAAGGCAGCGGATTTGCCTTCACGCTGCTGGATGACTACACGCTGGCAGTGCGCTGGGAAGGCGAAGATGCTGCTCCGGCGGCGCTGCGCATTCCCGCTTATGGCGTGCTCGACGGTACGAACTACGCCGTTTCCACTATCGCGTCGGACGGATTTGCTGGTCAGACCAGTGTGGTGACCGTGGATGCGCCTGACACGCTGACCAGTGTGGACGACGGAGCTTTCGCCGGGTGCACTAGCTTGCAGACGATCTCGCTGCCCAATGCGGTCAGCCGCATTGGCGTACGGGCGTTCATGGACACTGCGCTTTTGTCTGTTGTGCTGCCGACTGGCCTGGAAACGCTGGGTGCGCAGGCGTTCGGCGAGCTGAACGGCACGGTGGTGGTGGCCCTGCGTGATGTGGCGCTGGTGTCTGACGCCGCATTCGACGGCAGCACCAACTTGAGCGTGTATGTACCCGTCCGCGCCGATGGCAACTATGCCATCAGCGCCGGTCTGCCTGCGAGCGGCAATCATATTTACCCGTATGGCGTACAGCTAAGCGATGCCACGGTGCAGCTTGCCGAGGGTGAGTCGGCCAATCTGTTCAACGAGGGCAGCCTAGAGGCACCCGGTGCCATTGAAGTGAATTATGCCTACAAAGCGCGCGCGATCAGCGTGGATACCGAGACCGGTGATGTGGAGGCCAAGCAGGTTGGCAACTCCAACGTGGCGGTGAGCTTGACGTTGAAGGTGCCGGAGATGGCCCTGACCACCATCAACAGCGAAGACGTGCGCCTCGAGACGGCGGCGTATACCGGTACCGATGACAGCGCTCAGGCTTCGTTTGAACTGGGCGGCGAGAATCTGGTCATGCGCGATATTGCCTTGGCCAGCGCCTCCACGAACGTGTTTGCTGCGCGTGCCGCGGCAACTCCTGCTGCAGAAACGCCTGAGTACGGTTTCACGTACACTGCGAGCGATCCTTCTATCATCACCATTGCCACCGATAGTCAGGTGGCGGTGAATAAGGAAATGAATCGCCAGAATTGGACGTTCGGAAGTCTGGGCCGATCATCAATGCAAAATACTTTCATTGGTGACATTAAGTGGACAGGCGGTACGGCAGCTTCACCTACGGCGGGCAGTGTAGTTACCGTCAATGTGGCCAGTGGTGGCATGAAGCTGCATCCTGAGTTCATGACAACAGAAGTATATCGTCGCTGGCTCACCGGGGAATATAAGCCTTCGCTTGAAAACGGCTATGCAGATGACGTCGAAGGCCCTCTGCGCAAGCTGGTCGGTTTCCGCTTCCCTACTACCAATTCGTATGTAACGCTAGATCAGATCACTTCCGGCGAGGCGTTCACGTTCTCATTCATCATCCCTGATGAAGGGTTAGGAACGTCAAAGAGCGGTAGACCTGACTATATTACCGGCCCCTCGTCACCTGCGGCTGATGGATACGTAGGTGTATCCATGCATTTCACACCCGGTATCGTTGAGTGCGTATTTGAAGATACGGGCAAAGTGATATCGGGCGATTGGCATAAGCCAACAAGCACGAGTGACCCGTTGGCGATCGAGGGATCGGCTGCGGTCGTATTCTTCCCGAATGGTGGCGTTTATGAAAACACGAAGATGGATGCGCTAGGTCTTCCCGATTACACCAGCTCGGGTGCGTCGGTATGGTCTGACATTGGGGGAGAAGTGCAACTTCCCTCAACGGGGCGCTTGTATCGAGATAACTATGTTTTCGTTGGCTGGTACGACACGGCTGCTGCGACAGGTGGTAATCCTATCCCCGATACAATGACATCAGATATGGCGGGTAAAGCCTATTACGCTCGCTGGCAAGCAGCCACGAATACGTTCGACTATTCCACATGTGGTACCGGCATCATGTGCATCTCGAGCGACTTCATCATCGACAGTTTGAACTATCCGAAGAATAGTACGAACTGGTTGTTTGGTACGAACAGTGGACACGGATCGTTTCGTGGAAAGATATCGTGGACAGGTGGCACCGATCGCGGACCAGCGGCGGGTAGTACTATCACGGTAGATATGCCTCGGGGTGGGTATGACCTGCATCCATGGTTCGCCACCGAAGAGGTATACCGCATGTGGTTCTCGGAAGGCGATGGTGCGGGTTGGGGTACTGTTAACACGTCAGTGCAAGGTGGCGATGCGGTCAAGAAGCTACTTGGTTTCCGCTTCCCGTCAACCGGGTCCTATGTCTCACTTGAGACCGCTGTTTCAGGGGAGTCATATACGTTCTCATTCGTGCTGCCTGCCTCAGGTTTTTCCAGCTCAGAGGCCGGTACGAGGACCGACTACGTGCGCAGTCCGAATCCTACCGATGCTGACTATGCACAGAATAGCACGGATACAGGAACGACAGGTCTGCGTATCAACTACACAAAAGGACTTATCGATGCGGTGTATGAGGATACCGGCACCATTGTAAGCGGAGATACTCACGACGGTACTGCTGAGGTAGAAGGATCGGCTGCGGTCTACTTCTATCCGAACGGCGGTCAGTATCGCTATGCCTATTACAGCGAAGGAGAAGGCGGTAGGCAGACGAAGACAAGTTATGCTGCAGCAGTATGGTCAACGATCGGCGAGCGCATCTACACGCCTGAATCGGTCTTGGATGCGCCGGCAGGCAAAGTGTTCGCAGGATGGTATGACACCAGTGCAGCTACGGGTGGCGAGCGTCTCCCGGATACCCTGACTTCAGCTGTGGCGGGCAAGCGTTACTATGCACGATGGGCCACGGCGACGAACACATGGGATTACTCTGCGGTCAGCAATGGTGTGGTTCGTATTGCTAGTAGATACGTGATAGAGAACTTCAACTATCCCAATGCGGGCCAAGACTGGATGTTTTCTACCACAGCGAGTGAGAGTGTGTCAGACGCCTTCAAGGGGACCATCACGTGGACCGGAGGCACGGTCGATGGACCAGGACCTGGCAGCACGGTGACCGTGAATGTGCCCGCAGCGGGAGCTCAGTTGCATTCATGGTTCATGACCGACGAGATATGGAAGCGGTGGTTCAATTATCCACGTGGCAATAACTTGTCCAATGGCGGTAATGCACTGACCGAGTTGAAGGGGTTCTGGTTCCCCTCAACCGGATCGTACGTCACACTCGAGAAGGCGACCTCCGGCGAAGCATATAACTTTACCTTCATTATCCCCGATTCCGGGTATGGTGCGCCAGCAACGGGTGCCAGTTATGATGCCATCTCGGCGCCGGGAACGAATGGCTTTGCTGCTCAATCGGGTATCCATCTGTTCAACACGAACGTGATGGAATGCGATTACGAGACCGTAGGCACGGTGGTGCGCGGTGACCTGAACGATCCAGGGAACAACACGAACCCGCTCGTGATCGATGGAGCCGCAGCGGTGTATTTCAATCCGAATGGTGGCAGATTCGCTAACGAGAATATGGCGCGTGCGGGGTTGTACAGCACCTCAACCAATCCTGCCGCCACCTTCTCCACCGTCGGCGAGAAGATGCAACTGCCTACCCACCGCGTCTATCGTGACGGCATGGTGTTCTTGGGCTGGTACGACACGGCTGCTGCCACGGGCGGCAACGAGATATCGGACACCATGGAGTCATCCATGGCGGGCAAGACGTACTACGCACGCTGGATGAACCCGGCGGTGGACACCTATGAGGTGCGCTATAACGCTAACGGTGGTACGGGCACTATCGCGCGCGACTACATGAACATGGCCGCAGCCAGCACGCTGAGCAACGGTGCGGGCTTCAAGCGCGTGGGTTATGAGGTAACGGCATGGACCACCAATGCGGACGGTACCGGCGTCAAGTTCACCACAGGCCAGACGGGCATTCTGCCTTCCAGCTTTACTGACCGCACGGTCGTGCGTGGTTCTATCGTGCAACTGTATGCGCAATGGACGCCCATTGAGTACTACGTGGTGTTGACCACGCCTGGTCAAACGTCAGTAGAAGGGTTGCCCGAGGACACACCTCTGGTGGCTTTCGAGACAACGGCCACGGCGGCTGCCAGCTACACGCTGCCATCGCCACGGCTGCGCGGGCATAACTTCGACAGTTGGTACACAACCTACGATAACGAAGAGAACACCTGGGGCGGCAACAAGCTGTCTGCGGGTGATGCCATCGACATCCGCGAATACGTGCCTGATTCGGGTAGTTTCGTCGAGGCGAACGAAGGGCTCCTGATCGGTCGTACGCTCATGCTCTACGCGGGCTGGACCGAGAAGAACTACACCGTTCACTTCCGCAACGACCTGTACAGCCACAAACGGCCATTCGTCCAGGACAAGGACGTGCAGGTGGTGCAGAACATCGGATACAACGAAGGCACGGTGAGCATGCTGGGGGCCGATGTGACGGATCTGCGCTATGACGGCCGCTACTACACCGCATGGGGTACGCGGAAGTACAACAGCACTCTGGCAGATGTTGAGGCGAACAAGACGGCTGCTGCCGATACGGCCACATCGCTTTCCATCAAGGAGATCGTTGATGGCACCGGGAGCGCCGAGTACATGGATGATCCGTGGAACTCCACTGATATCTACCTGTACCCGCAATGGGAGTTCATCGAGTTCTCCATCACGTTCGCGCACAACTACGCCACCGATGGAGATGGCGCGCCGAAGGATAGCGTAACGCTGCCCGCCAACAAGGCGAAGCTCACGCTGCGCGATGACGGCCTTGATGACGGCCTCTATGTAGACGGCGTGTTGCAAGAAGGCAACTTGCAGCTAGGGCGCAACATCTACAGCGGTTACGGATACGAGCACTTGGGTTGGAATACTGCCGACAGCGATTTGAGCAAGAACGTGTTCGAGGTGGGCATTGCCGCAGGCGGTGTTGGAGTAATGGCGTTCCGGGATATGTTCGAGGTGGAATATGATCCGAACGATCCGGCGTTGAGCACTACGACACGCGGTATCACGCTGGTGCCCCAATGGAACGAGTACAGCTATGACATCGTGCTGCGCAACGGTGCGGTTACTTCGGGCGGCACTACGCTGGCCACAGGCATCAAGTATCACGAGAGCGTGGAGCTGCCGCGCGATACGTTCACGAAGCCGGGCTATAGCCTGAATGCATGGGCGTATGGCAGCGAAGAGGGCGAGAACAAGTATGCGCCGAAGAATCCTCTAAACGAGGCTACGCTTGTGTCGGCCATCGTCACCCAAAACGCTGTGACGGGCAATAACGTGACGCTGCCATTGTATGCAGTGTGGCATTGGCGCACAGACATTCCGTATTACGTGTACGCCTATTACGAGGCTGCTGATGGTACCTATGCTACCGGCGACGGTGTCATGATGTATCTGGGATATGGCAGCATGGGCGAGGCGCTGACCTTGGACGATGAGTATAAGGTGCCTGCGCTTGGCGGCTACGAGTACGACGAAGGTATCACGGAGGCACGCAACGATGGCGCCGAGGTGAAGGAGGACGGTACCGGCTGCTTGCGCGTGTACTTCAAGAAGCAGTACACCGTGGAGTTTCGGACGGGTACCGGTGGTGTCTATACCGCCGATGATGGTGTGGTGACATCCACGGTTACGTATGATCATGGCAGTGGTGCTAGCGCGAACGAAGTAGGAACGCCGGCAACGGTGGCGGATGCAGCTGCTGCGCTGGACGAGGTGAGTGGCTTCTTCGATCCGGCTGCGGGCAACTATTTCGCGAAATGGCTGCCAACGAATGAATACGCCGCTACAACCGATCGTGACCAGAACGCTGCGGCTGCCGATTTACCCAACAAGGACGTGACTGAGAACCTGAGCTTCACTACGGTATTCAAGACGATTGCGTATAAGCTGGTGTATAAGCATGCCTATATTGCCGGTATGCCCGATGCGCCGGATGATTCCACACTGGCGGCTACTGAGTTCGCGTACGCCGATTTGGCAAGCGCAGCTACGCAGCCGAACGTGGGAAGTTCTACGGCGATCGTATCGCCGGTAGGCTTCACGCATACCGGATGGCAGCTTGAGGATAAAAGCCAGCAGTTTGGGTTGACCGACAAGGTGACGCTTGATGGCGATGCGAACAGCACGTTTGTACGTCTCGGTTTTACAGCGGTGCCCGCAGCGGGTGCGGCTGATCCGTCCACGCAGGAGGTGACGCTGTGCGCCACGTGGAACGAGCGCACCTACAGCATCGACTTCTGGAAGTTCAATAGCATACGACCGCGCGATATGTGCACAGTGAACGCCGACGATGGCTACTACACCGATCTGGGTGTGAACGATAAGATAAAGTTGCCGTCGCAGGATACGACCGGCACGACCAAGCCTTCGGTGAGTGACTCCATCTTCAGCTACAACATTGCAAGTTGGAACGTGCTCGACGATGCGGACGGCACGAAGAAGGCCACATTCTTGCCAGGTCATGAGTACACCGTACTCGAGTTGCTGGGTGGCGAGAATGCACTCGAACTACCCGATGAGAATAATGGCGTGCTGAATCTGTATGCGGGTTGGAAAGTGGTCTATAGCGCTGATCTGCCTGACAGCAAGGATGTGCTGGCTCATATCAGGTTGGATCTGACCGCCACCGAGAGCATGTCGGATGACACGGTGCGCATTGTGTCGCGCACGCCACGTACGCTGCTGGTGGGTGCTGAGTCTGAGGTGACCAACCAAACGGTAGTGCTCGACCTGTTCAAGGATGAGACGGGTGCCGATCTGTCTGGCATGACCGATATTGATAGCGGCGTGGCGTTCAGTTACAGCAACAAGAGCTTTGGCATTAATGGTGGATCGCTGGCTGCGAGCGATCGGTTGCTGATAGGACCGGCGGCTGATGAGAGCGATTTGACGCAGCTCATCGAGGACCATTTGAAACTGTCGTATGACGGATCGCGGTTCAGCATGAACATGCGCTACGCCGGCGAAGAGCATGCATGGGGCGAGATCGCCAAGATCAAGTGGATCGTGTCATTGAAGGAATCTCAGTACGAGAACACGGAATACCTCTTCGAGAGCAATGGTGACGTGGCGGATACAAACGCTGCGGAAGGCAGACAAGACTGATAACCAGGAGATCCTCCATGGGTTTTGAGAGCGGTCTTTTAGGATGCAGCTTTCGGAATCCATGGGTTGGGGAACTTGTACCTATAGCACGACCAGCAGGACCTGGCAGCAATCTGCTGCTACGCACGACTTGGCGGACAGCCGCCACAAGTAATGAAGGCATCGACGAATGGGAAGGCGCATGGCCAACAACAACGACAACAGGATGGGCGCGGGCATGGGCGGCAGTCAGCAGCCCCAAAGTTCGCCGCACTTTGCGCGTCAACAGACACAGGTTCAGCCCGGCGGTCGCATGCAGACGCAAGGACGCACGGGTGTGCAGACTCACGGAGGTTCGGGCGCACAGGGCGCTTCCCAGAAAAATGTTGCTGGCAAGGTAGCAACAAGCGGGACGGCGGGGGGCGCATCTGCGTCTGCCCAAAAACCCGCTTCAAGCCGTCGCACTACTCTCATTGTGGTTATCGGCGTGATCGTGGCAGCGCTGGCGGTGTGGCTGCTCGTATGGCTGTTTGCCTGCAATGGCAACAGTTTGCTGGACACAACAGCTCGCGATGGGCAAGCGCCCTACAAGAGTGAAGAAGAGATGCAAGCTGAGCTCAACCGCCAGGTAGAAGAGGGCATGTTCAACATCTCCATCGCCAGCGTCATCCAGTTCGATGATGGTGCATCTGATGGTACAGCCTTCATTGAGAACGTGCCAGGCAACCGCTACAACATGCAGGTGACCATCACTGATGATGCTACCGGCGATGTGCTCTACGAGAGTGGCATCTTAAAGCCCAACCAGTTCATCGAGAACATCGCGCTCGCGAAGGACTTGGAGCCGGGTACCTATGACGCAACCGCCACCTTCACGGCCATGGATGGCACAACCTACGACGAAGTGGGCAAGGCGGCTGCCAAGGTGACGATCAACGTGCTGGGCTAGAAAGCCTGGGTGAGCAAGCATGCTTGCTCACTACCGCACAACAACGGGATCACCGCCCGTATGGGCGTGACCATAAGGCCCTGAGGTTTTCGGGAAAGCCGTTTGAGGGGCCGACAAGCAAGGACGGAATGGCTTAACAACACAAGGAGGAAAAAGCCATGAAGAAGACAAGCAAACTGTTTGGGGCTGTAGCCGTAAGCGCCGCGCTGGCCATGGGATGTGCTATGCCAGCATTCGCAGAGACCACCGGTTCTAACACCGGTTCTGCAACTGACGACACTGAGTTCACTGGCATTGCTGCCGATGGTTCTGGCACGGTGACCAACACCGACAACGCCAACTCTACGGTGGTCAACGTCTCTACCTACACCTCTCAGCTGAGTGTGACCGTGCCGCTTAAGCTGCCGGTCGTGCTCGACCGTGCTGGCGGCATGGGCAAGACCCCGACCAACTACTTCATCCAGAATAACTCCGGTCCGGATATCGAAGTGAAGTCCGCTTCCTACAGCATTTTGGATGAGGGCGACAACAAGGCCGACTGGAACTTCGGCGGCAGCGACGATCACATTGCAGTGGATGCAGCTGCATCGCGCCTGAGCGGCACGTCCAGCGCTCCGGTGAATCCGGCTGCGGGCACCATCATGATGTCGTTTGTGCCCACCGACACGGCCACTTTTGGCACCACCGAGTGGTTCACCAAGGGTGGTAGCGCTTCTTCGGGCAAGACCCAGGAAGGCACTGCGACCATCGAGTGGACCGTGCCTGGCACTGCGACCAAGCCTGGTACCGGCGCTGATGCCGTTGCCGCTCGTAAGTGCGTCATTACGGTGAAGGCATCTAGCTCGGTGCTGGCCAAGGAAGCATCTGACCTCGACCTGGCTGGCATCATCTACACGGTGGGTCTGGCTGAGTAAACGCCGTAGCTGGCGTGATCGTTCGCGATACGGAACATCAAGGAAGGCACATGACGAACAGCGGCCATCAAAAAGATCAGTACTACCAGGGCGACCCGCGAGCACAGCAGTTCGCGGGCGCCGATGGCCGCTTTGACGGCTTCGAAGGTCGTGTGCCTTCCCCTTATGAAGGTGGTCAGGGGTATGCGTCGGGGTATATACCGCAGCAGCCTTATCAAGGCCAGCTGGGACAGGGACCGCAAGGTCACCAGACGCAGCATGTTCAGTCGGGCCGAGCGCACCAGAGCCAGCCGGGGCAAGCGCAGTCCTACGATCCATACGCGCAGGGCCAGCAAACGCAGTCGAACCAGGCCCAGCCGATTGCCTACAACCAATACGGCCAGCCGGTGTATGCGTATCCGCAGGCGTATGTGCAGCCCGCCACCAGCCAGCCGGTGCAGGTGAAGCAGAAGCGCAGTAGGCGTGTCATCGTGATCTCCATCATCGTGGCACTCGTCTGCATCGCGCTTGCGGTGGCTATCTTCTTCCTTATGCAAGAGGCGCCCAGCACGCGGCAGGGCACGCGCGGTCAGCTCGAGGGCAAGACCGACGAAGAAATACAGGCCGAGCTCGATCGGCAGGTGGAAGAGGGCATGTTCAACATCTCTATCGCTTCGGTGGTGGAGTTTGAAAACGGCGATGCGGAAGGCGAGTTGCGCATCGAGAATGTGCCGGGCAACAAGTATTTGATGCAGGTGAATATCACGCGAGACGACACGGGAGATGTGATCTACACCACCGACATGATCGAGCCTGATTATCACGTGCAGCGCGACAGCTTGGATGTGTCGCTTCCGGCGGGCACGTATCCGTGCACAGCGGTGTTCAGCGCGTACGACCCGGATACCGAGCAGCAGATCGGGCAGGCAGCGGCGAAGATCACCGTGCAGGTGAAGAGCTGATGGTGAAGGCGCTCGGGCATCCAATGGGGGAGCGAGTCTTATGCAGGCACGGTTGAACGCGTGAGCGAAAGAATGTTTCACGTGAAACATTCTGGGGGAAATGCAGGTGATTTCGCCAGATCGCACAGTGATGCTTCGCGAAAACATGTAGGGAGAAGCACGGGTGTGTTTGTTAGAGCGAGTGGAAATGTTTCACGTGAAACATTCAAAGGGTTTCGGGAACGAAAGAACGGATCCAAGAATGGTTCACGTGCAGCATTGGGAAAGCTGTTGTGAATAGAGCGTAAAGGGAAAAGAGCTGATTATGGGAAGCAAAATCGGGAAACACATGCGCACGAGCGCAGATCAGCCGACGCAGTCGCATGCAGATGCGCCTCGCATAGCAAGCAGTACGCGCAAGACATTTGAAGCGCGCTCAAGAACGTGCGCGACATCAAGGGTACATGCAGATGCGCTTCGGAAAGCGGGCAACGTGCGTATAGCGTTCGGCCTGCGCCGGATGCTCAGCGCATTCATGGCGGTGATCATGGTAGTCTCGCTGTGTCCGGCTACCGCGCTGACGGCGTGGGCGGCCACCACGGCAGATGAAGCGCAAGATGCCATGGACGCTTGGCAGCCCACCGAAGACGAGCAAGGTGGTCAGCTGAACGCTGAGGGCACCACCGATGCCAACACGGTGGTCACTGTCTCCACCTATTCCAGTTTCCGGGCGACCGACAGTCGGGGCCCGCAAGGCACCATCACGGTGGAGGCGTCCAAGCAAGCCGACACTGATAGCGGACGGCTCTGGGCGAAGTTCGAGGGCGGCAGCCCGTACCCGACCGGCGCTACCGTGGACGGTCAGATCGTATCCGGCAGCCATTATGTGATGGAGCTGACCTGGACGAAGAACGGCCGCACGAACAGCGCCTATCGCATCACGCGCCCGCTTCCCGCGACCGGTCACACCTACGAGGTGGACTGTTCGCTGAACAGTATCTTCGGCGATGAGCCGCGTGAGGGCAAATACGTGTTCAGCATGACGCTCATCGGCAACGGCGACCAGCGTGCGCAAGGGGTCACGTTCGCCGAGTTCCCCATCAGCGATTCGCAGTTCACGCGCGACCAGATCGACAACACCGCATCGCCTGAGCAGCCGCAAGCGGTGGTGGACGGCGCCTTTGCGGCATCGGCCATCCTGAGC
This sequence comes from Adlercreutzia murintestinalis, assembly GCF_943192905.1. Classification (GTDB taxonomy): domain Bacteria; phylum Actinomycetota; class Coriobacteriia; order Coriobacteriales; family Eggerthellaceae; genus Adlercreutzia_A; species Adlercreutzia_A murintestinalis. Next base: position 73,713 of record NZ_CALPCC010000001.1, on the reverse strand, counting down.
GTGACCGACATCACGGCCGGAAACGGCAGCGCGGCAGCGGGCACGCTGGGCATGCTGGAAAACGCGGCAGCTGGTCAGCAGATCGCCGAGGCATGGCAGATGGAGATCGTGAACGGATCGATGCTTCCCGACCCCACGCTCTTCGACGCGGCCACCAATGTGAACATGCAGATCACCGACGCCACGCGCGATCAGCTGCTCGGGACCGACAGCTTCACTATCGTGAGCCTCGTCGGCGGCAAGCCCTACAGCGTCACGTTCACGAAAGACCCTGGTCAAACGGCTTCTCCCTATACCTATACCAGTCAGACGACCGGCTCGGACGGGGCGCCCCTGACGGCCACGCTGACCGTGCCCGATAGCGGTCGCGCTACGCTCGATTTCGCGACCGATGGCCTGGGTGGCACCCTAGGTGCCTTCGCGGTAGCCGTGCCCGCGGCGGGCAGCTACACCGTGGAGGCACGTGCCGTGAACGGTACCATCAGTCCGACAGGAACGCTGGTGCGCCCGGTGGGCACGGATGCGACCTTCCAATTGAGCCCGCTGGGCGGTTTCGTGCTGGATGGCGCGAAGGTGACCATCAATGGCACCACCGCCTCGTTCAGCGCTTACACGTTGAACGGGAACACGCTGACGCTGAAATCGCGACCAGCGAACACCACCACGCAGCTGGTGGTGGAGTTCGCTCCGTTCGTGCCGAGCGGGCAGCCGTCGAAGCTGGATATGTCCATCACGGGCGTGTGCGCGAACCCGGCTAGTGCGTTCGATGATCCCGTGGCGAACAGCATCATCGAAGCAACGTATCAGCAGGTAGGCGCCGATGGCGTAGCCAGCCAGCAAACGGCTCAGGCGGCGGAGCCTGCGCTCACCAATGTGCAAGTGGGCAGCCCCGTGCTGATCAATTTCAAGAAGGTAGCCGATGGATACGTGGTGCGCGGCGTGCGCATGGGCGCCACGCAGTCGGCGCTGAACAACGCGCCGCTCATGACCGTGACCGGCACCACGTTCACCATTCCCGCCATGACGACCGACGCGCAGTTGGTGCAGGTGGAATACGAACCGGGCATCCAGCCGCCTACGCTGGATATCCGTCATCAGGTGATCGGCCTGGCTGGCGCGGGCGGTACTGTTGGCGGCAGCTCTGATATGGGCGTGACGCACGGTAACTACTTCGTGAGCGCCGTGCGGGCTGATGGCGATCACGTGATCGAAAGCGTGAAGGTGTACGCTGGCGCGCTGAGCGAGGCGCCCGCGAACAGCGTGGCCGCGTTGGCCGACCTGACCGCGCAGGCGGCGGGCAAGAAGAGCTACGACGTGAATCTGACCAGCGTGACCAGCGATCTGACGGTGGTGGCCACCTTCGAGCGCGGCCCGGTCAGCGTTGATGTGGCGCAGGTTGCGGGCGGCCGGGTGTGGCTCGCCAGCGCTGGTGAGACCGCGCAGCCTCCCTACGAGGTGGCGCATGACACGCCGGTGAACTTCCGCTTCACCGTGCAGGATGAGTATCGTTTCGACGGCGTATGGGTCGGCAATACGAAGAAGAGCCTGACCGATCTGGGTGTGGATGCGAGCGCTTCGCAGGGCAGTTTCGCGCTCTCCTTCGCTGCTTCCACCACCATCACGCCCGTGTTCGTGCCTGAGCAGATGCCCGATCCGGCGCGCTATGTCTACGCTACGGTGGTCACCGACGGCAACGGCACCGTGAATCCCGAAGGCGGCGTGACGTTCGCGCGCGGCAGTGCGCTGACGCTGAACTTTGGTACGGTGGCAGGTAAAGAGACCTGGCGCGCGTCGAAGGTGACGGTGTCGTCTGACGGCCTGCTGCGCAGCGTGGAACTGAACGACGCGCAGGCGGCTTCCTATATCTTCGATCCTACGGCAAGCCCGTGGAATCAACTGGGAGAGCCCAGCATGTACACCATCGCAGTGGAGTTCGCTGACGCTTCTGAAGGGGGCCAGCAGCCAGATCCTGCGCCCCTGCCCGACCCGGTGCAGATAGCCATTGCCACGACGGATGGCGGCATGGTGTCGCCCGCGGGTACCTTGGTGGACGGGCAGCGCGTCTATCAGGCAGCGCCTGGTGTGCAACAGGCCTTCACGCTGATCCCCGACACAGGATATACGCTGGATAAGGTGTGGCTGAACGTGGGCGATGGCGGGCGCATGGTGGACGTGACGAACATGAGCGCGCCTGATGGCACCCGGTATGTGAGCGATGGCGTGTTGTGCCTGACGCCTGCGGCAGATACCGACTACAAGGTGCTCGTGGAGTTCGGGCCAACGGCCGAATCGCCCAAGGTGCGCTGGAACGTGCAGACCGAAGTAGCTAATGGTAGGGGTGGCAGCATCACCCCTGCGGGCACCACTCAGACGCAAGACGGCCAGGTGGTGGAGTTCTCCTTCATGAACGATGCGGGCCAGCGGCTCGCCAGCGTTTCGGTGCAGACCGCGCAGGCTGATAGCTTCGACGGCGTTACCGCGCAAGATCTGACCAGCATGGTGGTGGATAAGCGCCTGAAACTGACCATCAACGCCAACACGCGCGTGGTGGCCACATTCGAGATGGACCCCGATTTCGACCCCAGCCACGAGACCGCGCGCTACACCCTTGACGTGCAAGCCGAAGGGAGCGGCACGGTGTCTCCGGCGGGCGCGCAGGAGCTGTTCGTCGATTCGGCGCTGACTATTTCGTTCAAGCCCGATCGGGGGGCTGCCTTGGTGAGCGTTGAGGCGACCTGCGCTGATCCGCAGTGGAGCGTGCCCATCCCGGTGCTCTCCATGAACGAGGACGCGGGCACGTATAGCTACGCTTTCGGGCTGCCAGCCGATAGCGCCAGCCGTTTCGCGGGCAAGACCGTGACGCTGAAAGCGACGTTCGAGCGCGCGGCGGTCAGCCATGCGGTCACGGTGGTGACGGAAGGACCGACGGGAGTCTCCGCGTCGGCTGGTCCCCATGATGCGAGCGGCTATGGGTACGTCAGCCCGGGTTACGATTGCGGGTCGGTGGTGAATGTGGCGCAGGGCGCGTCTCAGATGTTCTACTTCGTCGAGCGGCCCGGATACGTGGTGAGCGATGTCTATGTGGGTTCGACGCGCGTGGCTGGGAGCGTACAGAGCTACCTCCTGGCGGGCGTGACCTCGGATATGACGCTTCGCGTGGTGTATGCGGCCCAAACGAACGCGCCGGGTACCAATGAGGACGAGATGTTCACGGTGAACGCCAGCGTGAGCGGTGGCGGCGGCGCCATCAGCCCGGCGGGCGATGCGCGCGTGCCCAAGGGCGGCAGCGTGATGTATGCGCTCATTCCCGATGATGGGTATCAGCTGGCGAGCCTGACGGTGGACGGTATCGATCAGATGGACCAGGTTGATGGCGATTCCTATTTGCTCGCTCCGGTCAGTGCGGCGCATGTGGTGCGTGCCACGTTCAAGCGGCAGACCGAAGGTGGCGGTAACGAAGGCGAAGAGCGCCCGACGCCCGGTGATGCGGTGCTGCACCACGTGTATGTGAGCGTGAGCGGCAACGGCATGGTCACACCGGGGAACGTGCGTGCCGGAGATGTGGGCGACATCGAAGTGGTGGATGGCGGTCAGCAGACGTTCAGCTTTCTGCCCGATCTGGATGCACCCGAGGGCAAGGTGAACGTGCTCGACTACATTGAGATTCGGCGCGGCGCGCTCGTGCATCGCATCGACACGGCGATGGGAAGCTACACCTTCTTCTCCGTTCGCGCCGATGTGTCGCTTTCGGTGTGCTTCAAGCAGGTGGATAAGGGTGGCCCCGACGGCAACAAGCCCACGTATGCGCGCTACACCGTGAACGCGTCTGCCAGTGCGGGCGGTACGGTGGTGCCAGCGGGCGACACCGTGGTGAATGCAGGAGCTTCCTTGACGCTGCGCGCGGTGCCTGACGAGGGTTTCCATCTGAGCTATCTGGCGATCGACGCGAATGCGACCGGTGCGGGCGCAGGTGGCACGACGACAACGTATATACCGGCGAGCGCCTTGGCTCTTGGCTGCTATACGCTCGGCAACATCCAGGCAGATCACAGCGTTCGTGCGGTATTCGTGCAGGATGGTTCTGCGGGCGAAGAGGGTTTCACGACCTACACGATCGACGTGGATGGCGCGCGCGTACAGGCATCGCTGAGCGGCGTGGTGCACGTGAAGGAAGGCGCAGACCAGACACTGACGCTGGCACCCACGTTCGGCAATCAGATAGCTGCGGTGCGCGTGGTGAGCGCGGCGGATCCGTCGCAGGTGCTCTGGCAAACGAGCTTGGGCACGGATGCAGGGCGGCTGCCGGTGGATGTGCCCTTGCGCTACTTCGACGATGTTGACGCTGCCGTGGTGCTCGTGGAGTTCGGGCCAGGGTATTCTCAGACCGACCCGAGCGCGGTCTATACGGTGACCACCACGGTGCTGCCTGATGCTTCGGGCAACATGCTGGGCACGGTCACGCCGGGCGGCACCCAACAGTTCCCTGCGGGGAGCGACGTCATCTTCACCATGGTTCCCTTCAAGGGGTGCACGGTGGATGCGGTCACCGCTAATGGGGACCCGGTGGTGTTCACCCAAGAGGGCGGTTACTACCAGTTCACCGCGCATGACCTTTCGGGTGCCTTGAATGTAGCGGTGCGCTTCCGTCTGGTGGCCGAAGGCGAAGGGAACATCCCCGAGCCGGGTCGCACGGTGCAGGTGACCTACGACGTGCAGGGCGCGGGCAGCATCCAGCCGGCAAGTCCGGCGCTGGTGCGGCCGGGCGACGATCTGACCATCACGCTGGTGCCGCGTGCGGGCGCAACGTTGGGCACGCTGATCGTGGGCGGTCGCACGGTGACCGCCGATGCGGTGCAGCTTGCCAATGGGTCGTACCTGTACACCATCAAGGGCGTGCAAGCCGACACGGTGGTGGCGGCAACGTTCGTGAATGCGGACGGTACGGTGTCCGATCCGGACAACGGCATCAACGTGAACGTGAAAGTGGATGTGAAGGTATCGGGCAACATCTATGGCGGCACGGTGGACCCCAACCATGCGCTGAGCTTGTCACCGGGTGCGTCGCAGCTCTTCCTCATCAAGCCAGCGGACGGTTTCTATGTGGCTGACGTGGTGCTGGAATATGCCGATGGACGTACTGAGCGCCCTGCGGTGAACCCGTGGTTGCCCGATTACAGCACCGGCCAGATGCGCCCGGCACAGGTGGGGAGCGGTTCGTCGGTGCAGCAGGCAGGATCGAGCCAGACCAACCAGGTGTCGTCGATCGACGGTGTGCCTACCGTGCAAAAGCCCTACAGCTACGTTGAGGTGGGCAACATCCGCGAGAGCTTCACCATGCGCGTGACGCTGGACGATTGCATGAACGACCCTGCTAATACGCGCAAGGAGTACTACCTCTACACCGATGCGGCTGCTGGTCTTGTGACGAGCACGCCCACCGTGGGTGGTAACGGTACGGTCGTGCCGGGGGACGGCACCAATGTGGTGGCGCCTAATGGCGAGAAGACCTTCATCATCACGCCGGGCACACGTGCAGACGGTACGCAGGAGGAACTGGAGAGCGTTACCATCCACGGTATGACGGTCGATCTAAGCGGCAGCGATGTGCGCACGAATGGTGTGCAAGACCCAGCCAAGGTGGCGCAGAAGATGAAGGAGAGCGGTGCGCTGCGTCCAGGCGAGAGCTTCGTGTGGGTGGATGCGCCAGCACCGGGGCACTACGAACTCACGCTCAAGGCCGAACAACGCGAAGATGGCACATGGTTCATCGATCAGCCCATCGTCATCTTCACGGGCCAGGGTGGTGCGTTCACGAATCGCGTGCTGGTGCGCGCGGTTGAGATAGATGAATCCGGTCAGCGCGTGCCGGTGGATGCCAGCGTGTTGAAGATGACGGCTACGCGCTTGGCAGACGGCAAGACCACTGTTGATGGACAGCTTGATCTGGCCTATGGCGGTGCGCTGCAAGTGAAGGCCGAGCTCTTGAATGCCCAGTACGAACTGGTGAGCATCTCACCGGATGATACGGGATACGTGACCGTCACGCCGCGCGATCGGGCGGAAGAGGTGGCTGCGGATGCGCCCAACACCTTCTACGCCTACGGGCCCGGCAGCGTGCTCGCCACGGTTCAGAAGAAGAGCCAAGCGCAAGCGCACTACTTCGTGGAGGCAACTGCAGGCAAAGGCGGCGCCATCAGCGCTGCGAAGGAGAACTACCAGGTAGGCGAGACTGCTCAGTTCACCTTCACCCCTGATGCGGGCTATCAGGTGGCAAGCGTGACGCTTAACGGCCAGAAGAGCGACTACACCTCTCGCACCTATACCGTGCCTTCTGAGGTATGCGTGAAGGATGCGAAGGTGACATTGCACGTTGAGTTCAAGGCAACCTTGCCTGCAGCGGGAGATCCCCAAGGAAGCGCGGGAAGTCGCCTGTTGCGCACGCTGACCAGCCTAGCTACCACCGGGGACAACGGCATGCCGATGGCGACCGGCCTGCTTGCCGTGGCGTGCGGTGCGCTCGGTGTGGCAGTGCTCGTATGGAGCCGTTCGCGCGGTCGGCGCAAGGATGCCGCTGCGGCACATGCAGCGATAGATGATTAACCTCACCGACCACCAGGTGTCGCATAACCAAGGGACGGCGTAGCAGAAGCTGCGTTGCATCGGGAAAAGGGGCGTCCTCCGGGGCGCCCTTTGCATATGCAGAGGGCGCCCCTTCGGCATGCACACACAACTGTCCCACATGTGCCTCACACCTATCCCGACCCACACGCGCACACCCGCGTTTTCCCTGTGATCGTCACGTATCGCCCAAAATGGTTTCACTGCCCGGCGTGATAGAATCTTCCAAACGCATTCTAAGGAGAATCACATGACCATAAAGCTTGGGCTTGTCGGCACGGGCACCGTCGGTGGCGGCTGCATCGATATCGTGCAAAAGCATCGCGAGGATTTCGAGCGCCACCTGGGCGTTGATGTAGAGCTGGCACGCGTGTGCTCGCTGACCTCCGCCGAGGCCGAGGCGCACGGCGTGGGGCACCTCTTCACCACCGACTACCACGACATCGTGAACGATCCGGACATCGACATAGTCATCGAGCTGATCGGCGGCACCACCGTGGCGCGCAGCGTGGTGCTCGACGCGCTTGCGGCGGGCAAGAACGTGGTCACCGCCAATAAGGCCCTCATGGCCACGCACGGCCAAGAGGTCATGGATGCGGCCGATGCGGCAGGCGTAGAGCTCATGTTCGGCGCCAGCGTGGGCGGCGGCATTCCCATCATCGGGCCGCTCAAGCATTCGCTGATCGCTAACGAGATCCTGTCGGTGAAGGGCATCGTGAACGGCACTACCAACTATATGCTCACGAAGATGGCCGAAGAGGGCATGAGCTACGACCAGGCGCTCGCCGAGGCGCAGGCGGCCGGCTTCGCGGAGGCCGACCCGTCAGCCGATGTGGACGGCTTCGACGCTGCCGCCAAGATCGCCATCCTCAGCAGCATCGCGTTCAATTCGCGCGTGGTCATGGACGACGTGTTCACCGACGGCATCACGTCGGTCACGCCCACCGATCTGGAAGCGGCCGCCGAGATGGGCTACGCCGTGAAGCTGCTGGCCATCGGGCATCGCACGCCTACCGGCATCGACGTGCGCGTGCACCCCACCATGATTCCGGTGGACCACCAGCTGGCGAAGGTGAACGGGGTGTTCAACGCCATCTACGTGGAGGGCGACTTCGTGGGCGAGACCATGTTCTTCGGCGAAGGCGCCGGTGCCGGTGCGGCGGCTAGTGCGGTCATGGGCGATGTGCTGGAGGTGGCGCGGCACGTGACGCAGGGCGTGGCGCCCATCGTGGGTTGCACCTGCACCGACGAGTTGCCCATCTGCCCCATCACCAGCCTGTCCATGAAGTACTACATTCGCTTCTGCGCGGCCGACCGACCGGGCGTGCTGGCGGCTATGGCAGGCGTGTTCGCCAATCATGGCGTCAGCGTGCATTCCATGATCCAGCGGGGCGCGGGCGAAGATGGCTGCGTGAGCTTGGTGTATGTGACGCACATCGCGTGCGAGCAGGATATTCGCGACGCTATCGACGAAATTTGCGCGCTGCCGAACACCGTGAGCGGGCGCCCGTCGCTGATCCGCGTGGAAGAGTAGGGTCTGCGCGAAAGCATGCGGCCTGCGTGGAAGCGCAGGACCCGCACAGAAGAGTAGTACTGTGGGAAAAGAGGGGATCTACGCGGTACGCAGGACGTTTAGGCGTAGATCTCTTTTTCCACCACCAGATCGTTCTTGATCTTGCCGACCAGCTTCTGGAGCGCGTCGATGCAGTTGGGGCGAATGTCCGCGCCGATCAGCACGTACATGATGCTATCGCCCACGTTCAGGGCGCCTTCATTCAACCACACGCGCACGTAGTGCACGCCGGGCCAGGTGAGCGCGTCGGCCACCGCGGCGTCAACGCCCGCCGCGTCGTAGCTGAACTCAACCTGCGCCACGTCACCCAGGCCCTCAACGCCTTCGCGGACCTGCGCCTTCGGTGTCACGCGCACCACGCCGTTGTGCGTCAGGAACATGCCGCATTGCGCTGCCTCGGGGGTTGCTTTGGCTTCTGCGAGCCATTGATCCATCGAGGGTTCTTGCGTGGCCATGTTGTTCTCCTATCTCGCGGTTCGCGGAGACGATCGATGCGGGTCGCTTCGCGGTTCGCGTGGCTTGCGTATCTAGTTCGAGCGGTTTGCGCGCTTCGTCTGCACGGTTTGCCGAGCAGCTCTTTTTCGCTGTTCATCATACCGTAATTGTATTTGATTGAGAATAAATATCGTCCAAGATGATCAGAAATGCCGAGGGAGGGCTCAAAGCGCCGTTTCGGAAAGGCAGTCAACCCCATGCTCTTGGCAGAGACGCATGAGCTTGCGATCCAGCGTGAACAGCGTGGCCCCGGTGCGGCGAGCCAGCACGAAGTAGAACAGGTCGTAGGTAGAATGGTCCAGCCGAACGCTTTCCCGGAGGGCTTCGGCTTGCAGATCGTCAAGAGGATAGAACTCGTCGATCAGGAACATGGATGCAGAGAGGTACTGCTCGGCCTGCTCCGGCGTCAAACCTTCCGCGCGGGCGAGTTTCCGGAACACGCTGGCAACTTCGGCTCTGACAAGATCGCAGCTGATGACCTTTTCGTTGCTCAGCAAAAGCGCACGCAACGCGCGGCCTTCTGATGTTTGCCGCACCATTTCCACAACCGTGCATGCATCCAGGACGATCATCGGGCTTCCTCGGCTCGTATGCGCGCCAACAGTTCAACGGCGGACGGCGCATCCTCCGACAGCGGAAAGGGAGGAAGCGTATCGAGGCGACGAAACGTTGCCTGGCGTTTTTCCGCATAGTTGATATCGTCGTGCGAAGCGGCATAGCGCGAATGCTGACGTGGAGCGGGCTGGTGCGGGCGGACATCGCAGGCGATCTCGCGGGCGCTCAGAAAATCCTCGATGATGGTGAGAGCCTGCTGCGAGATGCTGCGATTCTCTTCCGAGGCGCATGTTCGCAACTGCTCGTAGACGGCAGAGGGGCAGTCTTTCACCTGGAGTGCTGGCATGATGATCCTTTCTCGTGGTTCCAGTATAGCATGCGAAATGCATGCATAATGGATGAAGCAACGCGCGGCATGGATCTGTTACCGGCAGTACCGGCATTACCAGCGCGGATGGTCACGTGCCTTCCCTGTGCTTTGTAGCACGATGGAAACATGGCCGGTGGCGGCTTTTGGTAGAATCGTCCGATACGATCATCGCAAGGAGAAAATATGTCATTACCTGCCTCTGACCTGTCCAAGCAGCCCGATATGCGCACCACCATGGAGCTGGGTGCGGTGCTGCCGCGCACCGCCGAAGTGCGCGACGGCCACCTGTTCATCGGCGGCGTCGATATGGTGGAGCTGGCGCGCGAGCAGGGCACAGCGCTCTACGTGTTCGACGAGGCCGACGTGCGTGCCCGCATGAGCGAATACCGCGAGGCGTTCGCCGCCCGCTACTCGCAAAGCGACATCATCTTCGCCAGCAAGGCGTTCATCAACAAGGCCATGGTGCGCATCGTGGACGAAGAGGGCCTGTGCCTGGACGTGTCCGGCGGCGGCGAACTGGCGCGGGCGCTGGCAACCGGTTTCCCGGCTGAGCGCGTGTTCGTGCACGGCAACAACAAAACGCCAGCCGAGCTGGAAGAGGCCATGCGCGCGGGCGTGGGCCGCATCGTGGTGGACAGCCGCATCGAGCTGGCGCGCGTCAGCGAGATCGCCGGGCGCCTGGGCATCACGCAGGACATCTACATGCGCATCACGCCGGGCGTGGAGGCGGACACGCATGAGTACATCAAGACCGGCTGCGAAGACTCCAAGTTCGGCTTCACCATGCTGAACGATTTCGCCTATACGTGCGTGGGCACGGCGCTTGAGACCCCGCATGTGCGTCTGGTGGGGCTGCACTGCCATATTGGCAGTCAGATCTTCGCGCTGCACTCGTTCCGCGAGGCGGCCGACGTCATGATCGACTTCATGGCGCGCGTGCGCGACGGCTACGGCCACACCATCACCGAGCTTGACCTGGGGGGCGGCCTGGGCATCGCGTATGCCGCTGACGACCAACCGCCCAGCATCGAAGAGTTCGCCGAGGTCACCTGCACAGCCGTGCGCGAGGCTTGCGCCCGCCACGACCTGCCGCTGCCGCGCCTGCTGGTGGAGCCTGGCCGCAGCCTGGTGGCAAACGCGGGCGTCACGCTGTACACGGTGGGCATCTTGAAGACGCTGCCTGGCATTCGCAAGTATGTGGCGGTGGACGGCGGCATGTCCGACAACATCCGCACGGCGCTCTACCATGCCGACTACGAGCCCACCATCGCCAACAAGGCCGACCAGCCGCGCACCGAGATCGTCACGCTGTGCGGCAAGCATTGCGAAAGCGGCGACGCGGTGGTCATCGATATGCCGCTGCAGCAGGCCGACCTGGGCGATATCGTGTGCGTGTTCGGCACCGGCGCGTACTGCTACACCATGGCCAGCAACTACAACGGCCAGCCGCGCCCGGGCGTGGTGTTCGTGCGCGACGGGCAGGCTCGCGTGACCACGCGCCGCGAGACCTACGAGGACCTCTACGCGAAGGATCTCTAGGGTTTCATCATCTGAGCAGGACTCTCAAATAGCTATCTCTGGCAATAAAGTCGGTTATTGCCAGAGATGATCTAGAAACGCGATTGACGCGAAGAGTTTGCGCGTACCTGTACGACATGCGATGAGAGTGCGGACACAGCAGGGCATCATCGACACGCTTCTTCGAGCGTTGTAAGGAATTACGGGACGTTTCCCTCTCTTGCTATCGCTATAATGGCAGGTCATGGAAACTCGCTCGGACATAGGCGTCATCTTCGATTGCGACGGCACGTTGCTGGACAGCATGGGCATGTGGCATTCGCTGGACGACCGCATCGCCGAACGCGCAGGGGTGCAGCTGACGCAGGCCGACCGCGATTATTTCACGCAGGCAACCTTGCGGGAGTGCGGCGACTACATCCACGAGCGCTACGGATTCGGCGCATCGGGCGCGGCGGTGGAGCAGTTGATCGCCGGTGAGATCATGCATTGGTATGCTGACGAGGTGGTTCTGAAACCGGGGGCTGCTTCGTTTGTGCGCGGGCTGGCGGAGGCGGGTGTGCCCATGGCGGTGGCTTCGTCTACACCCGCTGCGTTCTTGCGCGAAGGGTTGAACAATGCGGGGCTTGCCCCGTATATGCGGGCCATCGTGTCAGTTGAGGACGTGCGCTCGTCTAAGCGCGAACCGCTCGTTTATGATACAGCGCGCGCGGCGCTCGGCACCGAGCGTGCGGTCACGTGGGGCGTTGAGGATGCGGCGTATGCGCTTCGCACGTTGCGCGCGGCAGGCTATCGTACAATGAGCGTTTTTGACAACGACATCGCGGGCACGCCCGAGCAGCTCAAAGAGACCTCCGATCTGTTCGTCGCTTCGTTTACGGAGTTGACCGCAGAACGGTTCCTTGCGATAGCCTATGCAGGGCAGGACAAAACGCACGCATGAGAGCGGCATGACAAACGGAACGGATCGAAGCGCTGCCTGCAAGGTGCGCTTTGAAGATGAGGCAGGGACCTGAGCGCCCTTTCCCAAGGAGCATTCATGACAGAGCATAAAGACGACCGACGAGAACGTAAAGACGACCGGCACCCGCGCAAGGGGCAGACCTTGTCCACGGGAGCCGATTTCGGCGCCGAGTTGCACGGCCTTCGTGAGGACATTCGCGAAGCGTACGATGGCAGTTGGTGGCGCCGTATGGTCAGCGCGCCAGTGGATAGCAAGAAGCTGCCCCTTGCCATGAAAATATTCGGCGTGCTCTGCATCTTGGGCGCGCTGTATGGCATGGGCAACCTGGTATGGGATCTGGTGGGCACCGTTCAGGCTTTCCAGTCGGGGCGCATGGATCAGATGGGTCTGTCTAGCATCGTGGTCACATTCGTGTTCATGGCCGACCTGATCTTGGTTGCGCTTGGGTTCTTGGCGTTCGGCATTGGCATCTTGCGCAATCGACGACGGTTCGCAGCGCTGGTGATCTATGCGCTGTACATCACGTTGCTGGTGGGCGCTAGTTGCTCGATCATGCTGTATGGCGTCAGCGCCTATCTGATCTTGTACGGCGTGGCTGCGGGCATTTTGGTGGCCTTCCAGGTGTATTTGGACCCAGGTCTGCGCGACGAGCGGCGCCTGCAACGCAAGCTGCACGAGAGCGAATTGCGCCAGGAGCAGGAGGACGGCACGCTCGGGCGTGATGTGTCCGGGAAGGGCTACATTGACCTGAACTTCTTCAATCTGTTCTGGATCTTCTTCGTGGTGTGCATGCTGGGCGATGGCATGGAGACGCTCTATCATTACTTCGTGGTGGTGCCCGGCGAATGGCAGGACCGCGCGGGGCTGCTGTTCGGGCCGTTCAGCCCCATTTACGGTATTGGTGCGGTGCTGATGACGTTGCTGTTGAACCGCCTGTACAAGCGCAACATCCTACTCATCTTCCTGTGCTCGGCGGTCATCGGTGGCGCGTTCGAGTACTTCGTCAGCTGGTGGATGCAATACACCTTCGGTGCGGTGGCCTGGGATTATACGGGGCAGTTCCTCTCCATCGGTGGCCGCACGTGCGGGCTTGCCATGGCGGCGTGGGGCGCGCTGGGCGTGGTATGGATCAAGCTGCTGCTGCCGCTGCTGCTGCGCATCGTGAACTTGATTCCGTGGAACTGGCGCTATGTGGTGACCACGGTGGCAACCGTGTTCATGCTGGTGGATGCCATCATGACGCTGGAAGCGCTGGATTGTTGGTACGAGCGCTTGTCGGGCGATCCGGTGGTGACGCCCATCCAACAGTTCTATGCGGACTATTTCGATGATGAATACATGGCCAATCGGTTCCAATCCATGACGATCCATCCCGACAACGCGGTGCGCCACGGAAGCGTTTAGGGAAGGTTCGCTCGGAAGCCCCCGGGCCATCTCGCGCTCGGCTTCGCGCGTCGAAAAATGCGACAAGGTGTACCACATTTTTCTAGCGCTGCAGAATCGCGCTTCGATGACCCCGGGGCTTTCTTGCGGTTTTGGCTTTCCTGTCGTATGTTCCCTAGAACGCCCTGAATCGGCTGTAGCGCTGATTGCGCAACTCTTCGGGCGATTTCTCGGCCAGCTCGTCTAAGGCGGTGGTGACATACAGCCACACCGCCGCAGCCGCTTGGTCGGGGTTTTCGTGCGCGGGGGCGGCGCCTTCGGGCACCACGTCCTCAATGATCCCCATTTCGAGCGCATCGGCCGCAGAGAGCTTCATGACCTCGGCGGCTTCCGGTGCGCGGCTGCCATCCTTCCATAGGATGCTGGCGAAGCCTTCCGGCGACAGCACGCTGTAGACGGCATGCTCTTGCATGGCTACGCGGTTCGCTACGGCGAGCGCCAGCGCGCCGCCGCTACCGCCCTCGCCCAGCACCACGGTGACCACCGGAACGGTCAGCCCCGCCATGAGCGCCAAGCTCTCGCCGATGGCGTTGCCGATGCCGCGCTCTTCCGCCTCGCGCCCGCAGAAGGCGCCTTGGGTGTCAACCAGGCACACGATGGGACGCCCGAACTTCTCGGCTTGCATCATGAGACGCTGGGCTTTACGGTATCCTTCGGGCTGCGGACAACCGAAGTTGCGGGCTACGCGCTGTTTCAGGTCGGCGCCCTTCTCCTGTGCCACGATGGTCACCGGGCGGCCGTCGATGCGCCCGATGCCACCCACGATGGCGCCATCGTCGCCGAACATGCGGTCGCCGTGCAGCTCTATGAACCCGTCTACCAGCTGGTCGATGTAGAACAGCGAGGTGGGCCGCTTGGCATTGCGCGCCAACTGCACGCTTTCCCAAGCGTGGTTGACCGGCTCGTCCTTCGTGCCCGGGCGTGGTATCTGAATGCTGCTGGTAGCAGGGCGCAGGCGGGGCGCGTCGGCCACGCCCTTGTTGCGCAGCGCCCACCACATGCCTGCGCGGGATGTTTGTTCGCTGACGGCGGTGCCCACCAGGTCTGCCAGACCGCTCAGGCCGCTCATCAGCGCTCGCAGGGTGCCCGGCGTTTCGGTTTCAGGTGTGGTGGTGCCGGGCGCGCTAGCATCAGGTGCATCAGTGTTGGTCGCATCAGCGTCGGTCGCTTCGCGAGTCGCTCGATCGGCGCCCTGGCCGACCGCTTTGTAGCCGTGCAAGCTCAAGATGCTCTCCAATGTGGCGCGCATCTGGTCGCGCTCCACGATGGCATCGATCAGCCCATGTTCGAGCGCGAATTCAGCGCTCTGGAACCCCTCGGGCAGCGTCTGGCGAATGGTGTCTTGGATGACGCGGCGCCCGGCGAAGCCCAGCAGCGCTTGCGGTTCAGCCAAGATCACATCGCCAAGCGTGGCGAACGAGGCGGTCACGCCTCCGGTCGTGGGATCGGTGATGATCGACACGAACAACTGCCCGGCACGACCGTGAGCCTCCACCGCCGCAGAGACCTTCGCCATCTGCATGAGCGACACCAGACCCTCTTGCATGCGCGCGCCGCCCGATGCGCAAAAGATCATCACAGGCAGCTCGTCGGCGGTGGCGCGCTCGATCAGCCGCGTCAGCTTCTCGCCCACCACATGACCCATGCTGCCCATCATGAAGGCTGTTTCCATGATGCCGATGGCTACCGGAATGCCGCCGATGCGGCCAACGCCGGTGCGCACGCCTTCCTCAAGGCCGCTGCGCTCCTGCGCGCGACCGATGATCTGCTCGAACTCGGGGAAGCCCAGCGGGTCGATCTCGGCCACGCAGGCATCCATCTCCTGGAAGCTGTCCGCATCCAGCGTCACGCAGATGCGCTCGTTGGAGTCCATGCGATACAGCCTGCCGCAGCTGGGGCACTTCCAGCCCTGCGCGCGCACCTGGGCATAGTTGTGCGTCAGCCCACAATGGGCGCAGCGTCGCCATTCAACCGGCTGGCCCGGCTCGTCGGGGGTTGCGCCGTTCCAGGTGAGCAAAGTGCGATCGATGCCGCTGGGCACCATCAGCAACAGGTCGCGCCGCGCTGCTTCCTGGCGCAGCAGCTCGCTGGGCGGCTGCTTCTGCGCCCAGAGCAGGGTGCGCGCCGCCACCGAAGCTGCGGCTTCAAGAATGGCGTACTCGTTGGAGAACAGGCGCTCGTCGAACTTCGGGCCGAGCGAGGCCACCTGCGCGGTGCTCCCGAAGCTGAATGCGCGCAGCTTGTCGTCGGTGCCCGTGGTGTAGAGGGGCTTCACGCCGAACCCGTCCGCCGCCCGCACGGCATTCTTGAGCGGGGTGCCAAAGCCTGCCACCAGCACCGGACCGGGGCGCTTTTGGCTCAGCTGATCGAGCAGGTACACCACTCCCGGCGCTGCATCGTCAGCCTCGGCGGGCGCCTCGTGCACGGGGGCTGTGCCTGCGGGGTGGTCGACCGTTCCCAGGTCGGTGTATTTATAGTAGCGTTCAGGATCCATGGCTGATCTGCGTCTCTTTCATGCTCGGGATGTCTTACGTGAAGCGCGAACGTCGGCGGGTGTTGGCGTACGCGGCCACATCGGCGGGCGTGTACGCCGAAAGCATCATTGCGCAGGCGCGAAGAAATAGCGTTGCACCGCTTCGGCTACCAGCTTCTCGCCCTTGCGCGCGCGCACCTCGGCTTTGCAGAACTTGCTGCTAGCCTGCACGATATGCGCTTCAAGCTGGATGGTATCGCCTGGCAGCACGGTTTCGCGGAAGCGAGCCTTGTCGATGCCAGCCAAATACCCCAGGTTCACGGTCTCATCTTGGGCGGCCATCAGGCAGCAGCACGCCGCCTGCGCGAGCGCCTCCATGATCAACACACCGGGAAACACGGGCCGCGAGGGGAAATGCCCTGCGAACAGAGGCAGGTCAGCCCGTACGTCAAGCTCGGCCACGATGCGCTCGCCCGGTTCGCATTCCAGAATGCGGTCGACCCAGAGGAAGGGGTCGCGGTGCGGCAGCAGCTGCATCACGCCCTCGCGGTCACAGGGGAAATCTCTCTTCGCCATGTTCACTCCTTGTAGGGGGCCAGCGCCAGCGTGGTGTTGTGGCCGCCAAAGCCGATGCTGTTGGACAGCGCCACCTTCTGCGGGTAGTCGCGTCGCGCCTCCGTGAGCACCACCACCGGGCACGCGGGGTCGGCCTCTTCAAAACCGGCTGTGGGCGGCACGAGGTCGTTCGCCACCGATTTTGCGCACACGATGGCCTCGATGGCGCCTGCCGCGCCCAGCATGTGGCCGGTGATGCCCTTGGTGCTGGTTACCGGCGTTTGCGGCGCATCGGTGCCCATCAGCAGCGCGAGCGCGGTGGCTTCGGTAGCATCGTTGAGGCCGGTGGACGTGCCGTGCGCGTTCAGATGGCCCACCTCGTCCGGCGTGAAACCCCCGTCGGCGAGCGCTTGCCTCATCGCGCGCGCCACGCCCTCACCCGAGGGATCGGGCGCGGTGATATGGTGGGCGTCGCCCGTGGCACCGAAGCCCACGACCTCCGCCAGAATGGTCGCCCCGCGCTCGAGCGCCGCATCCAGGCTCTCGAGCACCAGCGCTCCGGCGCCTTCGCCCGCCACGAAACCCGACCGGTTCGCGTCGAACGGGCGGCTGGCGCGTTGCGGGTCCGCTTCGTGAGTCAGGGCGCCCAAATTGGCGAACCCGGCGATGGACACGTCGCTGATGCTCTCTTCCGAGCCCCCGGCCAGCACCCGATCGGCCAGCCCGAAGCGGATGAGCCGGTACGCATCGCCGATGCACTGCGTGCCGGTGGCGCAGGCCACCACGCAGTTGGTGCATTCGCCTTGCAGCCCATAGCGAATGGCCAGTTCGCCCGCCGCTATGTTGCTGATCATGGTGGGAATGAACAGCGGACTGACGCGCTTGCCGCCCTTCTCGTGCAGCTTCACCGCTTCGGCCTGGAAGATGTCCATGCCGCCGATGCCGCTGCCGTAGACCACGGCGAACGTGTGCGGGTCAATGCCATCGGCCAAGGCGAAGGGCGTATCGTCGCGCTCGTCGCTCTCGCGTACCAAGCCCGCCTGCTGCATGGCCTCGTCGGCTGCCACCACCGCGTATTGCACGAAGCGCTCCCACCGACGGGCCTGCTTCTTGGTCATGCGATGTTCGGTGGGCTCGAAATCGTGGATCAGACCGGCCACGTTCACGTTGACCGACTCGGCCACATCGCCTTCCAGCTTGCTGATGGCCGTCGTGCCCGCAACGGCCGCATCGAAGAGCGTGTCGGCCCCCATGCCAGCCGGTGAGATGGCCCCCATGCCGGTGATGACCACACGGCGCGGGATCACGGCGCCTTCGCAACCTTCGTTCATGCTCACAGTGATATCCCTCCGTCCACGCCGAGCACCTGCCCGGTTATATAGCTTGCATCGTCGCTTGCCAGAAACGCCACCGCAGCCGCAACGTCGTCCACCGCGCCCAGCCGCTTGAGCGAGATATGGCCGGTGAGCGCCGCTACCGCCTTCTCATCGAGCGCGGCGGTCATGTCCGTTTCGATGAACCCCGGCGCCACCGCATTGACCGTTACGCCGCGCCCGCCGATCTCCTTCGCGGTCGCCAGCGTCAGCCCGATGATGCCCGCTTTGCTGGCGGCGTAGTTCGCCTGACCGGCGTTGCCGCGCTCGCCCACGACGCTGCTGATGTTCACGATGCGCCCGTAGCGCTGCTTGCACATGATGGGCACCGCGTGGCGCATGCAATTGAAGGTACCCCCCAAGTTGGTGTCCACCACGCGCTCGAACTGCTCTTCGCTCATGCGCATGAGCAGGCCGTCCTGGGTGATGCCAGCGTTGTTCACCAGCACGTCCAAGCGACCCAGCTGTTCAACGGCGGCTGCCACCATATCCTTCGCGCTCTCGAATCCGGCCACATCGCCCCGCACGCACACCGCACGCACACCGCAGTCGCGTTCCAGTTCTTCGCGCAGCTCTTCAGCGGCTTGACGGCTGGAATCGCTGCGGTAGTTGATGGCTACGTTGAATCCGTCGCGTGCCAGCCTGCGCGCGCAGGCGGCGCCGATTCCGCGACTGGCTCCCGTTACGAGCGCAGTGCGCTGTTCTTCGTTCATAGTCTCCTCCGCTCGGCGCCCGAAGGCGCTGCATAGATATGATGGAGAATTATACCTATTCACGCGGTGCGCAACCCGAGGATGCGCGCACAGATTCCCTGCGCGAGCAGCGAAATAGGCTAGAATGTGCAAAGCCGAAAAGAAAGGGGAACCCATATGGCTACTATCGATACGATCGCAAAGATCCTCAACGAGAACCTTGATATCGCCGAGGACCAGGTGGTTGCTGACGCCACGTTCGACAGCCTGGGCATTGACAGCCTGGATATGGCTGAGCTGACCTGCACGCTGGAAGAAGAGATGGACATCGACTTCGGCGAGCCCGAGGGCCTGAGCACCGTGGGCGATCTGGTCGCGTATATTGATTCGCTGTAAGGCTCAGCACGTACGCAACACGCATTTCGTTTGAGAGGGGAGTGGCACTGGTGAAGACCCGTGTGACCGAGCTGTTGGGCATCGAGAAGCCTATCATTCAGGGCGCTATGGCATGGATCGCCGATGCGTCGCTTGCCGCTGCGGTGAGCGAGGCAGGTGGTCTGGGCATCATCGCGTGTGGCTCGGCGCCGCTGTCGTGGGTCGAGCAGCAGGTGGCCGAAGCGCGCGCCAAGACGAGCAAGCCCATCGGCGCGAACATCATGCTGATGAACCCGGAGGCGCCCGAACTGGCGAAGCTTCTGGCCGATCTGCGGGTGGACGTGGTCACCACAGGTGCCGGTTCCCCTGGTCCCTACATCGAGATGTGGAAAGCGGCTGGCATGAAGGTGGTGCCGGTGGTGGCTTCGTCCGCGCAAGCGAAGAAGATGGAGCGCGCAGGCGCTGACGCCATCGTCGCCGAAGGGCAAGAAGCGGGCGGCCACATTGGCGAGCTGACCACCATGGCGCTGACGCCTGCGGTCTGCGATGCCATCAGCATTCCGGTCATCACCGCAGGTGGCGTGGCCGACGGGCGTGGCGTGGCGGCTGCCTTCGCGCTGGGTGCGGAAGGCGTGCAGGTGGGAACGCGCTTCTTGACCGCCGATGAATGCACGGTGGCCGATGCGTACAAGCAGAAGATCATCGATGCGGGCGATGCGGACACCATCGTGACCGGCCGTGCGTCCGGCGCGCCGGTGCGCCAGCTGAAGAATGCGTTCGCGCGTGAGGCGAAGAAGCTGGAGACCACCGCTGAGGGCAACGCCACCGACCGCGCCAAGCTCGAAGAGATGCTAGCTGGCAGTCTGCGCCGCGCCGTGCAGGGCGATGTGAAGACGGGCTCGGTCATGTCCGGTCAGGTGGCCGCGCTGGTGCACGACCGCAAGCCAGCACGGCAGATCATCGACGATCTGTTCGCCGAGGCTGAACGCTGGGGCGCATTGGACTTGCAGCAGATGGCCGATGCCAACGCCACGCGCGGGTGGAGCCGCGCATGAGCGTGTGGATGTGCAGCGGTCAGGGGGCGCAAAAGCCCGGCATGGGCACTGACCTGCTCGATCTGCCACAGGTGGCGGACACATTCACCGTGCTCTCAAAAGAGCTGGGCATCGATGTGGCGCTGCTCGCCAAGGACGGCACGCCTGAAGAGGTGAACGGGGCGGTGGCGGCGCAAGCGCTGACCATGGCGGTCTCGGTGGGCGTGGGTCGCGTGCTGCAGGATGCGGGTATTCGGCCCGATGCCATCATCGGCTTTTCGCTCGGGCAGATATCGGCGCTCGTGCTGGCTGGCGTGCTGTCGCTTGAGGATGCGGCTCGCCTGCTGAAGGTGCGCGCCACCGCCATGGATGCTGCCTGCCAGAAGAACCCGGGCGGCATGGTGGCGCTGATGGGCGCCTCCGTCGAGGAAGCGCGTGCGCTGTGCGAGGCGCAGGCGCAGGGCGGCGTACTGGTGCCAGCGAACATGAACTGCCCCGGTCAGGTGGTCATTTCGGGTACGCCCGATGCCCTTGATCGTGCGAGCGCGGCTTGGAAGGATGCGGGCAAGAAGGCCGTGAAGCTGGCCACGGCTGGCGCGTTCCATTCGCCGCTGATGGCTGATGCGGCTCAGGAAGTGGAGACGTTCTGTGCTTCGCTTGATTTCGCCGAACCGCAGGTTACACTGCTGTGCAACACCGATGCGCGCCCGTTTGTGGCGGCAGAGGCAGCGGCCCGGCTGGGCGCTCAGGTGTGCAGTGGCGTCATGTTCCAGCAGAGCGTGGAAGCGCTGATAGCCCAGGGCGAGACCGATTTCGTGGAAGTGGGTTTCGGTGGCGTGCTGGTGAACCTGGTGAAGCGCATCGATCGCGGCACCACGCGCGCGGCGCTGGGCACGCGCGAACAGCTGGACGCGTATATGGCAGAGCACGGCGCGTAGGGCGCCCATACGATAGGAGCGGCAATGGCAGCGAAGAAGATCATCAAGGACGAGAAGATCCTGACCCAGGCGTGCGAGGATTGCACCGCTGAGGACGCGCAGCTCGCGCAGGATCTGATCGATACGGTGGCGGCCACCGAAGATGCCGCCTGCATCGCTGCTAATCAGATTGGCGTGACCAAGCGCGCGTTCTGCTACCTGGATGATGATGACCAGCCCCATGTGATGTTCAACCCCGTCATGAAGCGCGCCTTAGCCCCGTTCAAGGCCGTGGAAGAGTGCTTTAGCGTGGACGAACCGCACAAGGTGACGCGCTTCCAGCGCATGATGGTGGAATACGACGAGCTGGTGGATGGCGAACTGGTGCCGCGCAAGCGCGAGTTCCGCGATTGGACCGCTCAGATCATCCAGCACGGCATCGATCACACTAACGGCAAGCTGGTGTAGCGTCTCAATGATGGTCGCTGATATCAGCGACCGGCTTCTCGAGACCCTCTATCGTGATGCCGTTCTTCTCGGCATAATCCCACAGCGCTGCATGGATGGCTTCCTCGGCCAAAAGCGAGCAGTGCACCTTTACAGGCGGCAGCCCATCGAGCGCTTCCATAACGGCTTTGTTGGTGACGTTCAGCGCTTCTTGGACGGTTTTGCCTTTCACCAGCACGGTAGCCATAGAGCTGGTTGCAATAGCTGCGCCGCAGCCGAACGTCTTGAATTTCGCATCTTGAATGATGCCATCGTCGTCGATATCGAGATACATGCGCATGATGTCGCCGCAGACAGCGTTGCCCACCGTGCCGCAACCGCTCGCGCCTTCTATTTCGCCCACATTGCGCGGGTTCGTGAAGTGGTCCATTACGTTCTCTGAGTAATTCATGGCCATGATCATGGTTCGCTTTCTCGTTGGGGTGTCGGGTCAGTGTCAGTTGGTGTAGGGGAAGCCGTCGGCTGCGTACTGCTTGATGACCGAATCAACCTTTCCCTGTTGGAAGTCTTCGTAGAGGGGGCTCATCATGCGCAGGTTCTCCAAGGTGGTCTCCAGTGAATCGATGGCGAAGTCCACCTCTTCGAGCGTGGTGGATCGCCCGATGGTGAGACGGAGCGATCCGTGCGCGATCTCGTGCGGCAGCCCGATGGCCAGCAGCACATGACTGGGATCGAGCGATCCTGACGTGCATGCGCTGCCCGACGAAACGCAGATGCCGCGCGCCGCCAGCTGCAAGAGCATGCCCTCGCCTTCGATGAACTCGAATGAGAAGTTGACGTTGTTGGCAAGGCGGTTTTTCCAGCTGCCGTTCAGTTTTGCGTGTGGAATCTCAGCGAGCACGCGTCTGATGGCGTGGTCGCGCAGGGTCTGTTGGCGGTCATGCTCGAGCGTTGCGTCAGCTGCGGCCAACGCGGCGGCCTTCGCGAACCCTACGATGCCGGGCACGTTCTCTGTGGTGGCGCGCTTGCCGCGCTCTTGTTGTCCGCCATTCAGCAGGTTTCGCAGTTTCACGCCCGTACGCACGTAGAGCATACCCACGCCTTTCGGCCCGTATATCTTATGAGCTGATGCGGACAGCAGGTCGATGCCCAGCTCGTTCACCTTGATGGGTTCATGGCAGAACGCCTGCACCGCATCGGTGTGGAATACGGCGCCGCCCTCGTGCGCGATGGCGGCCAGATCGCCAATGGGCTGGATGGTACCGATCTCATTGTTGGCGAACATGAGAGACACCAGAATGGTATCGGGGCGCAGCGCGGCCTTCAGGTCCTCGGGGCGAAGGAGACCATGCTCGTCAACGGGCAGATATGTTACCTCGAAGCCCTCGCGTTCAAGCGCTTCGCAGGCATGCAGCACCGCATGATGCTCGATGGAGCTGGTGATGAGATGCTTGCCCTTTGCGGCATTCGCATGCGCGAAGCCTTTGATAGCCCAATTATCAGCCTCGGTACCACCGCTGGTGAAGAAGATCTCCGTTGCCGTCGCGCCAATGGTGGTGGCGAGCGTTTCTCTTGCCGTGGTTATCGCATCGGATGCGGTTTGTCCCAGCGAATAGATGGAGGACGGGTTGCCGAATTCCTCGGTGAAATATGGCAGCATGGCTTCCAGAACTTCCGGTCGTACCGGCGTCGTAGAGGCATGATCCAAGTAGATTTGCTTCATCATGATCCTTACTTTCTCTGTTGAAGGGGAGCGAAGTCGTTTGAGCGGTGCCTATCGGGGTTCTATCAGGTCGATCCGATCGCCCAAAGTGATGCGGCCACCCTGGATGACCTTGCAGAACACGCCTTCGCGCGGCATGATGCAATCGCCCATCTTATGGTAGATGGCGCAACGAGCGTGACACTCCTTGCCGATCTGGGTGAGCTCCAGCTCCGCATCGCCTGCTCGCAAGCGCGTCCCGATGGGAAGACTCTTCAAATCGAAACCCTCAACGATGAGGTTCTCGCCGAACGATCCGTTCGCAACATTGGCGCCGCGCGCCTTGAACTCTTCGATCTTCTCGTAACCGAGAAGGCTCACCTGACGGTGCCAGTTGCCCGCATGGGCATCGTCTTCAATGCCCCAATTGGGGCGCAGTTCCACTGAGGTGGTCTCTGTTTTCTGGATGCCTTTGACGTCACTGGTGCAAATGGCTTTGATGGTGCCCATGTTGCACGCTCCTTCGCATGAGGCGATGTACCGTACGCCACTTTCGATACACCCGGTGCAACAATAGACATGAGGCTTGCCGCCGCTGCACGACGTCCGGCAAGGCAGGTAATTCAGCGTAGCCCTATTATACTCAAAAAAGATTGAAGAGGTACGACGATAGCGGAACGCGCAGCGGTGCGGCTTTAAGAGTCGATATGCTCGCGTGGATCGTGCAGGTCGTTCGGCGGCACGCGCACTTCGTCCCAGCCCATCTCGCGCAGCGCCTGCGCAGTGCGCCACGGCGGCGTGTTGCCATCGAAAGGTGCGCAGTAGTTGAGCGCCTCTACCAGGGTGATGGCATGCATGAGGTCGGCCATGGTATCCACATCGGGGATGGGCGGCAGGTAGCGGGCCGCTAGGTTGGCCGCGCGCGCCTTCTGAATGTAGGCGGGCAGCACGGTCAGGCCATCGGCGTTGTAGAACACACCCGTGTGGTTGAAGGCGTGGGGCGCATCGGCGGTCTGGCGCGTCCATCCGATCACCGACACGCCCATCTCTTGGTCGGGCGCCAGCACGATGCCCGGTGTGTCAGCATCGGCCAGCTGGTGCAGCGCGTCGAACCCGGCGGTCACGTCGTTCACCGTGAGCGCGGGCATATCCGCTCCCATGGAGAGGATGCAGTCCGCGCCCGCGTCCCAGCACTGCTGGAAGGCGTCGTTGTAGTGTTCGTCGAAGGTGGCGCCCGCATCTTCGACGACGGCGATGGGCTGCGGCCAAGTGCCCGCATCGGCGAACAGCGCGCGCATGGCGTCAGCGCTGCCCACAGGCGTCGATATCACCAGCTCGTAGGTGTCGAGCGTGGAAGGCGTCGGGGCCGCTGCATCGGTGCTGCTGGAGGGGGGCGGGGTAGCGGAGCCGAGGTCAAACGGAGCGACGGAGAGACCTTGGCTCGACCGAGCGGAGTGTCGAGACGCAGCTGCCCCGCCCCCCTCCAACAAATCGAATGCCGCCATGCAGATCTCGGCCACATCGAAGAGCATGCAGTGGTACAGGGCGCTGGCCACCTCCGGCGCGAACACGCCGTCTTTCAGCGTGGTCAGGCGCGTCTTCACCAGCCCCGCTTCGGGTACTTTGCTGAACAGCAACAAAACGTTCTTCCGCATCTTCTTGCCTTCGTCTTTCTCCGATGACCACCCGCGCTTCGGACTTGCTGGTCTTGGCATTCTAGCATCAACCCCTGCCGTGTGCGCTACTATAATCAGGAGCAGAGCAAGGGGATTGGATGCATATCCAAGCAATGGAATCGGAGCCGGTTTGAGCGATAACGCAGTACGAACGATAGGCATTCCGCGCAGCCTACTCTTTTATGAGTACGGTGTGCTGTGGCAGCGGTTCTTCGAGGAACTGGGCTTTCAGGTGGTGGTCAGTCCGCCGACTGACCGCGCTATCTTCGAGCGGGGCGAGGCGGCCAGCGTGGACGAGGTGTGCTTGGCCTCGAAGACGTTCATGGGGCACGTGGCGGCGCTCGCGGAGGGCGACCAGTGCGATGCCCTGTTCGTGCCGTCCTTCGACAACAGCGATATCCGGGTGGGGTTTTGCACGAAGTATCAGGCGCTGCCCGATCTGGTGCGCGCCACCTTCCCGCAGATGCGTCCGCAGCTGGTCACCATGCGCGTGCAGAAGGCGAGCGACAAGAAGCGCATGCGGGCGGATTACCTAGAGCTGGCGCGGCGGCTGGGTGCGAATCCGCGCCAAGCGTCACGCGCCTACAAGCGGGCGCTCCATGCGCAAGAAGCGAGCGATGCGGCACGCGCGAAGGCGCAGCAGGAGACGCTGGCGTTGCTGGCGAAGTACCGCAAGGTGGTGGCGAGCGATCGCACGGGAACCGAGCAGCCGCCGCTCGCGATCCTGCTGGTGGCGCACCCTTATATCGCGCACGACCCGTATATCGCGGGCGATATCGTGGCCGCCATCGAGCGATTGGGCGCTACCGTCCTCTTCGCGGACGAAGCCGATCGGACACCCGCGCTCAAGCGCAGCTTCGAGTTCTCGGAAACGCTGCCGTGGATGATCAACCGCCATCTGGCGGGCGCGGTGCTCCAGCTGCACGAGCAGGTGGACGGCATCGTGCTGCTCTCGGCGTTTCCCTGTGGGCCCGACAGCATGTTCGACGATGCCATCATGCGCAACGTGCAGGGCGTGCCCATCCTGAATCTGATGATCGACGCGCAAAGCGGCAGCGCGGGCACTGAAACGCGCTTGGAGAGCTTCATAGACATATTGCGCTTCCAGGGAAAGGGGAGCTATCTGCATGACTGACGACGCACAGAAAGCCAACCTGACGCAGGATGCCGCGCAAGGCACGACGCCCGATTCAGCATCTGGCATGGCATGCGCGCGCGCCGAAGATGCCACCGTGGGCGTGCCCATCAGCGACGACGCGCGCACGCAGGTGGTCTTCCAGCGCGACGAGCCGCGCCGCGCCATCCCGTTCCCGCGCCTCAAGAAGAAGGTGAAGCGCGACCGCCATAAGCGCACGAAGGTGTCGGTGTTCCGTTACGCCTACTACGATCCGGCGTTCAAGTTCTTCGTGGAGCAGGTGCTCGATTGCGATTACCTGCAACTGCCGAAGGCCACCAAGCGCACCATGGAGCTGGGCATCCAGAATTCCAGCGATTACGTATGCACGCCGTTCAAGCATATGATGGGCGACTGGATCGAGGCGCTTGAGCTGGGCGCGGACATTCTCGTGCAGGTGGGCGGCCCGTGCCGACTGGGGTACTACGGCGAGATGCAGGAGCAGATCCTGCGCGATATGGGCTATGACTTCACCATGTTGAATTTCAGCCACGGCATCGAGCAGGGCTATGTGGGCTGGGGCAAGGAAGTGCTGCGCACGGTGAATCCCGACATCGCCATCCCGCACGGCGTGAAGCAGCTGCTGGCGTGCGGCCACATGCTGACGCTGCTGGATCAAGCGCGCGACTTCTACCTAGCCAACGGCGGCTTCGAGCGCGAGCGGGGCGTCTACCGGCGCGCTTGGGAGGCGCTCATGGACGAGATGCGCGCGACCACCACGAAGGCCGAGATAGATGCGGCGTTCACGCGCGGCATGGAGCGTATGCGGGAGATCCCCCTCAACAAGCCAGCCGATCCGGTGCGCATCGGCATCGTGGGCGAGTTGTACACGGCCATCGACGAGAACTCGAATCTGGGACTCGACGAGAAGCTGATGGACATGGGCGTGGAAGTGGCGCGCACGCTGAACTTCTCGAACCGTTACACGCACTATCACGAAGAGAACATGCGGCGCACCATCGCCGAGTACGCTGAATACGACATGGGGCCGACGTCCACCATGACGCTGGCCGCCGCGAAGAAGTATGCGCAGCTTGGTTTCGACGGCCTCGTGCACGCGAAGTGCGCCGGGTGCACGCCCGAGATCGACTGCATCCCCGTGCTGCAGCGCATCTCGGAGGATTTCCACATGCCGGTGCTGTATCTGACGTACGATACCGAGACGAGCGATACGGGCCTGATGACCCGGTTGGAAGCGTTTTATGACATGCTAGCCATGAAGAAGGAAGCGAAATGAGCAAGTATCTGGGCATAGATATCGGGTCCATCTCCACGAAGGGCGTGGTCATCGACGTGGACCGCAGCATCGTCGCGCGGTCGTATTTGTGGACCGAGGGCAATCCGGCGCAGGCCGCCAAGCGCGTGATGGCCGAGCTGGCCGAGCAGTTGCCAGCGGACGTGCGCGTGGTGGGCGCGGGCACTACGGGCAGCGCGCGGCGCCTGGTGGGCGCTATGATCGGCGCGAGCGTGGTGAAGAACGAGATCACAGCGCATGCGGTGGGCACCACGTACCTGCATCCTGATGTGCGCACCATCCTTGAGATCGGCGGCCAGGATTCCAAGATCATCTGCGTGGACGGCGGCATTGCGGTCGACTACGCCATGAACACGCTGTGCGCGGCGGGTACGGGTTCGTTCCTGTCCAGCCAGGCGCATCGGTTGGGCGTGGAGGTGGAAGAGTTCGGTCCCATTGCGCTGACCTCGAAGAAGCCAGCCAACATCGCCGCGCGGTGCACGGTGTTCGCCGAGAGCGACTTGGTGCACAAGATCCAAGTGGGCTATGCGCGCGAGGATATCATCGCGGGGCTGTGCCAGGCGGTGGCCAGCAACTACCTGAACAATGTGGGCAAGGGCAAGAAGATACAGGCCCCGGTGGTGTTTCAGGGTGGTGTGTCGAAGAACGTGGGCGTGGTCGATGCGTTCGAGCGCCTGTTGGACATGCCGGTGGCGGTGGACCCGGATGGGCACCTGATGGGGGCGTTCGGTGCTGCGCTCTTGGCGGCCGATGCGGGCCCGGTCAGCGTGGAAGGCGCGCCGGGGGCGCCTGCGGCGACCGGTCCGTTCGCGAGCGGTCAGCTTGATTTTGAGGCCGCGGAGGATTTCACGTTCACCACGCGCGAGGTGGAGTGTCAGAAGTGCGCCAATCACTGCGAGATCATCTGCGTGTATCGCGACCGCGACCTCATCGACGCATGGGGCAACCGCTGCGAGCGCGGCGAGGTGAAGGTGGCGTAGCGTTCAATCAACAATGTGCGCACCTGCTGATCGTTCATGCGCATCTTCGCTACTGTGGTTCAAAGGGAAGCGTCCTCACGAAGGAGGCGCACATGGACCGCTTCGACATCAAAGAGGCTGGCAAGCATGGCTTGTTTGCGGTGGTGGTAGGCGTGATCAGCGCCTTCGCCAGCATCGTACTGTGCCTTATGGTGGAAGGGTCCTACGCATTGTTCAGCGCTGCCACGTGGCTCGTGTGGCTGCTGCCGGTGTTCGGCGTGGTGTCGTTGCTGCTCTACCGATGGTGGCACCTGCGGCTCGATCTGACCACCCATCGCGTTATTCAGGATATGCGCAAGGACAAAGCCATCAGTCCGTTCTTGGCGCCGGGCATCTTGCTGGGCACGTGCCTGTCTATGCTGGGCGGCGGTTCGGTCGGCAAAGAGGCCGGTGCGCTCCAGATCGGCGCCAGCCTGGGCACGCTGGCGGCGCGACCATTCAAGTTGCGCAGCGTGTATCGGCGGAATGCGGATGAATCCATGAACGGGTATGCCGCGGCTACGGGTATGGCGGCTACGTTCAGCGCGTTGTTCTTCGCTCCGCTGGGGTCGTGCATGTTCGTGTTGGAGCTGACGCGCTTCCGCAAGACCATCAACCGGCACGTGGTCACCATCTTGGTGGCGTGCTTCGTGGCGTGGGGCATCGCCAGCATCTTCGGTATCGGAGATGTGATCGACAAGATTGCCGTGCCCGCACCTGCGTGGACCGTGGTGGGGCAGTGCGTGGTCATCGGGGTTGCGGCGGCGCTGGTGGGCACGCTGTTCGACAGCGGCATCCATTGGGTGCACGATCTGACCTGGCGTATCAGCCGCAATTATCTCGTATGGGTGATCGTGGGCGGCGTGCTGTTCGCCGGGCTGGTCACGCTGTGCGGATGGGATCGCTTCACCGGCAGCGGCGGTAACATATTAGGTGATGCGCTGCGCGGACAGTTCGGTCCGTGGGACTTCGCCGTGAAGGCGCTGCTGACGCTGGTCTGCTTGGGATTTTGGTTCAAAGGCGGCGAGATCATGCCGTCGTTTTGCATCGGTGGCCTGCTGGGCGCGTCATGCAGCTTCCTGACCGGGGGCGACCCGGCATTCGGTGCGGCGGTGGGCGTCATGGGGTTCTTCGCCGCGTTCAGCCGCTGCCCGCTGGCGGCGTTTCTGATGGGGTGCGAGATATTCGGCTGGCTGTGCGCGCCGTATCTGGCCATTGCCATCTTCGTGGCGTACATGTTCGGTAGCCCCGTTGGCATGTATGGTGACGGGGTTGACCGCCTGATCCGCACGCGGTGGGGGCGTCGCCTTTGGAAGACGATGCGTGCGCGCATGCGGGACGAAGAGGCCAGCGATGCACCGGCGCTCGGCATGGTGGTGACTGCGGAGGACGCGCTGCGCGCCACGAAGGGTGCGCTGAAGGACCCGTCGACGGCCATGCCGCCTGAGGGCAGCGAGACGACCCAGCCCGCACCGGATGATGGCGCAGACTCTCAGGGCAGGCTCGGATTGAAGGCGGTTTCAGACCACGAGAATTCTCAGGTGATGAGCGCTGCTGCGACAAAGCCTTCGTCGGGTGAGGCTCGAATGCATTGATCGGGACTCGGGTGCGCGCTGGACGTGCTTCACGATCAATGCTGCTGATAGTTCGCCAGGAACAGGCGCGTGCGCTCATGCTGCGGATCGTTGATGACATCGGTGGCGCGCCCGCGCTCCACTACAGTGCCGCCATCCATGAAGATCAGCTTGTCGGCCACGTCGCGCGCGAACGACATCTCGTGCGTGACGATGACCATGGTCATGTGCTCAAGCGCCAGCTCGCGGATGACCCGCAGCACCTCGCGCGTCAGTTCTGGGTCAAGCGCGCTCGTGGGTTCGTCGAAGTAGAGCACATCAGGGTTCATCGCCAGTGCCCGCGCGATCGCCACGCGCTGCTGTTGGCCGCCCGAAAGCTCGCAGGGCACCATGTGCTCTTTGCCGGTCAGCCCCATCTTCTCCAGCAGCCCGCGCCCGCGCGTTTCGGCCGCTTCTCGCGGCATCTTCTGCACGCAGATCAGGGGATCGATTACATTCTTGAGCACCGTGTAGTGCGGAAAAAGGTTGAAGTTCTGGAATACCAGGCCGTAGCGCGTCTTGGCTTCGGCGAGCACTTTCTTCGGCGCGTAGGTGGCGTGTCCGTCGGGGCCGTTTTCCGCCACCACGAGGTCGCCGTATGCGAGCCGTCCGCCATCGAGCGTTTCCAGCATGGTCAGACAGCGCAGAAGCGTGCTCTTGCCGCCGCCTGACGGTCCGATGATGGCGAGCACGTCGCCCTTATCGACTTCAAGCGAGATGCCCTTGAGCACCTCGGTCTTGCCAAAGCTCTTCTTCGCGTCTTGCAGATCGACGACATGCATGGTTCACATTCCTTTTTCTCGAAAACTGAGCATGCTTCGTGCCAAAACAGGTCGCATATTCAATGAGGCGGTCCGTTCTTCTAGTTATGGTAGTAATCGAGCCGCTTCTCAACACGATTCAGAATGAACTCGATGAGCAGGCAGAACACCCAATAGATCAGCGCTGCCAGCGCATAGGGCACCATGGAGACCTCGCGCGCCGCGAGCGCTTTCGCCTGGCTGAACATTTCGGCGATGCCCAGCACGAATGCGAGCGAGGTGTCCTTCACCAGCGTGATGATCTCATTGCCCATGGCGGGCAGGATGCGTTTGACCACTTGCGGGAGCACGATCTTCATGAACGTTTGCGCCCGCGAGTACCCGAGCACGCTTGCGGCTTCGTATTGGCCGCGCGGAATGGATTGGATGCCGCTGCGATAGATCTCGCCGAAGTACGCGGCGTAGTTGAGGATGAAGCCGATGTCGCACGCCCAGAACTTCCAGTCGGGCCCCATCTGCAATCCGAAGAGGTAGTACGGCCCGAACATGATGGCCATCAGCTGCAACATCAGCGGCGTGCCGCGCAGAATGGAGATGTAGAACCGCGCGATGGCTGCCACCACGCGGAAGCGGCTCATGCGAGCGAGCGCCACCACTACGCCAAGCGGCAGCGCCCCGATCAGCGTGACAATGAATATCTGCGCGGTAAGCGCGAGGCCGTCCAGCAGCAAGCCGAACATCACACTGAATTCCACATCTTCTCCCTTCGTGGGTCTCGCGAACCGCGATCCGTGCGAACCGAACCGCGGTTCTTCCGGTGAGGCGAGACCTCAACTCCACCGCGCGAACGCGGTGGAATCTTGCTAGCGTGCCGTTATTTCAAGACCCAGTTGGCCTCGTAGTCAACGCCATTGGAGGCATACTTGTCGCAGATCTCCTTGGCCTGACCGTTGGCCACCAGCGCTGCCAGCGCCTCGTTCACCTTCTCGGCGATGGCTTCGCCCTGCTCGGTTTTGGCGAATCCGACGGCGTAGTGCTCGCTGGACAGCGCCTCGTCAAGCTGCTTGTACAGCTCGGGGTTGGCGGCCATCTGATAGGCAGCGATGCTCAGGTCGCATGCGACGGCATCAACGGTGCCCGCTTGCAGCTGCATGAAGGCGTTGTTGTAGTCGCTGATGGTGTCGAGCTGCTTGAAGCTGGCGCACAGGTCGGCTTGCGCAGCCTCGTCACCTGCCAGCACATCGTAGGCGGCGGAGTCTATCTGGGTGATGACCACCTTGTCGGCCAGATCCTCCAGGCTGTTGACGTCGCTGTCGGCGCGTACGACCACAACCTGCTCATTGAGCATGTAGGGGTCGCTGAACGTGTAGTCGCCCTCACGGCCTTCCATGGTGAAGCCGTTCCAGATGCAGTTGATGGTGCCCTCGTTGAGCAGCGCGTCCTTAGCATCCCAGTCGATGGGATACGGGGTCATGGTCCAGCCGTTCATGTCGGCCACGGCCTGCGCCAGATCAAGGTCGAGCCCGGTGTACTGGCCGTCCTCGCCGATATATCCGTACGGCGGATAGCTATTGTCGAAGCCTACGATCAGCTCTAGGCCGTCAGTGCTGGCTTCGGTGGCGTCGCTGGCGGCACTGCTGCTCGAGCTGGCGCTGCTGGTGCCGCCGGTGCAGCCGGCCAAAGCGAATACGCTCAGGGCCAGGGCGCATGCCGCTGCCGTCGCGATGATCCTCTTCTTCATGTCATGTTCCCTTCCATGGGTCGCGGCAGCGCGTTCACGCTACCACTCTACTGTAATAAAGCGCTCAAAGTATACCATGGCGTGCTGTGCGCGCTGCCCGGGCTGCGTTGATGGTGGCGTCATGCGCGTGGTGTACATCAGATGGTGTATTTAGGTGACGAATGGGCGAACGAGCCTTAACGCCACGGTTGAGACGCATGAGGTCGTGGTAGATTGCGGGCATCGACAAGGAGGTTTGACATGACATACAACGACCACGACCAGCAGATGCCCCAGGGCCATGCTCCGCACGGACAGGTGCCCTCCGGGCAGGCCCCTGACGCCCCGCATCACGCCTACCAAGCGGCATACGGGCACAACCCCTCTGCTTCGGGGCAGGCCCAGACCCAAGCTCAAGCTCAGGTTCAGACTCAGGCAGCACCCACGTCCGGCGCGCACGCAGTGCCGGGCGATCAGGTGCAAGCGGGCACCACGGCTCAGCACAGCGCCTATACCGCTCCGCTGCCGAATCAACCGGGCCCCGCGCAGCCAGCAGGAGCTGCGCCAGCCAAGAAGTCCTCAGGTGGCAAGACGTTCATCCTCGGCTTCTTCGGTGCGCTTCTAGCGTGCGCGCTGGTGTTTGGCATTGCCGTTGCTACCGGCAACTTCGGCTCACGCCCAACGTTGGGCGCCGCTACCTCTACCTCCATTGAGGCGGTCAGCGAAGAGGCGTCACTGGCTGAGGCGGTAGCATCGAAGTGTTTGCCCTCAGTGGGGTCGGTCATGGTGTATTCCAACCAACCGCAAACATCCGGTAACGGCATCTATGACTTGCTCTACGGATACGGCTACGAACAAGATGATGGAACGCTCAACCAAAGCGGCATGGGTTCATGCGTCATGCTGTCCGAAGACGGGTATGCCATCACGAATTACCACGTGGTCGAGGGCGGCAGCAAGTATGAGGTGACCATCGAAGGCGAGACCTACGATGCCGAGCTGATCGGCGAGGATGCCTCGAGCGACGTGGCGGTATTGAAGCTGGACGGCGCTGATTTCACGCCGGTCGAGCTGGGCGATAGCGACAACATTACCATTGGTGAGTGGGTCATGAGCATCGGCAGCCCGTTCGGCCTGGAGCAGTCGGTGGCAACGGGCATCGTGTCTGCGACCAGTCGCAGTCAGATCATGGATTCCAGCACCGATATGCTGGGCCAGAGCACCGGCGAGGTCACCATCTATCCCAACATGATCCAGACCGATGCGGCCATCAACCCGGGCAATTCGGGCGGCGCGCTGGTGGACGCGCAGGGCAAGCTGGTGGGCGTCAACACGCTGATCACTAGCTATAGCGGTAACTATTCGGGCGTGGGTTTCGCTATTCCCGTCAATTACGCGGTGCAGCTGGCGCAAGACATCATCGAAGGGAAAGAGCCCACGCATGCGCAGCTGGGCGTGAATCTGACCACCGTCAACAAGGCCATCGCCGAGCGCTACGGTTTCTCGGTGGATGAGGGCGCCTACGTGTCCGGCGTCAGCCCCGAGAGCGGCGCGGAAGCTGCCGGCATCGAGGTGGGCGACATCATCGTGGGATTCGATGGTCAGGTGGTGAGCAGCGCCAGCGATTTGATGCTGGATGTGCGCACGAAGAATCCTGGCGACAAGGTGACGCTGAAAGTGGACCGCGACGGCGAGGTGATGGATATCGAGGTGACGCTGGGTCAGAGCAGCAGCGCGGCGGCGAGCTCCAGTTCGTCGAGCAGCAGCGCCGATTCGTCCCAGCAGCGCGGTGGCACCCTCAACGGGCGGAGCATGCGGTAAGGAACCTGCGGTAACTCTGATAGAATCGGGGAAGTTGTCGATGGCGGAAGAAGGCGATCATGCCCACGTTCACTCAAGACTTCCCCGAATTCCGCAACATGGATTCGGGCAATGAATCCGTGAACCGCATCAGGCGCAACTATGCCACGAAAGATGCGGAGCGCGCGCGAGCGGCTCGGCGCCGCATGCAGGAGGGGATCCATCCTGGCGTTGAGCCGCAAAACGATGGCCAGGCGCGCGAATGGGAGGCGCGGCGGGAGGCGCGCGATGTGCGCCAGCGGGGCCGCAGCGGCAATCGGCAGTTGATCGATGGTCGCGGCAGCATCGACTCGCGGGCGTTCAACGAGCGACGCGAGATCGTGGGTTACACCATCGATGACCGCGATCGGCACGATCCTATGGTGGATGCGCTGGAGTCGCGCTCACGGTGGCGCAGCCAAGATGGGCTCAGCGTGAGCCATCAACGTATCTCGGGGCCGCAGCAGGCTGGTGGTCGGCGCCCCACGCAGATCGGTCTGCAGGGTGGCGCGATGGGCAGAAAGCGCGATTTCGCGGCCGCACGGGGGTCGGCATCGGGCATTCCGCTGTTCGTGAAGATCGCCATTCCCGTCATCATCGTTCTGGGAATCATTTTGTTTTTCTTGCTGACCCCGTAGTTCGAGCTTTTGCGGCGCAATCCTCGCTGCACCATGGCGCTGTGCGCGGCAGCCATGCGCGAAGCTACGCGCGATCGAGCAGCTTCGCGCTATTGGAGGCCAACAGAGCCGAGAGCGTCTCGGTGTTGGTTTCGCGCAGTTCCGCCAGGTCCTCTACCGTATTACGCAGTTCCTCGGTCCACATATCCAGCGTGTAGGGCATGCCCTCGTGCGGCGGGTTGTCCGTTTCCACCAGCAGGCGGTCGTCGGGCACGGCCTTCGCGAAGAGCCGCCCGGCATCGGTGGCCAGCATGCGCATACCCACCGAGAACCAACAGTCGTGGGCCAGCGCGCGCCCGAAATCGTCTGGCGTGCCTTGGAACCAATGAAAGACGCAGGTGTGCGCGGCGGTGGTGTTGCAGCGTTCGAGCATGTCGAGCACGGCGTCGGCGGCATGTACGGCGTGCAGGAAGATCAGCTTGCCCGGGCCGACTTGGTCAAGGCAGCTCAGCAAGCGATAGAGCACCTCTTCCTGACGTTGCCGCGTAGCGTTTCGCTTGCTGTGGAAGTCAAGCCCCACTTCGCCGATGAAGGGCGTTGCGGCCGCCAGGGCCTCGAAGCGGGCGAGGTCCACTTCGCTGACGCGTTCCTGCGCCACCCACCACGGATGAACGCCGAGCGCCACGTGGATGTTCGGGTACGGGCTGAATTCCTCGCGCGCAGCCACGAAGCTGCTGGGCACCACGGTCGAGCACAATGCCACCAGGTCTGCTTCATGTGCTGCCGCCGCTACTTCGGCGGCATTGTCGGCGAAATCCAAGTGGCAGTGCATATCATACAGTCGTGTCATAGACATCTCCGATCCGTTGGTCCTGCTGTGTTTTGCGCCTCGGTGCATGTCTCACGTCTTTCGATGGCCGCCTCACGCTGCATGGTCGGTCATCTCACGTCTCGCGCCCGAGCGCATGCCGCTACGGTACCAGCACCGTGTCGCTTCTGGGGGCTTTTCGGGGCAGCCGTTTGTGATATGTATAATGCTCGCATGGATATTTTCATTGAATCGTTGAAGGCGTTGCTGATTGGCATCGTCGAGGGCATCACTGAATGGCTGCCCATCTCGTCGACCGGTCATATGATCCTGGTGGACGAATTCGTGAAGTTGAACGTCAGCGCGGACTTCCTCAGCTTGTTTCTGGTAGTCATACAGATTGGTGCCATCATGGCCGTTATCATCCTGTATTTCCACAAGCTGAACCCGTTTAGTGGGCGCAAAACGTACGAAGAGCGCCGCGGCACGTGGCATCTGTGGGGCATGGTGGTCGTCGGGTGTTTGCCTGCGGCTGTGTTCGGGTTGCTGCTGGACGATTGGGTGGAAGAGCACCTGTTCAACCCGGGCGTGGTAGCTGCGATGCTGATCCTGTACGGGGTGATCTTCATCGTGCTCGAGCGGCGCAATCGCAAGCGCGAAGCCGCGTATCTGGTCGACCAGGAGACGCTTGCGCGCATCAACCAACAGGCCGGGCGCAGTGCCGATGGGCGCGGGCGTCGTCGTGATTCTGCGCGTGCGGAGGCCGCCGTCGAGCCCGTGCGCGGCAAGCATGCGCGCCAGCCTGAACGGGCGTTGAACGTGCGCAGCGCGCATCAGTCCGCGCAGGGGGGCGGCCGCGCGCGCGACGACGGCGACGATGCCGAGCAGGCGCTCTTCCGCGTGCATACGGTGGATCAGATCGACTGGAAGACGGCGCTTAAGATCGGCTTCTTCCAGGTGCTCGCCATCGTGCCCGGTACCTCGCGCAGCGGCGCCACCATCATCGGGGGCATGCTGTGCGGCTGTTCGCGCACCGCGGCGGCTGAATTCACGTTCTTCCTCGCTATTCCCATCATGTTCGGCTGGGGCTTGGTGAAAGCGGTCAAGTTCATGGCCGAGGGCCTTGTGATGAGTCAGACCGAGATTGCCGTTCTGATAGTGGGCATCGTTTCGGCGTTCGTGGTCTCCATCATCTCCATCAAGTTCCTGATGGGCTACATCAAGAAGAACGACTTCACCGCGTTCGGCGTCTACCGCATCATCGTGGGTGTGCTGGTGCTGGCGTACTTCGGTGTAAAGCTGTTTCTTATATGAGAGCGTGTCGCGCTGGCAGCATCAAGCATATACATCTTGTGCGCTGGTGATACCGAGCATATACGTTTTATGCACCGGCAGCATTGAGCATGTGAGCTCTGTATGCTGGCGATACTGAGCGCTATCGGGGCGCGCTGCCCGATTATCAAGCGCATATTTGAGAGCTCTTGAGGTGCGGGAAGTTTTCGCATTCTGTCGTCTCAAGGCCCTTTTTGCCCTTGAATCTTCACATCAATTGCAGGGGGCGTGGACGTTTTCTTGACATGCCTAGGCTGTCAGCGTTTGGAGTGAGAAGGGTAAATTGGACTTTTATTTAAGATTGTTCATGGAGTGGGTAAGATATCTTGGACGATTGTTTAAGAATCTTCAGGCCCAGGATCCTACAGTATTCGTTGGGGCTCATCTATCAGCAACTCTTTGATCCTCTCTTCAGTGTGGAGCTTTATGTGGCCATCGAGAAGCAGAGAGAACTACTCGAACGTCGCCCCTTTGTCGGCCTTTTTTGGGAATTTCAGCCGCTAATGCGAGTCAAACGATCCTCTCTCAGCATGTCGAAAAAAGTCGCAAGCGCCTGAACAGGGAGAATGCGATGGCACCAAATCGTATGTCGCAAAAAAGCTTAATTGCGACTCGCATTAGCGGCTGAAATTCCCAAAAAAGGTGCGAAGAAGCGAAAACAACGCGTCGAATGCTCATCGCGAGACCAAAGTGCTCGTGGTGTGACCGGTCATCGTCGGTTCTACATACCTCGATGACTGTGCTCATTGATGTTTTTGTTCGATCAGCATCGGTCGTTGCCTGTCTGCGTATCCCGGTGGCTGCGTTCGTTGGTGCTCTTTACGCGGTCGGTGTCGATCGCTGCCCGTTCTGCATGCCGTCACGTGACCCACGTGGCCCGATAGGGTCAAAGTCTCTTACTGTTCGGCCGATTGTTGCGCGGCTGCTCGAGCCCGGTACAGCATGCGGTTTTGTTTGTGCGACCGGTATTCTTTTGCCTTATAATCGCTTGCACACGGGCAACTTCCCCGTTATAGATGCATGAAAGGATAGAGAAGTGACTGAGGATAACGCAGCCTTCGCTGAGATCCAGAAGCACCGCGATCAGATTGACGAGATCGACCGCGAGCTGGTGGCGCTGCTGAACAAGCGCGCTGGCCATTCGCTGGTCATCCGTGGGTTGAAGCCGGATGCGCAGATGGGGCTCTACGATGCGAAGCGTGAGGAAGAGATCTTCGAGAAGGTGGCCAGCTATAACGAAGGGCCGCTGTACAACGAGTACTTGCGCGAAATCTATGCCACCATCTTGAAGGTGAGCAAGGAGACGCCGTCGCTATGAGAGATTCGAAGATAGAAGGCATCCCGTATCTGGGCCAACGTACGGACGAGATAACCATTTTCGCTGGGCCGTGTTCGGTGGAGTCGACCGAACAGTTCGATGAAGTGGCGGCGTGCATCAAAGGGCTGGGGCTGAAGTGGATCCGCGGCGGTGCGTTCAAGCCGCGCACCAATCCGCACAGCTTCCAAGGTCTTGGCGAAGAGGCGCTCAAGATCATGAAGGCGGCTGGCGAGAAGTACGGCCTGCTTACGCTCACTGAGGTGATGGATAGCGCGCATTGCCAGCTGGTGGCCGACTACGTGGACGGTCTGCAGGTAGGTGCGCGCAACTTTCAGAATTTCAGCTTGCTGAAGAAGATCGGCGAGGTGACGGCGGATACGCATCAGATGGTGCTGTACAAGCGTGGCTTCGCGGGCAGCATCGCCGAGTGGCTGGCGGCCACCGACTACATCACCGACAAGGGTAACACCAACGTGGTGCTGTGTGAGCGCGGCATCCGCACGTTCGAGACCGCCACGCGCTTCACGCTGGATATCGCCGCGGTGCCGGTCATTCACAAGCAGAGCCTGTATCCGGTGTGTATCGACGTGTCGCACCCGGCTGGGCAGCGCGACCTGGTGCCGGCGCTGGCGCTGGCCGCGGTGGCGGCGGGCGCGGACAGCCTCATGATCGAGGTGCACCCCAATCCACCCGAGGCTCTGAGCGACGGCCCGCAGCAGCTGACGCCCGTTCAGTTCGAGCAGCTGGTGGCCGAGCTGCGCGTAGTGGCCGAGGCCATGGGCAAGAAGATCGTGTAGGTTCCGGCGGCTTCCTCGGGCCAACCTGCAAGTCGGTTTTCGTAGGGCGCGTGCGAACGCGCCCTTCAACCACGGACAAGGTGCTTCTTATATGGCGTCCCTCTATTCGTGCCTTGCATGTATCTCCATTGGCGATCTTCCATCCATTGTGGTCGCATCGCTGTTCTTCCGACGGGTTCGTTCGCACGAACCCCTACGGTCAACCTGCATGGTTATTCAGAATCCAAACTGACTACGTGGTGCTCGAAGCGCTCGGTTGGGTTGCGGCGCTGATCTTCGATGGCAAAAAATCAGCATGAGGCGCGCTTCCTCGTTGGCGCGATAGTAGATGCCTCAATGCTCGCAGAACATCACGCGACATTCGAAGGGTGGGCGCGCCGCTTTGTAAGCAGGGTCGTAGACGCGGCCAAGGTGCCGCATGATTTCAGTAACTCTAACCGTTCAACTCTTTCATCATGCTATTAGTCCTATCTTAGTATTAGATATAGTCAAACAAATAGATGATAAAGTCCTATACTTCGCACAAGGTTCGCCTCAGGGAAGAAAGGATGCACGATGGATTACGGAGCATACTATCGCAAGGGCAATGGCAACTATCAGGCGTATTATGATGCGCTCGCGGCAGCGCAGGGCGCAGACCCGCAGGCCACGGCGCGCACGCGCGATGCCGAGGGTACCATCCCCGGACAGGCGCGCGATAAGCTGTTCAACGTATCGGCCGAGATCAAGAACATGTTCCACGAGCTAGGCTCGCCCATGCCGCCGCTGCTCGAAGGCTGCACGGTGCTCGATCTTTGTTGTGGCAGCGGGCGCGATACGTATCTGGCAGCGCAGCTCGTGGGGCCTGAGGGTACGGTCATCGGCGTGGAGCCGAACGCTGCGCGTCTGGCCATCGCGCAGAAGTACCTGGACAAGGAAATGGCGCAGTTCGGCTATGATCGCTGCAACGTGACGCTCATCCAGGGCGTGCCGGAGGATCTGAGCGCGGTGTCCGACGATTCGGTGGATGTGGTCATCAGCAACTGCACCTTCAATCTGTCGCCCGACAAGGAGGCCTACCTCGCCGAGGTGAAGCGCGTCCTGAAAGAGGGCGGCGAGTGGTACTTCACCGACGTGTTCTGCGACCGCCGCGTGCCGCAGGAGGCTTCCGACCAGATCGAGCGCGTGGCCGAGCGCTTGGGCGGTGCTGTGTTCATCGAGGATTTCCGCCGCATGGCGCAAGCGGCCGGTTTCCACGACCCGCGCTATCTGATGACCTGGCAGACGCCGCTGAGCGAGGCTGAGGCCGCAAACTACCCCAATATCGCTTTCGCCACCATCACGAGCCGTTTGATCAACTCCGAACTGACGAGCGATCACTGCGAGGATTATGGTGAAGAGATCGTCTACGATGGTTCGCTGCCGGATTACCCTGACTTCTTCCTGTTCGACAAGGACATCAAGTTCCCCTCCGGTCAGCAGATGCATGTGTGCGATAACGTGTCGGTGCTGGGGCTGGGCACGCGCTACGACCAGGTGATATCCGTGACGGGCGACCGCAGCCGTCATTTCGGCGACATTCACGGTGACCACATCATCAAAACAGCGCCCGATTTCGAAGGCGTGCGCGACGAAGACGATCAGCCGATCCAGGCGTCGTGCTGTTAGCTGAGGCGAAGGAGGGAAGGCGGGCGCTGGCTGGCCTTCCCGGCGCGTATTGAAGAGAGCGAGCAGAAAGGCAGACATGGACCCGATACGTTTCATGGTGGTCAGCGGTTTTTTGGGCGCCGGTAAGACGACGACAATGATCGCGCTGGGCGAATGGATGAAAGAACACTACGGCGAGACGGCTATCATCGCGAACGACCTGGGCGCGAACTTGGTTGACACGAGCCTGACGCAGACGAGCGGGTGCGTGGTGGCTGAGATCGCCAACGGGTGCATCTGCTATCAGATGGACAATGTGGTGGACCAGCTGCGGCGGTTGCGCGACAAGGCGGGCGCGGTCTTCGTGATGAGCGACATTCCTGGGTGCGG
Source organism: Adlercreutzia murintestinalis (assembly GCF_943192905.1). Taxonomy (GTDB): domain Bacteria; phylum Actinomycetota; class Coriobacteriia; order Coriobacteriales; family Eggerthellaceae; genus Adlercreutzia_A; species Adlercreutzia_A murintestinalis. The sequence goes on along the minus strand of NZ_CALPCC010000001.1, from coordinate 32,685 downwards.
CGTGGGCGCGCTCGATCACGTGTATCACACGCTGGCCGCCGCGCATGCTGACGAGTTCACGCTGTCACCCTTCACGGTGATCGTGGACCCGGAGCGCCTGCGTATGATCATGCCCGAGAAGGCCGACATCAACTTGCCCGAAGAACTGGTGTATCTGTTGCAACTGCAGCTCGAAGAGGCCGATCTGGTGGTGCTGAACAAGTGCGATCTGTTGGACGAGGCTGATGTTCGGCGCTACGTTGACTTCTTGAAGACGGCGGTGCCCGACATCCCGGTGCTGTGCATCTCGGCGCGCGAGCGCACCGGCATCGCAGAGTTGGCCGACTTCGTGACCGCCCATACCACGCAGCTGAAGAATTTCAGCGTGCGCGACAACCATGAATTCGAGCAAGCCGAAGCGAAGTTGACCTGGTACAACCGCCGCATGTTCTTCAAGACGCTGGGTGGCGAGAAGATCGACATGAACGCCGTGGTGGAAGATGTGATCGAAGAGATCCGCATGGGGCTGATCGAGCGCAAGCGCAATGTGCCGCACTTGAAGACGTTCGCTACCTCGGGCAACGGCGACTTTAACAAGGCATCGTTGATCGGCGTGGATTACGAGGTGGAATACGAGCGGCAGTTTTTGCGACCGCACAAGAATATGCGCATGATCGTGAATGCGCGCGCCGTGTGCGAGAGTCGTCCGATGGCGCGCATCGTGGATGATGCGGTTGATGTGGTGTGCGAGCGGTATGGGCTCGATTGTCAGGTGTTCTTCACGGAGTGCTTCGGGATGGCGGACGAGGGAAGGTAGCCGCGCTTCGCTGGCAGCCTGAGGATCGGTCGCTCGGCAGTCCTCGGTGCTGCGCACCTGCGGAACTCGCTTTGCGATACCCCAGGCTGACAACAAGAGGCAACTATGGGAAGGCAGCCTGGGGATCGGTCGCTCGGCAGTCCTCGGTGCTGCGCACCTGCGGAACTCGCTTTGCGATACCCCAGGCTGACAACAAGTGCCGCTCTGTGTGGGAAGCGAGGGCGGCTGACCTTTATGGAAAAGGAGGAGCGAAATGAAGGGCGATGAGGCGCGGGCGCGGTTGCAACCTTCTTTGGATGCGTCGCAGAGGCCCGATGCGGAGCTGTCCGTTCACGATCAGATACGCGCGTATTACGGGCGCATTCTGGCGGGGTCTGATGACTTGAAGACGAACGCGACGTGTTGTACTGAGTCGGCGCCCCCGCGTTATGTGCTCGATGCGCTGGCGCAGGTTTCCGATGAGGTGATCGCGCAGTTCTATGGGTGCGGAAGCCCTATTCCGCCAGCGCTTGAGGGGTGCACGGTGGTCGATTTGGGCTGCGGGAGCGGCCGCGATGTGTATGCGCTCTCGAAGTTGGTGGGGCCGACCGGTCGCGTGATCGGTGTGGACATGACCGAGGCGCAGTTGGCCGTGGCGCGGGCATACGTGGACGAGCATACGGAGCGCTTCGGCTACGATGCGCCGAACGTGGAGTTCCGCTGCGGCTATATTGAAGATTTGGCTGAATTGGGCATTGAGAATGAGTCGGTCGATCTGGTCATCTCGAATTGCGTGATCAATCTCACGCCGTTCAAGGAGCAGGTGCTGCGCGAGGTGTTCCGCGTGTTGAAGCCCGGCGGGGAGCTGTATTTCAGCGATGTGTTCTGCGACCGGCGCATGCCCGATGAGCTGCGCGACGACCCGGTGCTGCGTGGCGAATGTCTGGGCGGCGCGCTCTATTTGGATGACTTTCGCCGTCTCATGCAGCGGGTCGGGTGGCCGTGCTTTCTGTTCACCGCGATGGATGAGATACATATCAGCGACCTGGCTATGGAGACGAAGGTGGGCTTCACCGGGTTCACTTCGCGCACGGTGCGGGCGATCAAGGCAACAGGTTTGGAGGACGCGCACGAGGACTTCGGCCAGACAGCGCGATATCGGGGCACGATTCCCGAGATGCCGCGCTATTTCGATCTAACCGATCAGGTGCGCTTGATCAAGGGTCGCGATGTGCCCATAAGCGGGAACATGGCCGAGATGCTGGCGCAGTCGCGCTATGGGGAACATTTCGAGATACGCCCGCGCGGGCGGCATCGGGGCGCGTTCGATTTCGAGCGGGCGCAGGATGCGGTGGCGGCGCGACGCGGACGCAAGGCGGTTGACCTGGCCTTCCTTGAGAAGGCGCTCGCGCGCATAGGGGAGCCGTCATTTGCCGCGCGAGTGGACGCGCCGCAGGTGCTGTGCGCGCCTGCGCCCGTCGAGCTTGCGACGTTGCAGGTGAACATCACGTACGCGTGCAATCTGGCGTGTCGGCACTGCTATTTGGAGTGCTCGCCGCGCTCGCAGGAGATGATGAGCCGAGAAGATCTGCACCTGGTGTTGGATGCGTTTCGCGCTGGCGGTTTCCACGTGCTCGACATCACCGGGGGCAGTCCGGAGATGCATCCTGATTTCAGCTGGTTTTTGCGCGAAGGGGCGAAAACAGCGAAGGAGGCGGGTGGCTACGTGATCGTGCGCAGTAATCTGACGCTGCTCGAACGGCCGGAATACGCGCACCTCATGCAGGAGTTCGCCGATGCACGGGCACACGTGACGGCGTCCATTCCATACTTCGATCCGGAAACGATGGATGCGCAGCGCGGGCGTGGCACATTCGAGGCTGCGATGAGTGCCATTCGCGCGCTGAATCGGCTGGGTTACGGCGTGGCGGCTCTGCGGGCAGATGGTGAGGGCGCGAAGGGGAAGGCTGCGGCGGATGCGACAGACGTGGATGCCACGGTGGCTGCAGAGGCCGCAGCATCGGTACGAGCCAGAGTGGATACGGCGAATACGACCGATGCTTCCCGCCCCGCGTGCTTAGAGCTTGACCTGGTCTATAACGTATCCGGCCCATTTCTGCCCCCGCCGCAGGATATGCTGGCCGACCTGTACCATGATGAGCTAGCGCGGCGCGAAAGCATCAGCTTCGACGGACTCTTCGCGTTCAATAACTATCCTATTGGCCGGTTCGGGCAGGATCTGCTGGACGCCAACATGTTCGATGAGTACCTGAAGCTATTGGTGGACAACTTCAACGCGCTTGCGGTGCAGCGTATGATGTGCCGCGACCAGATCAACGTGGATGTGGATGGACGTCTCTACGATTGCGAGGTCAACCACGTGCTGGGGCTGCCCATCCAGGTGGGTGACGGTGGCGCGACGCGCGATGCGACGCTAGCCGACCTGATCGCCGGTACGCTGGGCGAGCGTAGCATCCGCACGCATCCGGTGTGCTACAGCTGCGCCGCTGGGTTCGGCTCAAGTTGCGGCGGGTCGCTGGTGGCCTCGCTGGCATAGATATCTGCGTGCAGGAACGCGTGGGGAGTTGGTCTCTAACGCGCCCATTTGTCGGCGAAGCGTTTTGCACGAAATTGGTCATGCTGTGTCCTTGCTATGGGACACAAGTATGATGCAGGCGCGATAAAATAAGGTATTTCAAAAGATGCACCGTTCGAGAAGCAAGTTATCGTTCGTCAGATTATCATAGACGGATGTTGGAGCGAGGCGTAGAAAAGGGTACCAAGATTGGATTGCGCGATATGAACGAAGGGCAAAAACAGCGTTTAACCTGCGTCGAGATATGTGCGGGTGCTGGCGGCCAAGCGCTTGGCCTTGAGCAGGCGGGCTTTGAGCATATTGCCCTGATTGAGATCGAGCCCCAATATTGCCAGATCCTCAAGGAGAACAGGCCGGAATGGAACGTTATCTGCGCTGATGCTGGAAGCATTACGGGAACCGATTTCGGGCAGGTAGATCTGTTTGCAGGAGGGGTTCCGTGCCCGCCTTTTAGCAAGGCTGGCAAACAATTGGGAGAGGAAGACGAAAGAGATCTTTTTCCCGTGGCATTGCGCTTGATTGAAGAGATCGAGCCGCGTGCCATTTTGCTGGAGAATGTCCGAGGATTCCTCGATTCGGTATTCGATGAATATCGGCAGCGGATTCTCGATCAATTAGACGAATTGGGCTATGACACGTATATCAAGCTCGTGAAAGCGTCCGATCATGGAGTCCCTCAGCTTCGGCCTCGTACGGTGATAGTGGGAATCGCGAAAACAGAGGGCGCGCAATTTGCTTTTCCAGAGTCGAACGAAGGTGAAGCGCCCACGGTGGGCGATGCGCTTTTTGATCTTATGGCCGAGAACGGGTGGGAAGGTGCCGAAGAATGGAAGCGCAATGCTGATCGTATAGCGCCCACGCTGGTCGGCGGCTCGAAAAAGCACGGGGGGCCCGATCTTGGGCCCACACGTGCGAAAAAAGCGTGGGCTGCGCTGGGAGTGAATGGTAAGAGCATCGCTGATGCGGCCCCGGAAAAGGGGTATCAGGACATGCCGAGGCTCACACCGCGGATGATGGCGCGCTTGCAGGGTTTTCCGGATGAATGGAGTTTTACGACTCGCAAGACGACGACTTGTCGCATGATAGGAAACGCCTTCCCGCCCCCTGTGGCAAAAGCGGTCGGCACGAAGATCAAGGAGTGCATCGCGCATGGCTGACAACGATACTTCGCTTCTCTTCGTGCAGCGCAAGAACTTCCATAAGGCGCTCATCGAGAAGGGCGTCTTAGCCATCAGTGACAGGGGAATACCTACCAACGCCGATTCGGCAAATATGGCATCGGTAAGGATAGCGGCCGGTATAGCGGAGCAGCTGGTTGCCGAGGTTCACGAGCGTGCCGCGGGTCAGACGAGCGGGGCGAACTTCGAGACGATGGTTGCTGATTTTGTGACCCGGACCTTTCCTCTTTTGGATCACCTTCGGCCTGGTATGTGGACCATAATCAAACTGGGCAATCGTAGCGCGAAGAAGGCTTCTTCTTTTGCTCAGTACGAGCATTTGTCGTATCTTGACGAACTGACACGCGAGAATAAGCGTTTATCGGCCATGATCGGCAATGATTACATGGTTGCTCCCGATATCGTTGTGTACCGGGATCTCTATTCTGATGATGATCTGAACACGCCAATCGAGATCGTAAGCCAGGATGTGGCAACGTTGGCGGATCTGCGAAAGAGCGAGCAGGAGAATAGGCCCATCCTGCACGCGTCCATATCTGCAAAATGGACAATGCGATCCGATAGGGCGCAGAACAGCAGAACCGAAGCTTTGAACCTCATACGGAATCGCAAGGGCAGACTGCCGCACATTGTGGTTGTGACGGGGGAACCGTTGCCATCTCGGTTAGCATCTATCGCGCTGGGAACAGGAGACATTGATTGCACGTATCATTTTGCCTTGTACGAACTGATGAGGTCTGTAGAAGAACATGGTAGCTCTGAGGCGCTGGATATGCTCATGACGCTTATCGAGGGGAAGCGCTTAAAGGATATATCTGATCTTCCTCTTGATCTCGCTGTCTGATTTTTTGCAAACTTGGCTCAAGGATGAGAAGAACGAGGGGCTGCGTATGCCGCTAGACATAGACACACTGAACGAACCCCAGGCACAGGCGGTGCTGTGCACCGAAGGGCCGCTGCTGGTGCTCGCAGGCGCGGGCTCGGGCAAGACGCGCGTGCTCACCTATCGCATCGCGCACTTGTTAGAGGATTGCGGCGTGGCACCGTGGCAGGTGCTGGCTATCACGTTCACCAACAAGGCGGCGGCTGAGATGCGCGAGCGCTTGGGCGACCTGGTCGGCGGCGCGGCGCGCGGCATGTGGGTGTCCACGTTCCACAGCATGTGCGTGCGCATCCTGCGGGCCGATGCCGACCTGCTCGGCTTCGGGAAGAATTTCACCATCTATGACTCCGACGATCAAAAGCGCCTGTTCAAGGCCATCATGATGGAGCAGGATATCGACCCGCGGCGTTTCCCGGTGAACACGCTGATGGGGCGCGTGTCCCAGGCGAAGAACGAGCTCAAGGTGCCGGGCACCATGGCTGATGAGGCGGTCGATCCCATCTCGAAGGTGGCTGCCCGCGTCTACGAGGAATACCAGCGGCGCCTGAAGGCCGCCAACTCCATGGATTTCGACGATCTGCTTCTGTACGCCTATCTGCTGTTGAAGCATCACGAGAACGTGCTGGCGGCGTATCAGGATCGTTTCCGTTACCTCATGGTGGACGAGTACCAGGATACGAACCACGCGCAGTACGCCATCACCAAGCTGCTGGCCGCCGCGCATAAGAACATCATGGTAGTGGGCGACGACGACCAGAGCATCTACAGCTGGCGCGGCGCCGACATCAGCAACATCCTTGATTTCGAGCAGGACTATCCCAATGCCACCGTGGTGAAGCTGGAGCAGAACTACCGCAGCATGGGCAACATCTTGGATGCGGCCAACGCGGTCATCGCGAACAATCAGACGCGCAAGGCTAAGCGCCTGTTCACCGATGCGGGCGCAGGCGAGAAGCTGGGCGTGTACATGGCTGCCGACGAGCGCGATGAGGGGCGCTGGATCGCCGGCGAGATAGAGAAGCTGCGCGCCGATGGCGTGGGGTACGACCAAATGGCCGTGTTCTACCGCACGAACGCGCAGAGCCGCGTGTTGGAGGACATGCTGTTGCGGGCGGGCGTTCCGTATCGCATCGTGGGTGGCACGAAGTTCTTCGATCGCAAAGAGATACGCGACGTGATGGCGTATCTGACGCTGGTGGTGAACCCGGCCGACGACATGGCGTTCGAGCGCGTGGTGAACGTGCCGAAGCGTGGCGTGGGGAAGACCTCGCTCGATCGCATTCGCGAGCATGCGCGCCAGCTCGATGCGCCTATGCTGACCGCTGCTGAGATGCTGTTGCTCGATGATGAGGTGCGGGCGTCTACGCGCACGGCGCTCGGTGAGTTCATCCAAACGATCAAGGACGCGCAGCTGTACGCGGGCGATCTGCGCAGAGTGGTGGAGGCCATCATCGACCGCGCGGGGTTGATCCAGGCGCTCCAAGCAGAGGATACTGACGAGGCGCAGGGCCGCATCGAGAACATCCAGGAGTTCATGGGCGTGGTGCAGGAGTTCAGCGAGACGCATGGTGATGACGATGCGGAGTTCGCGGCGCCCACGGTTGCGGCTCTTTCGTCTACGGGCGCTTTGGAAGCTGTTGGCGCTACGATGGCGTCCGCTGCGTCACCTTCGTCGTCTAACCTCTCTTCGCAGGCTGAAATGCGCACTGTCGGCGTTTCGGGCGCATCTGATGTTGCGGAGGATTCTTCGGCGGCGGTGCCGAACCAGCATGAGCAAGAAGAGCCTGCGCGCGAGTTGCGCGGCGATTCGCTGGCAGATTTCATCGAATGGGTGCGTCTGCGCACTGACTTGGATACCGTGAGCGAAGATGGGCGCGCGGTTACGCTGATGACGGTGCATTCAGCTAAGGGCCTTGAGTTCGACTGCGTGTTCGTGGCGGGCATGGAGGAATCCATCTTCCCGCATATGAACTCCATGGGCGATCCGGTGGCGGTGGAGGAAGAGCGGCGCTTGGCGTATGTGGCCATCACGCGGGCGCGGAAGCGTTTGTGGCTCACGTGCGCGCAGAGCCGACAGCTGTTCGGCCAGACGAACGCCAACCCTACGTCGCGCTTCATCCACGAGATACCCTCGGAGTTGCGGCACACCACTGGCCTAGGGTCGGCAGGTTTCAGCGGCACCGGCTGGGAGAAGCGCGGTAGCAGGCGCGGCATCTCCGGCAGCGGGGCCGAGGCGGGCGAAGGGCGCGTGTTCGGGCAGTCCAGCGCTTCGGGCGCCGGCGGCCGAAGCCGCGCGTTCGGTGGCGGGGCGAATCCCAACGCCGGGAAGAAGGCGGCTGCGAAGATGACCTTCGCCAAGGGAGACGCGGTCGATCACAAGACGTTCGGCCGTGGTGTCGTGACCAAGGTTGATGGTGACACGCTGCATGTGAAGTTCGCCAAGACCGGTCAGACGAAGAAGCTATTGAAGGATTACGCGCCCATCGTGAAGATCGGGTAGCGCTGGCGGCTATCGCAGCTGCCAGAAGGCGACGGCGCTGGCAGCGGCAACGTTGAGGGAATCAACGCCGTTGCTCATGGGAATGCGCACGGTGTAGTCGGCGGCGGCAATGGTGGCAGGGCTTAGGCCTTCGCCTTCGGTGCCCAGCACCATGGCCAGCCGCTCTTCGGTTCGCAAAACCGGATCATCAAGGGGAATCGAGTCGTTGGCGAGCGCCAGGGCGGCCACACTGAACCCAGCTTCGCGCAGAAGCGGAATGCCGGTGTGCGTCCAGCCGCCGGTTCGCGCCACATTACCGTGCGCTGCACGCCCTTCGACGTCGCAGCCGATGCGTGTCCACGGCACCTGAAACACCGTTCCCATGGAAACGCGCACGGCACGCCGGTAGAACGGGTCATAGCAGCCAGGGGTCACGAAGACGGCGTCCATCCCAAGGCCAGCGGCGTTACGGAAGATGGCGCCTACGTTGGTGTGGTTGGTGATGTCCTCCAAGACCGCCACGCGCCGCGCCTGCGCGAGCAAGGTGCGCGCATCTGGTAGTGGCGGGCGCCGGAACGTCGCCAGCGCTCCGCGGGTGAGCGCGAATCCTGTGAGGTGTTCAAGTTCGCGGTTCGGTGCGGTCAACACGGGCGCGTCGGGGTAGCGCTCGTGGAAGCGTGCGATGAGCGCGGCTTCCTTCGCCAACTGGTCTTCGCCGACCAAGAGCGAGAGCGCCGGTAAGCCCGCGTTCATTGCACGGCCGATCACCTTTGCCGATTCGGCGATGAGCATGCCGCGTTCTGGTTCAAGCTTGCTGCGCAGTTGCACGTCAGTGAGCCGTGCGTACGCATCCAGCCGCGGGTCCTCGACCGTGGTGATGGTTTCTATGCTGGCGGCGCTCAAAATGGATTCTACGCTGGCGGCGTTCAAAGGTAGTGCTCCGTGAGGTACGCGATCACGTCGTCGTTGCCCTGAATGAGCTGTCCGTTCGCGCTCAGGTAGGGGATCAGGTTCGCGTCACCGCCCAGCGCGAGCAGCTCTTGGTAGGGGCCCTCTTGCTCTACGTCGCGCAGATCGAGTGCGATGCCGTGCTCGTTCGCAAATTGCGTTGTCACCGAGCAGGTTTCGCAGGGTGCCCAGTAATACAGTATCGGTGTTTCCATAGGTCCTCCGATCAAGAGTGTTCGGTCCGCGAACTGTGCCTTGCGCACGATCAGTCTATACCTTACGTGCGACTAATCGTGCATTGCATACGATCAGCCCATACCTTGCGGACGGCCGATTCGCACCTTGTGCACCGTCAGCTTGTATTCTCATAAAATCATATACGATCGACCGAGTCGCCTACAGCCACGAACAGCGCTACGCAAGAGCGCCTGAAAATCTGACACGGATCTGGCTGATGACACTGGGTCGCGGCAAGAAGTTCGCGTGCCATGCCTCTGCAACCGCGGCGTGCGGCGCGGAGTTCTCCTTCGCCCTGCCGCATCACCTTTGGTAGTGCGGCATCAGCGAAAACACCGACGGGCTTCTCCAAAAGCACTTCCCGAAGGGTGCTCTTTAGGCGACGTTGCCGCCAAAGAGGTCCAGGCGGTCTGCGATAAGCTCAACCGAAGATCGCGCAAGCGCCGAGGCTGCAGAATGCCCTACGAGGCCCACTCCCGACCTCGTCGCAATTGATTTGAAGATTCAAGGCTATTTTCGGCTTGATTTTGGGAAGTTTAGCCGCTAATGCGAGTCAAACGATCCGCTTTCGACATGGCGGAGCGTATGCTGGAAAATTCTCAAGCGCCTGAACAGGGATAATTCAACAACACCAAAAAATGTATGGCAAAACCAACGTATTACGACTCGCATTAGCGGTTGAAATTCCCATAAAAGAGCAAAAAGTCCCAAAAAAGTGAAAAGGCAACCCATGGAACGAGGGAGTAATTTGTGGAACGAACAAAAGATGCATGTTGATGGCGACGCACGTAAGACCGAATGCACGCAGGGCTAGAATACGCGTAAGTTCGGAATACATGCAAGGTTGAGGAATGCACGCAGGGCTAGAATCGTAAGGCCAAAATGCACGTGGGGCTATGGGATGCTGCCAGGGATGCCGCCAGGGTGTTTGCCGCTCGGCGGCTACCTGCGCGTGTTGCACGCCGCACTTTATATAATGAGACGCGGTCCGGGCCGAAAGGCGGCCTGCCAAACCTGGAGGCAGAAGCAGTATGGCAAAAACGATCCTTGTGGTAGGGCACAAGAATCCCGACAACGACTCGATCAGCTCCGCGGTCGGCTATGCGTACCTAAAGACGCAGATGGTGGCTCGCGAAGGGCGCGCACATGAGGTGGAATACGTCCCGGCGCGCCTTGGGAAGATGCCGCCGGAAAGCGCATGGATACTAGAGCAGAACGGCATCGCGGCCCCGCGCGTGATCAAGCATGTGCATGTGCGCGTGCGCGACGTGATGACGCCCGACCCTGTCTCCATCAGCGCTGACGACACCATGCTGCAGGCTGGTCGCCTGCTCAAGAAGCACAATGTGCGCTCGCTGGCGGTGGAGGATGCGGATGGCCGTTTCCTCGGGCTGATCTCCACGCGCGCCATCGCCGAGCGCTACATCTCGGCCACCGACGCACTGGAAGAGGGCGACCCGGCTTCCAGTATGGCCGTGGCGTCGTCGCTCATAGACTCGCTGAACCAGAAAGTAAGCGAACTGATGGCAACCAACGTGTTCGTGCTTGACGAAGAGGATCTGGTGAAGGATTCAGTGGAGGACCTCATTGCCAGCGAACTGCGCGAAGGCATCGTGCTGGACGACGACGGCCGCGCCATCGGCATCGTCACACGCTCGGACGTGACCACCTACCCTAAGCGTCAAGTGATCCTGGTCGATCATAACGAAACCCTGCAAGCGGCCCCGGGCATCGAAGATGCAGACGTGGTTGAGATCATCGACCATCATCGCATCGCCGATGTGTCCACCGCCAACCCTATCCAGTTTTTGAACCTGCCCTTGGGAAGCACGGCCACCATCATCACCCTGGAGTTTCGCCGCCACAGCATTGAGATCCCGCCGCCCATCGCCGCGGTGCTGCTGTCAGCCATCATGACCGACACCGTTATTCTGAAGTCGCCCACCGCGACTGACATTGACCGCGAACAGGCGGAATACCTCGGTGCCATCATCGGGCGCGACGTTACGGAGTTTGGCCTGGAAGTGTTCAAGACGCGCGGTGGCGAAAACAACATGAGCGCGAAGGACCTCGTGGAAGCGGACTCCAAGGAGTTCCATTCGGGCGACGATACATTGCTGATCGCGCAGCGCGAAACGGTTGACCTGGCAGGCGTGATGGAGCGCGAAGCCGAAATACGCGCGCACCTGCGCAAGCTGATCGCCGATCGTGGCTACGCGATGGTGCTGCTGATGGTGACCGACATCATGGCGGAAGGCAGCCAATTCATCATCGAAGGCAACACGCGCATCGCCGAGAAGGCCTTTGGCATCGAAGTGCAGCCAGAGGGCGGCAACTGGATGCCCGGCGTGCTGTCGCGCAAGAAGCAAGTGGCGGCGCGCATCTTGAATTAGCGCGTGCGCGGTCGCCAGTGCAGGGGTTGGCGGCCCCATGACCGTCTGTCATCAGCGCGTGCGCGACCACCATCAGCCACACGTGCATGCGATCCGCCGAGAGCGCACACGAGTCTCGTCGACAGCACGTACATGATCCTTGTCAGCTGCACGTGCATAGCCGCCGCACAGCCGCTCGAAGAACATATGGATACGCCCGGGTGCGTGGCGTTTGACACGCTGGGAAACTCCCACTAATATGCAACGTCGCGCCTGCACCAGGCGCATATTTTTCGTGCGCGCATCTGCCATGCGCTCCCGAAAAGTACGGAGGATCAAGGCTTCTCACCCCAGCCTCGATGCCTTGAAAAGAAGGCTCTTCCGCCGCGCACAACCCGCGCGCGACCACGGAAGGTTCTTCTCTGAAAGGCAGAGAGCGGCCTGAAGAGCCTAGACAAGAAGGAGAAACGCTTTGCCTACAATCAATCAGCTGGTCCGCAAGGGCCGCAAGAAGCAGGTCGACAAGAAGAAGACCCCGGCTCTCAAGGGCAACCCGCAAAAGCGCGGCGTGTGCACCCGCGTGTACACCACCACCCCGAAGAAGCCGAACTCGGCACTGCGCAAGGTTTGCCGTGTGCGCCTGGTCAACGGCATGGAGGTCACGGCCTACATCCCGGGCATCGGCCACAACCTGCAGGAGCACTCCATGGTGCTCATCCGCGGCGGCCGTGTGAAGGACCTGCCCGGCGTGCGCTATAAGGTCATCCGCGCCGCGCTCGACTGCGCGCCGGTGGACAACCGCATGCAAGCCCGCAGCCGCTACGGCGCCAAGCGCCCCAAATAAGTCGATAAGCCGCGCGGGCTGCGCCATCGCGGTCTAATGGCGGGATAGGACGCCCGCCCGAAGCGCGCAAAAGATAAGGAGAAACGCATGCCACGTCGTGCAGCAGCATCCCGGCGCGAGATTCAGCCGGATCCGAAATTCAACAACCGCCTGGTCACCCAGCTGACCAACAAGATCATGCTCGACGGCAAGAAATCCCTTGCCGAGCGCATCGTCTATGGTGCCTTCGACATCGTGGAAGAGAAGACCGGCGAAGATCCGCTGTCCGTCTTCAAGAAGGCCATGGACAACGTCCGTCCCACCCTTGAGTGCAAGCCTAAGCGCGTGGGCGGCGCCACCTACCAGGTGCCCATGGAAGTGAACAGCCGCCGCGCAACCACGCTGGCCATCCGCTGGATCGTGGACTACAGCCGCAGCCGCAAGGAGCACACCATGAAGGAGCGCCTGGCGAATGAGATCATCGACGCTTCCAACAACACCGGCGCAGCCGTGAAGAAGCGCGAAGATATGTACAAGATGGCCGAGGCGAACCGCGCCTTCTCGCACTACCGCTTCTAAGGCAGGAAAACATGGCAAAACTGGAACTGAAAGATACGCGTAACTTCGGGATCATGGCCCACATCGATGCGGGCAAGACCACCACGACCGAGCGCATCCTGTATTACACGGGCAAGACCCACAAGATCGGCGAAGTGCACGATGGCGCTGCCACCATGGACTGGATGGTCCAGGAGCAGGAGCGCGGCGTGACCATCACTTCGGCTGCAACCACGTGCTATTGGAAGTACCCCCGCGGCGAGGAAGATGGCAAGGAATATCGCTTCCAGATCATCGACACGCCCGGCCACGTTGACTTCACCGCTGAGGTGGAGCGCTCGCTGCGCGTGCTGGACGGCACCGTGGCGGTGTTCGACGCGGTGGCTGGCGTGCAGCCGCAGTCCGAGACGGTGTGGCGCCAGGCCGAGCGCTACGGCGTGCCCCGCATCGCCTTCATCAACAAGTACGACCGCGTGGGCGCCGACTACTTCCACGCCATCCAGACCATGCGCGACCGCCTGGACGCGCCGGCATTCGCCGCTCAGCTGCCCATGGGCGCTGAGGACCAGTTCTGGGGCGTGGTCGACCTGGTCACTATGACCGCGTGGGACTTCAAGGCCGACGACAAGGGCATGACCTACCCCGAACCCATGGACGCCATCCCCGAGGAATTCGCCGCCGACGCCGAGCTGTACCGCCAGGAGCTGCTGGAGGCTGCCGCCGACTGCGACGACGACCTGATGGAGAAGGTCCTGATGGAGGAAGAGGTGACGGTCGAAGAGTTCAAGGCCGCCATCCGCAAGGGCGTCATCGCGTGCAAGTTGAACCCCGTGTTCGTGGGCAGCGCCTACAAGAACAAGGGCGTGCAGGAAATGCTCGACGCGGTGGTCGACTATCTGCCCAGCCCGGTGGACATCCCGCCGATCACGGGCGTGAACCCCAAGACCGACGCTGAGGAAGACCGCCCGGCCGACCCGAAGGCGCCGTTCAGCTCGCTGGCGTTCAAGATCATGACCGACCCGTATGTGGGCAAGCTGACCTACCTGCGTTGCTACTCGGGTAGCCTGGACAAGGGCAGCTACGTGCTCAACGCTGTCAAGGGCAAGAAGGAGCGCATCGGGCGTTTGCTCCAGATGCACTCCAACCAGCAGATCGACGTTGACAAGTGCAGCGCTGGCGACATCGTGGCTGTGGTGGGTTTGAAGGACACCTCCACAGGCGATACGCTGTGCGCCGAGGACGCGCCCATCATTCTGGAGAGCATGCAGTTCGCCGACCCGGTCATCGACATCGCGGTCGAGCCGAAGACGAAGGCCGAGCAGGACAAGATGGCCATCGCGCTGCAGAAGCTGGCCGAAGAGGACCCGACGTTCCGCGTGTCCACCAACCATGAGACCGGCCAGACCATCATCGCTGGCATGGGCGAGTTGCACCTGGAGATCATCATCGACCGCCTGCTGCGCGAGTTCAAGGTTGAGGCGAACGTGGGCAAGCCGCAGGTTGCTTATCGCGAGCGTCCAGGCCACGAGGTCATGAACGCTGAGGGCAAGTTCGTGCGTCAGTCTGGCGGCCACGGTCAGTACGGCCATGCGGTCATCAACATGTACCCGCAGGAAGCTGGCGCTGGCTATGAGTTCGACAACAAGATCGTCGGCGGCGTCATTCCCAAGGAGTTCATCCCCGCGGTGGACAAGGGCATCCAAGAGGCGCTGAACAGCGGCGTTTTGGCAGGATACCCGGTCGAGGACATCAAGGTGGAGCTCATTGACGGCAGCTTCCACGAAGTGGACTCGTCGGAGGCGGCGTTCAAGGTGGCGGGATCCATGGCCATCAAGGACGCGCTGAAGAAGTCCGACCCGGTCATCTTGGAGCCGGTCATGGCTGTGGAAGTGGAAACGCCCGAAGAGTACACCGGCTTCGTGATGGGCGACATCCCCAGCCGTCGCGGCGTCATCCAAGGCCAGGAGCAGCGCGGCAACGCCACGGTCATCAGCGCGAAGGTGCCGCTGAGCCAGATGTTCGGCTATGCGACCGACCTCCGTTCCGGCACCCAGGGACGCGCCGTGTACACCATGCAGTTCGATAGTTACGAGCCGGTCCCGAAGAACGTGGCAACCGAGATTATCAGCAAGGCCGGCGGCAACGCCTAAGGCAGCTGGAAGGAGAATACCAAGTGGCTAATCAAAAGATCCGCATCCGCCTGAAGGGCTATGATCACGAGATCGTGGACCAGTCCACGAAGCTGATCGTGGACACGGCCCAAAAGACTGGTGCCAAGATTTCCGGACCCATTCCGCTGCCGACCGAGCGCAACATGTATTGCGTCATCCGCTCGCCGCACGTGAACAAGGATTCCCGCGAGCAGTTCGAGATGCGCACCCACAAGCGCCTGATCGACATCCTGGAGCCCACGCCCAACACCGTGGACTCCCTGATGCGCCTCGATCTGCCGGCTGGCGTCGACATCGAGATCAAGCTGTAGGAGGCGCGCAATGGCAATGAATGAGATATACGGCAAGAAGCTGGGCATGACTCAGCTCTTCACCGAGGACGACACATTGGTGGCGGTTACCGTCATCCAGGCCGAGCCCAACACGGTGTGTCAGGTGAAAACCACCGACACCGACGGCTACGAGGCTGTGCAGGTGGGCTTCGGGCACATCAAGCCCCAGAAGGTGAACAAGCCCATGCGGGGTCACTTCGATAAGCAGGGCACCGAGCCGAAGAAGTATCTGCGCGAGATCCGCGTGGAGAACGCCGCCGACTACAAGGTGGGCGACGAGCAGACGGTGGCGGCGTTCGCTGAGGTACCGAAAGTGGACGTGACCGGCACCAGCAAAGGCAAGGGCTTCGCGGGCGTCATCAAGCGCTACGGTTTCGGCGGCGGCCCGGGCGGTCACGGTGCGCACTTCCATCGTGCGCCCGGTTCGGTGGGTCAGTGCGCCACGCCGTCCCGCGTGTTCAAGGGCGTGCGCCTTCCCGGCCACATGGGCTGCGACACGGTGACCGTGAGCAACCTGGACGTCATGCGCATCGACGAGGATCAGAACCTGATCCTGGTGAAGGGCGCGATCCCCGGCGGCAAGAACGGCGTTGTGCGCGTGCGCGCGGCCAAGTCGCTGAACCTGTAAGGAGAGATGATGGCAACACTTGAGATAAAGGACGCAAAGGGCAAGGCGGCTGGCAAGGCTGACCTCAACGATGCCGTATTCGGCATCGAGCCCAACATGCATGTGATGCACCGCACGGTGAAGGCTCAGCAGGCTGATTGGCGCCAGGGCACGGCCAACACGAAGACGCGCCGCCATGTGAGCGGCGGTGGCAAGAAGCCGTGGCGGCAGAAGGGCACCGGTCGTGCTCGTCAGGGCACCATCCGTGCGCCACAATGGCGCGGTGGCGGCGTGGTGTTCGGGCCGCATTCCCGCGACTATCACCAGAAGGTGAACCGCAAGGAGATCAAGCTGGCCATGCGCAGCGCACTGTCCGCGAAGCTGGCCGACGGTGAGATCATTTTGGTGAAGCCGTTCACGTGGGGCGAGAAGCCGCGCACGAAGGATGCGGTGGCGGCGCTGAAGGCGTTGGGCATCGACAACGAGCGCGTGACGCTGGTCATTGAGAACGAGGACGTGGACACGTTCCTGTCATTCCGCAACATCCCCACGGTGGACATCCTGCCGGTGAACGATATCAACACCTACGAGATTCTGGACAACAAGAAGCTGGTCATCGTTGACAGCTGCCTGACCTACATCGAGGAGGTGCTTGCATAATGTCCCGCGATCCCAGGAGCATCATCATCCGTCCGATCATCTCTGAGCACAGCTATGACGTGCTGGAGAACAACGTGTACACCTTCGAGGTGGCTAAGGACGCCAACAAGATCGAGATTCGCCAGGCTATCGAGGCTATCTTCGACGTGAAGGTCACGAAGGTTAACACGCTGAACGTGAAGCCGAAGCCCAAGCGCGTGCGCTACCAGAAGGGCTTGACCCGCAGCTGGAAGAAGGCTATGGTCACGCTGGCTGAAGGCGACGAGATAGCCATCTTCGCCAGCTAGGCTTGACGATCGGAACTGCGATGGCCGCCGTGCGGCTGGTGCGCAGTCATTCGACGACGGAAGACCCCAGAGCAGATGCTTCTGGGGTCTTTTTATGCTTGCGGAATGGAAAATATTCATAGTTAATGCGACCTTTGAGAATATGTGATCTCTACTGGGGTAAACGCAACCCTGAGGCCGCGTTTTCGCATGGTAGAGGGGTTTGATGGGGATCGTTTGCAAGGGGTGAGGTATGTTTTGAGGCGTAACAACACGACTACGACACGTGCGACGCTCATATTGATGCCGCGCCTGGATTCGCTTCTGCGATCCTTTGCTGCCGTGTCAGCCTCGCAAGCGACATAGCGCTGGCGATCGCGCACGGTGCAGCCGATAAGTAGCGGCATCCGTTGCAGACATGCGGGAAGCCATCGAGCTTGTTGCATCGTTTGCCTGACTTCCGGAAGGTGGCGCAGCGCATCCTGCAATCAGCGAGCTTGCGATGTGCGCATGACTCCCCAGGCCGCGCGCAGCTGTCTCCGCAGACTCCCGAGCGCACGCAGATGGAGCGCTCCGCGCATCCGCCCAGGCGGCCTTTGGGAGGTCTTGGGGTCCTGTTGTGGCGTATTTCCCGAGAGATGGTCGAAGGGCTTCTTCCCAATGTCTTCGCTATCTTCTTAAGGGAATATCCTCGGTCAAGCGATTCTTGGATCACCCTTCTTTCGTAGAGCGTCAACTGCATGTATGCTTTTGCCATGGCCGTGTCCTTTCTTTGCGTTCTTGCTGGTATGGCAAAAGCAGAATAAGGGGAAGGGCGCGGCTTTGCTCTGGGCAAAGACTTCAAAACTAGGTGCAACCCGTTGCAGTTACTCTGGTGAGGATTGCGGTTGGGTTGCGGTTACCTCGCGAAGATCGCCAACAAAGATGCCGAGGGTAATTTGGATGGCACCTACACGGTGACCTTACCGGTGGTGGATGCGAACGGGCGCATAAGCCCTGTCACCACGCAGTACTTCCCGGCCGGAGCTTCCACTGAATTCAACTTGCTCCCCGATACGGGGTATGCGGCGTCGGCGGTTGAGGTGGACGGCCAGATACAGAGCTGGTCGGGCACCAAATACGTGTTCGCGGGGGCGCAGGGTGGCAGCACCCACACGCTCAAGGTGACGTTCACTGCCACGCCGCTGGCGGGTACCGGCACGCCTGGTGGCATCGCTAAGCGCCTGCTCGGCAGCATGGGCATGCTCGCTCGAACGGGAGACGGGACTGCGCCACGGGTGCTTGCGATGGCATCAGCTGCCTGCGCGGGGTTGGGCGTAGCGCTGCTCACGCGCAACCGTCGTCGCAAGGAGTACCCGCGTCCGCTATGATAAGGGGATGAAGCAGAAGGCTTTCAACAAAGAGATACGGCGCTCCATCACCCATTCGCTGGGGCGCTTCATCGCCATCTTCGCCATCGTGGCGTTGGGCGTGGGGTTCTATGCGGGTCTGCAGATGACCGCGCCCGACATGAAGCTGGCAGCTGATGCCTTCTATGACGAAACCGAGCTCTACGACATCCGCGTAGTGTCAACCATGGGCCTTTCCGAGCAGAACGTCCGCGCACTCTCGCTCGTTGAGGGCGTGGAAGCGGTGCAGGCTGATCGCGAGACCGATGCGGAGGGCATGTTGGGCGGCGAACCCTACGCCTTCCGCATCCATTCCATTGCGAGTATGGTCTTCGAGAAGGGCCAGCCTGTGTCCAAAGGTGCGTCGAACGACGCAACGGACGATACGGCGAACGACGCAGTGCAGTTTGATGCCGTCGAACCCGCTATCAACCAACTGATGGTGAAGGAGGGCAGGCTGCCCCAGGCGCCGGGCGAATGCGTCATCTCAGCCGACCGCATCATGAACGAGCCGGTGCAGCTGGGCGACACCATCACGCTGACCGAAGGCACGACCGATCTGGCCGAGGTGCTGACGCGCACGGAGTTCACGGTGGTGGGTTTGGCCAGCTCGCCGTACTACACTTCCACTACTGACATGGGGTCAACGTCGGTGGGCAGCGGCATGATCGAGCAGTTCATGTACATCCCCGAAAGCGATTTCTCGCCGGATTACCCCATCAGCGAGGCGTTCATATTGGTGGAGGGCGCGCGCGAGTTGAACGGGTCGTCGGCGGCATACGACGCGGCGGTGGCGGCGGTCATGGATCGGGTGGAGGCCATTGCGGCCGAACAAGCGCAGCAACGCCGCCAGGAACTGCAAAACCAGGCCCAGGAAGAACTCGATCGGGCGCGCGCAGACTATGAGCGAGAGCGCGACGAAGCGAACGCCACGCTCGACGATGCCAAGCGGCAGCTTGACCAGGCGCAGACACAGATCAAGGCGAGCGAGGGCAAGATAGCCTCAGGCCAGCGCGAGCACGCCAATGGCACCGCGCAGCTCGATCAGCAGCGTGCCGACGCTCAGGGACAGATGGCCGACGCTCAGGGGCAGATAGATGCGAACCGCGCCACGCTGCAACAGTCAGCAGCCACGCTCGAATCCACGAAGGCTCAGCTGGATGCGGGTTGGGCGCACGTGGCGGCGCAGGGTGTCACGAAGGACAACGCGGCTGCCACGGTGCAGTCGCTGAAGGCTCAGCTGGCGCAGATCCCAGAGAGCCTGCCGCAGTACGCGCAACTGCAAGCGCAGATAACCCAGCTGGAGAAGTTGGTCGAGGGCCAGGCGGCCTACGACGCGGGTAAGAAGCGCTACGACGATGGCATGCAACAGCTGACGCAGGCGCAAGCCGAGCTGGACCAGAAGCGCGCCAGCGCCGACGCGCAGATGGCTGACGCGCAGCAGAAGCTGGATGCGGCGTCCGCCGAGCTTTCGAGCGGGCGGCGTCAGCTGGCATCGGGGCGAGCCGATTACGCTGCGGGCTTGGCTGAATACGAGCAGGGGCGCGCCGACGCTGATACCGAGTTCGCCCAGGCCGAAGCCGACCTGGCGCAGGCGCAAGCCGACATCGATGCCATCGAGATGCCCGAATGGCTCGTCATGGATCGCTCGAAGAACTACGGCGCCGAAAGCTTCCAGATGGATGCCGACCGCGTGGGCAACATCGCTGCGGTGTTCCCGCTGATCTTCTTCCTAGTGGCTGCGTTGGTGGCGCTGACCACCATGACGCGCATGGTGGACGAAGAGCGCATGCAGATCGGCACGTACAAGGCGCTCGGGTACAGCCGCAGCCGCATCACCTCGAAGTACCTCATCTATGCAGGAGCGGCCAGCGTGGCTGGGTCGGTGGCGGGCATCGCGGCGCTCAGCTTCACGCTACCGGCGGTCATCATGGAGGCCTATGCCATCGTGTACGTGGTGCCAACGGCGGCCTTGCAGCTCGATTGGCCCATCGCGCTTGCGGCGGCAGGTCTTGGGGTGGGCATCACGCTGCTGGCCACGGCGGCGGCCTGTCTGTCCACCCTGCGTGAAAGCCCCGCAGCGCTCATGCTGCCGCCCGCGCCCAAGGCGGGCAAGCGCATCCTGCTCGAGCGCATTCGCCCGCTGTGGGGGCGGCTGTCGTTTCTCTGGAAGGTGACGTGTCGCAACATCTTCCGCTACAAGAAGCGCCTGTTCATGACCGTGGTGGGCATTGCAGGCTGCACAGCGCTGCTGCTGACCGGTTTCGGGCTGCAAGACAGCATCAACGACATCATCGACAAGCATTTCGGTGCGCTGGTGAAGTACACGGTGGTGGTCACCGAGGAAGACGATGCCACCGAGGCCGATCGCGCGCAGGTACAGCGAGACATTCGCGAGGTGGGCCACGCCGCCACGAGCGCACGCGCGCATCAGGAGAGCATGGTTGCCGTGGGCGGGGGCCCGGGGGCAACGGCGGCAAACCCTGCTACCGAGGACTTATCGGTTGACGTGGTGGTGCCGGAGGATCCCGATGCGTTCGCGCAGCTGTGGATCCTGCGCAACCGGCAAAGCGGCCAGACGTTGACGCTTTCTGACGAGGGCGCCGTCATCACCGAGAAATTGGCTTCCGAGAACGGCATTGCCGTGGGCGATACGGTCGTGATCGCCGAGAAGGATGCCATGGGCAACGCCACAGGCACCATGGTCAGCGTGCCGGTAGCAGGCATTGCCGAGAACTACGTGGGGCACCGGGTGTTCCTCTCGCCTGCGGCCTACGAGCGCGCGTTCGGGCATGCGCCCGTCTTCGAGACGACCTTCGCCGACATCAGCAACGACGAAGGCGTGCGCGATGCGTTCACGGCCGCGTTGCAGCAGGTCGCGGGCGTGAAGACGGTGGCCTACAACGACGAGACCATCGACAGCTACAAGACGGCGCTCAAGTCGGTGAACATGGTGGTCGTGGTGTTGATCTTGGCTGCGGCGGCGTTGGCGTTCATCGTGCTGTACAACCTGACCAACATCAACATCACCGAGCGCATGCGCGAGATCGCCACCTTGAAGGTGCTGGGTTTCACGCGCGCCGAGGTGCAGACCTACATTTTCCGCGAAACCATCATCTTGTCAGTGCTGGGTGCGCTGGTGGGGTTGGTGCTGGGCATTTTCCTGGAGAACTTCGTGGTGACCAGCGCCGAGGTGAACCAGGTCATGTTCGGGCGCGACATTCATGCGTTGAGCTTCGTGTTGGCGTTCGTGCTGACCATGGCGTTCACCGTGCTGGTGATGCTGGTCATGCGCCGCAAGTTGGATAAGGTGAACATGGTGGAGAGCCTGAAATCGAACGAATAGGGCGGTGTGGCGGCCGTACGACCCGGTTGCGTTAGATCGCCTGAGTCCGCGGGACCGGTCGGGTCGCACAAGACGACCTGGGCTGCGGGGGACCGCTTGGGCCGCACATGACCGCGCAAGACCGTATGCAGGAGGAAGAAGAAGGCCATGGCATTTCTGGAAGTGAGCGAGCTGTGCAAGACCTACCGCATGGGCGAGGTGGAAGTGTCCGCTGTGCGCGACATGAGCTTTACCGTTGAGCGCGGTGAATTCGTGGTGGTGGTCGGCCCTAGCGGCTCGGGCAAGACCACGCTGCTCAACATGATCGGCGGCATGGATACGGTCACATCGGGCAGCATCGTGCTGGATGGCGTGCGCGTCAGCGACTACACGCCCAAAGAGGTCACGTTCTACCGGCGCTATGATATCGGCTTCGTCTTCCAGTTCTACAATCTAGTGGCCAACCTGACCGCGGTGGAGAACGTGGAGCTGGCAAGCCAGATCTGCAAGGACCCCATGGATGCCGCCGAGGCGCTCAAGGCAGTAGGGCTGGGGCATCGGCTGGCGAATTTCCCCGGACAGCTCTCCGGCGGCGAGCAGCAGCGCGTGGCCATCGCACGCGCTCTGGCGAAGAATCCGAAGCTGCTGCTGTGCGACGAGCCTACCGGCGCGCTCGATTACGAGACGGGCAAGGCCATTTTGCTCTTGTTGCAGCAGACGTGCCGCGACACAGGACGCACCGTCATGGTCATCACGCACAACCAGGCGTTCGAGTGCATCGCCGATCGGGTGATCCGCATTCATGGCGGACATGTGGCCGAGGTGACCACCAATGCGCATCCCGATTCCGCCGACACGCTCGAGTGGTAGGGCGCACCGCGTCAAGATCGAAGTTCGTGCGCCTGTACGGGCCGGTATGCTGCTACAATGCGCATCAAACGATGATTATTCTGAAATCAGGAGATGCACATGAAAGTAACCGAGAAGAAGCAGCAAGACGGCACCATACTGATGCAGGTCACGGCCACGCCCGCCGAGATCGATGCGGCCATGGATGCCGCGCAGATCGCATTCGCGCAAAGCATGGGATTGCGGCCCGAGCCCGGCAAGACACCAGCGCAGGTGGCCGAAGAGCAGATGGGCGTGAAGGACCTGGATGCCATCGTGGCGCCGGGTGCGCTGGAGGCGCTGGTGCCCATGGCGCTCGATGCGAAGAATCTGGTCCCGCTGTATCCGCCCAAGCCTCAAGCCACCGGCATGCTGGCGCGCGGGCAGGAGTTCTCGTTTGAAATGACGGTGGAGCCCAAGCCAGCCTACGAGCTGACCTCGTATGAGCCGGTGAGCATCACCGTGCCGAAGTTCCAGATAACCGACGAGATCGTTGACGCCGAGGTGGCGAATTTGGCCGAGCGTTACAAGGCCTACGTGGCCGACCCGGAAGCGGCGCCCGACCGCATGGTGCAGAAGGGTGACGACATCAAGATCGCCATCAAGGCGTTCGAGGACGGCGTGGAGATGAAGCAGCTGTCCACCGAGGGCCGCACCTACACGGCAGGCGAAGGGTACATGCCCGAAGGCTTCGAGGCCGAGGTGCTGGGCATGAAGGCGGGCGAGACGAAGGAGTTCAGCTTCGATGGCCCCGATTTTGACGAAGACTTCAAGCCCATCACGAAGAAGGTGGACGCAACGGTCACGGTGCTGGAGTTTCAGCGCGAAGAGATACCGCAGATCGACGATGCTTGGGTGAAGCAGCACATGCCCATCTACGACACTGTGGAGCAGCTGCGCGCTGACATCGCGCGCAAGCTGGAAGCGGAAGGGCGCGAGCACTACGACGCGCAGGTGCGTCAGCTGGCTGCCGAACAGGCTGCGGAGCGGTTCGAGGGCAGCATTCCCGATGCGGCATATGAGGCCATGCGCGACCAGCTGATGGCGCAGTATCGCCAGCAGGTGCAGCAGCAGGGTCGCAGCTGGGAAGACTTCATGCAGGAGGCGGGCGGCGAGCAGCAGTTCAGCATGCTGATGATGATGCAGGTGCGGCAGATGCTGGTCATCGGGTTCGCGCTGGATGCCATCTTCCGCCACGAGAGGCTTACCCTGACCGACGAGGATATCCTTGAGACGTGCTATGCCATGAATCCGCAGGCTAACCCGAAGGCCCTGCGCGAGCAGATGGAGCAATCGGGGCGCGGCTTTGCGCTGCGTGAGAGCGCCGAGCGGTTGAAGGCTAACAAGTGGCTGGTGGAAACGGCCGATATCACCTATGCCGATCCGACCATGCCCACGGTGGACCCTGCTGCCATTGCCGCGGCTGCCAATGCTGTCAACGCCGCTTCTGCCGATGCCGCCGCGAACAACTAGCTTTCTTCCCATAACCGCCGAAGAGGCGGCTGCGCGTGGATGGGATCAGGTCGATTTCGTCTATGTGTGCGGGGATGCCTATGTTGACCATTCGTCCTTCGGCGCGGCCATCATCTGCCGCCTGCTGGAGGCGAAGGGCTTCCGCGTTGGCATCATCGCGCAACCCGACTGGCGCGATGCGGCCTCGATGGCTGTGTTCGGCGAGCCGCGACTGGGGTTTCTGGTGTCGGCGGGCAACATGGATTCCATGGTCAACCATTACACGGTGGCGAAGCGCCGTCGTCGCCGCGATGCGTATAGCCCGGGCGGCCAGATGGGCAGGCGCCCCGACTACGCGGCGGTAGTGTACGCGAACCTGATCCGGCGTACCTTCAAGCACACGCCCATCATCTTGGGCGGCATCGAGGCGTCGTTGCGTCGCCTGGCGCACTACGATTACTGGTCTGATGCGGTGAAGCGCTCCATCTTGCTTGATTCTGGCGCCGATCTGGTGTCGTATGGCATGGGGGAGCGCAGCATCGTGGATATCGCTGAGGCGCTTGAGGCGGGCCTGTCCGTTCGCGATCTGACCTACATTCCGGGCACCGTCTGTCGGGTGCGCTCCCTCGAGCATATCTACGACTATCAGCTGCTGCCCAGCTGGGATGAGGTGCGCGCTGACAAGCTGGCCTTCGCGCGCTCGTTCGCCGTGCAATACGACAATTCTGACCCGTTCACGGGCAAGCGCTTGGTAGAGCCGTACTCCGATACGCTGTTCGTGGTGCAGAACCCGCCTGCCGAGCCGCTTTCCCAAGAAGAGCTGGACATGGTGTATCGCTTGCCGTTCGCACGCACGTGGCACCCAAGCTACGATGCGGTCGGCGGCGTGCCTGCGCTCTCTGAGGTGCGTTTCTCGCTGACCAGCAGTCGCGGCTGCTTCGGTGAATGTGCGTTTTGCGCGCTCACGTTCCATCAAGGGCGCATCGTCGTGGGTCGCAGCGCCGATGCGCTGGTGGAAGAAGCGCGCGCCATAACGGAGGACCCCACGTTCAAGGGCTACATTCACGATGTGGGCGGCCCTACGGCGAACTTCCGGCAGCCCGCATGTGCCAAGCAGCTGAAGGCGGGCGCGTGCACGAACCGTCGATGCCTGGCGCCTGAACCCTGCCCGAATCTTGAGGTTGACCACGGCGATTATGTGGCGTTGCTGCGCCGTTTGCGCGCGTTGCCCGGCGTGAAGAAGGTGTTCGTGCGCAGCGGCATTCGCTTCGATTATGCGCTGCTCGACGACGACCCGACGTTCCTGCGCGAACTGGTGGAGCATCACGTGAGCGGCCAGCTGCGCGTGGCGCCGGAGCACGTGTCGGATACGGTGCTCGCGTGCATGGGCAAGCCGCCGCATCAGGTGTATATGCGCTTCGTGGAGGCGTTCCAGGCGGAATGCGCACGGGCGGGCAAAGAGCAGTACGTGGTGCCGTATTTGATGTCGTCACATCCGGGGTGCACGCTGGCCGATGCGGTGGAGCTGGCCGAATTCTGCCGCGATATGGGCTACAACCCCGAGCAGGTGCAGGATTTCTATCCCACGCCCGGCAGCATGGCTACGGCCATGTATTACACCGGCGTGGATCCGCGCACCATGCAGCCCGTCTACGTGCCGAAGGACCCGCACGAGAAGGCCATGCAGCGCGCGCTCATTCAGTACCGCAATCCGAAGAACCGCAAGCTGGTGCGCGAGGCCCTGCGCCGCGTTGGCCGCCAGGATCTCATCGCTTCTCTTGCCCCGGCGTCGCAGAAAACGGCTGCGTCAAAGCCGCGGTAGAGGACCGTCCCGGCGCAGCGTGAGAAGAAAAAGGCGGACGAGTAACGCTACCGAATGGCGCTACCGAATGATGCCGACGAATGACACTATCGAATGGCGCTACCGAATGATGCCAACGAACAATGCTCGATACCGGCATCTCGCGCACGTTAAAGCGCGATCTCGGCCCATTCTTCCACGGCAAGCCCGGGAACGCGCTGGAATTCGCGCGCGTTGTTCGTGATGAGCACAGCGCCCCGTGCTAAGGCGGTAGCCGCGATCAAGTAGTCGTTCGCCCCGATGGTCTTGCCAGCTTGTTCCAGGTGAGCTCTGATACGTCCATAGTGCTGCGCGCATATTCCATCAAAGGGCACAAGTTCAAAGGGGAGCAGCAGCATTTCCACCCGCAAGCGCTCCTGCTCAGGATTCTGGCACTTTTCAGCGCCCACGAGCAACTCCGCTTTTACGATGCTCGACACGCCGAACAGGCGGGCATCGCTTTCGCGTAGCTTGTCGTAGATGAGGCGCGAGGTGCCGCGAAGAAAATCGATCAGAATGTTGGTGTCGAGCATGTACATGCGATCACCAGGCTTCGATCGGTTCGGGCGGAGCGTCGGTGCTCGCGGGGAAATCGGGGATGCTCCCAAAAAGGTCGAAATACCCCGGTGGCCAGCCATTGGTCCACCCATTGCGCTCGGTCTCATGACGCCGTTCCAGCATTTCGCGCGCGTATGAGGAAATTGAGGTACCGCGCTGCTCGGCATCTGCGCGCAGTGCGGCCATGGCAGTGTCATCCATATACAGAGAGATCTGCGCCACGCCGTTCCTCCTAACAAGTATATGAACAAGTATATATGGACTCTGGAGGTTTGGCAATTGCAGAACGCAGCCGCGATCGTGATGTTCGCGAGGTGCCCACGGCGGTGCTCTAGAGAGTCAAAAAGGGGCCCGCCGCACGGGCGAGCCCCCAGAAGAGAGAGGATCGGCTTCATTCGAGAGACCGCCCGGAGCGAGGGCTGCCTGTCCTCCCTATGGTGTCGCGGTCGCAGGTGGTCTGAGCGGGTCGCGGCTGACAGCGCAGCTAGCCGCGGTTCGCCACCGACCTTGCTCTTGGTCCGCTGTCGATTCTCTACTGACCCGCGTTCTTCACGTGCTTGTCCAAGAACTCCACCATCAGGTCGATCACCGCAGGCTGATCGAACATGGGGCCGCCGTGCCCAGCGCCTTCGATGGTGTAGCGCTCCACTTCCACGCCCGCGTCGTGCAGCCGCTTGTACAGCTCCATGGAAGCCACCGGCGAGACCAGCGTGTCCTTGTCGCCGTGCAGGATGAGGAACGCCGGATCGGTGCCGTCAATGTAGGTGAACGGGCTTGCCTCGGCCGCGGCTTCGGGCGTGTCGAACACCGATGCGCCCTTGTTGTCGCCGAACGCCGTGCCGTTGACGAGCATGGCCTCGGTGGTGGCGGGCGAGTTGTGGCCCTCTTCCAGACCGTCGGGCAGGTCGGCACCGATGATGGTCAGGTCGGACACGCCGTACAGGTCGATGACCGCGCTCACCGCCGAGCTTTCGTTGGTGTTCTCGCCAACGTCGAACTCCTTCACGTCTCCGGTCACGCCCAGCATGGTGGCGAAGTAGCCGCCCGCCGAGCTTCCCACGGTGCCCACGCGGTTCGGGTCGATGCTGAACTCAGCCGCGTGCGCGCGCAGCCACCGCACGGCTGCCTTCACGTCCTCCACCGGCTCTGGGAAGCGCGCCGTGGGCACCACGCGGTGCTGGATGGACGC
Source organism: Adlercreutzia murintestinalis (assembly GCF_943192905.1). GTDB lineage: Bacteria > Actinomycetota > Coriobacteriia > Coriobacteriales > Eggerthellaceae > Adlercreutzia_A > Adlercreutzia_A murintestinalis. Next base: position 5,160 of record NZ_CALPCC010000001.1, on the reverse strand, counting down.
CACCACGTACCCCGCCTGCGCAAAGGCCATGCGCTGCGTGATGCTGCGCGACGGCAGCGACCCAGTGAATCCGCCGCCGTTGATGTAGACGATCAGCGGGTAGGTCTCATCTTTCTTGCCGCCGGGGACCAGCATATCCACGTGCAGCTGCGTGCCACCGGGCAGAACCTGCTTGTACACCAGCCCTTCGGTCAGGTTGATGGAAGGCACGCTGGTGTCCACTTTCATCACGTTCTGGCTCGTTGCCTCGGCCAGCGTGGTGGTAGCTACGCCACCCGCAGCTAAAGACGTGTCCTTCGCGGGCTCGGCACCAGCTTGCGAGCACCCGAGCAACGTGGCACCTGCCGCTACCGCCGTCGCTGCACCGGCGAACTTGAGCATGTCGCGGCGCGACAGGGCGCCTCCATCGAGAATCGTTCCAGCCATTTGCTCTCCTTTCGTCCTCTCTCAGGATGCGAAGGATGCTACGCAACCGAGCGCGCACGCGCATCCCATGAAACATGGGGAATCGAGAAAGAAGGCGTCTGAACAGGTAATACTTGGCGCAGCATTTCGCGCACCTCGCGCGCAGTGCGCTATTCGGATTCAGCGAATGCGTCAATGAGCTCCTGTTTGGAGTGAATATCCATCTTTCGATAGATGGATTTCGAGAAGCTTTGTACGGTGCTCGGTGCAATGTAGAGCTTCTCGGCAGTGCGCTTCACGCTGTTGCCTCGGGCCAAACAGAGGGCAACTTCGGCTTCGCGCGCGGTCAGCCCGAAACGGGCGGCCAGGTGATCGGGGTTGGTCGTGGCTGCTAAAGGTGACGAGGTGAGCGGAGGTGTTGAGGTGTGCGTGGAGGTGGCTTGACGCAGCATGCCATCAAGGGGTGCGTTGCCGTCAGCCTCGGCCGCTGTTGCCGCCACTGCTCGCATGGCGTCTGCAGCATGCGGGCTTCCCAGTCGCTCTGCGATATCGGGTTGCACAAGGCGCCCCGTGCTCGACAGGCGCACGAAGGCCACCGCAGCGATCACCAGGGCGGCAACAGAGATAGCCGAGGTGCCCGCAAGCCCCAGAGGCATCAGATATCCCGTGGCCGATTCGGTATCGATCCCCAACATGCCGGGGATGCAATAGTTCATCAGCAGCGAGCACGTTTGATCGATGCACAGGAAAAACCCTACCGACGAAACCATCTCGGTGGCCGAGCCTGCTCGCAGCACCAAGAACATCCACAGGCAGAACTGCGCGCAAGTATACGCAGAGGTGACCAGGCGCCCGCCGACGCGCCCCTCGGTGACGGCGCACGCGATGACGCCGGTGAGAACGGCGCACAACAGCAGCGCCAAACAGGTGAGAAAAGCGGTTCGCGTATTGCGTGCACGCAGGAACAGCGCGGCCATGATGGTGGCGATCGCCACCGAGCACAGGTAGGTGAGCAGCCCGCGCAGGCTCGGGTTATAGCCAACCGCGTGGAAGAGCCAGCTGCTGCGCGTGAAGACCCCCGCGAGCATGGTGACCAGAATGAGCGCAATGGTGTAGGGTCCCAGCACGCGCACCCAGCGTCCGCGAAAATCGTCGTCCGCTGCGCTTGCGTCGGCCGCGCCTGCGTCGGTTTCGCCTGCGTCCGCTGCGCCTGCGTCGGCCGCGCATTCCGCGTTGCGTGCGCGAAGCCCGCGCCGGGCAAGCAGCAAGCATCCGGTGCAGAGCACGGGCAGCAGCGCCGAGGCCCAGCGGGCGCCTTCCGGCACCAGTTCCACCATTCCCACGAGAAAACTTGCCAAAAACGACAGCACCAGCGCACAGGGGGCGGCCTTTCCAAGCTGATGGCAGACCGTGGCGCACAAAAAGCCAACGCCCGCGAACCCCACGACCAAGAACAGCGTGCTCACCGCAAGCAGCCCCGCCACGCACTGGTCGCCCGCAAGCTGAATGTAGAGCGCGCTGGCGAACATCAGGGCGCTGCTCGCAACAGCCAGCGGCGTCGGTCGCTCAACCAGCCGCGCAAGCGCTTCGGGAGCCATGGCCAGCATGAATCCGACCACCACTGCAATGACTTGGAAGAAGAACAAGGCTCCGTACAGCTCGGGCGCAACCTGCGTGAAGATGCTTCCGAGGAACGGGCGGCGAAACATCGGCCAATACAGCGCCAGCCCCGTGATGGTCAGAACGCACGGCGCGCACCACAGCTCTTTTAGGCGATCCGATGCCAGATCCATCACTCCCTTCCCGTGCTCCCTATTGTAGCGGCACCGGGCGGCCGCAGCTGGCTACATCGGCCGCGCGGCAATACGGCCTCGGCATCGAGTGAGGTCGGTATAAAGTGGAGGCACCAGGTAGCCGCAGCTGGCCACATCGCCCGCGCGACAATACGGCCTCAGCATTGTGGTCAGTAAACGGAACCCTCAAGCACCCATTTCTGGCAAGAATCGACCTTATTGCCACGACAAGGCACTTTGAGGCCGCTTCTTGACTCCCTTTCTCAAATGCTAGACTTCTTCCTCGGAAAGTAATGCCTGTTCAGACGCTTGTGCCTGCCGTGAGTGGGGAATGCTCGTTGGCGATCCTGTGGCAATAAGGGCAATCTTTGCCAGGAACGACTCCAATTGTCGAACGTGCCCATGATCCCAATTGTTGAAAGTGCTCATAGTTGCCAGAAACGCCCCCAATTGTCAGAAATGCCCCCAATTGTCAGAACTGCTCTAGTCACCAGAAACACCCCTAGACACCAAAAACGATCCCAATTGCCAAAAGAGCCTCAGATATGTGCTCAGCACGAGAGGCTTCTGCCTTTTGTCAAACCTCTTCAAGGTCGGGCGCAACCTATTACGGTTACTCTGGTGAGGATTGCGGTTGGGTCGCGGTTAGTGCGAGAAGTTTCTACAACCGCAGGTTTGTGGAGAAAATCCGCAATCGATCGATTGGTTCTTGTGACCGTGCGCGGAAATATGTGAAACTCGCACAAGTTGAATGGGGAATGTAGTGACCATGCGTCGGTTCGCCGACGGTCGGCTTCTAGCCGAATGATGAAGGATTGGTTCAGACAATGAAAGCTACTTTCTCCAAGCGACTCGCGTCGTGTGCGCTCGCCGTTGTGATGGCGGCAAGCCTCAGTCCCTTCACGATAGCCGCTCAGGCGGGCTCCGCTTTTGCAGATGAGTCAGATGAGCCATCGGTAGCGGCTGAGACAAGAGCATATGCACCCCAAACGAATGTAGATTCTCCTGTGACCATCACTCTGCAAAATGAATATCCCCGAGGCATCAATATCGATAATCCTGCAGAGGTTAAGGGAACCGCTACGTTCAAGAACAATTCTTCAAATCCCGTTCGCATCAGCCAGATACAATGCGATTCTTCTAAGGTGGCAGACTACTTCGACCTTGATCCTCAGTCGAAAGCGTCCTTGCATCTGACAAGCCTTTACAATGAGGAACTGCGCGAAGGCTGGAAACCAGATGCTACCGGAGAAGTCTACAAATCGGATACAACGGGCATCTCTGCAGATCCAACTGTTGGGTATGTCTTGCCGAAGAGTGCGTCCACCAATGCTGATTTCGTGCTGAATCTGACAGGGAGCACTGCTAAGGATGCTGCTAAGGAGGCGGCTAAGAGTCCCGGAACCGACCAGGAGCTCATGAAGTGCACCTTTGTCTACGAGGGAGTGCGTGGTGCCGGGCCCATGACGGCTGCAGACAAGAATGCGGCAGACTTTTATCTAACGGACAAGCGCTTCGCTCATGAGGTTACGTATAGTCTTGCTGAGGTCAAGGCGGATGCAGAGGAACTCCCAAACCTCAGTGCTGGCAATTGGCTCTATGACATGTACTACGATTTCTGCACCGGAGATGGTACGAACTACGAGTGTAAGGTACGTTGGAATAATGCACTTTATCCGCTGCGAATCATCGGTCTGAACCAAGACGAGAAGGCCTCAGGCGGCATGGCGGGGCTTACCTTCTTGTTTGCAACACCGATGACCACTAAGCAGACGAGCGGTGGTGGCTCGTGGCCTACAACTGTTGTAGGCAGCTATCTCGCAGCGGATGGCATCAACAATCTTGCAGCAAACGTAAAGAATGCAATCGTGCCAGTAAAGAAGAGAAGTGTAGTAACCGAACAATATGGAGCAGGAAAATATACGGATACGACCGACTCGCTGTTCGTATTAGCAAGGGGCGAGATCAGCCAAACCCACGCGGATACGGCGGATGCAAGGCTTGGCCTGGGTCCAAATAAGGATCAGATCTATTTGGCTGCGACCGCAATGGGAGAACTGAGTTTTAGGCAGAGGCTTTACCCAAATAGCTTTTTGAGAGATACATATAGCGGCACGTATGGTTTCTACGTATACACCAATGGAAACATAGGATCCTTTGAAATAGACAAGGCGCCTAGGTCTATCACACCCGCATTCTGCCTGTAAGGCGATACCTTTACGTTAGGCAAAGACGACACAGGCAAACATCCAACAGCTACAAAGAAGCAACCTGCCCGAAGACCCAGGGCAGGTTGCTTGCATCGATAGACCTTCTGTATCTAGAAGCAGAAGGCAGGTCGATAGGAAAGAGGGCTGCTCCCACGGACCCAAGTAGGTGCACCAACAGAGTTGTTGAACGCATACGTAAAGTGATTTTGTGAATTGTAGTCACGTTCCCAACCCTTGCCTCCAAAGTCACCTTCGGGATTGGTCACTGCGCCAGCGGCAACGACAAGATAGCACTCTGTCTTATCCGCTCCGACACCTATAGGCTCATTGGCGACAGTGGCCCTGGTCGATAGCTCTTTGAACGAGGGGAAGAACACGCTGTCGACGGTATTGATGATCTGCCAGGTTGATCTGTCGCCCCAGCCCATGTCTCCACGAACGCTGATCTTCTTGACCTGCTTGATGGCACCACGGACGCCTGCCGGAAGCCCTGTCCAGCCCTGTCCAGAATTCAGCCACGTGCGTGCATTCGACGTCTCCCAGGAAGTGGTCGGCTGGCCCTCTCCCACTGAGTAGGTGACTGTATCTGTCTTCATCGGTTGCGTAAAAAGAAACGTCAGCCCAGCCATGCCGCCAGAGGCCTTCTCGTCCTGATTCAGGCCGATGATCCGCAGTGGATAAAGTGCATTGATTAGGGTATGATGAATCAATACAGAAAATTCCGAAAAGTTTAAACATAATAAAGTTTTCGG